>CAZVYT010000022.1:0-47796 GCA_964631495.1 uncultured Melioribacter sp. | reverse complement strand
TTTTTACTCTATTTGTAATTTAGGAAATTCCTTTTCCATCTGAACCTTTACAATAATGAAACACAGGCTATTAAAGTTGAAGCCGCGGCTATTGCTAACACAGCTATTTGTATTTTTGTAACCAGTTTCAAGTTTTTAAAATCTAGGGATTTCATTTTTATCTGCCCCGAATTGGGAATATGCATTATTACGTCAAAATTTTTTTAGTTCGTGTAAAAAAAATTTATGATAAGCGCTTCTATGAAACGCTTATCAATATTTAAAAAATGGTTCTTTTTATAACTTAAATTGTACAGCCAATGCTAACTTAGCTTTAACATTTGCACCTAAATTTTGTCCAGGTGTAAATTTGGTTTTCTTAATTGCTTTTACAGCTTCTTCATCACAGCCATTGCCTAACCCTTTTACAATTTTTACATCATCAACATCACCATTTTGGTTGATGAGTGCTAAACAATACACTTTGCCTTCGGTTTTAGCTTTCAGTGCTGCATCAGGATACTTTATATTTTTCATTATTGCGTCATTGCCGCCAATTGGAGCCGGAGCTTTCTCAATACCTATTTCATATTCTTCATCACCCGGAAATAATGTATTAGCATTGGTTAATAAAGAAAATGTTATTGAGAAAAATAGTAGCATAAATATTATGTTAAATTGTTTGTTGTTTTTTACCGATATCATGTTTTTTCCTTTATTATTATTAGTAATTAGCTTGGTAATTTAAAATGTATAGCAATTGCCAGTTTAGTTTTAACATTAGCTCCGTTATTCTGACCAGGAGTAAATTTGGATTTTTTAACTGCCCGCGCTGCTTCTTCATCACAGCCTCCCCCAATGCCTTTTACAACTTTTACTTCATCTACATCTCCAGATTCATTTATGTATGCTAGAACGTAAACTTTTCCTTCGGTTCTAGTTTTCATAGCTAGTTCTGGATATACAGCCCGTTTAATAATTGCTTCCAAACCACCAACAGGTGCAGGCGCCTTTTCTACAGCAACAAAATAATCTTCTTCGCCAGGGAAAAGGTCCTTTCCACGTGTTTCTGTTAGCACAACAAACATTAGTACTGCGGCTGCTACAAGCATGTAAATTGTTCTATAACTGATTGTGGTTTTCATGATACCTCCTTGTATTAATTAGTCCATTTGTAAAACTTTGGTTTCATTATCGAGTGTTTAAAGTTTTTTTAAAGAGCGCTTTTATCTTAAATAATCTCTTTTTAAATGGCTAACCTTCAATTGATATTATTTTTTTACATATCAAAAGTGACAAAAAAAGCCCCGCTGTTTAGCGAAGCTTTTTTTAATCAAATTAATGGCGCATCAGAGATCTATTTGAACGGCTGCTTAGTTGAGTTGTTAGCTGGTTAGAAGAGTTACTTATTTTAAATCGTGCAATTAATTCTTGTAAATTAAGTGTAAGTCTATTTAAATCTTCAGAAGCTCGGGCAATCTGCTGTATTCCCGTTGCGCTTTCATTTGTAACATGGTTAATTGATTCCAAATTCTTGCTAATTTGTTCTGCGGCGCTAGATTGCTCTTCACTTGCTGCAGCTACTTGTGTAACAATATCAACAACATGTTCTGCGCCGGAAATTATTTGAGTAAGTGATTTACCGGCTTCATCGGCTAGCTCTTTTCCTTTTTCAACTTCAACTGTTCCCGATGTCATTGAAATAACTGCTTCGGATGTATCTTTCTGAATCTGTTTAATCATAGTTGCAATTTCTTTTGTTGCTTTGGTTGTACGTTCTGCAAGTTTTCTTACCTCATCAGCTACAACTGCAAAACCTCGTCCCTGCTCACCGGCTCTTGCCGCTTCAATTGCCGCGTTTAGTGCTAATAAGTTTGTTTGATCTGCTATATCATCTATTACTTGAACAATCTCTCCAATCTGATCGCTGCTTTGTCCTAGTTGTTGTACTGTCTCTGCAGATTGTTTAACAACAACTGCAATTCTGTTCATTCCTTCTATTGTCTGCCCAACAACACGCCCGCCTTCTTTAGCAATATTACCGGCATTCTTTGCTGTTTCAGAAGCTGAAGAAGCGTTTTGTGTTGTGTCCATAATTGTTTTTGTCATTTCATCAACCGCGCTTGCAACTTCTGCTGTTTGTGCGCTTTGCTCTTGTGCGCCGGCTGCCATTTCTTCTGCTGATGACGATATCTGACCGCTTGCGCTTGCAGTTGCCTGCACTGCTTCACTTACATCATTCAAAGCATTATTAAATGATTCTGCTAATTGATTTATGTTATCTTTCATTGATTGAAAATCACCATTGTAACTGCCAACCATACGTACAGTTAAATCACCTTCAGAAAGTCTGTTTAATACTTCTCCGGATTCTTTCATTGGAGCTACTACTGCATCTAATGTTTCATTAACACCGGCTACTATTTGTTTGTATCCGCCGCTAAATTTATTTGCGTTTCCTCGTGTTGATAGCTTTCCTTCAACTGCGGCTTTACTAAGTTTAACAGTTTCGTCAACGAGTCCTTTTATTGATTCGGTAACTTTTTGAAGTGATTTTGAGAGAACATCATTTTCTGATCTTGTAATTACAGTTACGGACATATCACCGGCAGCAATTTTTTCCGCAACAGAAACTTTTTCTTTTATTCCTTCAATCATTATTGCAAATGAGTTTTCTAGATTTCCAATTTCATCTTTTGTTTTTGCATTTATTTCAATATCTACATCACCTAGTGCAAGTCTATCAGCCGAAACAGCAAGCTTTTTAATCGGGTCTCCAATTTTCTTTGCTAGTATATATCCCAAACCAAGTGCGGCAAGTATCGAGAATAATGTAAATATTAATAATTGTATTTTATTTGAAGCCGTTTCGGCTTCAATATATAGCATTGTT
This sequence comes from uncultured Melioribacter sp., assembly GCA_964631495.1. Taxonomy (GTDB): domain Bacteria; phylum Bacteroidota; class Ignavibacteria; order Ignavibacteriales; family Melioribacteraceae; genus Stygiobacter. The sequence continues at coordinate 44,924 of CAZVYT010000022.1, read as the reverse complement.
TCTTTAGCAACTCGTTTATTTATTTCGAACAAATTACTCAATGAAGAAAACCATAATTTTTGGTTTTCTTCTATAGCTCCTTGGTTCATTACTTTGGCTTCATCAACAGCACCCATGGATAAGAAACTTAAGCATGTTTCGAGTTCAGCTTTATAACTTTTAAAAGCCTTTTCAAATTTTGTTACTTCAACTTTTTCTTCTTCCACTAGAAAAGTTGCTGTAAAAGCCTTCCATGAAGTTTCCCCTTTTTTTAGATAAGATTGCGCTGTTGAAATAAATATTCCTCTTTCAGCATCATCTGTAGTCAAAAAAGCTTTTTCAATATTAACGCCGGCAGTTAGTAAATTGATTTTAGTTGCAGCAAGATCATAAATTGCAATAAACCTATTATCATATAAATCATCAATACCTTCTTCAGCGTGGTTAAACCCCAGCCAACCTATTGCAGATACAACCGCTGTTAAAAAAGCTAAAAATATGAACCCCGAAAGCAGCTTAGTGCGTATGCTCTTGTTCATAAACCAATTCATTTTATTCCTCTTTTTTAAAGTTATGCCGTTAGATGCACTTAAAAGTACAACCAACTTATATTGTTTTATTTAATTCAACTTTTGTAAGTTCAAGTGTTCTTCTGCATTAAGAACTTTTTCGAGATCGATTAAGATTAGCAGTCTATCTTCAAGTTTTCCAACCGCACGTATAAATTCCGAGTCTAAACCGGTAACAATTTCTGGCGGTGCTTCTGTAATATTCATTGGTATTCTTAAAACTTCTTTAACAGCGTCAACAATAAAACCAACCGTTCTGCCGGAAATCTCAACAACAATTATTCTTGTGTCTTTATCATGTTCTTTCTTTTCTAACTTCAATCTTGTTCTAAGATCAATAATTGGTATTACTCTGCCTCTAAGATTAATAACTCCCTCAACAAACTCCGGAGCGTTAGGCACTTTAGTAATTTGAGTCATTTTATTTATTTCTTGAACATTTAGAATATCAACACCAAACTCTTCGTTAGCAATTTTAAAGCTTACAAGTTGAAGCAATTCAGTAGATTCTGTTTTAGATTGAGCTACCGTGCTCATATTTTCTCCATTTATTATAATTTTTTACTAATTGGATATTCGGAACTATTAACCAATAGTTTAGATAATTAAAAACTTAAACGTGCTATTCTCTGAAAAAATGTAAAGCGTTTTTAAGTTAAGTCTAAATTTTATTCTGCCAATAAGGTAATGGTTTAAGTAAAAGCAAAAGCCCTTTAGCAATAATTTTGAAGACTGAAAAATTAGCTCTTCGCTGAATATCAATCTCCTTTGCAAGCATAATAGTTTTATTTTTTCTAGTTAAGCTAACCCAGCACATTCTATCAATAGTGCTTACACTTATAATTATCATAATAACCTCTAATTACTCTTGGGTAGAGAACAAATATTGTTCCATTCATATATCAACTATCGAAGGAGTTTAAGATAATTTTAATGGCTAATATTGTTCATTGTATTAATAATAAGCATCAATTAGAAAATTTGGCTAGTCGAGTGAATTTTTTGACCAATTGTCGTCTTTACTTAGTGCTTAAAAAATGAGTTTACTTGTCATTTTTCGCGCTTATTTTAAGATGAAATTATTACAATTCCCATATTAAAATGGCATTTGTTTTGTATAGTTCTACTGAGAGTAATCTTTGGAGCATTTAATTGAAGGATGAAGGTTTTACCATAACCCAAGATGCAAAATTAGAAAAGTGCTTAGACACTTCTGCTTCGGTATTTGAACTAATGGCAGATGCTCTCTTTATTTATGATAATAATAAAATAATTACCGTAAACCCTGCCGGACGTAAATTACTTGATTGCGATGAATTAGATTTGATTGGAAAAAATCTGCAAGAATTTTCATTAAATCTCGAACCATTTGAAGATGATTTATTTATTGAATCCAATGTTATTAAACAAGAATGTGTGTTAGTTAGAAAAACAGGAGGGCAATTTTATGCAGAAGTCATTAGACAGCAACTGCAAGACAACAGATGTATTGAAATTGTTCGCGATATCTCAGAACAAAAACTTGAGCAGCAACGTTCTGATGATGTTATAAATGAACTTCAATTTCAGCGGGATTTGCTTGAAGAAAGATCCGCAGAACTAGTTGTTCTTAGCGCTCAACTAGAAGAAGCTGAGGAAAAACAGAAAGAACTTAATGCTGAAAAAGATAAATTCTTTTCGATAATAGCTCATGATCTTAAAAGCCCATTTGCAGGAATAATGGGATATACAAACTTACTGAAAGAAGATTTTGATGACTTAAGTAAAGATGAAATAAAAGGATTTATTGCTTCTCTAGATAAATTATCGAAGAATACTTTTAAGCTAATTGAGAACTTACTTGATTGGGCAAGGTTGCAAACTGGAAAAATGAAATGTGACCTGGTAAAGCTTCAGCTCTATGAAAGTGTTTTATATGCAACTAGCTTAGTCTCTGCAAATTCTGAGCGAAAAGAGATAGTTATTATAAATCAAATAGATGAAACACATTATGTCAAGGCTGATGAAAGAATGCTTAATTCCATATTAGAAAATTTTTTAAGTAACTCAATAAAGTTTACGCCTCGCAATGGCAGTATAACAATATCTTCTAATATTGTTAATGTCTATAATGAAATTACTATTGCAGATACTGGCATTGGTATGAGTTCGGAAACATTGGAAAAAATATTTAGAATAGACTCAAATCACACAACACTTGGAACAGAAAACGAAAAAGGAACCGGATTAGGAGTAATTCTTTGCAAAGAAATGATAGAACGACAAGGAGGAGCATTGAAAATTGAAAGTGAAGTTGGAATTGGAACAAAATTCAAGTTTATTTTACCAATTTGGAGTGAATAGAGAATCACTCTGATATTAAAATTATGCATACTTATTTTGAACATATTGATCATAGCACTCCGGCAACATTAGATAACTTTGGTTTTGGTATTTTTCGTATTGATAAAAACGGTACCCCGATTTATGCAAATAAATTTATGCTGGATCTTCTTGGTTTTAAAAATCTCAATGATTTGCAAACCGCAGTTAAAACATCATATCCATTACAAAAATGTTTTGACCCGAAAAGAATTGCCGCTTTCATAAAAGACTCGCAAAAAACATTTTATGAATACCGGTGGACTACAAAAGATAATCGTAAAAAACTGCTAAGAGAGTTTGGGCACGAAGTTATTAAAAACAATGAGAATTTGTTTTATGACTGTGTAGTAGAAGATATTTCTGAAATAAGTTTAATTGATAAATTATATCAAGATATAAAATCAAGTGATTATTCTATACTAAAAGCTATTCCGGATTATATATCAATTGTTACTAGATATGGCGAAATAATAGAGTCTAAAAATAATTTCGACCAAGTGTTTTTAGGCAAACCATTAACTACCTCAGTTTTACTTGAAGATATATTTACCGAAGATATTGTTACTGCTTGTTTAAAAAATATTGATAATACATTACAAAACGGTGAGCCGCATTCATTTGATTTTGTGCATAATATATCCGGAGAAGAGAAGTATTTTGAAGCACGCTTTTCTATTCGCGGGCATGACCAGGCTTTGATGTTGTTGCGTGATGTAACAAAACAAAAATCTGCCGAGCTGCAAGTTTTAAAGTTTACGGAAGAGCTAAAACAATTAAATTCTACCAAAGATAAATTCTTTTCGATAATTGGTCATGATTTACGCTCTCCTATAAATGGCTTATTGAATTATGCTGAAATCCTTTACAATGAACACGAAATACTTTCAAAAGAAGAGATTAAGGAATTCTCTGGCTATATTAGCGAAATTGCGAGAACAACAAACAGCATGCTTAGCAACTTACTTGAATGGTCAAGAATTCAAACTGGCAATTTAGCTTACGATCCTAAGGAATTGAGATTGTATTTAATTGTTGATAAAATTACAAGACTACTTAATGCAGTTGCCCACAACAAACAAGTAATTGTTAAAAACGAAGTTGAGCCCGGATTGGTTTGTTTTGCTGACGAAAATATGCTTCAATCAATAATTTTAAATCTATTAAGCAATGCAATTAAGTTTTCCAATATTGGTGATGAAATATTCATACGCAGTATGAAATTTGACGATTATCTTAAAATTTCTGTAAAAGATAACGGCGTTGGTATTAAAGAAGAGCACATAAAAATGTTGTTCGATAGCAACAGCACACTAACAACTTTAGGAACTGCTAAAGAAAAAGGAACCGGGCTTGGTTTAATGTTATGCAAAGAATTTGTTAAAAAACATAATGGAAATATTTGGGTAGAAAGTAAAATCGGTCAGGGCACTGTTTTTAGTTTTACCTTACAGAATAATAAATGTAGTTAATAAGGAATTTACACTTGATTAAGTTTTTAATAATAGAAGATGATGAATCATCAAGATTATTAGTAAAAGCAGTACTCAAGAAAAACTTTGCTTGTACAATACTTGAAGCAGAAAATGGCGAGGTCGCATTAAACCTCTTGAAAACAGAGATTCCAAGTATTATGTTACTTGATATTTCCATGCCGGTAATGGATGGCAAGGAATTTCTTGGAATAATACGATCAAATCCTTTGTACAGAAATATTCCTGTAATTGTTATTACTGCGCTAAGTGATAAAAACACTGCCGGCTTATTGATGGAAAAAGGTATTTGCGATTATTTACTAAAACCAATTGAACCAGCAGAAACAGTAAGAAGAATTAACAAAGTTATAGCCAGGCTGCTCGGAGAGAATTCTCCATCATCATCGGAAGCATTTAATAAAAGTAATTTAGGCGCACCAAGATTATTATTAGTTGAAAACGATCATAAATCTCGTGATTTATTTCATAAATTGGTTGGTGATAAGTTTATAATTAAAGATGTAAAAAATGGAACGGAAACTCTTTCTGCTTTCTTAAAATTTTCCCCTCGTTATATTGTAGTAAGTGATAAAATTGGATTATTGGATAAACGAATAATTACACAAAAAATTAGAGAGATTGCTTCTAAAGAAGAAGTTTCCATCTTCTTAATTGCTTCGGATAATAAAGCTGTTTCTCTAAAAGTTTTTGTTTTTGAAGGTGTAATTAAAAAAATTGATAACCCGGATCTTTTTAAAGATGAAATACTAAATAAAATTTTTATTCAAGATACTATTGTTGGAAACGAAGAATCTAAGCACCCATCTTTAATTACTAACACTTGAGATGATTAATGCAATCTTTTAATGACACAGCCAATAATTCGAGTGAGAATTCAACAAATCCATCTTCTCATTTTGAAAATAATGTTGTACTCGATGCATTTTTTAAGCAATCGTTAGATGGCTTCTTCTTCATGGCATTGGAATTTCCAATCAATTGGGAAGATAAAGCAAATAAGGATGACTCTTTTCATCAATTTTTTTATAAGCAGAAAGTAACAAAAGCTAATCAAGCCTTTTTAGATCAGTATGGCGCGCAAGAAAAAGATATCATAGGCTTAACACCATCTGATTTTTTTATACATGATATTGCGCAAGGAATAGAATTGTGTAAAAAAATATTAATCAACGGCAATGGAACTTTTATTACCGAAGAAAGAAAGTTGGATGGAACTAAAATATGGGTTGAAGCTAATTATTTTTTGTTCAAAAACGAACAAAATCTTATTACTGGTTTATTTGGCATACAGCGAGATATTACTGAGAAGAAAAAATTTGAATTAGAACTTAGAAATAAAGAGGCAAGCTATAGAACTTTATTCAACGCTAATCCTCACCCAATGTTTATTTATGATATCGAAAATCTCAAGATTCTTTCTGCAAATGATTCTGCATGCAAATATTATGGATATTCCAACGATGAATTTATTTCGTTGACATTAAAAGAATTAACTCCAAAAGAAGATTGGGCTGCTGTTGATGAAAATGTAAATCTATTAAAGAGCGATAAAAAAATTACATATACTCCTTACTGGCGGCATATTAAAAAAGATGGTGCAATTAAATTTGTAGACATAAGAGAACAAAGCATTAGTCATGAAGGAAAAGATGCCCGTATTTGTGCCGTTACAGACGTTACAGATGCCAAGCAAGCGCAAGATAATTTGAAGCAAAGTGAAGAAAGTTTTAAAGGCTTATTCGATTCTATTGACAATTCGATATACATTCAAGACCAAAACGGAATTTTTCTCGATGTTAATAAGGGTGCGGAAAAAATGTATGGTTACAACCGCAACTTCTTTATTGGTAAATCACCCGAATTTCTTTCTGCTCCGGACAAGAATGATATTAAGCAAGTTGGCAAATACATTGAAGAAACCTTTGCCGGTAATGGACCAAATACATTCGAATTTTGGGGGAAGAGAAAGAACGGAGATATTTTTCCAAAACTTGTAACTATAACAAAGGGCAAATATTTTGGGCAGGATGTAATAATTGCAGTATCAACAGATATTTCCGCTCGCAAATCTTCTGAACAAACACTTGCCGTTTCAGAAAATAATTTTAAAACTCTTTTTAAAAACATTAGCGACGCAATAATAATACATGATATGCAAGGTAATATATTAGAAGCTAACGATAGAGCTGTAGAACTATATGAACTTTCTCAACAACAATTACAAAAATCTAATATCCGTGATTTAACTGCTGATACCGCAAACCAATTATCAAAATTAAATGCGATATGGGAAGGCACAACAAAAGAAATTGACTTACACTTCGAATGGAAAGCAAAGAAACCTTTTAGCGGATTTATTTTTGATGTTGAAGTTTCTTTGAAAAAAAGTACGTGGACAAACAAAGAAGTAATTTTTGCAATAATTAGAGATATTACATTACGCAAGCAAAATGATTTTGAACTAAAAATAAGAGAAGAAAGCTATAGAGAGTTGTTCAATTCTATTACAGATGCAATTTACATATTGGATAAAGACGGATATTTTATTGATGTTAATGTTGGTGCAGAAAAAATGTATGGTTATGAAAGAAAAGAGTTTATTGGAAAAACTCCAGCGCACCTCTCTCCCGTTGGTAAAAATGATCTTGAACAAACAGTGATTTACCTTAATGATACTTTTTCTACGGGTAAAGCACATCAATTCGATTTTTACGGCCTGCGGAAAAACGGTGAGGTGTTTCCAAAAAATGTTATTGTTAGTAAGAGTAAATATTTCGGTCAAGATGTAATTATTGCAATTGGAAGAGATATAACTGAGGCCAAGAAGAATGAACAAAGAATTATTGAAAGTGAAGAAAGATTTAGAAGAATTTACGAAGACTCACCAATTGGAATTTATAGAACAACGCCAAAAGGAAATATTCTTATAGCTAATCCTGCTCTAATTAGTATGCTTGGTTATGAATCTCTGGAAGAACTTAAAAGTGTTGATATTGCCAAAAATATTTACGCAAACAATATTTCGAGAAAAGAATTTATAAGAGAATTAGAAAAAACCGGAAGTTTAGTTGGAATGGAATATTCCATGAAAAGAAAAAATGGAGAAATCATTTATATAAGAGAAAATGCAAGGTTAGTTAAAGACACAAGCGGTCAAACAATGTTTTACGAAGGAACAATTGAAGATATTTCTGAAAAAAAGATTTACGAACAAAAATTAATAGAATCAGAAAGATTGCTGCGCGAGTCAAATTCAACAAAAGATAAATTTTTCTCTATAATTGCTCACGATCTTAGAAGTCCATTTCAAGGATTGCTCGGTATTTCTTCTATATTAAGCGAAGAAGATGAGCTTAGCCTAGAAGAAAGAATTTACTATGAAAAGAAATTACACGAAGGTTTAAAAAATCAATTTTCTTTGCTAGAAACTTTGCTTACTTGGAGCCGAGTTCAAAGAGGTGTTATTGAGTTTATGCCGGAAACTAGCTTCCCTCTACATGACATTAACGAGACCTTAATACCATTCAAATCAGCAATTGAAAAGAAAAACATTATACTTAAATTGGAATGTAACGATAGTATATCCGCATCTTATGATAAACAAATGTTTGCTACTGTAGTAAGAAATTTGGTTTCTAACGCAATAAAATTTACAAGAGAAAGCGGTTTAGTAATTATTAAAGTTTCTCAAACTGAAAAAGATTTATTAGTTTCAGTTATAGATAGTGGAATTGGAATTCCAAAAGATGAATTACCTAAACTTTTCAAAATTGGCTCTCAATTTGTAAGAAGAGGCACTAAAGATGAAGGCGGCTCCGGTTTAGGTCTTGCACTTTGCAAAGAGTTTATCGAAAGAAGTAATGGCAAATTGTGGGTTGAAAGCACAGAATTAGTAGGAAGCACTTTTAGTTTTAGTATTCCCAATCAATAAGTTACCAATGAAGAAAAAACAAAACACAAAGAATAATATCAAAAAGAAAAGCTTAATAAAAAAAGAAGCTCTACTTATTAATTCACCAAAAAAGAATTCTAAGAGGATTAGCGATTATTATCCCCAACAGATTCATGACATTTCTAAATTAACTTCAGATTATTTTTTCTCTGTAATTATTAACGAAGATAATTCTAAAACTCTTGAATATATCACGAAGGGATTTAATAAAGAATTCGGGTTTTCTTTTCAGAAATTGTTAAAACCTCGTATCTGGAAAAAATATATTCACAAAGAAGATCATGTTATTATTTCAGAGATAAATCGTTCAATATATGCAAACAAAAAAATTGCTGCGGTTTATAGATACATTAAAAAAGATGGAACTATTTCTTGGCATCAAGGTACGTTTGAACCTATTTATGATAAAAAGTTAAAAAGAGTTGTTAAATTCTTCGGAGCATCAAAAGATATTACCGAGAAAAATTTAGCAGATCAAAAACTAGAAGAACTTAATAACCAGCTTGAAAAGCACATAAAAGAAAAAACTGCTCAACTCGAAAGTGCTATTGCCAATCTAAAACATGAAGTAAGCATAAGATCAGTCGCGGAAAATCATGTTAGAGAAATAAATAAAGTAATAAAAGAATCTGCAAAAAACCTTGATAAAAAATTACAAGAATCTGAATACAAACACCTTTGGAATGTTTTTGAGAATTCAAAAATTCCTACTGTAACTATTGCCCAAAACGGTCTTTGCTTAAATTACAATAAAGCTGCGGAATTATTGTTAGGCTACACACACGAAGAAATTCCAAATGTTGAATCTTGGTTAAATAAGTTAATTTCTAGAGAATCCTATAGAAACATTGTTAGAAAAGTAACTTATAAAGCGATTAGCGAACAGCAGCCATCAAATAATTTTGAAATAAGAATTACTAGTAAAACTGGTGAAGAAAAACACGTTCTGCTTCAAATAAATTCTATTCTTCACGAAGGCGCTCCGGTAGGAATTCAGCTTGGTCAGTTTACAGATATAACCGATAAAAAACACATTGAACAAACTCTAAAAAGTACATTAGAAAAGTATAAAGTTCTCTTTAGCACTTTTCCTCTTGGCATTACAATTTCAGATTCCTATGGTAAGATTGTGGAATCTAATAAAACTGCCGAGATATTGTTAGGACTTCCTTCTTCTGAACATAAAAATAGAAATATAGACAGCAGTAACTGGAAGATTATTCGCCCCGATGGTTCCGACATGCCCACAAGCGAATATGCAAGCGTTCGCGCTCTAAACGAAGGAACAATTATTTCAAATGTTGAAATGGGTGTATATAAATCAGAAAATGATATTTCTTGGCTTTCGGTAACCGCAGCACCCTTAGCACATTCAGCAGGCGGAGGAGTTGTAATAACTTATGGAGATATAACCGATAAAGTTGTTACAAGCCAAGCTCTAAAAGAAAGTGAAGAACGCAACCGTATGTTAATTGATTCTTCACCGTTTGCACTCTTTGTTCATCATAACGGTATGGTATTATATGCTAATGATGCATGTATTAAAATGTTTCACGCAAATAATTTATCTCAAATAGTAGGTAAAAATCTATACGATTATATGCACCCGGACTATCTGGATATTGCAGTAACTAGGTTAGCAAGAATTAATAAAACTGATACCATATTGCCCAAGTTCGAATTAAAATACTATTGTTTAGATAATCAGTTAATAGATGTTGAAGCAAGTGCAATTCCAATTACTTTCAACAACAAAAAAGCAATATTGGTTGCCGCAACTGATGTTACGGAAAAAAACAATGCTCTTAAGAAACTTAAAGAAAGTGAATTTCAGTTAAAATTCCTTGTCGAAAAGTCTCCAATTATAATATTCAAAATTGATAAAAACGGATTGTTTACTCTTTCTGAAGGAAATGGTCTTGAAAAACTTGGCTTGTCACCAGGTCAAGTAGTTGGTCATTCTGTTTTTGAGTTATACAAAGACTATCCCGAGATATTATCCGCTGTCAAAAATTCAATTGAAGGGACAACAACAAGAGAAATTCTTAACATTAACAATCTCATTTTTGAAACAAACTTTACTCCTATTTTCGATAATAACAACAATGTAGAATTCGTTGGCGGTATTGCTTACGATATTACAGAGCAAAGAGAATATGAAAATGAATTAATTAAATCAGTAAAACAATGGCAAACAACTTTCGATTCAGTTTCTGATGCGGTTTGGCTTGTGGATCTTGATTCTGTAATAGTCCGCGCTAACAAAACTTCAGAAAAAATTCTTGGAATTCCGCTAAACCAAATAATTGGTAAGCATTGCTTCGAAGTTGTTCACGGAAGTTCCAAACCTATAACAGATTGCCCCGTTCAGAGAATGAAAGTAACTCTACAACGTGAGTCAATGGTTTATCATACTGAAGGCAAATGGTTTCAAGTAATTGCCGATCCAATTCTTGATGATTCCGGGAATTTAACTAGCGCAGTGCATTCTATTTCTGATATAACTGAACGATATATTGCCCAAGAAAAACTTGAAAAAAGCGAAGCACTTTATAGATTAATATCCGAAAACTCTTCAGATGTTATTTGGATTCTTGAACTAAAAACACTTTCCTTTTCTTATGTAAGTCCATCTGTTTATAAACTTAGAGGTTATACACCTGATGAAGTTTATAAACAAAGTTTGCAAGAAGTATTAACAATAGAATCTTACGAATTTATAAATAATACATTAAAGCTAAGACTTAGTGAATTGATTGCGGGCAACTCGGTTAGTATTTACTACACGGATGAAATCTATCAAATACACAAGGATGGCAGAATAATACCTACAGAAGTCTCAACTACTCTTTTATTTGATTCAGATGGAAATCCAGCAAGAATTTTAGGAGTAACAAGAGATATTACGGACAGGAAAGAATCTCAGAAAAAACTATATGAAAGCGAAAAAAGATATAGAAAAATTGTAGAATTATCCCCGGAAGCAATATTTATTCATAAGGATGGAGAAGTACTTTTTGCTAACAAAGCAGCTATGGATATTGTTGGTGCAAACAACTTTGAAGAATTAACAAGAAAAAAACTGGTAGATTATCTTCATCCAAACTCAATTGAACCAGTACTTAAAAGAACTGATCTACTAACAAGTGGCAAGGTTGACCAAATACCTAATGCTGAGGATGTAATAATAAAAAATGATGGAACTTTGGCATATATCGAAACCACTGCGGCCGTTATAGATTACTACGGTAGCCGTGCCATTCAATCCGTTGCGCGTGATATTACTCAAAGAAAAGAAGCAGAAAGAGCATTAAAAGAAAGCCAAGATAGATTTAGGCAAGTTGTAGAATATTCACCTAACGCAATAATTGTTCACCAAAACGGAAAAATTGTTTATGCCAATCCAACAGCAGTTAGATTGGTTTGCGCCAATACAATGGAAGATTTACTTAACAGAAATGTTATAGATTTCGTTCATCCGGATTATAAGGCGATGGTAATAGATAGAATAAAAACAGCCGCAATTTCAATGCAACCACTTCCACCTGAAGAAGAAAGAATTTTTAGATTGGATGGAAAAGAACTGGATGTTGAAGTTGTTTCGGTTCCTTTTTATTTAAATAATTCTTTAGCGTACCAATTGATTATAAAAGATATTACAGAAGAGAAAGCTAAAACCGAAGAGCTGCGAAAACTTTCGAGAGCTGTAGAACAGAATGCAACTTCTGTATATATAACAAACATAAATGGAGAAATTGAATACGCTAACCCAAAATTTTTAGAAACCACAGGTTACCAACTAAATGAAATATTAGGCAAAAATTCTAGAATATTAAGTTCTAGACTTCAGAGCAAAGAGTTTTATAAAAATCTTTGGCAAACAATTCTTGCTGGAAATGAATGGAGAGGTGAATTTCAAAACAAGAAAAAGAATGGGGATATTTATTGGGAATTTACAACAATCTCTCCAATTAAGAATAAATCCGGAAAAATAACTCACTTTGTAGCCATTAAAGAAGATATTACAGAGCGTAAAAAAATTGATGATGAAATGCTCATCATTAAAGATGAAACTGAACATGCTTATAAAGTAAAAACTTCGTTACTGGCTAATATGTCTCATGAATTACGCACGCCATTAAATGGTATCATTGGGTTTTCGGAGCTGTTAAAAGACTATATTGGCGATCAAGACGCTCAGGTAATGCTTGAAAAAATTATAAAATCTGGTCAAAGGCTTTCCAGCACATTTACAGAAATTCTTTCTCTTACAGAATTAGAAATGGGAGATGTAAATGTAATAAACACACAAGTTGATCTTGCTTTGTTCTGTCAAGAAATGATGCTTTTGTTTAAAGATCGGGCTGAAGTAAAAGGATTAACTATTGATGTTGACTTACCTTCAGAATCAATTACAACATACAATGATGATGGATGGTTATCACGTATCGCAACACATTTAATTGAAAATGCTATCAAATTTACTTATGAAGGCAATATTACTATTCAGCTAAAAAGTCCGGTAGTAAAAAATAATATTGAATACTCGGTAGTAAATATAATTGATACTGGAATTGGAATTAAAGAAGAAGAGAAGAGCACACTGTTTAAAGAATTTCGTCAAGTGAGTGAAGGAACAAGAAGAGATTTCGAAGGACTTGGTCTTGGATTAAGCCTCGCAAAAAGAATGGCAGCAAACCTAAACTGTTTAACTTCATTCGAAAGTGTGTTTGGCAAAGGTTCAACATTCTCTATATGGATTCCATTGCTCACAGAACCACCAATTGATAATTTATCTCCGGAGCCGGTGATAATTAATGAAATTACAAAAAGTAAAAACAGTTCAGAAGATCTTCAGATACTTCTAGTAGAAGATAATCCACTCAATATCGAAGTTGTTGAAAAGTATCTTTCAAAAATAGGAATCATTACACCTGTTAGAGATGGAGAAGCCGCAATTAAAGCCGTACAAAACTCTAATTTTGATTTACTACTGGTAGATATAAGCCTTGGTCATGGAATGGATGGAATTGAAGTTTTAAAACAAATTCGTTTAATGGAAAACTATTCAAACATTCCCGCAATTGCATTAACCGCATATGTTTCCGAGACAAATAAAAAAAGGTTTAAAGCTGCCGGGTTCAATGGTTTTTTAGGCAAACCGTTTGAAAAGAAAGATTTATTAAACTACATATCAAAAATATTTAGCCAACCTCAAAAGTAAATTTCATGCTAAATTCTTCATTATGAGCTAAAAATTGCTTGCTTAGTGTATTTTAAGCACATAATTTTAAGACACATACATTCTATTTATTCATTATTCATAGGTTCTATATGAGCTTAAGTCTTATTGCAAAATCAGTCAAAGCCTCACCAACTTTAGCATTAAATGAAAAGGCAGCAATACTAAGAGAAAAAGGTGATCCAATAATACACCTTGGTGGAGGCGAACCAAAAAGCAGAGCGCCAATGGATGCTCTCCTTTCAGCAGTAAATATGATTAATAGCGGTGAAGTCCGTTACGCTCCAGCCGACGGAATTCCCGAATTAAAAAAATCTATCATTCGTTATACAGAAGAATATTATCACAGAAAAGTCCATCCCGAAAATGTTATTGCAAGCAGCGGTGCTAAACAAGCGATAATGGTTGCATTGCAAGCAATACTAAATCCACAAGAAGAAGTATTATTCCCTTCTCCATATTGGGTAAGCTATCCGGATATGGCAAGATTAATTGGCGCAATTCCGGTTCCAGTTTTAGCGGAAGACGGAACTTTTTATCCTCGATTAAAAGATATTGAATTGCGTGTCGGCTCATATACAAAAGCGATTATAATCAATAGCCCAAATAATCCTTCCGGCGCTATGTATTCAGAAGAATTTATTGCAGACATAGTTGATTTTTGTGAGCGCAAGGGAATCTACTTAATTATGGATGACATTTATCATCGTTTGGTTTTTGATGGAAGAAAGCCAATTAGCGCTTATGATTATACAAAGAAATCAGTTGAAGAATCAAAGTTGTTGATTGTAAACGGTGTATCAAAACAATATGCTATGACGGGCTTCAGAATTGGTTGGGCTGTTGGCAATAAAAAACTTATACAAGCAATGTCTAACATTCAAGGTCATCAAACTTCTGGTCCTTCGGTTCTTTTACAAAAAGCGGCAGTTGGGGCAATAAACGGAATTCAGTCCAGCGTTGAAAATTTGCGTGTTACTTTAGAAAACAACCGAAATGTTTTAGTTGCACAGCTTCGGTCTTTTAAGGGTGTTAAAGTACACATACCAGATGGAACTTTTTATTTGCTTGCAGATTTTTCTGCTTACGAAAAAGATTCACAAAAACTTTCTCAATTTTTAATTGATAAAGTTATGGTACTAACAGTACCAGGTATAGAATTTGGTTTGGATGGACATTTACGCATCAGTTATTGTGGAACAATAAAAGATATTACAGATGGAATAGAAAGAATGAAATGGGCGCTTGATCCTAACTCGCCAAACGAACTTTACATTGGCGACCGTAAATTAGTGAGGGATTGGTCATGAGTAAATATTTAGATTTTCAAACACCGGCAAGTAAGCAGGCAATGGAACTTGCTTCAGACTTTAGATTAAAAAATCAAGGAATAACAAATTTAGATCGTGTTTATTGGAATCTTCCTCACGAAGCTTTATATGAAGAAGTAATTTTTAGAAATGAAGGAAAACTTTCTAAACATGGTGCATTAATTGTAAACACCGGTAAACACACTGCGCGAGCAGCATCAGATAAAGCTATTGTTCAAGAAGAATCTACAAAGAAAGATATTTGGTGGGGAAATTATAATCGTCCTTACTCACATGAAAAATGGTCTCAACTTGTTGGAAGATTTCAAGCATGGGCGCAAGGCGAAGAATTATTTGTTCAAGATTGTTATGCGGGCGCCGATCCAGATTATAAAATGCCTGTACGTATAATTACAGAAAAAGCTTGGCACAGCATGTTTGCACGCAACATGTTTATTACAACTCCTAACAAAGACGAATTGAAAAATTTTATTCCTGAGTTCACAGTTATTTCTGTTCCCGGTTTTAAATTAGATCCAATAACAGACGGTACAAGAAGTGAAACCGGAATTATTCTAAACTTTGATCAACGCACAGCAATTATTGCCAATACACTATACGCTGGAGAAATAAAAAAATCTGTTTTTACCGTATTAAATTTCTTGCTAACATTTCAAGATGTTCTTCCAATGCATTGTTCTGCAAATGTGGGTAACGGAGGCGATGTTGCATTATTTTTTGGTTTAAGCGGAACCGGTAAAACAACATTATCCGCAGACCCAAAACGTAAATTAATTGGTGATGACGAACATGGTTGGAGTTCAGATGGCGTATTTAATTTTGAAGCCGGATGTTATGCAAAAGTAATTCGTCTTTCTGCAGACCACGAACCACAGATTTATGAAACAACAAAACGTTTTGGTACAATTTTAGAAAATGTTGTTTTTGATCCGGTAACAAGAAGCATAGATCTTGATGACGATACACTTACAGAAAACACCCGCGCTTCTTATCCAATTGATTTTATACCAAACGTAATTAAAGAAGGTTACGTTCGCACGCATCCAAAGAATGTTATTTTCTTAACTTGTGATGCCTCTGGAACCATGCCTCCAATTGCACGTTTAACACCTGAACAAGCTCAGTATCATTTTATAAGCGGATATACTTCTAAAATTGCCGGAACAGAGATTGGTTTAGGTATTGAACCGCAAATAACTTTTTCTGCATGTTTTGGTGGACCATTTATGGTTCGTCATCCTTTTGATTATTCTGAGATGTTAAAACAAAGAATTCTAAAACATAAAGCCAATGTTTGGCTGGTAAACACAGGTTGGGTTGGCGGAAGATTCGGCGTTGGAAAAAGAATCAGCATTCGTCACACACGTAATCTTCTTAATGCGGCTTTAGAAGGAAAACTTGACGATGTAAAATATCGAAAAGATAAATTGTTCGGTTACGAAGTTCCTATGAGTTGCCCGGATGTTCCCGAAGATGTTTTATATCCGGAAGCCTCGTGGGGCAATAAAGATGAGTATTGGAAAAAGTATGATGCGCTTGCAGCTCGCTTTAATGAGAACTTTAAATTGTTTGAAAAAGGTTCTTCGCAAGACGTTATTAATGCCGGACCAAAACGCTTATCTTCAATAAAATGATTATTATGCGGGATAATTTTTTTATCCCGCATATTTAGGAGCGCAAATGAAAAGAATGTTTGTGTTATTTGGTTTTGTATTTATAATATTAGTTGCTATTTCTTCTTGTAAAAACGAAGATGGAACTGGTCTCCTTCTCGATAATTCTATTCCACCCGTTATTACTACGTTATCAACATCAGAATCATTTAAATATACCATAGTTGGCACAAAGTATACTAAACAAGAAGTTTACGAATTAAAAGTTACTGCCGATACTATTAGATATTCCTTTGCAACAGCATCCATTAAGAGTGGACAAATGGAATTAATTGTTGAGCTTAAAGATGGTTCTAAATTGATCTCTCGTAGTTTGTCCGGAGTAATTGCTGTAACAGACTATAGAAAAATTAAAAGCCCTCTTTCAAAGGTTATTTTTAATTATTCTGATTTTACCGGACAGTTTTCTTTTAACATTAACGAAGCTTTTTAGATATAAAATATAATTCAGCTACACCAAGTTTTTTAGTTTAAGATAAATTTTATTAATTACTTCTGAAGAATTATTTCATTATCAGATTAGCCGTATTATTAAAATCATCAATTAACCTTCCTCTAAGTTGAATTATATCACCGGGATTTATTTTTAAAATATCCCAAACTCTCCTATCAGGTCGTGCAATAATATTATATCCAGAAAAACCAAAATTAAGCGCGTGCGCAATTATATTACCAAGGTGGACTGAAGCCAACAAAGGATTTAATGCTTTAGCGTTATTATCAAGTTGGTGATTAAGAATTACTTCTTGAATGTTTAAAGGCAAATTCCACTTTTCAGCTACAATGTGTCCGGCTATTGTATGATCAATTCCAAAAATCTCCTTTTCAGCATTATTTATTGTGCATTTTTTATTTATTACTAACTCTATAACCTTTTGATACTCTGCCGGTTCTAATGTTATGAAGATAATTTTTCCAATATCATGAAATATTCCCGCCAAGAAATAATTCTCAATTCCTTGTTCAAATGCATGATAAGCTAAATTTCGAGATACAACTCCAACTCCAATTGAATGCATCCAAAGATCAATAGGATTCAGCCCTTTCACTTTTTGTTTACTAGAAAATACATTCATCACCGAAAGCGAAAACACAATGTTTCTAACTTCATTATGCCCTAACTGCATAAGTGCTGAAGATATTGAATCAACTTTTCCACTTAATCCAAATAGTGATGAGTTAACAACTTTTAAAATTTTTATTGCTGTTGCTTGATCAGATGAAATGATTCTAGCAATTTCTCTGTTTGTTACATTTTCATCTGATAATGCTTCTGAGATTTGAGAATAAATAGTTGGTAGAGTTGGAAGATTATGTATTGAATTAATTATTCTATCAACATATTCCATGACACTATGTTAACCTATTTTTTCTAGGATTGTTAATTGCGCCAATTTAATAAGATCGGCTTCTTGTTCTATAATTGGGCTCCAATCAATTCTGCTTTTTAAAAGTTCTATTGTGTCAACTGAAGTATTTTGATTCAATTCTAACTGGGTTTCCGGTTCATATATGTTAATTTTTATAGATTCAATTCCTAGTTTTTGAAAAAGAACTAAATGAATATTTAAAATAATTGTTCCCGGCGGTAGTATTTGCTGCCCTTTCTTATTTGTAATTGATTGTGCTAATTCTTGCCCAACCTTTACTTCTTCAATTTTTAATTCTTTAATTGACAAATTATACAACGCCTTTTGAATTTAAAAATGCTGAATAAGCTTTATCACTTCCAGAAATATGATTAGTAAGCCAATCTCTCAAAAAGTTCATTACATCCGATGTTAGAACTACTTTACCAGATTCAAAGTTACCTTTTATCTTCAATACTTTTTCTACTAGGTTTTTATGCTCTAAAATATGAACCTCTGTTTTTGGATATCCATATTTCTTGAAAAGGTCTTCTTCTGTTTTAAAGTGATTCGCTGTATACGCTGTTAACTCATTTAATATCCTAGATAGAATTTCTTTCCTTTACCTTCTTTCATACTGTCATGCAGTAAATTTACAAGTTCAACAAGTTTCATGTGTTGAGCGTCTATCTGCTTTATGTTTACAGAAAATACTTGGTTCCATTGAATAATTGGCATAGAATTTTTCCTAATATATTTATTTTATTGAACTAAAAGGAAGCCATATTGTAAATATTGATCCGACTTTTGGAGTACTCTTTACTGTAATCTTTCCTTTCATCAACTGAATTGTCTTTTGTGCTATTGTTAAACCAAGACCAAAGCCTTCATAGTTTCTGTTGTATCCTTCAGAAGCTTGCCTGAATGCTTCAAAAATTAGTTGCTGTTCTTCTTCGGCAATTCCAATTCCGGTGTCTTGCACACTAATCAAGATGAAATCATTATCATTCTCAATTACATAATCAAGAGTGATTTTAACTTCTCCTTCTTTTGTATACTTTATAGCGTTATCAACCAGATGAACAATTGTTTGCGTTAAAAAACTTTCTTCTGTTGTAACATTAATTTCTTCAAGCGAGCTTTCAAAAGTTAAAAGAAGATTTTTCTTTTTTGCTTCCGGAATTAAAATTTTAAGTGCGTTATCAATAATTGGTACAAGATTGACTTCACTCATATTAAAAGTTAAATATGAAGATTCCAGATGTGAAAGAGTTAAAACGCTTTCAAGAGAGTTTAGCAGTCTTTTTCCACCAGATTGAATTGCGAAAATCATATCTTTTAAATCTTCATCGGCTAATTCAGATTCAAGCAGCTCACTAAATCCCAATATTGAAATTAATGGTGTTCTAAACTCGTGACTCATATTTGAAAGCAAAGATGATTTTGCCTTTTCTGCTTTTTCAACTTTCTCCATAGCCAGAGTTAATTCTAGTTCACTTTTCTTTCTAATAGTTACATCTTCTTGAACTGAGAGGTAATTAATTATTTTACCAAATTCGTCTTTTATAGGAGAAATATTGACTGCTACCCAAAAGAATTCTCCATTTTTTTTCTTGTTTCTGAATTCATTTCTATAAGTTTTGCCCGCCATTAAAGTGTTCCACAAAATTTCGTATTCGCTGTTCGTTATTTCTCCCGACTTAAATATACGTGGATTTTGTCCAATGAGCTCTAATAGTGAATAACCCGTTTTTTTGCAAATTGCCGGATTTGCATATTGTATTTTACCAGCTACATCAGTAATAAAAATGAGTGAAGAGGTTTGTTGAATTGCCGCAATAAGTTTAAGATTTTCTTGTTGAGCCTTTTCTCTTTCTGCAATTTGCTCTTCTAGTTCTTTATTCATGTTTAATAATTCACGGGTTCTATCTTCAACCAAAAACTCAAGCTCGAAACGAGATTGCTGGATTTTATCTTCCATCAATTTTCTTTCCGTAATATCCAAAAAACTGATTAACTGATACTCATAATCTCCAATAATAATATCACTTGTTTCGTAAATAATCGGAATGGTTTTTCCTTCTGCATCAACTAAAAGTGCCTCCTCTTTTGATATTATTTCGTCCTTAAAAATTTGGTTATCAAAAAACAAGAAATATTCATCTTTGCTTTTTTCAATTAACGCTTCCTTTGTTATCGTAATTAATCTTAGTGCCGATTGATTACAATCTTTAATTTTATTTGTTGATTTATCAACTATCAAAATCCCTTCATGTAACGAATCAATAATTCTGTGTAATTCGTCTGTTCCTCTTTTTAGATTTTCTATTTGATTTATTAATTTTTCTTCATTATCCGTTTTCTGCAAAGGGATAATTTCTTTTTTTGTTTTTTCATAATATTTAGATGCAAAAAATGAGTTTAGCTTTTTAAGAATAGAAATCTGCTCTTTATCAATCAAATTGTTTCTATCCATTATTAATAACTGTAGAAAAGAAATCATGCTTTGGTTTTTAATTGGCAGAATGCATGCAATTTCATTATTGCTAATTTGAATTGTAGAATTTTCTTCGGAGCCAAGTACTTCTGCAATAACGCCCTTATCAATAATTAATTCAAAGGCTTCTGTTATTTTCAGCGTCTTAACAGTAGAATATTTTCCGGTGAGTTTATATTCAAAAGTTGTATCATCTAAAACAAAGAAAGCTGATATTTTGCTTTTTGTCAGCATGCATGATTTACTGTTAAGCTCAGAAATAAGCTCATTCATATCCATTTCATTTGTAATGAAAGAATTTACAAACTCCAAAATAGATTTTAGTAAGTCATATTTTTCTTTGTAATTAGCTTCCATTTAACACTTAGAATAAAATTGATTTAATTGTGTTAGTATAATCTTCAATAAACTTTACTTTTGATGTTAATATCATTCCTCGTTGTAAATTTAGAACTGGCCATATTTCTTCATTTGGTTTAGATATAATATTATCACCTGCAAAACCGAAATTAAAAGCGTGTGCCAAAATATTGCCTAAATGCACAGCGGCTAATAATTTATTTGTTTCCTTTCTACAATCATGATGAAATTCTATAATGTCTTGTATAGTATTCGGTAGTCTCCACTTTTCTGCTAATATCTTTCCCGCAACTGAATGATCTATTCCAAACACTTCTTTTTCAGCTTCTCTTATCCGGCAATTTTTTTGGGTTACTAAATCAATTACTTTCTGATACTCCTTTGCATCATATTCTAAAAAAATAATTTTCCCAATATCATGAAAGATTCCCGCCAGAAAATAATTTTCAACACTTTTTTCCCCAATTGATAATCCAATATTTCTTGTAATTACGCCAACACCAATTGAGTGAGCCCAAAGATCAACCGGTCTTAATCCTTTAACATTTTTATCCTTCGAAAATATTTTCATTACAGAAAGCGCTAAAACTATGTTTTTGATTTCATTATGTCCCAAATACATAATTGCTTGAGTAATAGTGTCTATTTTTCCGTGTAATCCGAATAAAGGTGAATTAGCGACTTTTAATACTTTAAATGCAGATGATTGATCAGAAGAAATAATTCTGGATATCTTTTCGTTTGTAACAAGCGGATCTTCCATCGCCTCAGATAATTGAGAAAAAATTGTTGGAAGCGTTGGTAAATTATTTATTGAGTTTTTAATCCTTTCGCTAAAATTCATTTTTTTAACTTTTTCTTTGGTTAGAGATCATTTGAACTGCCAAATTGTATATATCCGCCTCATTTTCATTCAGCGGTGTCCAATTAAGGCGCTTTTTTAGTATCGACATTGTTTCAAAATCAAGATTTGTTGTAAGTTCAATAGTAGTTTCTTCTTCGATAGCACTAATCTGTACAGTCTGGACCCCCCATGTTTTAAATAGTTTAATATGATTTTCTGTAATTTGGGTTCCTGCTGATAGCAGCATTTGTTCATACCTATTTTTAACCGGTTCTGCCAGTTCCATTCCAAGTGTAATTTCGGAGATATTTATTGTTCTTTTTGCCATAGTTCACCTTTCGTACTCTTTATTATCTTATTTTTTACAAAATTGTTTAGACCATTAGAAGATTAAATTCTAAGGTAATTGTCTGTGAATGTTGGAAGCCAAGAAAATGAATAGATGTTTTAAATTTGATTATTCATATGCTATATTCGCATCGGTTATGCACAATATGATTATAAAGGAGCAAACTTGATAATTTCAAAAAAGGTTAGAGAGATTAGTTTATCACCAACAATGAAAGTTGCAGCTCTTGCAAAAGAGTTACAATCCAAGGGAGAAGATATAATTGATCTAACAGTAGGTGAACCGGATTTTCCAACACCGCAAAACATTAAAAATGCGGCAATTCATGCAATCAATAATAATTTTACAAAATACACAAACAATGTTGGAACAATTGAATTAAGGAAGGCAATTTCAAAGAAATTAGAAATAGATAATAGTTTGATTTACTCTCCGGACGAAATAATTGTTTCTGCCGGAGCTAAACAAAGTGTTTATAATGCAGTTCAAGCACTTGTTTGTATGGATGATGAAGTAATTGTTTCTTCACCTTTCTATGTTTCTTACCCGGAAATGGTTACACTGGCACAAGGAAAAACAATCATAATTCCAACTACCGAACATAATGGTTTCAAAATTACACCACAGCAATTAGCTAATACTATTACCAAAAGAACAAAACTTTTGATTTTATGTAATCCTTGTAACCCAACGGGAACGGCATATACTAAAGAAGAGCTTAAAGAACTCGTGAGTATAATTGAGAATACAGACATTCACATTCTTTCTGATGAAATTTATGAAAAAATTGTTTACGACAATTTTCATTTTTTCAGTGTTGCGGCTCTTAATGAAAAAATTAAAAATAGAACTGTTACAATTAATGGTCATTCGAAATCATATTCGATGACTGGCTGGAGATTAGGTTATGCTGCCGGCCCTAAATCCATAATATCTGCAATGAGCAAATATCAAAGCCACAGCACGGGAAACTCATCTTCTATATCTCAAGCAGCCGCACTCGAAGCTTTAACCGGGCAGCAAGAATCAGTAGAAGAATCGAGAGTTGAGTTTGAAAGGAGAAGAAATTATTTACATGAATCACTAATATCAATAAAAGGTTTTTCTTGTTATAAACCGGAAGCTGCATTTTATCTTTTCCCAAATGTTTCAGAGTTTTTTAATAAGTGTTTTGGAAGTGTGCCAATAAATAATAGTACAGATTTTTCAATGTTTCTTTTGAATAATGCAAAAGTTGCTACTGTGCCGGGAATTGCTTTCGGCGCTGAAGGCTATATTAGGGTTTCTTATTCCACATCTATTGAAAATCTTATTAAGGGTGTTGAAAGAATTAAAACAGCGCTTGAATACCTTAAATAAATTAGGGCAAATATGATTAACAGATTCTTATTGTATGTCTTACTTTTATTTTTGTTTTATAACTTAAAAATAATTGCACAAGATCAAGTAATTAATCTCTGGCAAGGAAAAATTCCAAACGCAATTGATGCCATCAATTATAAAGAGAATAATATTATTATAGAAAATGATGCAATACGGATTCAAAAAGTAACAAACCCAACTTTAAGTATATTCTTCCCATCTAAAGAAAAAGCAAATGGAAGCTCTATAGTAATATGTCCAGGCGGTGGTTACGCTAGATTAGCATTTGAACATGAAGGAATTAAAATTGCAAAATGGTTTACTGATTTAGGTTTCACTTCTTTTATACTAAAATACAGATTGCCTAATGATACAATAATGATAAACAAAAGCATTGGTCCTTTACAAGATGCTCAAGAAGCAATTCGTTATGTTAGAAGAAATTCTGCAAAGTATAACATATCAGAAAACAAAATAGGTATAATTGGTTTTTCTGCTGGTGGTCATTTAGCCGCAACAGTATCAAATCGATTTCTAGAAAATGTCTATAGATCAGATACTACAAGTGCCCGACCAGATTTTTCTATTCTAATATATCCGGTAATTTCAATGAAGAAAGAGATAACACATTTTGGTTCTCGAAAAAATTTGTTGGGAGAAAATCCATCAGAAGAATTTGTGGTACGTTTTTCAAATGAAGAGCAAGTATCCAAAAGTACACCGCCAACATTTTTAGTTCATTCGCAAGATGATAAATCTGTTTCTGTTGAAAACAGTTTCAATTACTTTTTTGCATTAAAGAAAAACAATGTACAATGTGAGTTACACGTTTTTGAAAAAGGCGGTCACGGTTATGGTATGGGGAAAGAAAAAGGAACTGAGCAACAATGGCCGGAATTGTGTAAAGATTGGTTAATACAAAGTGGTTTTTTATCAACTGACTAAATATGATTCAATGGCTTTATAAACTTTGTCAATTGGCATTTTTTCACCAGTCCATAACTCATAAGATTTTGCCCCTTGCTCTACAAACATCTTTAAACCGGTAACAATGGTTGCACCTTGAGATTCTGCCAGTAGTAACAATTTTGTTTTAACCGGATTGTATACCACATCAAAAACAATTTGTCCTTTCATAAATGATTCTTTAATGGTCGTGGCAGAATCATCAATATTTGGATACATACCCATTGAAGTTGTATTTACAATTAATTTTGAATCGCGTAGGGTTTCTACTAAATCCGGTGGAACAAGTGGTAATGATTTTATCTCAGTAAAAAGCATCTTTGCAGAAAAGTATTCTTTTAAAGATTCGCCTATTTGTTCTGTACGATTAACTATTGTAATATGACCTACTTTAAATATTCTTATCAAAGCATAGATAACACTTCTTGCAGCTCCGCCTGCGCCAATTACTGTTATCTTTGAGCCGCTGATTTCATCTTTAAAAGGCATAAGCGATTCAATTACACCATGAACATCTGTATTATAACCACGCAGATTGCCTTCATCATTTACAATAGTATTTACAGCACCAACAATACTTGCTTCTTCAGATACATTTTTTAGTAAGTGAAGAACTTTCTCTTTTAATGGAATTGTTACATTAAAGCCTTTTATGCCTAAAGCATTCATACCTTTTAACGCATCCTTCAAAGCTGCCGGTGGAACATCAAAAGGAAGATATAAATAATTCAACCCTGATAATTCGAATGAAATATTGTGCATTAACGGTGAAAAAGATTGTTTTATTGGATGACCAAGAACTCCAATAATCTTTGTATTCTGGTTGAATTTATTTTGAACTTGCATTAACAATTATGATTTATTCTCATCAATAAGTTTAATAAATAGTTTTGAAGTTTTCACTTCTGGATACTCATGAGTAAATTTATTACGCGTTGTTGGATCAATAACAAAAGCTTTTTTCAAGCATTCGATTGCTTCTTGAGTATGGCTCAAAATGAAATTTATTTTTGCTTTACCGTAATATGGGTTTGCATCATCTGCTCTAAGTAAAATGCACTTATCAAAAGCTTCTATCGCTTCAAGCCATTGTCCAATTTCTACATAAGTTTCTGCCAGTTTATACCAAACTTCAAAATTGTTTTCGTTTAATTGAATTGATTTTTTAAAACTTTGGATTGCTTCATGTAGTTGCCCAATTGAATATTCTAATTCTGCTTTTGCAACCCAAGCATCTTCTGGATTTGTTGTTAATGTTATAGCAGTATTGAAATCTTTAAGCGCAAGTTGATATTTACCAACTATGTCGTAACAAAAACCACGGGCAAGAAAGGCTTCATAATAGCCAGCATCAAGTTTAATTGCTTCTGTGTAGCAACGAATAGCTTGTGTGTATTCAAGCGAGTCCTCGTGAATTTGCCCCATATTATACAAAACCGTTTCATCTGTCGGGTCTAACTCGTAAGCTTTTTTATAAGCAGTAAGCGCGTCAGCAGTTTTGTTAATACGCGATAATGCATATCCCAGATTAAACCATGCACTTGAAAAATCATCTCTTAATGCAATTGATAATTCGAAACTGTTAATTGATTGTTCATATTTCTCAGCTCGCACAAGTACAATACCTTTATTATACCATGCAGTAAAACTGTTCGGATCTAGCTCTAGGTATTTATCGTAAGTTTCATGGGCTTCATCAAGTCTATCCGAATTTTCATAACAGAAACCAATTTCATACAATGCTTCCATGTAATCGGGATCGATCTCTAAAGCTTTGGAGAAATAATTAATAGCTTCGTCAAACCTTTCCTTCTTTTCGAATAAAACTCCTAAACTAAAAAGTATTTCTTCGTTAGAAGGTTCAATTTCTAAAGCTTTTTGTAATGAAGTATGGGCTTCTTCGAACATTCCAAGGTTGTCTTCTGCAATTGATTTATTTATATAAGTTTCAACATCATTAGGATTTAGCGAAAGTGCTTTTTCAAAACAATGATATGCTTCGTCAAAAATGAAAGAATTATTAAGTAGTATTCCTTTAAAGTGCCAAGCTTCAGAATTATATGGAGCAATATCTAAAACCGCAGTAACAAGAAGCAGCCCATCATCTACATAATCATAATCAACACACATTTCTATTGTTTCTTCAAGAAAATCTAAAGCAGAAATAGTTGTGCCGTTTTCAAGATGTTCTTTGCAAATTTTTATTTTTTCTTTCAACTCAGATTCATCATACACCGATTCTCCGTCATTTTGC
This sequence comes from uncultured Melioribacter sp., assembly GCA_964631495.1. Classification (GTDB taxonomy): domain Bacteria; phylum Bacteroidota; class Ignavibacteria; order Ignavibacteriales; family Melioribacteraceae; genus Stygiobacter. Next base: position 18,340 of record CAZVYT010000022.1, on the reverse strand, counting down.
AGAAAATCCTCGGAAAAACTCATCAACACTCCATATAAATTTTATGGGAAAATGTATAGCTAACATTAGTTAAAATCAAGTTGGATTTAAATAGAGAAATATCTATGAGGAATTTAATTAGACATTGCAGTCAATTCTTTTAACGATATTCTTTTTACACCGCGTGTAATTTTTAAAACATGAAATTTTAACTCTTTTTTGAATCTGGCTTTATAAGTATTATCAATTTGTTTAATAAAATTATCAGTAAAACTTTCTTCAACAATATTAAAAACACTTTTTATCGGAGAGCAACTAATCATCTTAGAACCAACAATACCGGGTAGTTTGACTGCCTCTTCAACAATAAAATCGGAATTCTCGCAACTGATTTCATAGTCTTTTGATAGTCCCCAGTGGGATTCTGTTAACAAAACGCCAAAATCTTCCAACATTCCTTTTCTGATAAACTTAATTGCACTTTCAGTTCTTTTTCTTTCGTTAACATTATATAGAACGCGATTAAAAATTCTTTTGGGAAGCATATGATAGTGCCTTAGTAAAAAGTCTGCTTCCACATCTCGTAAATTTTTAATTCCCCAAATGTATAATCTCAACCCTTTCACGCCAATTTCGCATTCTTCAACTCTTTCGTTACAGCGCTCTTGAGGGTTTACCAGAAATTCCTCAGTGTCGCAAATAACAATGTTCAATGGTTTATCAAAAAAATTAATGTGCTGATTTAATTTTGTTCTTAGATCAAAGCTGTAAACCTTTTCATCTTTTGCTACATGTGCTGTATAATGATGAGCTTGATTAGAAATTTTTCCAAGTATTGATGATTCATTCTTTTTAATTAGGTCTATCAATTCAGAATCATCAACATTTAACGAAAATATTTTCTTTATATTGTTTAAAAATGCTGCTTGCATTCCGGCTAATGACCCTAAACCCAAACAATCCGGCACATTTGAAGAAATAACACAATCAAGGCCAGCCTTAATGTATTCTTGCTCGTATAAAGTTTTAGTAAGGCGTCGTAGTAAATTAAATTCATTGCAATCAATTTGTTCCAGCGATTCAAATGAAGTACTTAAAAACTTATCTGAAATTACAGAAGCAAAATTAATTACCATGTCTTTTCTTTTCCTAAGAACTACAATCCATACCCTATTAACCGCGGCAGAAAGCAATACACCTTCATTATAATGTGTATGATCGCCAAGTAGAATTAAGCTAGCTGGTGCAATTGTAATTGAGATATGGTCGGTAGATCCGTAAGTATTTTCAAACTTGTTAATCGCTTGTCTAACTAATTCGCTATTGCCATTTAAATCTTTCATATTAAACCACAAAGAAAGAGTATAGAATGTTATTGTCTTATTAAAGTTACGAATTTTAACGTAAATCGAACAATATTTGTTACTAAAATCAGTTCTTTAAATAATTATTAGATTTTGTATTGTTAGATAGGAATTTACGTATTGGTTCTATAAGGTTTAATGTTTGCCGATCACTGAAAAGAAGAAATTCTTCTTTGTTTAAAACTCTATTTAAGGCTTTTATAGTAGATGTAATTATTGAAACCAAATTTGTTTGGCTAGTTATTATCTCAACTGGCAATAGAAATATTGTATCAAAAACAGAAGACTCAACAATTTTAAGTAATTCATGATAAGACAAATCTTCTAAGCGTACTCCGTGTTTTATCATTCCAGATTTCTGACGATTCCTTAACTCGAATTTCATCCGCTCCATTAGCAGCTGCAAAGCATTATCAATTGTAATTTTTATCTCAATCATATTAATTGTTTTTTTTATTCAACATTCAATTTGGAAATTTAGTTTCAAGAAAGCCCCGGAATTTAACCGGGGCAAAATTTTATGCAGTAGTTAAAACAGATGTGACTTTTTGTGCGGCATCTTGAAGCGTAGTTGCAACTGCAAAGTTTAATCCGGAATTCTCCAGCATTTCTTTCGCTTCAATTGCATTTGTTCCTTCTAAACGAACAACAATTGGTACGGTAACTGAAACTTCTGTTACTGCATCAATTACACCTTGTGCAACTCTATCGCAACGCACAATGCCACCAAAAATATTTATAAGTAATGCTTTTACATTAGGGTCAGATAGAATAATCTTAAATCCATTAGCAACTGTTTCTTTATTAGCTCCGCCGCCTACATCCAAAAAGTTAGCTGGTTCGCCTCCTGCCAATTTAATTATATCCATAGTTGCCATTGCTAATCCGGCACCATTTACCATGCAGCCTACGTTACCATCAAGTTTAATGTAATTCAAATTGAATTTAGAAGCTTCAATTTCTAGAGGAGCTTCTTCATTAAGATCTCTATACTTAACAATTTCCGGTTGTCGGTAAAGAGCATTGTCATCAAAATTCATTTTTGCATCTAAAGCAATAACTTTTTCATCATTAGTTATAACTAATGGATTTATTTCCAACATCGAAGCATCGGTTTCTTCATAAGCTTTATATAGTTTCATTATAAAGCTTGTAAAACTTTTAAATGCTGCTCCTTCCAATCCTAAACCAAAAGCTAATTTTCTAGCTTGAAATGATTGTATACCCGTTGATGGTTCAATCCATTCTTTAATTATTTTTTCTGGCGTTTCCTCTGCAACTTTTTCAATCTCAACACCACCTTCAGTTGATGCCATTATTACATTTTTGGAAACAGCTCTATCTAAAAGAATTCCGAGATAAAGTTCTTTTTTATAATCCAACCCTTCTGTTATAAAAAGTGTTTGTACAATTTTTCCTTCTTCGCCTGTTTGATGCGTAACAAGTAAATTGCCTAACATATTAGCCGCATACTCTTTTGCTTTTTCTGCGTCAGTTGTAAATTTTACTCCACCTTCTTGAATTAATTCTTCTTTATTTGAGGGATTATAAAGCTTTCCTTTGCCTCTTCCACCGGCATGAATTTGAGATTTAACAACAAACTGATTAATTCCGCGCTCTTGCAGTTCAGATATTGCAGAATCAAATTGTGACAAATCTTTAATAGCGATTCCATCTTGTACTGGAACGCCATATTTTTTTAATACTTCTTTTGCTTGATATTCATGGATTTTCATGATTGATCCGCTGTATTAGATAAAAAATGATTAATTACTATAGTACATGTGAAAAATTACGGGATTAACCTATTAGAATCAATTTAGTTGATTTTCTTATGAAAGAGATTTTCTCAATTAATGAACCTTTAATTATGTATTTGTTGTTACAACATTAATTGAAATTAGCTTGAAAGGATGCCAATGAATAAAAAACAAAAATGGGTGTTGTTTATAGTTGCCGATTTAATAATAACTTCTCTAATAATTTGGCTCGCTTTCGGAGCCGAAATATTCACAAAAACAAGAGTTTTAGTTGAATACAAAGATGAGTTGTTTGGCTGGACTGAGAAAAAGTGGATTGAAAAATTTATTTGGGGTTTAGATTTAAGTGCCGCTATAAGTGGAATTAGTGCACTAATAGGAGCAATTCTATTTTTCGTATTAAGAACTAAAAAAACTGAAGGAAAATAAAATGAATAAGATAAAACTAGTTATAGCAACATTAATGTTATTAAACATTTCTATTCATGCTCAAGGATTTAAAGTAAAAGCTAAAGGGAATCAATCTTTTAACTTTGAAGACAAAACAGGAAGAAATCAAATCACTTTTTTCAGTACAACTCCTCTTGAAGATATTAATGGAACGGTAAATGCGATTTCGGGAAGCCTTTCTTTTGATGTCTCCAACTTTGCAAAAACAGCGAAAGGAAAAATTGTTGTTAAAGTAGCGTCAATGAATACGGGAATTGAGTTAAGAAACTCTCATATGAAAAGTGCAAATTGGCTTAACGAAAAAAAATATCCGGAAATTACTTTTGAATTAAAATCAGTTGAATCTGTAAAACAAACAGCAGACAATAAATTAGAATTCAAAGCCAAAGGTAGTTTTTCACTTCATGGTGTAACAAAAGAAATTACTTCGGATGCGGAAGCTGTTTATCTTGATGAAAATGAACAAACACTTAAGCGCGCTCCTGGAGATTTACTTGGTCTAAAAACAAAATTTAAAGTAAAACTTTCTGATTATGATGTTGATAATGCAATTGTAGGCAGCAAAGTTTCTGAAGATATAGAAGTAACTGTTAATATTGTTGGTTCAAACAAATAAAAACAAAGGGCGAGTTGAGCTGCTCAACTCGCTTATTTCTTTTTCTCTTCAAATAACTTATCCGGAATACCTTTGTTAATCTTGTAGTTTGAATATGTCATTATAACCAAACCTTTTATCCTAGTCGGTCTTCTATTCTGATCAGTTTCCTTTTTACTATTCATAGGATTTTCCGGCAGATTGGCCTCGCCAAGATTAAAAGAGAGTTTTAATACAGTTGGCAACGGAATTGTTGCATGCGTATAAGTGAATTCTGTTTTAACTGTTCCGCTTTTTTTTGTTGTTGTTTCAACTTTGCTAATAACGGAATTAGCTGCATCAATCCAAAGTGTGGATATAATAAAATTAGATGTATCGTTATTTGGAACGAGTTTAACAACATCCAAAGAATTTCCATCAATTTTTTCAGTACGGACAAATACAGAAGTGTAATCTCCTTTTAAAAGTTGCATTGGAGAAAAATTTGTACTCTGTTTAGGAAGCATAGCAAAACCATCAGATTCAAACTTAAATTTATCCGGCTGTTTAAAATATACTTTCCCTTTTGTTGGCGGGACCTTAATAAACTCCATATCCAACCTTACATCAACTTCTGCTTGATAATCTTTTACTTTCTCAAATTTAGCTTCTAATGCTTTCAATAATTTATTCGGGTCTTTAGTTTGTGCATTGACTGAAATTAAAACCAAGAAAAAAAGAACAAATATTTTATTCATTTATTTACCTCTCTTAACTCAAAATATCTTTTCGTATAAACAAAAAAGTTGTTAAACCATACAAAACAACAATATGCCCGATTAAAACTGAAGAAGAATTTGCTAAGGCTTTATAATCAACAGGGTCTGCAAAAAACTCATCCCACTGTACTAAGTGGCTTGTAAAGAAATAAGGGCGCAAATTCTGTAAGAACTCAACAGGTATTGTTGATAAAATTAGAAACACAATAATAACAGCCATAGTAGTTACAATTGGTCCAATTGCATTACTAACAAGAGAAGAAAAGAAAATTGAAAACGAAATTACGGTCATCATGCTTAATGTTGCATAGCTATAAGCCGAAGCCATTCTCCATAATACATCATCCGGCGGATAAACAAATATTTTACTCTTTACAACAATTAACTCACCAGAACCGAATAATAATAAGCTTACACCAAGGCTAATAATTAACAAAAAAAGAATAAATAGAAACGTGTAAGTAAATCCAGCTAAATATTTTGAAGTAACAAGAGAAAATCTTGAAACCGGACGGGTTAAAATCATTCTATAAGTTCCTGCTGTTGCTTCTCCTGCAAATAAATCACCGCCAACAAGAACAATTAAAAACGGAATGTGAACAAACATTGCATTAAGAATTATGTACGCAACTACATAGCCATTGAAAAAATTTCCTTGTAAAACAAATTGATCGCTCATACTTCTTGTAACACCTTGCACAAAATCATCTTGAGTAAAGTATAATGCAAGTTGTACAATTAAAGTCATTGCAAACAAAGCCATAAAACCTATGTATGTTCTCCACTTCCTAAAAATTTTCTGAAGTTCGATATATACCAGCGTTATCATTTCTGTCCTCCTTCAGTAATTTTCAGAAAGAAATCTTCTAGAGACCGAACCGGAACAACCGAACCAACCATGAAGCCTTTATCATTCAAAAATCTATTCAACTCTGCAACATCGCTTTTAAACATATCGAACTGCATTTCGTTTTTTACACTTGTTTTATATGCTTCTGCCCATCTTGAATTTTGAATTTCATTAACAGCGTCTTCAACTCTGTCTACATCAATTGATACCGACATTTTTTCTGTGTTAAGCAATTCGTCGACTGTTCCTTCAACTTGAGTTGTTCCTTTGCTGATGATAATCATTCGAGTGGCAATTATTTCAACCTCGCGAAGAATATGAGAGCTGAGAAATATTGTTTTGTTTTTTGTTTTGCTTAGGTAAAGAATTAGGTCGCGAATTTCTTTCATACCTTGAGGATCAAGTCCAGTTGTAGGTTCATCAAGAATAATTAATTCAGGATCGTGTAGAAGCGCTTGTGCAATGCCAAGCCGCTGTTTCATTCCATGTGAAAAAGTTTTTACCTTGCTCTTGTAACGTTTATCCAGCCCAACTAGTTCGAGCATTTCCATAATTTTCTTTTTCGAAGCATCGGCACCGGAAAGTTTTCCCAGAATCTCTAAATTCTTATATGCTGAGAGATACATATAGAAATCTGGCTTCTCAACAATCGCTCCAACTTTGCGAAGAATTTCATTTCTGCTTTTCTCAAGCGGTAATCCAAATATCTTAATAGTGCCGTCGTTTGGTTTAATCAATGAAAGAAGCATTCTTATTGTTGTGCTTTTACCGGCTCCGTTAGGACCGAGAAAACCAAAAACATCTCCACGATAAACATTAAGGTCAAGATTGTTAACAGCAGTAAGATTTTTAAATCGTTTTGTGAGTCCGCGAACTTCAATAATTTGTTCGGAATTCATGATCCTCCGATTTGTTTAGAAATAAGACGGATATGATAGCATATAGTTTTGCTCAATCATATCCTATAAATTATTTATCGGTGAGTTTCTTTTTACCAAACTGATATTCTAAAGGAATGTTTCTTGCAAGAAAATATCCCGGAATGCCAGAGATAAATACCCAAATAAAGAAATATTTATACCCAAGGGCTTCTTGAATAATTCCGCTCAGCATACCAGGAAGCATCATACCAAGAGCCATAAATCCCGCAGCTAATGCATAGTGAGATGTTCTGTATTCACCTTGAGAAATGTTAATTAAGTACATTAAATAAAATGTAATACCAAATCCATAACCAAATGATTCAACTGCAATAATGCCGAATGTTATCCAAATTAATTCTGGCTGAGCCCATGCAAGATAAATAAATGCAACATTTGGAATACTCATAGCAAGAAACATTGGCAAGAGTGAACTCTTTAACCCTTTTCGATAAACATAAAATCCACCAAGTATTCCACCTAATATTAATGAGACCGCGGTAATTATACCATTTCCTAAAGCGGTTTCTGTCAAAGTTAATCCAAGACCTCCAGTATCACGAGAATCCAAAATAAAAACTGATGATATTTTTAAAAGCTGAGCTTCACCGAAATTGAAAAAGAGTAAGAATAAAATGATGAGAATTATTTTCTTCTTTTCGAAAAATCTTGCATAGCTTCTAAAGAATTCTTTGCCGGGTGAAGAAACTCTTTTACTTCCAGCAATTTTATCGTCAATTGGTTCCGGCAAAACTTTAGCATGATAGAAGAAAAGAAGGACAAACAATACAGCAAGTGCAAAAAATATGATTGACCAAACAAAAGGAATTCCGGCGGAACGGGCAGTAAAAACAGAGATTGACTGTCTTGCTATTGTTGAGTCTAATTGAATAATTGTAAATGCCGGCTTATTCCAATTTTTATCTGTAAAGCGCAGTTCTTTTCCTTCAATAACTTTTATACCATTGTGCCCTTCAAGAAAATCTACGTTTACTAAATATTCTGTACCTGTGTTTGGTTTTTTCGAAAGAACAAATTTTACAATTCCAACATTTCCGGTAAGATCATTCATATTAGAGGTGTCTGGTAACTCTAAATATTCTTTTGTAAAACCATTCATAATATTAAAACTTTTTGCAAAGTTTTTGTAGAATCCAACTTGCTCTTTTGTTTTTGGACGTGTGCTGATTTCAACATAAGAAGGTTTTGCGATAATTCTCAGCTTTCCAGTAAGTTCTTTGGCTTTTGTTGAATCAACTTTTATTGTTTCTTCGAAAAACTTTTTGGGATTGGCGACTACCTTAAACTCTGCAGATGAAACTGAAATTGTGTTCTCTAATTGCCCGGCTAAAACAATAATTATTACCTGACCAATAATTATAGCAACCCGAAAAAATGCCGAGCGAATTCCAATAAAAAAAGATTGTTTACTTTCTCGTAATCCCAACAAATAGAAACCATCTGCAGCCACTTCGTGTGTAGACCCAAAAAATGCAAGCAACCAAAAGAAAATAATTGAAAATTGAAAATACTCTGGGAAAGGAATTGTTAAACCTATTCCGGCAAGACTAACTGCAATGCAAACTTGTAAAATTAATATCCAATAGCGTTTTGTTCGGAGTGCGTCAACTAATGGCGCCCAAAATGGTTTTAAAACCCATGGAAGATAAAACCAGCTTGTATAAAGCGCAATGTCGGTATTAGACATTCCCAATCGTTTGTACATAAGTACAGAAAGGAAAACAACAAGAGAGTAAATTAACCCTTCAGCAAAGTAAAGAGTTGGAATCCATTTTAATGGTTTCTCATTATAAATCATTTTATCGTTTTCTTGAGAAATCATAATTACACTAATTTTTTTATTGTATTCGATTTTAATGAGGTTTTATTGGCAAAAGCCCGCACGAAAATAGACAAATTGAACTGAACTTTAAAGAAAGTATTGTAGTTTAATGAACAAGAAGCTAAATTAAAGGTAATTAGTCAACCATAGGAGTAAAAAATGAAATTAATTAGATTACAAAAACTTCTTCCACTTTTCTTTTTATTTTTGGTAATACTTGTTGGTTGCAAAAAAGATGATAATCCAACAGAAAGTACAAATACAAATACAATTGTTGGCACATGGAAACTAACCAAAATAATAGCAAATGTTAGTGGAGCTAATTTAGAATTAACACCGGATCAAGCTGGCATACAAGCAACTATTACTGCAGGTGCAGATGGTACTTATAAAGCAACCACAACCGAAGCTGGAGTAACCACAAACTATACTGGCACATATAAAATAATTGGAAACAAGCTAGAAGTAAAATTTTCTGACGGTACAAGCGAAACAACTGAGTTTACGATTAATTCTACCGGGAATAAGCTAACAATAAAAAGAGAAATTGAAGCGTTTGGAACTAAGGTGCCGGCTACACTTGAATTCACTAAACAGTAGAAACCTAGTACAATTAATTCTTCACTAACTGATTATTTTTTTACTCGAAAATAAATATTTAGTTAGGTATTAACTTTTCTAGCCCTAAACCGATAATTGAAATGGAATAGTTTGTTCATTTTTAGTCGGATACGTTTATGGCAATTGAATTTATTACTAATCTTGCAAGTTCTACATTAGTTAGACTGAGCCCGATTCAGAATAACCGTTTCGATGAGGAATTAATCAGAAAAACTGATGTTACTAGAATAAATGCAGATGGGTTTGAAAAAGTAACTGAAAAAATAGGCGGCGACTCAAACAACACTTCGACTTTTAGGTTTCAAGAAAATATTCCCATTACAAATGCATTAAAGACAATTAAGATTTTTAACGAGCCACAAAAGCCATATACAGCTACTTCAGATTCATCAAAGGATATTAATGAAAAGGTTGAATCGGAAGTTGATGAAAATTCTAATACATTAAATCCGGATAAAATTGGCAATGGATTTTATATTAATATTGGGAGCAATTCACTCTCTAATAAGAAATCATTACCGCCACATGCAGAAGAAATTATTAGAGAAAAGTTAAAAGAGGTTTACAATCTTTCTCATAAAAAGAAAAACGGAAGTTTAATTAATCTGACTTTTTAATTTTGTACATGTCTTTTTTATTATAGGTTTTGGCTCCTTTAAGTCGCTCATTTCCAATTTGGTTTTCCAAAAAGTGTTTTTCCGGTTTCCCATTAACTTCTAGAACTTCGTAACCAACAATTCCTTTATTAATTAATGCAGAGACCATTTTTATAAATTCAGTTTTTTCTTCATTATTCAAGCCGGAAATTTCCAATCTATCTTTTCCGCCTAGATTTAAAAACTTATCTACTTTATCATATACTTTTGCGGTGTTGGATATTTCTATAGAAGCAATCTTCAAATCTTTTTTCACTACTTCAAGGACTTGCTTTTTATTATTCCAAACATTAGGAGTTGGAGAACCTATTTTTTTAATTTCTGACATTTTTTCACCTTTTTTTTATTATCGAACAACTATTAGGTTTTTTATACATTCTTTTAAGCATAAATAATCACAAAAATCTTATATTTTCTATAACAAATTGGGTGAGTTAATGAAAGGAATTGTTCTGGCTGGCGGTTCGGGCACAAGAATGTATCCGATGACAAAAGTATATAGTAAACAACTTGTTACTATTTATGATAAACCTCTGATATATTATCCGTTATCTATTCTAATGCTTGCCGGCATCAAAGAGATTTTGATAATCTCTAATGACGAGACAATTCCTTTGTATAAAAAGTTGTTTGGAGACGGACACAATATTGGTCTTGATATTCAATACATTGTACAACCAGCTCCAAACGGAATTGCTCAATCATTTATTCTGGGCGATAAATTTATTGGCAATGATTCTGTTTCTTTAATTCTTGGCGATAATATTTTCTACGGTAAATTGGATTTCTTTTACAATGCGGTTGAAAAAAACAATTCGGGAGCTACTATTTTTGCATATCAAGTTACAGATCCGGAGCGCTACGGAATTGTTGAGTTCGATCAATCCGGAAAAGCAATAAGCATTGAAGAAAAGCCAAAGATTCCAAAATCTAATTATGCTGTTCCGGGGTTATATGTATATGATAACAAAGTAGTTGAAATTTCTAAAAATCTAAAACCATCTGCTCGCGGCGAACTAGAAATAACTGATGTAAACAAACAATATCTTGAGCTCTCTGAACTAAAAGTTGAAAAAGTAGGAAGAGGTGTTGCCTGGCTGGATACAGGAACTCCGGAAGCTTTATTAAAAGCAGCACAATTCTTTGGTGTAATTGAAGATAGACAAGGTTTAAAAGTTGCTTGCATTGAAGAAATTGCATATTTAAAAGGATTTATTGATAAATCTCAGTTTCAACAAGTAATTAATTCGATTCCAAATTCATTATATAGAGAATATCTAGAAAGAATTTCAGCGGAAGATTAAACAACTTATGAAGAAATTCTATAAACAATTTTTCTTAATTGCCGGCTGGCTTTGTGTTGCTCTGGGAATTGTTGGAGCTCTTCTCCCATTACTGCCCAGCACAGTATTTTTCATATTAGCGGCTTGGTTTTTTGCACGCAGTTCAGAAAAATTATACGAAAGGTTAATTGATGACCCTTATATAGGAATCCACATAAGAAATTATTTGGAAAAACGAGGAATGCCGCTTAAAGCTAAATTCATTTCAATAACAATGTTGTTTGCCACTATAATTGTTTCAATCTATTTCACTTCGAGAGAACCATTTATTATTGTAGTGTTGCTTTCGGTTGCATTTGGTGTTTCCGGTTACATTATTTCTCTAAATACTATAAGAAATGATTCGATGACTGTTAAACAACAATCTCTTGTTTAACTTTTAATAAATATCAGATTCATTGAACAAAGTTTATTATCTTTGCTTCAATACAAAATAAACTAGCAAATTAAGGAGTTGTTTTAGATGGGATTATTTTCATCCAAGACAAAAGTAGAAATAGAAAAGCTTGTAGAAGAAAACGATGAGCTTAAGAACACTCTTCATTCTATACTACAGAAAAACCAAAGTCTAATCGAAATTGAGAAAAAACTTACTGCTGCCCAAAATGAGCTATCTGAAGTTTCAGCCCAAACTGAAAAGCAAAAAAACGAATTACAAATTTTTGTAAGTGAAGAAATTTCGAGAGCAGAAAAATTGACCTCTTTAGATGAGAAAACTTCTTTACTTGAAGAAGAGATAGCTAAGCTCGAAGAAAAGAAAGTAGCGCTTGAAATCGTTGTTAATTCACTAGAAAATAAATCGCAAATTTCCGATGAATTAATACAAGCTGAGTCAACAAAAAAACGTGAGATTCAAGAATTAGAAAGTAGAATTGATTTTCTTAAAACAGAAGAAGAACGAATTACAAATTTACTTGCCAATTATGGAAATGATGTTGAGACTTCGGTAAATAAAATAAAAGAGACTGAAGCAGAGGTTACAGAAAGGCTAAATCAGCTTAAAAACGAAGAAGTAAAACGAAATCAAATAATTAAACAACTTGAAGAAAAAATTACTCTTAGCGAAGAAATTAAAAACAATCTTGAAAGTTCTCTTTCCGGAATAATTGGACAGTTGTCCGAAAAAGAAAAAATGTTTAACGAGTTTTCCGAAAAAAGAGATTCTTTGTTAGACGAATTAAGAATTAAACAAAAAGATTATGATGAGTTTGATACTAGATACAGCTTTGCAAAAGAGAATATTCAAAAAATTGAAGAGGAAGTAAAAACATTAACCGATCGAAAAGGATTTTTGCTTGAAGAGATAAATAGATTTGAAGAAGTAAAGGCTGAAATACAAGAGAAAGTTCTTAAGTTGAAAAACGATGAGGTTTCTCTTTCGGATCAAATAAAAGAAAGGCAAAAAATTGTAGAAGAGCTTGATAAAAGAAAAATCAATCTTGAAGAAAGCCAGTTAAAAATAGATTTCAATCTTTCTCAGATCTTTACACGCTTCAACGAAGAAACCAGCACATATAAAACAAAACTTAACTCCATCCATCAAGAAATAATTGAAAAAGAGAAAGAATTAGCTAGTAAAGAAAAAAATCTTCTGGAAAAAACAACTCAAATAGCTGAATACACCGGACTTGTAAAGGTAATGCAAAAAGAACGCACTAACACCGAGCAATTCGTTATTCATCTCAAGGAAGAGAATCACCAATTAAGTGATGAACTGATTAATTTGAAAGAAGCAATAAGTAAACAAAAGCTTGTTCTTGAACAATTGAAGAATGAAAGTTTAGGATATGAAACAAAGCGCGATTTATTCCAAAAAGAAATAAAACAACTCTTTGCTCAAACTAGCGAAGAATTTTCTCAAATGACTGAAAATAAAGCATCATTAATTTCTGAGATTTCTTCTCTAAATATAGAACTTGAGGAGTTAATAAGTCAGGTTGCTGATATGAGAACCCAACTCCGTGATGTAAAAAACGAAACTTCAAAAGTCGAAATTCAGAAGGAAGAATACTCTGCTAAAATAAGTGAGTTGATTGCTATGGAGCAAAACCTCCGCTTTAGAAATGAAGAACAAGAAAAGAAACCAGGCAACAACTAATTTTTAGTAAGTTCTTTACAATCATATTTTAGAATACAAAATTTTCCACGAAAGGTTTAAGTGAGAATGGTGTTTGTAAAAAAAACTTTTGTGCTTCTAATTATATTATTTAGCATTTCTATAAATTATGCACAGCAAAAACCTCAACAGGCAGATACACTTCGTTACAAAAAAAATCCTTTGTATGACAGAAACATAGAATTATACAAAAACTACAAAGATCGTCAAGTTGATATTGTTATGTTAGGCAATTCTTTAACTCAAGGAGCTTCATGGAATGATCTGCTTGGAAGAAATAATGTTGCCGGTATGGGAATAACCAGTGATATTTTGCGTGGATATTTAAATAGAATAAACTATGTACTTCGTTACAGACCAAAAATTGTATTTATAATGGGCGGTATAAATGATATCTACAACTGGACTCCTGTTGAAGAAATATTTTCTATATATGTAAAGATTATTGAGCAATTAAAGGAAAATAAAATAATTCCGGTTATTCAATCAACTACTTACTCTTCAAGAAATTATGCAAAAGAATGGGGTGGAACACCAGAAAGTAATGCAGGCAGAAATAGAGAGGCGGATAAACTAAATAAGATGCTATTCGATTATGCTAAGAAGAATAACATCGATTATGTAGATATTATTACTCAGCTTTCTCGAGGCGGTTTTTTAAAAGATGAAGTAACTTGGGACGGTGTTCACTTTAATTCTCAAGCATACAGAATTTGGGCGCGTGAAGTTGAAAAAGTATTAGTTAAATATAAACTTTAGTTAAGTGTTAATTTTAGAACAAAAGAAAGAAGTATTAAAAGAGTTACGAACTATACCGGGTATTGGGAAAGCTTGTTCTATTGATCTTTGGAATTTGGGAATCCGATGTGTTTCAGATCTCAAAGGGAAAAACCCGGCGAAACTTTTCAAAAAACTGAATAGCATCACCGGAAAGCAACATGATATATGTATGCTATATGTTTTTCGATGCGCGGTATATTTTGCATCTGAAAATAAACTAAACAAAAAAAAGCTTAATTGGTGGTATTGGAAAAACAAGTCTTATAACGAATAAATTTTATACAAAGGAAATATTAAATGGAAAATAAAATCAAACAGCCACTTTACATTTTAGCCGTAACGGTTGTTTTACTTGTAGCTTTATCCTATTTAAAGGTTGAGTTGGTAATTGAAAAAGTAAATTTTACAATTAGAACTGTTGATGTACTTGGCGACATTAAAGAAGTTCCGGCTGAAGAACCAGCAATTAATTCAATTGGTAATTCTACACATTTAAATAAAGCATCTATAAATTTGCTGCCATTGGTAATTGAGGCAACTAATTCTATTGTTGAATTATTTAACACACCAATGCCTGCACAAGGAGTAAAAACTCCAATAACAGGAAATACAGCTCAATTGCGTAACTTCTTTGAGGCAGTTAAACTTGCAAAATCTAAAAGCGTAAGAGTTGCTCATTTTGGTGATTCCGCAATTGAAGGCGATTTAATTACAGCCGATATGAGAGAAACGATGCAAAATAAATTTGGCGGAAACGGTGTAGGCTGGTTAGGAATAGTTTCTCAAGACATTACTTTTAGGTTAACCACTAAGCATTCTTTTTCTCAGGGCAATTGGGACGTAGCTTCTGCTTATACAAATAATCCTAAAGGACTTCCACTTGGAATCAGTTCGGAAGCTGCTGTACCAAGGGGAAATGCTTGGGTTCAATATGAAACAACTCCAATGCGTAGATATCTCCGCGATTTCAATACAGTAAAACTATATTACACTAATGCAAAGGCATCAACAATTAATTATTCTTTTGATGGTGGTGCTAAACAAACTATGGCACTTAAGCCGGGTGCTGGAGTGCAAGAATTAGTTTTGAAGCCGGCAGGAAAAGCACGAATTGTAAGAATTGAATTTCCTGTTGCTGAACAAGCTGTTGTTTTTGGCGCTTCTTTAGAAAACAACCCGGGAGTATATGTAGATAACTTTCCTCTTCGCGGAAACAGCGGCGTTGATCTACAACAAATAAGTGTTGCTTCGTTAAAAGAGTTTGCTAAATACATGGATTATAAACTCATTATTCTTGAGTTTGGATTGAACATTGCCGGCAACAAAACGGATTATACTTGGTACGAAAGAGAAATGACAAAAGTGATTAACAACTTTAAAGCCGCTTTTCCAAAAGCAAGTATTGTTTTAGTTTCTGTTCATGATAAAGCAATTAAAAAAGGAAGTGAGTTTGTAAGTGATCCGGCGATAATTCGTTTGGTAGAATCACAGAAAAATCTTGCAAAAACAACTAATGTTGCTATATGGAGTTTGTTTGATGCGATGGGTGGACAGAATTCAATGCCAACATGGGTAAATGCAAATCCTCCATTAGCATTTAAAGATTACATTCATTTTAATGACCAAGGAGCTAAAAAAGTAGCTCAACTTTTTACAGATGCCTTATTTGATGAATTTAACAAGAGCAAATAAATGAGCGAGTTTAATTTTAATTTAGAAGATGCCAATACACTTTGGAAGCGATGGTCATTTAATGCTAAAAAGTATCCGGATCGTGAGGCAATTGTTCATTGGCTTGCTGATAGTGAGCCACATCGATGGACTTTTAGCACTTTACTTGATTCAGCTAAAAAATTTTCTGTTCATGTAAAAAATTCTGGAATAAATCCAGGTGATGTTTGTGCAATTGTAATGCGCCACAATCCAAACTTCTATCCGCTTTATCTTGGAATAAGCAGAACTGATGCATTGCCCGCTTGTTTGGCTTATCCAAATCCAAGATTGCATCCGGATAAATTCCGTCAAGGAATTGAAGGAATGTCTCAGCGTTCAGGCTTGGATTACATTTTAACCGAACGCGAACTCGAGCCTCTTATTCGTCCTTTAATTGAAAAACCAGGAAGCACAATTAAAGCGATACTTTTTCCTCTTGAGTGGGATATACAAAGCGATATTGATCCAAAAGCGGATGAAGAAATTGAAGCCATTGCAAATAGCGTAGAAGATACAGACCCGTTTTTACTTCAACATTCAAGCGGAACTACCGGCTTGCAAAAACCGGTTGTGCTTTCACATAATGCTGTACTTAATCATGTTAAACATTACGGAAAAGCGATTGGTTTTAAGGAGACAGATAGAATAGTCAGCTGGCTTCCTTTATATCATGATATGGGTTTAATCGGCGCATTTCACCTTCCGCTCGCGTATGGAATTCCATCAATTCAGATAGATCCGTTCCAATGGGTTTTAGCTCCTGTAATTCAATTAGAAGCAATAAGTAAAGAAAAAGCAACATTGCTTTGGCTTCCAAATTTTGCTTACAACATTTACGCAGAAAAAATTGATGAAGAAGAGCTTGAAGGAATTGATCTTTCAAGTGTTCGCAGAGTAATAAATGCAAGTGAACCAATTCGACACGATAGTCATCAGAAATTTGCTGATAGATTTGTTAAGTATGGGTTTAATCCACTTGCATTAACCGGAATGTACGGAATGGCGGAAACTACTTTAGCTTGCTGTCAAACTGAAGAAGGAAAACCTATTTCTGAAGTTGCAGCAGATAGAAGCATATTATCAAATGGAAAATTCAAATTTGCTGGTGGTGACGCGGTAGAGCGAATTTGTGTTTCTTCTGGAAAAGTAATTGATGAATGCCAGATGAAAATAGTAGACGATAAAAGAAACGAAGTGGAAGATGGTCTTGTTGGTGAAGTTGCTGTTCACTCAATTTCGATGTTTGATGGTTACCGTAACTATCCCGAAAAAACTGCAGAAGTTTTTATTGATGGCTGGTTTTACACAGGTGATTATGGGTTCAAGTACAAAGATGAGTATTACATTATTGGAAGAAAGAAAGACATAATAATTGTTGCCGGAAAGAATATTTATCCCGAAGACATTGAAAATGTTGTAAACCATGTTGTAGGTGTTGTACCCGGACGGGTGATTGCTTTTGGTGAAGACGACGAGACTATGGGAACAGAACAAGTTGCAATAGTAGCTGAAACAAAAGCAGAAACTGAAGAAGAAAAGAAAAAAGTTCGTATGGCAATATTACTTGCAGGAATGAGTATTGATATTAATATTCATAAAGTGTATTTAGTTCCTTCACGTTGGCTAATAAAAAGTTCGGCTGGCAAACCAAGCCGTAATGCAAATAAAGAAAGACTAATAAGTGGAACCGATCCACTAGTTTGGAGTAAATAATGATTTCAACAGAATTAAAAGAAGTAATATTAAAACAGCTTAATCTTGATGAATTTGATCTTCAAGATGAAACAATAGCGCCGCAAGTTCCGGGCTGGGATTCACTAAATCACATCAACATAATTTTAGCTGTTGAACAAAAATTTGGAATTAAATTCAAAAGCCGTGAACTCTTACAGCTAAAGTGTGTTGGCGATCTGCAAAATCTTGTTAACTCAAAGCTTAGTAAATAACTTTAGATTGTTTATAGCTACAGATATTAATTAATCTTAGTAGCTCATTTTTTCCCTTGCTTCTTTCACAAACTAAAATATACGTTCTATGTTAGATATCAATTTGCAATATGTTTGGGATTTGTTAAAATACAGTCCAAACGATCCGCTTATATTTAGCACAAGTTTATTTTTATTCATTTTTGTTTTCTTTTTGCTTTTTTACAATTTGTTTGGCAAAAACAAAATGGTACGCCTTGGCTTGCTTATAGTTTTTTCACTTTATTTCTACTATAAATCTGCCGGATATTACGCTGGAATACTTGTGGTGTCTGCTATTGTAAACTTTATGTTTGCAAAGTTTATCGCATCAACTGAAAATTTTACATGGAAAAGGATTCATTTGGGACTTGCTGTACTTCTCAATATTGGAATTCTTGGTTACTTCAAATACACAAACTTCATAGTTCAAATCTTTGCCGAAATGAATAATGCTCGTTTTGAACCGCTTTCTATTTTTCTCCCGATAGGAATTTCATTTTACACCTTCAAATCTCTTAACTATGTTTTTGATGTATACTTAGATAACATGGAACCGACAAACAGCTTCCGAGATTTCTGTGTCTATGTTTTCTTCTTCCCAAACTTGTTGATGGGACCAATTGAC
>CAZVYT010000021.1:0-49473 GCA_964631495.1 uncultured Melioribacter sp. | reverse complement strand
GACGCGAGATTCTTGACTCGAGAGGAAACCCTACAGTAGAAGCAGAAGTAACTTTAGAATGTGGTATCATAGGGCGAGCAGCTGTACCAAGTGGCGCATCAACAGGCGAAAATGAAGCTTGTGAACTTCGAGATGAAGACAAATCACGCTACCTTGGTAAAGGTGTTCAAAAAGCAGTTGATAACATTAATGATAAAATTGCTGATGAATTAATTGATTGGGATGCGGCTGATCAAGTTGCAATTGATAATTTCTTATGTGATTTAGATGGAACGAAAAACAAATCGGAATTAGGTGCAAATGCAATTCTTGCTGTTTCATTAGCATGTGCAAGAGCTGCATCAGAAGCTTTTGAATTGCCGCTTTACCGTTATGTTGGCGGTACAAATGCCCGCACTCTTCCTGTTCCAATGATGAACATTTTGAATGGTGGAAAGCATGCGGATAATAATGTTGACTTCCAAGAATTTATGGTTATGCCAGCTGGCGCTCCTACTTTTAAAGAAGCTTTACGTTATGGAACTGAAGTATTTCATTCATTAAAATCAGTATTAAAGAAAAAAGGCTATAATACTGCTGTTGGTGATGAAGGCGGATTTGCACCAGACCTAAAATCTAATGAAGAAGCAATTACAGTAATTCTTGAAGCAATAGAAAAAGCCGGTTTCAAAGCCGGGAAAGATATGTTTATTGCTTTAGATCCTGCTGCTTCCGAAATGTGGAATAACGAAAAGAAGCAATATTTCTTCTTTAAGTCAGATAAATCTTATATGGCTCCGGAGAAAATGGTTGATTACTGGACTAGCTGGGTAAATCAATATCCAATCATTTCTATTGAAGATGGTATGGCAGAGTTTGATTGGGCAGGCTGGAAAATGTTAACTGATAAAGTTGGCAGCAAGATTCAATTAGTTGGCGATGATTTATTTGTAACAAATACAGAATACTTAGCAAAGGGAATTGAAACGAAAACTGCTAATGCTATTTTAATTAAGGTAAATCAAATTGGAACTTTAACCGAAACTTTGAATGCAATTGAAATGGCTAAAAACGCTGGCTATAAGTCAATTATGTCTCATCGTTCCGGCGAAACAGAAGATACAACAATTGCAGATTTAGCTGTTGCTACAAATTGCGGACAAATTAAAACCGGCTCTGCAAGCAGAACAGATAGAATAGCAAAATACAATCAGCTTCTAAGAATTGAAGAAGATCTTGATACACAAGCAATCTTTCCTGGTTTAGCTGCAATTAATTACAAAGGATAAATTAACAAACAATTAACCTCCGAATAGTTCGGGGGTTTTTTGTCTTTAAACTTATTTAACTGAGGAAAATATGGCACAAACAATTCAGTCAATTAATTCAATGATAAAGAAAAATAAAATTGAATTTCTCGATTTGAAAGCGATTGACCTTTCCGGAAGACTGCACCACATTACACTTCCTGTTCACGATAAGATAATGGAGAAATTGATTAAAGAAGGCGTAGGATTTGATGGTTCCAGCTATGGGCTGAGAAGAGTAGAAAATAGTGATATGATACTTATTCCAGATATTAATACAGCTGTATTTGATTTGTTTCGTGAAGCACCAACATTGAGTATGTATGCTAATATTATCTTGACTGACGATGCTCGCACACCTTTCGATCAAGATGGAAGATTTATAGCCGCTAAAGTTGAAAAACTTCTAAAAAAAGAAACCGGATGCGATAAATCTTGGTGGGGACCTGAATTTGAGTTTTACATTTTTTCTAATGTTGAATATGATACAAGAACAGCTACATCATATTACAAAATTGAACATGCCGAAGAGTTTTACAAGAAAGCTTATCACGCAGCAAATCCTTTTGATATTTACGATGATTTTCGTGATGAAGCGTGCAAAATATTTGCCAAGTATGGTATAAAAGTTAAATATCATCATCATGAAGTTGGAGAAAGAGGACAGCAAGAAATTGAAACATACTTTTCTGATTTACTTGATACAGCAGATAATATTATTACAGCAAAATATATTTTAATGAATTACGCACGCGAAAAAAATCTATTTATTACCTTTATGCCAAAACCAATGTATCAACAAGCCGGAAATGGGTTGCATCTTCACATGTTCTTAACAAAGAATGGGAAAAATGCCTTCTATAAAAAAGGTGAGTATGGAAACATTAATGAACTCGGAAGATATTTTATTGGTGGATTGTTAAAACACGCACCGGCTCTTTCTGCATTTGCAAATCCTTCTACAAATTCTTATAAAAGATTAGTTCCTGGTTTTGAAGCCCCGGTTGCTCTTACTTATGGAATGGGTAACCGCGCAAGTGCAATTAGAATTCCAAAGTATGTAAAGAACCCTGACGAAACACGATTTGAATATAGACCACCAGACGCTACTATTAATCCATACCTATGTATGAGCGCAATGATGCTTGCCGGTATTGATGGCGTAGTTAATAAAATTGATCCACGAAAAGAAGGGTTTGGTCCTAACGATAAAAACTTTATGCAGGATGATCTTCATAAAGTAAAAATGCTTCCAAGAAATTTAGAAGAAGCTTTGGATGCATTAGAAGCAGATAATTCTTTTTTGAAGAGAGGAAATATTTTTAGTGATGCTCTTCTTGATCAGTGGATAAAAGTAAAAAGCGAAGAGATTAAGTCAATCAATACAATGCCTCATCCTTTCGAATTCAAGATGTATTTTAATCTATAACCCAAATATTAGTATAGAACGAAGAAAGAATTATAACTCTTCGTTCTATACTTTATACACAAAAATAAAATAATGCTTGGTGAATTAGCCGCCTTAATAACTGCAATACTTTGGTCAATGACTTCTATCGCTTTTTCTGAAGCCTCGATTCGTGTTGGAGCAATGTATGTAAATGTAACACGTCTTTTTTTTGCCGTTGCATTTTTATCAGTTACAATATTTATTATTAGCGCACCAATTAATTTATCCATTAACCAAATTGGATTTTTAATTGTAAGCGGATTTATTGGATTAATATTTGGTGATACATTTTTATTTAAAGCATACAGATCAATAGGTGCGAGATTAAGTATGCTTGTAATGTCTTCTGCACCTGCAATTGCTGCACTACTTGCATTTTTCTTCCTCAATGAAAAAATATCAATAGTTGGTATTTTAGGAATTGTTATAACAATTGTAGGAATTGCAATAGTAGTTTTACAAAGAGAAGAAAAACCTACTTCTAAATATAAAGTTGACTATACCGGAATTTTCTACGCCTTTCTTGGTTCTATTGGGCAAGCCGTTGGTTTAATCTTTGCAAAGTTTGCTTTCAATGAAGGAGAAATAAATGGATTTGTAGCAACATTTGTTAGAGTTTTATCAGCTCTGTTAATTCTTTATCCGGCAGCGCATTTCACAAAGCGCTATATAACACCAATAAAAGTATTTAAAGAAAATAGAAAAGGACTCTATTTCACAATTCTTGGTTCTGTTATTGGTCCTTTTCTTGGTATTACTTTTAGTTTGATTTCAATATCAAATACAAAAGTTGGTATTGCTTCTACAATTATGGCAACTGTTCCTATTCTTATGCTTCCAATTGTCCGTTTTTATTATAAAGAAAAACTATCTTGGTTTTCTATTCTTGGTGCTTTTATTGCTGTAACTGGTACGGCTATATTGTTTCTTGCTTAGTAAATTCATTTATTATTTTTGAATGTATAGGAAACATCTCTAATAATTCATTTCTTTTTGCTAACTCAAAATCTGAAAAATCGAATCCTGGCGAAACTGTGCAACCGACTAATGCAAACGAGTTTTTATTCTCAACTTCTGCGGCAAACCAAACATTATGTGGCACTACAAATTGCGGAATCTCATTTATTTCTAAGCAATTGCCAACTCTTTCGCATTTGTAATTCCCATTCATATCAATCAAATGTATTACAATTGTTGTTCCAGCATAGAAATGCCAAATTTCATCAGATTTAATTTTATGGAAGTGAGATTTATCATTACCTGCGAGAAGAAAATAAATTGAAGTACAGAAATTGCGATTTCCGGAAAATCTTTTAGGTAATGAATTTTTATTTATTTCCTCCGCTGATCTGTAAACTTCTTTAAAGTAACCACCTTCAGGATGCATTTTTAAATCAAGTCTTTCCACAATATGTTTTGCTTTTTCAATCATTTTTATTCTCAATGTTAAGTTTTTCAATCATAACTCAATTATAACGAATCAACAGCTAATTTTCGCTTGTGTCTTAGATCAAAACGTAAATAAAATGTGTCTTAAAAGGAAACGTTTTCTCATCTTGAATCGTTATAGAATAGTTGATGCTTTGAAAATGAATTAAAAACGAAAAAAAAAATGGCATTACTGTTGCAATAACTAGTGCAAAATAAAATTGAACTAATACTATGGAATTGATTCATATTATATATAATATACTGCTCTTTGGCGGCGGTTTTGTACTTGTTATCATGATTTTCTCTTTTGTTCTCTCTAAATCAAGGCAGCAAGAAAATCTTAATAATCGTATAGCAAAAAGAGAAGCCTCAGAGCAACTTGTAAAAGCACGGGTTAATTATCAAAATCAAGTTGCTTCAGTCGTCCCTCGCAGTAAGTTACAGTGGGAACAAAGTGAAATCCGCCAAAGCACAAACCAACAGCTTCCTAAAATATTTTCAATTGATCAAATTCAACAAAGAGAAGTAAAAGTTGTAAGAAAACCTACAGTAAGAGAAGATCAAAAAACTAAAGTAACGGAAGAAAGAAATTCAATCAGTAAACGATATACAATTGTAAACGAAAATCAACGTAAGACAAATAGCCGCGTAATTAATTTCTACCTTTAACAAAATGCTTTAATTCTCAATTAAATAAATTTATTTATATTTAATTGAACGATTTAGGGTATCATTACCAATGTTTTTGACCAAAAATGACCAAAAAAGCCAAAAAAATTGGTAATTGTACTAATAGTTTTTTGTAAAACTACACTTATATTAAATCCCAACATCGGTGACTAAAACCAGAAATCCTAGAAAAGGGTCACCGGGGGGATGATCCTTTTCAAGTTTTTGTACCAAAAAAAATCCCGCCGAAGCGGGATAAAAAAGTTTACCCAAAAAAACTAGGCTTTCATTCTTTCCCCTTTTTCTTCGTTGATAAATATCCAGCCAACAACTTTACCAATATCAATCTTTTCAAAATTACTCCAATATTTTTTAGTTCTTACATACATAGAACTTGTATTGGTAGGATGAATACTTTCTGCTTCTTTAATGAGTGCTTTTAATCTTTCTTGCCAAGCTTTCATATTGCTTTCACGTAGATCAACCCAACCATCGTGTGCCCATAGATTAATACTTTTTTCATTTACATCAAGCTCGTTATCTCCGCGGAAAGGAGGAATTTTTATATCATTTCCTCTAAGTAAAGATTTTCCATCTGGCATAAGAATAGGTATTCCGATAGAAATCATTTCATTTCTAAGTTTTGAATTATTCTCTAAATACTCAAGTGCTTTTGCAGATAAATTAGAAGGAGAATCATCAATTATGTTTTTCATTCCACGATAAATTTGTTTAAGAAGGTTTATTTCGTGTAAGAGTTTCGAAAGCCTTGGCGGTCCAAGTAATTCGAAGGCAACGCTATTGGTTCCATGCAGTTCTTCAAGTTCTTCCAATTTTTCAACAGCCCAATGCTGCATATATCCGGCGCGGTAAGTTGGTTCGAGCGTTGCATTATCAAGTGCGTTAATAACATCGTGTCCGGTGTTTCCACCAAGTATTTCATAAATTGCGTCATCAGCAATTTCTTCCGGAGTAACATATTCCATTTGTCCTTGAGCAGTTATTGTTTCAAACTCGCCGCGAGAGAATGTTCCATTTTCGCCTGTATCAATAAAAACGGATTGCAGTTTATGTCCGCTAGGAATGAACTTATCATCTAGTTTTAATTTGAATTTATTTGTTAATGCAACAGCTTTATCAAGAGGAACTTCAATTACTTCAATTGGCTTTCCGCCTTTTTTTATTTCACCAAATTCAATTCTTTTCCACGCAATTGCAGCAGTTGGTTTTATCTCTTTAGTTATCGGTCCTTCAGGAGTTCTTCCCATCAAAAAGAGAAGTAAAGTATGTGCTCCGGCAACAGAGGATTTACTTAGTAAAACACGCGATGGTTTTTCTTCGCTATGAGTATAAGGAATATTTAACCCCATACCACCGGTGCCGCTTGTACCAATTTTTACATAAATGTTGGTCCCGGCTTGATACATAGAATTGTACATTATTTGTACATGTCTAATTAACTGAGGGATATAAAGAGTGCAAATTAATTTTTCGGTTTCGGATGAAATTTCTTCTGCGGTAGGTTTTCTTTCAATTGTTTTCTTAATTCTTCTGTAAGTTGTGTAAATATCTTGGTATGCAATTCCAGTAGCAGTGTTAATACAATCAATAATTATATCCGGTTTATATTCCATCAACAATTTGTAAATAGCAGAGTTATGAAGAATATCGTCATTCAACTCTTCCATTGTGTCTTGCATTAATACTTTGCGGCTTGTAGCATCTTCAAGTAAATTAAGTCTGTCACTGTCTTTAAATTCGTGTCTCACAAAAATATTTCCCCACCAAGGTTCAAAATAGCCGGCTGGTTTATCAGCGTATTCGAGTTGCAAACGTTTAACTTCATCTTCAGCTTCTTCTTTTCTTAATGAAGTTACAATAATCTTTTTAGGATCTTCTGGCATAAGTTTTCTTACGATAGCGTTTCCGACAAGACCCCAACCTCCGAGAACTAGAACAGTTTTGTTTTTAATATCCATGAACTTCCTCAAATTAAATTTTTAGCATATACAAATTACCGCTTAAGGTATACGCCTGCAAGGAATAAAGATTTCAATAAATTCAACTTTATTTTGGTAATGGAGACGCCCTTTCTTAAATTTGCCACGCCTATTAAGAAACATGTGAAATACTATGAAAATCTGCGAAATATTAAAAGTAGAAAAAATCATTCCTTCAATGAACTGTACTACCAAAGAAGAAGCAATTAGCGAACTTATAGATTTGTTTAAGAATGATGATCGTGTAAAAGACTCTGAGTCAGTTAAAAATTCGGTTCTTGAAAGAGAAAAAATCATGTCAACCGGAGTTGGAAAAGGATTTGCAATTCCTCACGCAAAAACTAATTGTGTAACAGAAATTATTGCCGCATTTGGAAAGATTGATAATCCTATTGATTTTCAAGCGCTAGATGATCTACCGGTTAATTTAGTATTTCTTTTGATTGGTAAAGAAAATTTGGTTGGTCCTCATATAAAACTCTTAAGTAGAATTTCTAGGATGATGAATTTAGAAGATTTTAGAGAAAACCTAGCAAAAGCGACAACAGCAGAAGAGATTTACAAATTATTTGAAGTAGAAGAAAAACAATATTTTGAAGGCGCATGATTAAGTCTGTTACCGGAACTAAAGATATTCTTCCAATTGATATTCCTCGGTGGAACCACTTAGAAAACATTGTAAAAAAAATTTTTTCAGAGTTTAACTACAAAGAAATAAGAACTCCAATTTTTGAACTTACACAATTATTTTCTCGAGGAATTGGTGAAGCTACTGACGTTGTAAGCAAAGAAATGTACACGTTTCTAGATCGCAGCGGCGACAGCTTAACTCTCCGTCCGGAATTAACCGCCAGTGTTGTCCGTGCTTTTGTAGAGCATTCACTCGATAAAAAACAAAGCTTAAATAAATTGTTTTATCTCGGTCCAATGTTTCGTCAAGAAAGACCACAAGCCGGAAGGTTTCGACAGTTTCATCAATTTGGCGCTGAGGCTCTCGGTAGTCACGATCCTTTTCTCGATGCTGAAATGATAATTATGGTATATGACATTCTTACAAAGTTGGGTTTAAGTAAGCTCGAAGTGAAAATAAACTCGTTAGGCATTCCTTCAGCACGCGATGAATACAAAAAAGTTTTAAAGGATTATTTAAATCAACACTTAGATGTTCTTTCTCAAGAAAGTAAAAAAAGATTAGAACTAAACATCCTCAGAATTTTCGATAGTAAAGAAGAGCGTGATATTAGTGTTATGAAATCCGCTCCTCTGCTTATTAACTATTTAGATGACGAAAGTATAGAACATTTTGAAAAAGTAAAATCGGCATTGCAAAATGCTAATATTCCATATAGCGTTGATGCTGCTTTAGTAAGAGGTTTAGATTATTACACTCATACAACTTTTGAAATAATAAGTGGCAGTGTTGGTTCACAAAGTGCTTTATGCGGCGGTGGAAGGTATAACGGACTTGTAAAAGAACTTGGCGGATCAGATTTGCCTGGTGTTGGCTTTGCCGCTGGTATGGAAAGAATTTTATTAGCTTGCGAAAATGAAAATGCGTTTGTAGCCAAAGAAGAAAATACAGATATATTTATCATCACAATAGACAAATCTCTGCAAAGTTTTTCATTTCAAACCGCATTTGCTTTAAGACGAAAAGGATTGATTGTTGAAACCGATTATCTATCAAGAAGTGTTAAAGCGCAAATGAGGGAAGCAAATAGATTGAACGCAAAATATGTTCTGTTTGTTGGCGGAGATGAATTTGCTAATGGAGAAATTGTACTGAAAAATATGGTTACTGCCGAACAGAAAAATATTGACAAAGAAAATTTGGATGAAATAATTAACCAATTAAAGGTGAACTAAGTGCCGCTTAGAAAACCAATAGATATTCCAAAAATTCCAAAAACAAGAAAAAAAAAACCTCATGCAGCTCTCGAAGCGATTCCAACCAAAAAACCGGATAAACTAGAGTACTACTGCAAAGCTTTTTTTAAATATGATGAAAAAACTAATAAACAATATTATGCTTTTGCGATAGAAACTGTTGTTGAATTTACTGCTTTTGCCTATGAAGTTTCTGTTGATGTTATTAAAGAAAAAAATGTGATTAATCTTGTGGTAATGGGATTAAAAGCAAAATTAAATTCAGTTCCAAGAATTCAACCTGCACGAAACGAATCTTTGTTTGAAGATTTATTTGGTGACTTTACCATTAATGTTGTTAAGCAAGATGGTGCAATTAACAGTGCCGATTTTCATATAAATATTTATAACAAAGAATTTAAATTGCTAAAACAATACAAACCGAGAAAGAAAAACAACCGGCATTTTTGCGAGTTTCAAGTTGCAGAATATGAATACTCCTTCCGAGAAGAAAATTAAGTGAGCATGAGTTTGCCATGCAAAAAATAATAGGAAGAAAACCAGTATTAGAAGCAATCAATTCCGGAGCCGAAATAGAAGTTATCTATGTTTCATTCGGTCAGCATGGTGAGGCAATAAATAGAATTTACACAGCCGCAAAGAAAAACGGGATCAAAGTATCACAAGTTTCATCTCAAAAGTTTAATTCAATAGCTAAGAATGAAGACACGCAAGGTGTTGTTGCTTTTAAAACAACGCAAAAATTTTACGAGCTTGGAGAACTTATTGAGGAAACGAAGAAAGTTAAAAACCCGGTTTTGCTGCTTCTTGATTCAATTCAAGATCCTCATAACCTTGGAGCAATATTAAGAACTGCTGAGTGCGCCGGAGTTGATGGAGTTATTGTTACAACAAATCAAAGTTCTCCAATTACAGAAACTGTAGAAAAAATTTCTGCCGGCGCAGTTTCTTATGTTAAAATATGCCGCGTTCATAATCTTGTTCAAACAATGAATGTTCTTAAAGAAGAAGGCTTTTGGGCAGTTGGCACTTCACTAAACAATTCCAAAGATTATTCCGCAATGGATTATAAAATGCCGGTTGCTCTTGTTATGGGTAATGAAGAAAAGGGAATACGCAAACTTGTTGCCGAAACATGCGATTTTCTTGTAAATATCCCAATGCTTGGCAAAGTTGATTCGCTAAATGTTTCCGTTGCTACCGGAGTTTTACTCTTCGAAATAAACCGCCAAAGAAAATCATAAAAGTATTTTACGGAGGGATTTTATGAAATCATTAGTTAAGCAAGAAGAAATTACTGGAAGAATTTTCTTCTTACGCGGAGAAAAAGTTATTATTGACCGTGATCTTGCGCTGCTTTATGGCGTTGCTACAAAAGTGCTCATGCAAGCAGTTAAAAGGAATTTGGAAAGATTTCCTTCTGATTTTATGTTCCAATTAACTCAAGAAGAATTCAAAAACTTGAAGTCACAATTTGTGACCTCAAGTTGGGGTGGCAGAAGGTACTTATCTTACACTTTCACTGAGCAAGGTGTTGCGATGCTCTCGGGCTTACTCAATTCTGAGCGTGCTATAAAAGTAAATATCGAAATTATGAGAGCGTTTGTTCAGCTTAGAAAACTTATTGATTCCAATAAAGACCTTGCGCGCAAAATCAAAAAGCTTGAAGAAAAATATGATGAACAGTTTAGAATTGTTTTTGAAGCAATAAGGCAATTAATAAGGGAAGAAGACAAACCGAAAAGTAAGATTGGATTTTGAAAACGAGTTGCAATTTATTTAATCTTATGGTAAAGCTTCTGAAAGTATAAAATTGATTCACCAAGTGATTCCGTTGCTACCGGGATTTTACTATATAAACCACCAAATAAACACTTAATTTTTAGAGATTGGGAACAAATTCACAAGAAAAATCGTTTTGATTTATAATCTTGACTTTATTTTCCAGATAGAATAGGTTTACAACCCGAAACACAAAGGAAATGTAATGAACGAAATAAAAGAGAACCAAGCCGAAGAACTTTCCGATGATATGAAAGTAATTGATGATGTTACTTCTTCGGACTATAAATGGGGATTTGTTACTGATATTGAATCTGAAACCGCGGCAAAAGGTTTAAATGAAGATGTTGTGAGAATGATCTCCGGTAAAAAAGAAGAACCGGAATGGATGACCGAATGGCGTTTGAAAGCATTCAGACATTGGCAAAAAATGGAAGAACCGAAGTGGCCCAATGTTGATTATCCAGAAATAGATTTTCAAAATATAAGTTATTACTCGGCGCCGAAACAAAAACCACAGCTAAATTCTCTTGATGAAGTTGATCCAGAATTGTTAAAAACATTTGAGAAGTTGGGAATTCCGCTCGAAGAACAAAAATTACTTTCGGGTGTTGCTGTAGACGCTGTATTTGATTCCGTATCTGTTGCTACTACCTTTAAAGTAACATTGAAAGAAAAGGGAATTATTTTCTGCTCAATTTCAGAAGCTGTTAAAGAATATCCGGATCTAATAAAAAAATATTTAGGTTCAGTTGTGCCTTATACTGATAATTATTACGCGGCATTAAACTCTGCGGTATTTAGCGATGGCTCTTTTGTTTGGATTCCCAAAGGTGTCCGCTGTCCAATGGAACTATCAACTTATTTTAGAATTAACTCTCAAGAGACCGGGCAGTTTGAACGTACACTTATTGTTGCGGAAGACGATTCTTATGTAAGTTACCTTGAAGGCTGTACTGCTCCTATTAGAGATACAAATCAATTACACGCTGCCGTTGTTGAGTTAGTTGTTTTAGAAAATGCCGAAATTAAATATTCGACTGTACAGAATTGGTATCCTGGTGATAAAGAAGGAAAAGGCGGTATCTACAATTTTGTAACTAAACGCGGTGCTTGTAAAGGAAAAAATTCAAAAATAAGCTGGACTCAAGTTGAGACCGGTTCTGCGATAACCTGGAAATATCCTAGTTGTATTCTTCAAGGAGAAAACTCTGTTGGCGAGTTTTATTCTGTTGCGGTAACAAACAATATGCAGCAAGCAGATACCGGTACAAAAATGATTCATATTGGAAAGAATACACGAAGCACAATTGTATCGAAAGGAATTTCTGCCGGAAAAAGCAATAACTCTTACCGCGGATTAGTTAGAATTGGAAAAAACGCTGATGGCGCAAGAAATTATACACAGTGCGATTCTATGTTGATGGGCGATAGATGCGGTGCGCATACTTTTCCATATATAGAAGTTGAAAACAATACAGCAAAAGTGGAACACGAAGCCACGACTTCTAAAGTTGGCGAAGACCAAATTTTCTATTTGAATCAACGCGGAATATCGAGCGAAGACGCTGTTAATATGATTGTTAATGGATTCTGCAAAGAAGTATTCAACGAATTACCTATGGAGTTTGCAGTTGAAGCTCAAAAGCTACTTGCAATTTCACTTGAAGGCTCAGTTGGCTAAAATTAAATAAAGATTTTTGAACAAAGAATTAAAAACAAAGGAATAAAAATGTTATCGATTAAAAATTTGCAAGCATCAATCGATGGAAAAGAAATTCTAAATGGAATTAACCTCGAAATTAAAGCTGGCGAAATCCACGCAATTATGGGACCAAATGGTTCTGGAAAGAGTACGCTTGCAAACGTATTAACCGGAAATAAGAGTTATGAAATTACTGGCGGTCAAGTTTCTTTTGAAACTAAAGACTTGTTGGAAATGGATCCGGAAACTCGCGCTCGCGAAGGAATGTTTTTAGCGTTTCAATATCCAATTGAAATTCCTGGTGTAAGCAACGCTACTTTTCTCAAAACAGCTTTAAATGAAGTAAGAAAGTACAAAGGACTTGAAGAACTAACACCTAAACAATTTTTAGATATGTTAAAAGAAAAAGCAAGAGTTCTTGGAATGGATGAAACAATGATTAGCAGATATGTAAATGTTGGTTTTTCCGGCGGAGAAAAGAAGCGAAATGAAATTTTACAGATGCTAATGCTTCAGCCAAAATTTGTTTTACTTGATGAAACAGATTCGGGGTTAGATATTGATGCATTAAAAATTGTTTCTAATGGCGTGAATATTTATAAGAATCCTAACACTGCTTTTCTTGTTGTAACACACTATCAACGCTTGCTTAATTATATTGTTCCGGATTTTGTGCACGTTTTATACAAAGGTAGAATAATTAAATCGGGCGGAAAAGAACTTGCTCTAGAATTAGAAGAACGTGGCTATGATTGGCTTATAGCCGAGCAAGCAGAAGCTGTGTGATTGGAGAGAAAATGAATAGTAAACAATTTTATATAGAAAGTTTCAAAAAATTAGAAAATAGTTTGAATGGAGAAGCTAAGCTTTTTATTCATCGCCTGCGTAAAGAAGCACTAAAGCAATTTG
Source organism: uncultured Melioribacter sp. (assembly GCA_964631495.1). Classification (GTDB taxonomy): domain Bacteria; phylum Bacteroidota; class Ignavibacteria; order Ignavibacteriales; family Melioribacteraceae; genus Stygiobacter. The sequence continues at coordinate 36,354 of CAZVYT010000021.1, read as the reverse complement.
AAAACTCTAATTTTCCAACTCAAAAAAATGAGGAATGGAAGTACACAGATGTATCTTCAATTACAAAACAAAATTTTGTTCCGGCTGTTAATTCACAAGAATTAAAAACTACTAAAGAAGAAATTGAGAAGTATCTATTTAAGGATATAGATTGTTACTTACTAGTTTTTGTTAATGGAATTTATAAAGAAGAGTTAAGTTCAATTAATGATCTTCCGGATGGAGTAATAATATCTAATCTTAAAAAGCTTGCCAAAGAAAATTCCGTTTTAATAGAAAAGTATTTAGGTAAGCTTGCTGTTATTGAAAATGCATTTAATTCTCTTAACACCGCATACTCGGTTGATGGATTAGTCGTTTTTGTTCCAGAAGGAAAAGTTGTAGAAAAACCTATACAAGTTCTCTATTTAAATTCATCAGAAAAAGAAGAAGTTCTTTCTTCACCAAGAAATCTTGTCGTAGCAGAAAAAAACTCACAAATAAGTATAATTACAAATTACAGAGGAATATCTGAAAAACCGTATTTAAGCAATAACATTACTGAAGCATTTGTTGATGATGAAGCAATTGTCAGTATTTACAAAATCCAAAATGAACTTGATAATGCCTATCACATAGATAAAGTGCAAGCAAAGCAAGGAAACAGAAGTGTGTTTAATCATTACAATATAACTTTTGGAGGATCAATTGTACGTAATGATATAAATACTGTTCACGATGGAGAAAATATAGAAACTCATTACTATGGTTTGTACATGATAAATGGCAAGCAGCATGTTGATAATCATACTTTTGTTGATCATGCAAAGCCAAACTGTATGAGTAATGAGCTTTATAAGGGAATTTTAGATGATTATGCTCGTGGTGTTTTTAATGGGAAAATAGTTGTCCGCCAAGACGCACAAAAAACAAACGCATATCAACAGAATAAAACAATTCTTCTTTCAAAGACAGCAACAATAGATACTAAGCCGCAACTTGAAATCTTTGCCGATGATGTAAAATGTTCTCATGGTGCCACTGTTGGGCATCTTGATGATATAAGCGAGTTTTATATTCGTTCTCGCGGCGTACCTCAAGAATTAGCAAAGAGTATGTTGATTCGGGCTTTTGCAAATGATGTAATTGAAACTATTAAAATTGAGCCGCTTAAAGAACAAATAAATCATATGATATTTGAGCACCTACACAGAGTTGAAATAGATAACCAAAACTAAATCTAAAACCAGAGCGTACTAAATGATTAGCTCAAATGTATACGTAAAAAGAAAGTTTGATGTTGAAGAGGTTCGAAAGGATTTTCCGATATTAAAAAGATTTGTTAACGGTAAACCTTTGGTTTATTTAGATAATGCCGCTACTTCACAGAAACCGCAAGCTGTAATTGATGCCTTAACACATTATTATACACATGATAATGCGAATATACATCGCGGTTTGTATTTTTTAAGTGAGCTTGCTACAGAGAACTATGAAAGCGCCAGATTAAAGGCAAAAGAATTTATTAACGCAATGAGTGTTTCCGAAATAGTTTTTGTACGTGGCACAACCGAAGCAATTAACTTAGTAGCTTCTTCACTTTGCAGAGCTAAACACTTTAAAGATGGTGATGATGTTATAATTTCGCATATGGAACATCATGCTAATATTGTTCCATGGCAATTAATGAGCTCGAGAAAAAAAATAAACCTTAAAGTTATACCGATTAATGATGCCGGCGAGCTTGATATTGATGAATACGAAAAGATGATTACAGAAAAAACTAAACTTGTATCGGTTGTTCACATCTCCAATTCACTTGGTACAATTAATCCAGTTAAGAAAATAATTGAAATTGCGCACTCAAAGAGAATCCCGGTTTTATTAGATGGCGCGCAGGCTACTCCGCATATACCAGTTGATATACAAGAACTCGACGCTGATTTTTACGTATTCAGCGGACATAAAGTTTTTGGTCCAACCGGAATTGGAATTCTGTATGGTAAAACAGAATATTTGGAAATGATGCCTCCTTATCAAGGCGGCGGTGATATGATTCGTACTGTAACTTTTGAAAAAACAACGTACGATGATATTCCAAGAAAATTTGAAGCTGGAACTCCAAACATAGCCGGCGGAATTGCACTTGGCGCGGCATTAGATTACTTGATGCAATTTGATAGAAAAGAATTAGCTGAATACGAAAACGAGTTACTTGTTTATGGAACTGAGAAACTTTTACAAATTGATGGACTGAGAATTATAGGCACTGCAAAAGAGAAAGCCAGTGTTATATCTTTTGTGATAGATGGAATTCATCCCTATGATATTGGGACAATAATTGATACTGATGGCATTGCTATTCGAACAGGGCATCATTGCACTCAGCCAATTATGCAAAGATATAATTTGCCAGCTACTGCTCGTGCATCATTTGCTTTCTACAACACAAAAGAAGAAATTGATAAACTTGTACATGGAATTCATAAAGTAAAGAAGATGTTTGCATGATTGACAAAGGAAAATTAGAACAAGAAGTTATTCAAAAACTCAAGACTTGCTACGATCCGGAAATTCCGGTGGATATCTGGGAGCTTGGGTTGATTTACGAAATAAGAATTGATGATGAAGGTAATACTTACGTTAAAATGACCTTAACTTCTCCAAACTGTCCGGTGGCAGAAACTTTACCTGTAGAAGTAAAAGAAAAAGTAAAGAGCGTAAAAGGCGTAAAAGATGTTTACCTTGATCTTGTTTTCGAACCACCATGGTCTATGCAAAAGATGAGCGAAGAAGCAAAACTTGAATTGGGATTTTTATAATTGAGAGCTCTGAAATATTATTTTTAGTTGTCATTGCGAGGAATGAAATGACAGCTTGTCCCGAAGTTTTGTTTCGGGAAAGCAATCTCGATCTTGATTCAATAAGTTAGTTTTGAGCTTGCTTCATCCACCAAAGGCGGATTCGCAATGACAATGATTGCAATATTTCAGAAGTCTCTAATTATTACTTGAAAAGCGAACAACGGCACAGCTTAAAATTTATTTAGTGCTAGAATTAGCTTGAAAACTATATAAAGAAAGGAAGTAACATGTTTAATATAAATCAAAAACCACCAGTTTATGATCCAGTAGCAGTACAGCCAATGCGTGATGAACTTACGTATGTTGGTTTTAACGAAGCAACAACACCTCAATTAGTTGAATATTTTCTCAGCAGCCAAAATGACGAAACAGTTTTAGTAGTACTTAATTCTGTATGTGGTTGTTCGGCTGGTAGTGCACGTCCCGGCATTTCGGAAGCATTACAGCATTCTGTTATTCCGGATAAATTAGTAACACTTTTTGCCGGTCAAGACCGTAATGCGGTTGATTATTTCCGTGAAAAATATTTGCCGGAAGTAGCGCCCTCTTCTCCATTTATTGCACTGTTCAAAAATGGAACGGCTCTACACTTGATGCCGCGTCATAGAATTGAAGGAAGATATGCCGAAGAAATTGCGGCAGAATTGAAGCAAGTTTTCAATAATCTATGCAAAAAATTCGGACCATCAATATCAAAAGAAAAATATGATCAACTGATTCATGCAAAAATGTGCGGCAGTAAAATTCCAGCCCATCCCTAAATCCCTTCCCAAAGGGAAGGGATTTATTAATATTATGAAAATGAAAAGTTCATTTAAAAAGTTTATTTGGTTCCTCCCCTTTGGGGAGGGTAGGAGGGGCTGTGAAATTTAGTGCTACAGAAGAATATGGGTTACGTTGCTTATTAAGAATAGCAAAATTCTATCATGTAGAAAAAGCATTTACAATTCCGGAGATAAGCAAAGCAGAAGGTTTAAGCGAACACAATGCTGGTAAAATTCTTCGCTCACTACGTATAGGTGGTTTTTTAGAAAGCTCACGCGGACAAATTGGCGGGTATACACTTACAAGACCACCTGAACAGATTTTTATTGGTGATGTTCTAAACACACTTGGCGGTAAATTATTTGATGACGGATTTTGTAATTCGCACGCTGGAGTTTTTGATATCTGTACAAATTCAATTGATTGCTCCGTTCGCTCATTATGGAAAAAAATCCAATCGGCTGTTGATTCTGTAGTGGCTCAAATGTCAATTAAAGATTTAATGAGTAACGAGGACATCTTCGATCAATTTAACGGTGAAATAATTCAATCACCAAATCAAAATGCGTTGAATTGATTACTTCAAAGAACTATCTTGCTTGCAAATAATTGAGGTGTTGCGTGACTTTACGGAAAATGATCTTAGTTTTTATTATCTCCATAACAGCCTTAATAAATAATGCTTGCAGTTGCTGTTGTGGTAAATCTGAAGAAAACACTATAAAGGGTTTTATATCTGTTATAGGCAATGATCCGTTTACTAAACTTGCTATAAAAACTGATGAAGGAAAGTTTATTATACTTAAAAGCAGTAAAGAAATGAATGAAGAACTAAATAAAAAGCAAGGCTCTTATTATCTAATACATTTTAGTAAAAAAATAACCGATGAAAACAATGATGTAGTTATAGTAGAAAAAGCAATACCAATTAAAAACGATAGTAAATAAATTGTGAGAAACTTATGAAAATAAAATTAGGAATCTTTCTTTTTGCATTAACATTTGTAATTAATCTTAACGCTCAACTTAAAGCTACCATTGAAAAAGTTACCGAAAGAGTAACAATTGAAGAATTTGGTCAAAGATTGGATCCTCAGCCATTAATAGATAGGTTTAACATAGCAAATGGTATTGATGAAAAGAAACTTGCTGCTGAAATAACAACACAGGGAGTATTAAGAAAAACTACTGCATACAATGTTGGTGATAAAAAGAATTGGTGGTCATCCAATTTTGTTACTAATCAGTTTTATCAATCCCCGGCAACTTGTAGAGCAGTTGGTACTAACTGTTATATTTTTGTTGAAGATTCTATGTGGACAGCAGGCAATGTAAACCAATCTATTGTTGATGCTGTAAAAAATTCATTCGATAATTCAACCCCTTCTAACTCTTCTAAAGGTATTTACCAAACTAATGTAGAAACATTTGGCACTCCGCCAAATGTTGATGGTGATTCCAAAATAATAATATTTTTATTAAACATTCCCGATAGTTATACTGGTAAAGAACCAAATACCGGTTACGTTGCTGGATATTTTTACAGTGTTAATCAATCAATCAGTCATCCAAACAGCAACAAATCAGAAATATTTTATATTGATTGCAAACCATTAAATCTAACAACTTCTAGTGGGCTTTTTCAAGGTATGAGTACATTAGCTCATGAATTTCAGCATATGATACACTATAATTATCATCCTGGTGGCCAGGAAACATTTTTTAATGAAGGCTGGTCATTAACTTCAGAGATTGTTTGTGGTTATGGATTGTATGGACAATCTGGGACTCATGGTTATGTAAATAACCCAAACAGGCATTTACTAAGCTGGGTTCCCGTATCACATCCAGATAATCTAAAAGAATATTCAAGAGCCGCAAGGTTTGCACTTTATTTATACGAGCAATTTGGCTCAAATGTGTTAAAGAATTTTGTACAATCTACAAGAAAAGGTGTTGATGCATTTGATAATGATGTTTTTCCTAAGCTTGGAACTACAAGAAGGTTTAACGATGTTTTGCAAGATTGGTTTGTTGCAAATTACGTTAATGATAAAAATGTTTCTCCTGGCTTATCTAATTATGGATATTCGTATTCTCCGGTTGCTAAAGTAAATACAACCAATCTTGCTTTATCAAGTACACCTAATTTTGTAGAAGAAGGAGTTTTTAAAGGGGCTGCACAGTATATAACTTTTAATGCCGGAAAAAACATTACAATAAATTTTAATAGAAGTGCAAATACAGCAGTAAAAGTTAAAGCAGTGAAAATTGGTACTGGCTTACCTCAAGTTTCAGATGTTGCTATGAATACTAATGTTAACTTTAGCGATTTTGGTACTGCTTATAATACATTAACATTTATTGTATATCATAATGACATTAACGCCTCTTCAAATGGACCTTTTACATACAGTTATACTTATTCGGGTACTGCGGGTAACATTACCAAAGAAATTAAATATGATTCAACAGAACCAGTTGGTATTCTGTCACATACTGTTGGGGATACTTTAGCTGTTCAATTTGAAGGATTTGCTGGATTGAGATTAGATTCAATAAAAGTTGCTTTAAGACAAGCAGGCTCTGTAAATGGAGGTATTTATCAATATACTGGCGTTACAAGACCATCACCCTTAGGTAAAAAGTTAGCAGTGCCAATAACTGTTACCTCAAATATTGCCACAAGGCCTCCAGTTCCATATCCCGTACCATGGAATAATTGGGCAAAATTAGATGTTAGGAATAAGAATATTGATGCAACTAATAGTTTTGTTGTTGCTTTTACTGCAGGAGAATATGCTGCAAGTGATGCTACTAAAGACAATAGAATAATGATAACTGAAATGACTGATATGAATGATGCATATCATAGTTACACTTACTTAAATAAACCAAGCAGCGGTACACCTAATTGGTTTTTTATTTCGTCTAGCGCCGGAATATATTTGTATTTAATAAGAGCTTATGTAAGTAATGGTACAACTAATATTGCTGAACCAATAGAAATACTGCCTTCAGCCTTTTCATTGGATCAAAACTATCCAAATCCATTTAATCCAAGTACGGTTATTAGTTATACACTTCCAAAACAGAGCAGAGTACAAATTAAAGTTTACGATGTTATAGGCAATGAGGTCCGTTCATTAATAGATGAAGAAAAATCTGCCGGTAAGTACAATTTACTATGGGATAGCAGAAACAACAGTGGCGTAAGAGTTTCAAGCGGTGTTTACTTCTATAAAATTACTGCCGATGGTTTTTCTGAAACAAAGAAAATGGTATTGATGAAATAACGACAAATTATGGTATAGTAAGTAGTTTGATAATTTCTCCTCTGCTGTATTAAGTAGAGGAGATTCTTTTTTTAAATCAGTTGAGGAAAAATGGCTGAAGTAATTCTTAAAAATGTAGGCAAAGTTTACGAAGGCAAAAACAGAGCAGTACAATCCGTAAATCTGAAAATACAGGATAAAGAATTTGTTGTGCTTGTTGGACCAAGCGGTTGCGGCAAATCAACAACTTTAAGAATGATCGCTGGTTTAGAAGAAATTACAGAAGGTGAAATTCTGATAGATGGAAAAGTTGTAAATGATGTTCAGCCTAAAGACAGAGACATAGCTATGGTGTTTCAAAATTATGCGCTATATCCACATATGACTGTTTTTGAAAATATGGCTTTTGGTCTTAAGCTTAGAAAATTTAGTAAAGAAGAAATTACTTTACGGGTAAATGAAGCCGCTAAAATATTGAGCATTGAACCTTTATTGGAAAGAAAACCAAAACAATTATCTGGTGGTCAAAGACAAAGAGTGGCAGTTGGGCGCGCAATTGTTCGTAAGCCAAAAGTTTTTTTGTTCGATGAACCGCTGAGCAATCTTGATGCAAAATTACGTGTACAAATGAGAACAGAATTGGCACGTCTTCATAATCAGCTTGAAACAACAGTTATTTATGTTACTCATGATCAAACAGAAGCGATGACACTTGGTAACAGAATTGTTGTTATGAAAGATGGGATAGTACAACAAGTTGATACACCGCTTAATCTGTACAACCATCCGGTAAATCAATTTGTTGCTGGTTTTATTGGAAGTCCGGCAATGAATTTTATTGAAGGTGAAATAGTAAAAGAAAGCGATACAAAATTTATAAGTGAAGGCAAATCGATTAATCATTTAGTGGAAAAAAATAAGTTTAATAATTATCTCGGTAAAAAAGTTGTATTAGGTATTCGTCCAGAACATTTTCTTGATAATGCTGCATCTGACAACAAATTAAAAATTAAGCTTGACGTTGTAGAACAAATGGGCAATGAAATATTTGCGCATTTTATGATTGATAGAAAGCCTATTATTTCACGACTGAAGCCAAAAGCAAATTATTTAATTGGCGCTCAAATTGAAATCGGGATGGATTTTAATTATTTGTATTACTTTGATAAGGAAACTGGAAATAGGATATATTAAAACAGTAGAAATTTTCATTAGCTGAGTAAAATATTATATTTAGTTAGATTCAATCGAGTCAATAATATTGGAGCTAAAATGCAACTAACCAAAATTATCATTCTAACTTTTTTATTTCTCACGTCAGTAATTTCACAGACAACTATCGTCACTCGCGATAAAACCATCTCCTCAATGATCGAACATATATCAGCTTCCAATTTAGAAGAAACAGTAAAAAAACTGGTGAGTTTTGATACAAGACATTCCTTGAGTACAAGAAAGTCTTTAAATAAAGGTATTGGTGCTGCTTGTGAATGGCTGAAAAATCAATTTGAAATTATTGCCAAAGATGCTGATGGAAGAATGATTGTCCAGATGGATTCTTTTTATGTTGATCCTGAGGGTAGAAGAATTCCTCGAAAAGTACTTATGACAAATCCTACTGCAATACTTAGAGGAGTAGACAAAAATGATGACCGTGTTTTTATAGTTGCCGCACATATAGATTCAAGAAATGGAAATCCAAATGATTCAATTGGATTAGCGCCGGGTGCAAATGATGATGCTTCAGGCGTTGCTGCGGTTCTTGAACTATCCAGAATTATGTCTAAACAAAAATTCCCGGCTACAATTATATTCGCTGCATTTTCGGGTGAAGAGCAAGGTTTACATGGCGCAGCACATCTTGCTAAAAAAGCAAAGGATGAAAAATGGAATTTGGTTGCAATGCTAAACAACGACATGATTGGCAATAGTTATTCGAATCAGACATTACTTAAAAATAATATACAGTTTAGAGTCTTTAGCGAAGGTGTTCCATTATTTGAAACAGACGAAATGAAAAGTTTACGCCAATTAACAAATTCAGAGAACGATTCTAAGTCACGACAGTTAGCAAGATATGTAAAAGAAGTTGGTGAGAGATACGTTGATCAAATTGAAGTTAAACTTGTTTACCGCAACGATCGTTTCTTACGCGGTGGAGATCATACTCCATTTAACAGACTTGGTTTTACTGCTGTAAGATTTTGCGAATTGAATGAGAATTATGATTACCAGCATCAAGATTTAAAAGAAATAAATGGAATAAAATATGGAGATTTACCAGAACGTATAGATTATGAATACGTTAGAAAAATTACAGCTGTAAATTTAGCAGTACTTGCAAACCTTGCTTGTTCGCCCGATTCTCCTCAAAAAGTAGGTGTTGTTACAAGCGAAGTTGTAAACACAACAACTTTAAAATGGGAAACTCCTAAATATGGTAGTGTTAAGGGATATTATATTTTAATGCGTGAAACACACATGCCGTTTTGGGAGAAAAAAATCTTTACAGACAAAACAGAAATTACTTTACCTTATTCTAAAGACAATTACTTTTTCGCGGTTCAATCTGTTAATGAAAAAGGGAACGAAAGTCTTCCCGCATTTCCGATTCCGCTCAAATGAATAATGTATAATTATGCATAATTATGAATTATTTTACAAAAATACTTGCATCATTCATAATCATTTTTATATTACGGATCAGATTTATGGCGTTGGAAAATGATTATCAATAAACACTTAAATATCACTACCCTTAATTGTGTTACCCTAGCACTATATCTTGCTATGGTAAGCAACACGCGCCATTCAATTCTAAACATCCTAATCTAGTATTTAAGAAAGATCTCACTTCCTTTTAGCCCATTAAGAAGTGGGATAGAAGAAGAATAACTTTTTTTATTAATAGGGTAAAAGTATAGAACAGGAGTATCCTGATGCCGGAATTAAATAAACGTGTGTTAAACGAATTACTCAATTCTAATAATTCAATTAACAAAACAAAAGGAATGTACTCTCCAGCTTTTGAACATGATGCATGCGGGATGGGTTTTGTGGCAGATGTAAAAGGAAGGAAATCCAGAACAATTATTGAAAAAGGACTGGACATTCTAAAAAACCTTGAACACCGTGGTGCTGTTGGAGCCGATCCAAATACCGGAGATGGTGCAGGTATTCTTATTCAAATACCAGACGAGTTTTTTCGAAAAGTAACTGCTGGAACAAAAATTAATTTACCTGAAGAAGGGAAGTATGGTGTTGGGGTCATATTTCTTCCACAAAACCCTACTGCTAGAAAATCTGTTGAAAACATTATAGAAAAAATAATTCTTGATGAAAATCAGAAAATACTTGGTTGGCGAGATGTTCCGGTTGACCAAAAAATTCCAGGCAAAGGAGCGCAAGCAACACTACCTTACATCAGGCAATGTTTTATTGGCGCTAATAAAAAAATCCAGAACCAAGATGAGTTTGAGCGTAAACTATACTTAATAAGAAGAATTATCGATCATCGTGTACGCGCAGAATTAAAGCTTGACAGAAGCAAGTATTATGTTCCTTCATTTTCAAGTAGAACATTAGTTTACAAAGGAATGCTTCTCTCTCAACAGTTGATAGATTTTTACAAAGATCTTTCTGATCCAGATATGAAAAGCGCAATGACTATGCTTCACATGCGTTTTTCAACAAATACTTTTCCAACTTGGGATTTAGCGCACCCGTTTAGAATGATAGCTCATAATGGTGAAATAAATACTCTGCGTGGTAACAAAAACTGGATGGCTGCACGTCAACACGTAATGGAATCTCCGCATTACGGGAAAGATTTAAGAAGAATGCTTCCAATTATTATGGATGGACAGAGCGATTCTGCCACATTCGATTCTGTTCTTGAATTGCTTGTAATGGGCGGAAGAACTTTACCACACGCAATGATGATGATGATTCCTGAAGCATGGTCGAAGAACGATTTAATGGATCCGGATAGAAAAGCGTTTTATGAATATCATGCGACAATGATGGAACCGTGGGATGGTCCGGCTGCTGTTGTATTTACAGATGGAAATATAATTGGCGCTACTTTGGATAGAAACGGTTTGCGTCCATCACGTTATGTTATAACAAAAGATGATTTGGTTGTTCTTACATCAGAAGCCGGAACATGGAGTGTTGATGCGGAAAATGTTGCTGTTAAAGGAAAACTTCAGCCTGGAAGAATGTTTATTATTGATCTTAAGCAAGGAAGAATTATTGAAGATGAAGAAATTAAAAAGGAGATTGTAACAAGAAAACCTTACCGCAAATGGGTTAATGAGAATATGATAAAGATGAGTCACTTGCCAAGTTCCGATACCATTTATAATGCAGATTTTAAAACCATTCATATGCGGCAGAGAATTTTTGGTTACACAAAAGAAGATATTGATAAAGTGATTCTTCCAATGGCAGAAAAAGGTGAGGAAGCAATTGGATCGATGGGAACTGATGCTGCTCTTGCTGTACTTTCTGATAAACCACAAATGTTGTTTAGATATTTTAAGCAGTTGTTCGCCCAAGTTACTAATCCACCAATTGATGCGATTCGCGAAGAACTTGTAATGGAATTAACAACTTATGTTGGACCCGAACAAAATCTATTAGATGAAACGCCACAGCATGCAAACCGTTTGGAATTGGAACATCCGTTATTATCTAATTCTCAAATGGAAAAGATTCGTCATATCGCACGAGGGATGTTTAAATCGCAGACAATTCCACTTCTATTCAATCCGTTTAAACACCACGATATGCGAAACAGATTGGAAGAAATTTGTTCAGAAGCAGCTGAAGCAGTTAAGTCTGGAATTTCTTTATTGGTTCTTTCTGATAAAGGCGTTAATCGAGAGCAAGCAGCAATTCCAAGTTTACTCGCAACGTCTGCAATTCATCATACTTTGCTTCGTGCTGGCTTAAGAACAAAAACGGGAATTATAGTTGAAACCGGTGAAGCGCGAGAGGTTCATCACTTTGCACTGCTTTGCGGTTATGGAGCTAATGCTATCAATCCTTATTTAGCATACGAAACATTAGCCTACTTTTCAGAAAAAGGTTTTTTGCCACCAGCTCTAGATTACGCAGCAGTTAAGAAAAATTTTGTAAAAGCAGTCAGCAAAGGTTTGTATAAGATTTTTAGTAAGATGGGAATCAGCACACTTCAATCTTATTGCGGAGCGCAAATCTTTGAAGCAATTGGACTTGATAGTGAAATAATTGAGAACTATTTCACCGGAACTCCAACTCGAATAGAAGGACTTTCTCTTGAGATGCTTGAAGAAGAAACAAAGAGAAGACATCTCCATGCTCTCGATCCGCAAGTAGATCAAAGTACTTTAGATGTTGGCGGTCTTTATCATTATAGAAGAGATGGCGAGCATCATTTGTGGAATCCAATTACTATTTCAAAATTACAATTAAGCACTCAAAGAAATGATTTCAAAACATATAGGGAATATGCAGATTATATAAACAATCAAGAAAAGCATAGAGTTACGCTAAGAAGTCTGTACGATCTTGATTTGAGCGGCACATCAATTCCTTTGGAAGAAGTTGAACCAGCTTCAGAAATTGTAAAAAGATTTGCAACAGGCGCAATGAGCTTTGGTTCTATTTCTCGTGAAGCGCATACTAATCTTGCAATTGCTATGAATAAGATTGGAGGAAAATCCAATACCGGCGAAGGTGGCGAGGAATCTGAAAGATTTATTACGCTGCCTAATGGTGAAAGTTTACGCTCTGCAATAAAACAAGTTGCTTCTGCAAGATTTGGAGTTACAGCACATTATTTAGTTAACGCAGATGAATTGCAAATTAAAATGGCACAAGGCGCAAAACCCGGCGAAGGCGGTCAGTTGCCTGGTCACAAGGTTGATTCAATTATTGCTAAAGTTCGTCATAGCACTCCAGGCGTTACTTTGATTTCACCGCCGCCGCATCATGATATTTATTCGATTGAAGATTTGAAGCAATTGATTTTTGATTTGAAAAACATAAATCCAACCGCACGCATAAGTGTAAAACTTGTTTCAGAAGTTGGAGTCGGAACAATTGCGGCGGGCGTTGCAAAAGCTCATGCCGATCATATCTTAATTAGCGGACATGATGGAGGAACTGGTGCTAGCCCAATCTCATCAATTCAATATGCCGGAACTCCTTGGGAACTAGGGCTTTCGGAGACCCATCAAACTTTAGTACTAAATGGTTTACGAGATAGAGTTTATCTTGCTACTGATGGTCAGTTAAAAACTGGACGCGATGTTGTTATTGCTGCTTTACTTGGCGCTGAAGAATTTGGCTTTGCAACTGCTCCTCTTGTTACGCAAGGCTGCATTATGATGCGTAAGTGTCATTTAAATACTTGCCCTGTTGGAGTAGCTACTCAAGATCCCGAACTGCGAAAGAAATTTACTGGTAAACCTGAGTATGTTATTAACTTCATGTTTTTTGTTGCTGAAGAAGTTAGAGAATTAATGGCAAAGCTGGGGTTTAGAACAATAAACGAAATGATTGGACAAACAGAAAAAATTATTACTCTTCGTCAGCACGATCATTGGAAAGCACGCGGTATCGATTTAAGCAAACCATTATTCAAACCAACTGCTATTTACAATACAAACTTATTCCGTACACGCAGACAAAATCATGGTTTAGAAAATCAATTGGATCATGAATTAATAGCTGAAACAAAAGAAGCTGTTGAAAATAAAACACCAATTACACTTAACAAGCGAATCAGAAATATCAATCGATGTGTTGGTACAATGCTTTCTGGAGTGGTAGCAAAGAAATATGGAGAAGTTGGTTTACCGGATGGTACAATAAAAATTGAACTTCGTGGAACTGCCGGTCAAAGCTTTGGAGCATTTTTATCTAAAGGTATTGAATTAAATCTTACAGGCGAATCTAACGATTACTTTGGTAAAGGATTAAGCGGTGGAAAAGTGGTTGTAAAAATTCCACCTGAAGTAACATTTGAAGCTTCTGAAAATATTATTGTTGGCAATACATGTCTTTACGGAGCAACTAGCGGCGAAGCATATATTAATGGTGTTGCAGGAGAAAGATTTGCTGTTCGTAATTCAGGAGCGCTTGCAGTAATTGAAGGTGTTGGCGATCATGGATGCGAGTACATGACAGGAGGACGAGTTGCAGTACTGGGAAAAATTGGAAGAAATTTTGCGGCTGGTATGAGCGGCGGTATTGCTTATATCTGGGATCCTCAACGTGATTCTGATAAGAAAGTGAATCATGGCATGGTTGATATTGAATATTTGATTTATGATGATGACAAAAACGAAGTTCATAAAATGATTAGAAAACACTTTGAAAACACGGGATCAAAACGTGCTGAATTCATTTTAGAAAACTGGGAAAACGAAAAAGAAAATTTCTGGAAAGTTATCCCCGATGAATACAAAAAAGCGTTAGCTAAAATTGAAAAAGAAGAAGCAGAAAAATTATTAGCAGAGAAGGAGCTTGTTAATGGGTAAGCCAACTGGTTTTTTGGAATTCGATAGAGCGTATCTTCGAAAAGATTCGCCGGAAGATAGAGTAGCTCATTACAAAGAATTTGAAAAACGCTTTAGTTCCGAAAAAGCAAAGATACAAGCAGCGCGTTGTATGGATTGCGGCATTCCTTTTTGTCATGGTGATTCAGGTTGTCCGGTACAAAACTATATTCCAGAGTTTAACTATTTGGTTTACAAAGGACACATAAAAGAAGCGCTTGAAAATCTTCATTCAACAAATAACTTTCCGGAGTTTACCGGAAGATTATGCCCTGCACCTTGTGAATCTGCATGCACACTTGGTATTAATAAAGTTCCGGTTTCAATAAAAGCTATCGAAAGAACAATAATTGATAAAGGTTTTGAAGAAGGATGGATTAAACCAAGACTACCACATGTGTTATCTAAAAAAACTGTTGCAATAGTTGGTTCTGGTCCAAGTGGACTTGCAGCAGCTCAGCAGCTTTGTCGAGCTGGGCACATTGTTACAGTCTTTGAAAAGAATGACCGCATTGGGGGTTTGTTGAGATATGGCATTCCAGATTTTAAACTTGAAAAAAATGTTATAGATAGAAGAATAAAGCAAATGCAAGTAGAAGGAGTAACTTTTAAAACGAATACAAATGTTGGAAAAGATATTTCAGCTAAAGAATTATTGGAAACACATGATGCAGTTGTACTTGCCGGCGGTTCAGAAAAACCGAGAGATATTTCAATTCCCGGAAGAGAATTAAAGGGAATTCATTTTGCAATGGAGTTTTTAACTCTGCAGAATAAGATTAATGCCGGTGATAATTTAGAACACACTATTTCTGCAAAAGGAAAAAATGTTGTAGTAATTGGCGGCGGTGATACAGGCTCTGACTGTGTTGGAACTTCAAACAGACAAAACGCAAAAAGTGTAACACAAATAGAAGTGATGCCCAAGCCTCCGGTTGATCGACCGGAAAGCACTCCGTGGCCATATTGGCCGATGGTTATGCGCACTTCTACCAGTCACGAAGAAGGTGCGGATAGAAAGTGGGCAATTAATACTACTTCATTTACCGGAAATGAAAATGGAGAAGTTAAAAATCTAAATTGTGTAGAAGTAAAATTTGTTGATGGTAAATTTGAAAATATGCCGGGAACAGAGTTTATTCTTGAAGCCGATTTGGTTTTAATTGCTGCGGGTTTCGTGCATCCAGAGCCGAACGGTTTGTTAGCCGAACTTGTTGATTTAGGTTTGCAATTAGATTCACGAGGAAATGTTAAAGCGGATTTCGGTGAAGATGAATTCTCTCATCATACTTCTTTACAAAAAGTATTTGCTTGCGGAGATATGAGACGTGGACAATCGTTAATTGTTTGGGCAATAGCAGAAGGAAGAAAATGCGCGAGTGCGGTTCATAAGTATTTAAGCGAGCAATCCGTAGAAGAAAATGCGGCGTAAATATTTAAATGTAGAGACTTGCCGCGCTTGCCCCGTGTATTTTACGGGGGAAAGTCTCTACAAAAGAATTATTTTTTCAATAAATCCTTAAATACTTTCTCAAACTTTTCAATCTTAGGAGTAATTACAAATGCGCAGTAACCTTGGTTTGTGTTGTTCTCGTAATAATCTTGGTGATAATTTTCGGCTTTGTAAAACTTACCAAATTTGTTTATCTCGGTCACTATTGGATTATCCCAAATTTTAGCCTCTTCTAAATCCTTTTTAACTTTTTCAGCAAGCTGTTTTTGTTCATCGTTGTGATAAAAAATTACCGAGCGATACTGAGTTCCAACATCGGCGCCTTGCTGGTTTAATGTTGTTGGGTTATGTGTTTTAAAAAACACTTCCAGTAACTGAGTGTAACTAATTACAGCTGAATCAAAATATATTTGAGTGCATTCGGCATGACCAGTTTTTCCGGTGCATACTGCTTCGTAGGATGGGTTTGGCACATTGCCGCCGCTGTAACCGCTTTCAACTTTTGCAACACCATTTAATCTTGTAAAAATTGCTTCCGTGCACCAGAAACAGCCGGAGCCAAATGTGGCAATGGAATATTTATTTATGTCAATCATTTTATCCTCAATAATATTTTTTGTGTGGTTTGTACAACCAAATAAATTGTATGTAACGATCATAATTAAAAACAGTTCTTTCATAAGATTGCTTTCGTTTTATTCTATAACAAACATTTTGGTAAATATGTTTCAAAAAGAAAAATGGAACGTAGATGGTCAATATTTATTATGAGTTAAAATGATCTTAGAATCTTTAAAAATAATTTGCCATTGCGAGCGTAGCGAAGAAATCCCAAACATTAATTACCAAGTTAATAACGAGATTGCTGCGGCATCAAACACCACACAATGACAGAACTGAAGTAATTTTTTTAGGAATCACATTAATAAATCATAAGCAAAATAGTATGACTAAGTTCTAAGTTATTTATTACTTCTTCTTTAAATGTCAAGAAAAATAAATAAAGACAAACGCTCCTTATAAAATTATTTTTTTATCATTTAACACAAAATTAATTTCGGAGTAATCATTCTATTATTATTTTACGGGCGCAGAAACCTACCGGATAAAAACTGAAAGGGCATAAAAAATAAAAATTAAATAGTGGGTGAAAAATGAAAAAGAATTTATTCCTTCTCATCATTGTGATTTCATTAATACCGGTTGTTAGTTTTGGACAGATATTAACTTTTGATTTTGCATCCATTGTAGGGAACGAAGCAACAGTGAATTCGAATTTTAATGACTCAAGATTGACTTCTTCAACTATATCTAGAGGTAGTGGAGTAGCCGCGTCAGCTAAAGTAGGAAGATTCAGTTCAAGTGGATGGACTACTAGCTCATCAATCGCCTCCGATTGCTATCTAGAATTTACTATTACTCCGAATTCATACAAAAAGTTTTCGATTAATAGTATTCAATTACAGCATTCACGCTCAAGTACAGGACCTGTTGCTTTCTCATTAAGATATAGTGTTGATAGTTACGGATCAGATTTAGGTGGAATACAAAACATCGGAGATGTTACTGTAGTCCAAAATACAACATTCACATTCTCTGTTTCTGACCGAACAAGCTCAATCACTTTTAGGATTTATGGTTATTCAGCAGAAGCAACAGTAGGCACCTGGGGCCCAGGTGATGGAACTGGAAATGATATAATTGTAAATGGCTCAACAGACGATATTGTTTATAACCCTACAAATATTGCTGTCTCTTATTCGACTTCTAGTGAAATAAAGCTAACTTGGAGTGCCCCTAGCAGTAGTTATGATAAAGTTTTAGTTTTTGGAAAAAGTGGAGGATCTGTTACACATACACCTTCAGGTTCCGGGAGTACCTACAATAATAATAATTCTATTTGGTCATTAGCAGGAACATATGGTTCTGACAATAAATTGCTTTATTCTGGCAATGGTACTGAAGTAACCATAACCGGATTATCAAATAGTACATCATATTATTTCAACCTCTATGCATACGCTGGTAGTAATTGGTCATCTGGCGTAAGCACAAATGCTTCAACTGCAAGTATTGAACTGATAGATTCATTTTCAGATGGGGACTTTTCTTCAAACCCAGCTTGGAGCGGTACAGCGAATTGGCAAATAGTTACGTCAAGCGATGTTTCTGCAGGTGCTTTTAATTCAAACACATTACGGCTTAATGCAACCGGTGCAGGAACTAATTATCTATCAACACAAAAAACAATATGGGGCACAGAACAGTCTTGGGGTTTATGGATAGGAAGAAGAGGGCAGGCGGCTACGTCACAAAATCAAATTGCTATTTGGTTGTGGGCTAGTAGTTCTGATCTTGCTGCATCAATAAACGGATACAGACTAATTTATGGCGATGATTCAGGTGGAGATGAAATTATACTTCAGAAAGTAATTAATGGGATACCTAGTTCAATTCTTACTTCATCCAATAGTACAACGAATGGTATTACAGATTTTGGTTTTTTAATCAGAGTAACAAGAACAACAGCTGGTATTTGGACTATTTATACATCAACTTTACCAACGACTAATGGAGCTGGGGCTATTGCTTCAGATATACCAAGCAGCGATAATACTAATGTAAATCAAGGTTCAATAACTGATAATACATATACGGATTTTTCAAATGGTTATCTAGGTTTAGTAACTATAAACACAGCTGGGGCTCTACAAACAGTTGAATTTGATCAACTCTATTTTTCGCAAAGTTCTACTTCTCCTCTTCCAGTCGAGCTAACATCTTTCATAGTGTCATCAATTGAAGGCGGTATATTGTTAAACTGGTCAACTGCAACGGAAGTAAACAACTATGGGTTTAACGTAGAACGTAGAACGAATAGTGAAGAGTGGGCAAAGATTGCTTTTGTAAATGGAAATGGAAATAGTAACTCGCCAAAGAATTATACATTTAGAGATAATGCAGCTCCGGCGGGTAAGGTTCAATACAGATTAAAGCAAATAGATTTTGACGGAAAGTTTGAGTACAGTGATATAGTTGAAGTAAATGTAGAAGTACCGAGTAAGTTAGCTTTATACCAAAACATACCTAATCCGTTTAATCCAACTACAGAAATAAAATTTTCACTTCCCCAAACTGGAAATGTTGAACTTAGCATTTACAATATGCTTGGAGAGAAAATACAAACATTAGTTAGCAGCGTAATGAATGCCGGCGAGCATAAAGTTTTTTTTAACGCAAGTAATCTTTCCAGCGGTGTGTATCTATATAAGTTAACTACAGAAAACAGTGCTACCGTTAAGAAAATGATTTTGATGAAGTAAACTATTTTCCGATTTTACAAATAAAAAAGCCCCAAAACTGGGGCTTTTTTATTTACAAGAAATCAGATAATTATTTTTCAGTTTCTTTTTCTTTCATCATTTCACGTTCTTTTGATCTGCGTTCCATATTTTTTTCACGCATTTCTCTTTTTATCATATTGTTTTTAATACCTGTTTTCATTCTTTCTTTAATCATATGAGCTCCACCAGACATTCTTGCTAAGTGCTTAACCCAAATTTCTTTCTGATCTTTATCTAACATCCTGTTAATTTCGATCCATCTTTTAATACCAGATTCTTTCATTTCGGCTTGCAGCTTGCTGTTTTCGTTTGTTAACTGAAGGAGTTTTTTTTCATCAATTTTACCTTCTTTAAGCATTCCTTTTAAGTCAATCCGGTTCTTCTCGATTTTTGCTTTAATATCGACCATTGCTTTTTGATGACTTATATTGATATCATTAAACTTATTTTCTTGATCGGCAGTGAGCTTTAAGGATTTAACTAATCCTTTACCAGCCTCTCTAGTATCACGCATTCCACGGTGTTGTGCTGATACAATTTGTGTAAGGAATAAAACTGCTAACAATACAACTAACATCTTTTTCATAATCACCTCTTTTTTTTGTGTTCTGTTTTATTTTAATCTTTTGCTAATTTGACATAGTCTTATTGCTAT
Organism: uncultured Melioribacter sp.; assembly: GCA_964631495.1. GTDB lineage: Bacteria > Bacteroidota > Ignavibacteria > Ignavibacteriales > Melioribacteraceae > Stygiobacter. The sequence continues at coordinate 16,472 of CAZVYT010000021.1, read as the reverse complement.
TGGTTTAAAACAATAGAAGATAAATTTATTTAACCGAGCATATTTATTTATAAAATCCTTTAAACCATTTAGATGATATGCCTGTCAATCCAGTAAGAGAAAATGGGAATATGGTTCAAGACGCAGAATATGACCTGGTTAAACAATTTCTTGGAGGTTCAGAACAAGCGTTCAATGAGATTGTAAGGAAATATCAGAAAAGGATTTATTGGCATGCACGTCAGATGCTTGGCAATCATTTAGATGCAGATGAAGTTACTCAAGAAGTTCTAATCGTTATGTACAAGAAACTAAATAGTTTCAATTTTCAATCCAATTTGTTTACATGGATATACAGAATAGTTACTACAAGAAGCTTGAATCAGATTCGTAAAAGAAAAATTGCAAATTTCTTTTCGCTAAATAGTGAAGTGAATGAATATGAAATACAAAGTAGTGTTGATATTGTTAATGATTTAGTTAATAAAGAAAAAATTGAAAAACTGAATAAAGTTTTAGAATCTTTGCCAATTAAACAAAGACAAGTTTTTGTTATGCGGCATTTTGAAGAACTGTCGTATGAAGAAATTTCTGAAATAACCGGTAAAAGTGTTGGCGGATTAAAAGCAAATTATTTTCATGCGATAAAGAAAGTGTTGGAGAAAACAAATGAATACAAATAGTGAAAAAATATTGAGATATCTTTCCCAACTTATGGATGAAAAAGAAAAAAATGAATTTGAGTTAGAAATTAAAACTAATACTCAGCTATCTAATGAGTTCGATCTATTAAAAGCAAAGTTGAATGAATTAAATGTATCAAATGTTGAATTTGATGAAAGATACTTTAACGCTTTGTTACCAAAAATTAAAAACCGGATTGAAAAACCGGCAAAAAGTAAACTATTGCCTAGGTTAGCTTATGGCTTACCTACATTAGCAGTTGTTATACTATCAGGAATCATTTTTATAAAATCCGGCATTACAACAAACAATGGCGTTGCAGAAATATCAACTGAAATAGTAAACAATATTGATAATGAAATTGTATCTTCAAAATATATTTCTGAATTCGATCTTTATGTAAATGGTATTTACGATTACATTAATGATAAATCTGATTACAAAGAAATAGATTATGATGAATCAACGAGAAATAAAATATTAGCAGTTTATGATTATCCGGTTGATTATGAATTGTATTCTTTAGAGAAATTAACAAAAGAAGAATTGCAAAGTATTTACTTAGAAATTACACCACAGAATTATTAAATAGGAGTATATGATGAAAATAATACATGTATTATTCATCGTGCTGATACCATTTGTAATAGTAAATTCTCAAGGAAAGAGAAGAACGCATGATCCTGTTGCACTTGAAAAAATCGAACAATTGGAAAACGCAAGACTTATAAAGATGCTTGACTTAAGCGAAGAGCAATCAATCCGCTTTTTTGCTAGAAGAAAAGAACATAATCAAAAAATTCGCGAACTACTTGGTCAACGACATGAATTAATGAACTCTTCAGAAGCATTATTAAATGTTCTTGAAAAAGAGAATCAAAAAATGTTCAAAGATAAAATTGATGAAGCCCTTGGCATCGAAAGTGAAATTGTTAAAGCTAAGAGCAAGTATTACAAGTCTCTTTCAAATTTGATTTCTCCAAAACAAATATTACAAATAATGATTTTTGAAGAGCGCTTCCGTCGCGAAGTAAGAGAAAAGCTTACAAATAGACAACCAAGAAAGAATAACGAGTAAAAATTTTAGTAAAATTTGCATTTCAACCTCTCGACTAATATTTTTCGTTCGCTTTTTTGCGGAAGTGGTGAAATTGGCAGACACGCTACTTTGAGGGGGTAGTGCCCGTAAGGGCGTAGGGGTTCAAGTCCCCTCTTCCGCACCATTTCTTATCGTAACATAATTTACATCTTGTTTATGTTAACTGACCATTTCTTTATATTCACCCCTAATTTTTAAATTATTACACGACTATACATGCAAGTCTGCACAATGTTAACTAATGAATTTCCAATAAATTCGCTTCTAATTGGGTTTTTGATAGCCTTTGTAATAGTAATACTTTCTTATAAAGTAAAATTTTTGACTTTAAGCGGGTCAATTGCTACTTTTTTTCTGGCTGGTACTATTTTTAGCCTTGGTGGAATTAAGTGGAGCGTTCCAATACTAACATTTTTTATAACGTCTAGCATCTTATCAAAAGTTCGTAAAAAACATAATGCAGAAGTAGAATTGTTTTTCGAAAAAAATGGTGTGAGAGATTATTTTCAAGTATTTGCTAATGGTGGAATTGGCGGAGTTCTTGTAGTTCTAAATTTTTTCTACCCTAGCGAAGTTTATTATTTGATGTATCTTTCTTCGCTTTCGGCAGTCTGCGCAGATACATGGGCTACTGAAATAGGAACTTGGAGAAGAACAAACACGTATAACGTTTTAAACTTGCGACCAATTGAACAAGGAATTTCTGGAGGCATTTCTTTAATAGGAACAACCGGAGCGTTTTTGGGAACATTTGCAATTTGTTTTTCGGGTTTATTTTGGAGCACTTTACCAACAACGCAATACTTCTTTTTAATTATACTCTCAGGTATATTCGGGAGCTTTTTTGATAGTTTTCTTGGTGCAACAGTTCAATCACAAAATAAATGTAGTGTCTGCAACAAAATAACTGAAAGAGAAATACATTGTAACAAAAAATCAGACTACCATAGCGGAATGAAATGGATTAATAATGATATGGTTAATCTGTTAAGTGGATTTTCTGGTTCTACGATTTTGATAATCATAATAAAAATTTTGAATTGATATGAAAAAAATAATAACTCTATTGCTTCTTTCTTTAACATGTATTTATGCCCAGCCGCAAACAGAAAATTTCTCACTTGCTCATAAGGCTTTTGCGGATAATAATTATTCTTTAGCATTGAAACTTTTTAAAGATATAACTGCGGAAGGTAAATTAGAGCAGCAGCAATTAGCTTCTGCTAAATATTATACTGCGGAGTGTTTTCTAAATATGGATCAATTAGACGCCGCAGTTGTTGAGTTTGAAATGTTTCTGGATGAGTATAAATTTTCGAATTACAGAGCAACTATATTTTACAAACTTGGCAGTATTTACTTTACAAAAAGAGAATATAGAAAAGCGCGTGAAAGATTAGCGTCATTAACACAAGAGTTTCCATATAGTGAATTTCATGGCTCATCTTTTTATTGGATAGGCGAAACTTACTCATCCGAAAATAAATTTGTTGAAGCCGAAGAATATTTTCTAGAAGCAATAGCTAACAAAAGAACCAATAAATATATAGTTAACTCTATATATTCTTTAGGGCAACTTTATGAAAAAACCAGTGATTATAACAAAGCTATTTCAAAATATGATGAGCTTCTAACATACTACAAGTTAAGTCCTCTGGCACCAAAAGCTCAATTGAGAATTGGTATCTGCTACTTTAACCTGCAAGATTATGACAATGCAATTCTTGAATTAACCGATGAAGAAATAAAACAACTGCCGGTTGATGAAATATCTGAGGCAAGATTTTATCTGGCAAATTCTCACGCACGTTTGCAAGAGTACAATGAAGCTACTAAACTTCTTAACGAACTTTCTTCTAATGTTAAAGATCAACAATTCTTAAACAAAATTCTTTTTAGCAAAGCATGGATAGATTTTCAGCAAGCCAAGTATAATGATGCATACACAAAGTTTAATTCCTTAAACAATTCTGCCACAGACTCTCTAAGTATACTGTCTCTTTTTTGGAGCGGGGAATGTAAACGATATTTGGGTGATACAAAATCGGCAAATACAATATTTAAAGAATTCATTGAAAAAAATCCATCACATCGATTAGCCTCAAAAGCTCAACTTGGACGAGGTTCGGTATTTATTTCACAAAGTAATTCTATAGATGCAGAAGAAGCCTTGCACCAAGCTACAATCTCTTCTGATAAACAGACAAAGACCAAAGCATATGCAATGCTTGGAGAATTAAGGCTAAACGCTACACGTTACGATGAAGCATCAAGATATTTTTCTGAAGCGATTAAACTTAAACCTGACCAACAAGATTTAAGAAACAGATCTCAGCTTGGCTATTCTGTTTCTCAATATTTTTTGAAAAGATTTAACGAAGCAGAAAAAAATCTGCTGGAGCTAAAGGAAAGAGATAAAACATTTGAAAGCGATAAGGTGAACTTTTATTTAGCGGAAATTTATTTTGATCAAAAAAAATATAGTGCCGCTCTTAAACACTATAATTTAATTAAGACAACAGACAAATCAATTATAAGGCAAACAATACTAGGTAAAGCTTACACCTATTTCAATATGAAAGATTTTAATAATGCTATTTTCTTCTATAATGATTATATAGAAAAGTATAGTGGAGAAAAACATCTATCGGAAGTAAAGCTTAGACTTGCCGACAGTTATTTTGGTTTAAAAAGCTTTGATAAGGCCGCTTCTATTTACAAAGAACTTTTTTCCGATGAAAAACTTTTTGTTAATAACGATTTAGCATTTTATCAATACTGTCAATCATTATTTAAAGCTGGTAAATCTAATGAAGCAAAAAATGCGTTCGATGAATTGCAGCGAAAATTCCCTAATTCAAAATATACTGATGAAGCACAATATGTAATTGGCTGGATAGATTTTCAAAAGAATGATTATAACACTGCAATTGCCGGTTATAGAAAATTAATTAGCCGCTATCCACGCTCTGAATTAAGACCTCTGGCGATTTATAATATTGGAGATGCATTTTTTAATCAAGGCAATTATGATTCTTCAATTGTTTATTACTCTAAAGTATTAGAGCAATTTTCAAATTCACAACACATTCTTGATGCAGTAAATGGAATTCAATACGCATTTGTTGCAAAAGATCAACCCGAAAACGCAATTTCATTCATTGATTCTTTTATTTCAGCCAATTCCAGTTCTAAGTTCAGCGATCAAATATTCTTTAAAAAAGGTGATCTTTATTATTCCATTGATAATTATAACGAAGCAATTAAATCATATAAAGAATTTATTTCTAAGTATTCTTCTAGCAGTTTAGTTTCTAACGCTTATTACTGGATTGGTAAATGTGCATCTAACTTAAAAAATGAAAGCGAAGCGATAAATAATTATAACATGGCAAGACAACGTGCGCCTAAGTCCGATATTGGTATTTCAGCAACTTTGGAACTAGCCAAAATATATTCTGATAAAAGACAATTTGAAAACGCTATTAGTGTTTTAGATGAAACAATTGCTGCAAATTCTACATCCAATCAAGTAGCTGAAATGTTATTTGTAAAAGGCGAAAACGAAACGAAAGCTAAAAATAGCAATGAAGCTATTTCTACTTTTGAGCAAATTGTTAATTATTACGAAGGAACAATATTCTCTGTAAAGGCAAAAGTTGAACTTGGTAAAATTCAAATAGAAAATAAAAACTATTCGAAAGCGCAAGAATATTTACGAGAAATTAGTGAAAAGAGATTAGATGATGTTGGTGCTCAAGCCCAATATTATTTAGGAGTTTCACTTTATAATCAAGGAAACTATAATGATGCGGTAACGGCTTTTGTTAGAACGCGTTCAATATTTTCTGGATATGACGAATGGCATACCAGATCATTATTAATGTTGGGCGAGAGTTTCTTAAAACTAAATGACAAAGCAAGAGCAAAAGAAATGTTCCGTTCGGTTTTAAATCGCCATCCTGAAGGTGAATATGCAGCTGAAGCAAAAAGAAAGTTGAGAGGTTTATAATGAAAAAAATATTTGTGATTGTACTTTTATTTGCTTCCTTAGTTTATTCACAAAATGAGCAACAGAATATTGAGCTTCCAGATTTTATTATTACCGGAAGACAAACTGTTGATATTCAGGCTGCATCGAAACCAAAGACTGTTTTGGTTTCTGTCTTATCAAAAGAATTTTTTACTCCTCAATATTCTTCTGAAGAATTACCTTTACTAATTTCATCAACGCCAGTTGCAGTATATCCAAGTGTAAAGGAGTCTGAAAAATATTATGACGGCAACGTGAAAATAATGATTGGCAAAGAAACTATGCCTTTTGGACAGCTTAATCTATCGCAGAGTTTTGATTATTATCTTTTCAATATTAGAGCGTGGGGTACTAACATAAATGAGTATCAACCTTATGCCGGTTATAATAATTCAGGTGTAGAATTAATTAATGATTTTTCGATAAGCACTCGTTCAAGCTTTTTGCCTGGCACTAAAGTATTGGCAGAAGCAAAGTTTTTCAGAGACTCATATTACCTTTATGGGTCAATCAAACCAGATAAATTAAGAGAAAAAAACAACATTGATGCGAGTGTCTCTGTATCGAGCATGTACAGTAAGATATTTAATTTTGCATTTGGCGCCTCAGGAAATGTATTTAATCTAAATGAAAACAGTCTTACTGAAACAAATTTAGCTGCATTCGGCAAAATGAATCTCCGATGGAGCAAAATGGTATTTGGCGGAAATTTGGAAATTAAGCGTCAGATGTTTTCTAATAATCTTAGTGGTAAGAGCGGTTATAATTATTTGAATGCCAAGACTTTTGTAGAATTAATCCCGATGAATGGGTTATGGCTAAATGGTGGAATAATATTTAATACAAACTCGGTTAATAACTTATTAACTCCTTTTGCTGCTGCTGAATTTTTGTTAGACAAAGGAATTGTTATTGGGGCGGAATTTAAACCTAGAATTGAATATTACAATTTGAATAGCATTTATAATAAAAATTTGTTTGCAACTTTAGGATTTACAGATAATGTGTTTACAAAGTACAAGAATGATTTGAGTGTAGCGATACGTTATGAGCTTCAAAAAATGTTTTCAGCTTCACTTTCAGCAAATTATGCATCTATTGATAACTATTTATACTTCGAAGATTTGTTAAATAATGGCAGATATGATTTACTAACTGCTAATGACGTAAAAATTCTTAAAACAAGCTTAAAAGTATTTCTGCAACCCACGCAGTTTGGAAATTTCTTTGCAGAAGTTATTATGCAAAATGTTACCAACGCAAATGAAAAATTAATTCCTTATGAACCAAGTTTTATTTCAACTTTTGCATATAATTATGCGATCAATAGTGATTGGGGACTCGGGTTAAAGTATAGAATTTCAGCCGGAGCATACACAGATATTAAAAACACACAAAAATTTAATAACTACACGGATCTAAGTGCTTCGGGTTGGTACCAAATATTTAGCGGCTTTAAAATTACAGCGGACTTTCAAAACATCATGAATAGAAGTAACTTTACTTGGAAACAATATCAAGAAAAACCATTCGACTATTTATTTGGTTTTGAGTATCGTTGGTAAACGAAAAATATGAAACCAGCCGAATTACATAAAAGGGTAGCCGAAATTCTCGGCGTGTCTAATTCGCAGAAGGAATTAGCATTTGAAGTGTTAATCGAATCTGTATCGGACATACTCACTGAAGGAATTACACTAAAGATTCCGCAGATTGGTTTTTTTCAATTAAAATCAGATTCACAAAAGAATAATGCAAAAAAACAAGTTATGTATTCTGCCCTTCCGGAAGATTTTGATCCATCGGATAAAATTCTTTATCACACCTTTGATGTAAACGCAAAGTATAAAAATCCGTCTGAAATTGAATCTCAAGTATTTAGCATTGGTGTTGGAAAACCTTTATTGCCTTTGCACGATGAAGATAGTTCGTTTGATTCTGAAACATCTTATGTGATGTTGCGAAAATCGATTGAAGAAAGAGTAAGAGAAGTCCTTACTGAATCAGATCAGATTCCGAATTTTAATATATGGGAAGATATTTATTCGAATAATCTTGACGACGAAAACTTAGAAGAAGATATTTCTGCTAAGCTTTACGACCTTACAAAGGATTTGCACTTTGAAGAAGAACAAGATGCTATTGAACCAGAAATTCATCCGCAACATCAAAAATTCTTGAACACACTTTTATTTAGTGATAAACCTGAAGCAAGTGAAGAATTTTTCGTTGAGGAAAAAGAAGAAGAGGAAATCTCATTAGTAGAAAATATGCATGAAGAACAAATTGTAACTGATGATTTATACAAACTTGATGCACTAACACCAGAAAATAATCTATCAGTTACTGATTTGTTAGATGATGAGTGGATAGGTAAAGTAGAAGTTGAAATAGACTCGCATAAAATAGAAGTTACCGATCAACCAGAGTATGTTAGTGAAACCATTTCGAATTTTGATGAAGAACAAATTGAAATAACTATTCCGGTAAGCTATACTGAATCTGAAAAAAATTATGGAGTAAATGAATTAGAATTAAATAATCCTGATGAACTACTACAAGAGAAAAATGAAAACAGTTTTGACGAGAAAATTGAAAGTGAAAGTGTAAACGCGGTTGCTTCAATTGAAGATGGAATTGAATATCCAGGTATAGGAAACGAAAGAGTTTCTGATATGCTCGACGGCGAAGTACTAAAAAATTTACTTTATGATGATGAAACTGAACAACCGATTAGCAGTTATAATGAAATTACAATTGAGCCTCCTTCTTCTGCAAAAGATTTACTTATTACATTAAAAGAAGATACTGAAGAAGTTAGAAGCGCGTGGGCTATTATTGAAGAAGATTTGAAAGGTATTATTAATAATGAGTTGAAAGAATATGATCACGAGAAAATTGCCAATGATAATTCTCGTGTTCTAAATGACTTATTAGAAGATGCTGCACAAAGAAAAGTTGATATGGATTCTACAGATGAGTTTGTAGATGAAGCTTCAATTGAAGAATCTCCAGAAGATATAAATACGGATAAGAAAATTGAATGGAGTTGGGGTGATGAATTAAAGGAAGAATTTGGAATCGGTAACAACGATGAAATGACAGAAATTGTTCCTCAAAATAAATTGGAAATAATTGATGAAGATGAACCACAAGCTGAAATCGAAGATTATAAATTTGATTTAGAGAGAACACGACAAGATTTATTTACGAAGTTAGAGAATACATTAGAGAAAGAAGTAATAGCACTTCACAAGAATTATAGTCTTTCAATAGAATCCCAAAATGAATCTGAACATCAAGCAAAACCTACTAGCGAACCACAAAGTATACCAGAACAAGCAGAAACAATTCTCGGTAATTATGAAGATGCAGATAATGAATTATTAGAGGGAATGAAAAAGCCCGAAACAAAAGTTGTAGAAAACCAACATGTGGTTGAATTTAAAGATGAAAAAGTAATTCTTGATTTCAAAACTCCACCACCACGATATGAATTTATTGAAGAAACTCCACCTCCAAAAATAATACAGGATTTTCCTGACGAACCGATTTTATCTAAACCGAAAAGAATGACGATTTTACTTGAGCGAAGCGAATTGCGTGAAACATTTAGTAAAATTGATGAACCTGAAGAGCAACAGTATGAACAAGAAATAAAGCCCAAAGAACAGAAAAACTTATTCGGTAAATTATTTGTAATAACATTAGCCGCATTTATAGTTGTTACTTCAATTTCAGTTTTTCTCTATATAAAAAGTCTATCTGGTTCGTATGAAAGTAATCCTAAAGAAACATCATCGCTTCAAAACAATGAAGCACAGCCAAATGTTGATGCTCAAATGTCAGTGCAAAATAAAAGAGAATCGCTTGGATTAAATCCCGATGATTTTAGTGAATTCCCTACTACAGCAACTCCACCCGAGCCGGTTAAAGAAGGTAATATTGTAGATGTTTCAAAATTGTTAGAAAAAACTAAAGCGGCAAATACACCTAAGAATGAGGAATTAGTTAGGCAAGCACAAAAAGAAGAATTGGAAAAGAAAATTCCTCCGGTGAATAATAATAAGCCTGCTGGAGAAACTCGTTTATCCGATATGATTTTCTTTGATGGAAAATCTTACAACTTCCAAATCTCATCTTGGAAAAATAAGTTATTAGCCCAAAGCGAAGTTGATAGATTACGCTCTCTTGGTTATAATGCTTTTTTAGTTGAAGCATATTTACCGAATAAAGGAGGTACTTGGTTTAGAATAAGGATTGGTACTTTCAAGTCCGAACAAGAAGCATTGGATTTCAAGAAGAAGAATAGTCTTTAATTAAAACGGATAGAACATGAATCTTAGTGAAAATATTTTGAAAAACTGGTTTATGCTTTTACCAATTGTTATATGTTTAGTTTTTGTAATTCTAATTATCATTGAGAAATATTTAGTATTACAAAAATCAAAAGTTAATGTTGGCTCGTTTACAATAAAACTAAGAGGACTCATAAAGCGCAAAGAAATAACAGAAGCAATTAATTATTGCACAGAAGAAAAATCTCCCATAGCCAATATTCTTAAAAAAGGATTGCGAAAGTTTAAGTATGGAAGAAATAGAATTATAGAAGCATTTGAAATTGCTTCAAAGCTTGAGATATTAAAACTTGAGAAAAATTTGTCAACTCTAGCAACGCTTTCCAAGCTTACTCCATTATTAGGATTTCTCGGCGCAATAGTAAGTTTAGCATTTGCTTACTTTAAGCTTCAAGACACACAAATTGCTGTTGATTTATCAATCTTAAACAACGAAATAATTGGCGCGACCGTTACTTCGGTAAGCGGTATCTTAGTTGGAATTATTGCTCTTGTGTTTCACAATATATTTGTTAGTACTATAAAGAAATCAGTTTTTGAATTAGAAATGGTTGCCACTGAAGTAATTGATGTTCTAGATGATACAATTCCAGAGTTTGCAGACATAAATGAATCTGACAAGGAATTTGAAGAGTGAAATTTGATAATTTAGTAGAATTTCAAAAAGGAATTAGCTACACTTCATTAGCAATAGTGATAATTTTCGGCGCTTTTATTTACTATGCGGTAAATAAGATTAACGATAAACCTATAGTAAATGATGAAAACCCAATACAAAAAATTGAACAACAGAAAAAGATTAATGAACGAGCAAATCAAGTTACAGAAACACAACTTCCTTTGCCGAACAAAGATATACAAAACTCTAAACCGCAAACAATAGTTAAAAACGAAGTAGAGCCTAAGAAAGAATCAAGAAAAACCAGCTCAAGAGAACTTGGATTTGATATATACTTTGGCGCTGATCAGCCAAGAATTATAAAAACCTTTGTTTTGCCTGAGGTAAAGAAAGCAGGAAGCGGAAGAGTTATATTAAAATATCGGTTCTCTATTCGTCCGGATGGCTCTGTTGCAAAAGTGTTTCCGATAATGAAAGGTGAGCCCGAGTTAGAATTGGAAGCAATGAATTTACTTAGAAAATGGAGATTTGAAAAACTACCAACAACAGCAGACCAGATAGATCAAAAAGTAGAAATCAGTTTTCGACCTCAGTAACTTCTTTATCATTTGCGTAATAAAATTTAAAGAAAAAGTACTCAGCTATAGAAAGCAGAGTTAAAGAAATTGTATCGGCATCAAAATGAATTCCAAAACCTTTTGACTCAATAAAGATTTTTACGACAGAAGTAGAAATTGACCATCCTATAGCAAACAAAACAATAACTAAAGCTAAATTTATAAACGCAGAAGAAAGAGACTCATCTTGCCATTTTTTTGTAAAAATGTAAGTCACAAATACTAAGTGTGCTGCAAAGATTAAAGCAGAAATCATACTAATTATCCGAAGAATTATTTTTCTTGTTAAGGATTTGCGCACCAATTAAAGCGCCAACAATACCAAAAATTGAATTAACAATTAAATTATTAAATAGCATTGAAAAAGTGTAAAGCCAAGAAAAACCTGTTTCCATCAATTCTTTGCGAACGGTTTGAAAAATATCCATTATTTGATTTTTTAACTCAGGGCTCAGTGGAAAGCCTTCAACCATTCTTTGTAATTCCGGAAAAGCAGTAATGATATCATTTTGGCGTGTGATAAATGTAACAAAAGTTTCGAAGATTGTTCCGAATACTGCGGCAATTAATCCGGTAAGCAAGCCAAATACTAATGCTTTGGTCATTGGTATTTTTGTGGTGGATTTTGATGCTTTTTGATCTAACCATAGAGAAAGAAAAGCGGCGCCAGGAAGAATTAAGCAACACGAAAAGCTTTTTATTAAAGGAACTATTTGCAGAACCCCAGCTATAAAACCACAAATCGCAGGCGAAATATATTTTTTCAATTTTTCTTTCTGTTTAATTCTTGAATTAGTTTTTTCATTGCTGAGTAAAAATATAAAAATACTACTGAACCTAAAAGTAAACCTGTAATGAAAGCTAAATATTTAGAATAATTGTAAGCACCAATTGAATAAAGGAATACATCTGCCAGCATTGGTATTGCTGCAAATATAATAAGTTTTTGTGATGGTTCTTTGTAATTTGTAATTATCAGGCTTGCCAAACTTGAAATGAATAATCCAACATAAATTCCGGCACATCTTGAACAAACAAGAGAATGATATATAGTTTCACCTAATAATTTGCTTTGCTGTTGATGGCAAACGAGTGAATACGATTTTTCTAAAAAGGGAAATAATAGAAAAAAGTGAGGAACCAATGGGATAAACCATTCAATGAATATCCCGAATAGCCATAATGAAAGTGTAAGCAAAATTATCAAACGAATTAAAAAATTCATTCGATTTTAATACTTTAGTTGGTAAATGAAAATTGTAGAATTTGTTAATACATACAATTTAGATTTGAAAACACATGCATCAACAATATCTTCAACAAGTTTTGGGTTTACTGTATTTAAAACCAAATTAGAATCGGTGCTAGTATTGGCAATAAGTATTTGCTTTTCGTTAACAATCACAAAATTGTTAAAAAGAGCATTCAAATTTTTAGCTGCAAAAGGAAGTGTAATTTTTCGCTTTCGATTACCAAACTGATCAAAAACAAAAAGAGTATTACTTTCGGCAGTTAGTAAATTAAAATTATTGTCTAAACTCAATTTAATTGGATTAGTTAAACGGTATTCGCCGGCGTCAACTCCTCCAATTTCTGAAATAAATTCTCCTCTTAAATTAAATCTGAGAATCCGTTGATTGTCTCCATCGAGTATATAAAAATCACCTTGTGTTGATGTTACAACAGAAGAAGGATACTTAAAGGCGAAACGTTCATCGCTAGTATTATTTGTTGAAATCTGAGAAAGAAAATTTAAGTCCTTATCAAAAATTTGAATCCGGTTGTTATTTTTATCGGCAACGTAAACATTTAGTACATTTGCAAAAACATCAATTGGGTTATCAAAAGAGTTAATATCCCATCCATAACCGCCAATGGATTTCAAAACGTTACCAAGTGTATCAAGTTTTATAATCTCATTTTTGAGATCGTCTGCCACAAAGATTATTCCATAAGGATTTATCGAAAAACTTCTTGCGGAACTAAAGCGACCAATTTCGCCATAGGGTATTAAGTTTTGGCCATAATTTGCGATTGTAACTATGAGTAAAATTAACGTGTAAATTTTGGGTTTCATTTTATTCCTAAAAGGGATTTATGTTAAATCACAATAAAAACTTAGGCACAGTTTCTGAAAGAAATCTCTTAATTAAAATAATGAAATTTATTAAATTTACTATGTATTACAACTCCTTAAAGGATTGAGGAAACGATGAAAAAAATTACTTACTCATTATTATTTCTATTACTAATTATTTCCTCTTGTAAATTAAAAGAAGATACCGGAACTGACCCAGATAATGGTGGTGTTAACGGTTCAACTTCAACTACAATAAAAGTATTGCTTCCAAACGGAAATGAAATTCTTTCCGAAGGCTCATCTTACCAGATTTCCTGGAGCGGAACCGGAACATCTCATGTAAAGATCCAATATAGCATTGATAACGGCACTTCGTGGTCACTAATTGTTGACAGTTTGAAAAACACAGGAGTGTATAGCTGGTTCCCAATCCCAAACACAATATCAAATCAATGCAGAGTGCAAGTAACAAGTGTGGATGGGAAAAGCACTGATGCAAGCGACAATGTATTTTCTATTATCAGAAACAGCAATCAGAGTCTAAAAATATCTTCACCTAAAGAAAAAGAAGAATGGGAAGGCGGAAGTGCAAAACAAATTAGGTGGTTCAGCTCAGGTATTGATTCTGTAAAAATTGAATACACAACCAACAATGGTACAAAATGGAATTTGGTTACGGTTGATAAGAGAAACACGGGAATTTATTATTGGGAACCTGTGCCAAATACTCCATCAACTCTTGCAAAAGTAAGAATAATGGATGCAAAAGATGGTGAACCTTCATCCGAAAGTGATTTATTCAACATCCTTCCTGAGCCAAAAATTAAAGTGTTAGCTCCGAATGGAGGTGAAAGAATTCTTTCAAACACAAGCCGAAAAATTGAATGGGTTACGGAAAATATTGAAAACGTAAAACTTGCTTACACAACAAATAATGGATTTAACTGGGTTGTGATTAAGGATGCCGTACCTTCAACCGGTTTTTATGTTTGGGATCTTGTACCAAATGCAAACTCTCAACTTTGTAAAATACGTGTCTTTGATGCGAAAGATGGCGAACCATCTGATGTGTCTGATAGTGTTTTTACAATTACAAACCAAATTACTCAAACACTTGAAGTTACTTCTCCAAATGGAAATGAAAAATGGCAAGCCGGAACTAATCAACAGATAACTTGGAGATCGAGTGGTGTTGCAAAAGTTAAATTAGAATTTACTTCCAATAATGGATTAACATGGAATACAATTATAGACAAGCTTTCTAACACAGGTGCTTATGAATGGAATGTTCCCAACTCTTTTTCTACACAATGTTTAGTTAGAATTACAGATGCAGACGATGGCGACCCGGTTGATCAAAGTAACGGTTTGTTTAGAATTGTGCCAAAACCAGAATTAGTTGTACTTTCTCCAAATGGTGGAGAAACTTGGGTTGCAGGTAAAATTGATACAATTAAATGGAAATCAACTGGTGTAGAAAATATAACAATTGAGTATAGTCCTAACAATGGAACAAATTGGTTTACAATAGTAGAGAAAACTCCTTCTAGTGGTAGCTATGCAACAAGTTTATCTAACGCCGGTACACAATTCAAAATTAGGATAACAGATAAAGAAACTGGTTCACCTCAAGATGAAAGCGATGGAACTTTTACAGTAACACCGGAACCTAAAATTGTTGTACTTGAACCAAATGGTAAAGAAGAGTGGTACGCTGGTTCTTCAAATAACATTAAATGGACTTCGACCAATATTGAAAATGTAAAAATTGAATACACAACAAATAATGGTGCAAGTTGGGTTGTTTTAACAGCTTCTACGCCAAGCACAGGTGTTTATTCTTGGAAAAACATTTCAAGCAATATTAGTTCTTTACAATGCCGTATTAGAGTAAGCGATGCTCTTGATGGAATTCCTTCAGATGTTTCAGATGAAAACTTTAGCATTCTTACATTTGGTGTACAGTTAATAAAAGTTACAAAACCAAATGGCGGAGAGAACTGGCCTTTAGGTACACCTCAGCAAATTACTTGGGATGCTGCCGGTATTAATAATGTTAAAATTGAGTACACAATAAATAACGGATTAAACTGGAGTATTATTACAGCAAGCACTCCAAGCACAGGTTATTATACATGGACTCAAGTTCCAAACACACCAGCAACTAATTGTAAGATCAGAATAAGTGATGCATCGGATAGTTCACCATCAGATGAAAGCGATCAGTTCTTTACAATAGGACCTGCTCCTTCATTAAAAGTTCTTGAGCCAAATGGAAATGATACTTGGATAAGCGGCACAAATAAGCAAATCCGCTGGACATCTGAAAATGTTGCAACAGTAAAAATTGAATACACTATTGACGGCGGCGCAACTTGGAATGTTATTGTAAATTCGATTCAAAGCACTGGTAGTTATACTTGGAATAACATTCCGGAATTAAATTCATTGCAATGCAGAATTAAAATAAGCGATGCTCAGTTTGGCACTCCATCAGATATTTCTGATGATAATTTTGCGATAATGAAACCTGGAGATCAACAGATAAAAGTTAAAGCTCCAAACGGTGGTGAAATTTGGAAGGCTGGAAGTCCCCAAAATATTATTTGGGATGCTGGCGGTATTGCAAATGTAAAAATTGAATTCACTAGTAATAATGGAATAAATTGGACAACAATAGTAGCTAGCACTCCAAGTGATGGTTTTTATACTTGGACACAAATTCCAAATACACAAGCAACAAATTGCTTAGTAAGAATCAGTGATGCTCAAGATAGTGAGCCTTCAGATGTAAGCGACAAATTCTTTAGTATCGATGTTGAACCTTCGCTTAAAATGGTTTTTCCTAACGGTGGCGAGACATGGACAAGCGGTTCTAGCCAAGAAATTAGATGGACAAGTTCTAATGTTGCTAATGTAAAAATTGAGTTTACTACAGACGGCGGCTCCAAGTGGAATAGTATTGTAGAATCAACGCCTTCTGTTGGTTACTATATTTGGACA
>CAZVYT010000020.1:29848-50118 GCA_964631495.1 uncultured Melioribacter sp. | reverse complement strand
TTACTGACATTTCTATGGAGTTTTAAGTACTGACATTTTTAAAGAGTTATTACATATAAAAATCTTTCGGCAAAAGTATGAAGTTTTTTATTTAAACACGCTTAACTACAACAATAGTCATATCATCGTGCTGCGGGTAATTATCTACAAATTTATTTACTTCTTTAAGAATTATATTAATCAATTCCCGTGAACCAACATTTCTATTTTTTTCAATAAGGCTAATCAAACGATCTTCACCAAATTGCTCATGTTTTTCATTCATCGCTTCTGTAAAACCATCTGTATAAAGCACACAAACATCGCCAAGATTTAATGCGAACTCTTCTTCATTAAGTGTAGAAGAAAAAATTTGTCCTTCTTCTAAACCAAGAGCCATGCCTTTACTAAGCAATAACTTTGTACCGCCGCTTTGCTGGCTAGTTAAGATTCCCGGATTGTGACCAGCACGGGCATATACTATTTTGTTTTGCTTCACATCAAGTATTGCGTAAAACATGCTTACAAATGAATTCTTTTCAATTGTTTTGTAAAGTAAGCGGTTCACTTTAGCTAAAACATTTTTTGGTGATGTGTCTTCTTCTGCATGTGCTTGAAGAATTCCTTTTGTTAGAGTCATGTATATTGCAGCGCCAACGCCTTTACCAGAAACATCACCAATAGCAACGCCTAGTTTGTTTCCACTAAGTTTTACAAAATCAAAATAATCTCCTCCGGCTTCAATGGCTGGAATAGAAATTGCCGCAATATCATAACCAGGTAATTTTGGTTCTTCTTTAGGCAATAATGAAAGTTGTACTTTAGCAGCAATTTCAAGTTCTTTACGCAAGCGCTCTCTTTCCGAAATTCTTTTTACATGAGAAGGAAGACCAAAACTTTCAAGAACATACTCTTCTTTTCTGAACCGGCTAATGATATAAATCAATGCAGGAGTTAGGAATGCAATTGTAATTGGAATAAGATTTGCTTGATAAAAGATATTCTCAGAATTGATTAAACCAAAACTGCGTGTAATCATTCCACTAGTGAACAACATACTTGCAATTGTTAGCAAATCGAATTTGAAATAAAGATAACCAAGAAAACAACCAAACAAGAAATCTTTGATCAAGCCGGCAGTAAAATTGTTTAGTGATGGAGGCGTTTCGGAAATTACAATAGTAAAAACTGTAACAACTCCTGTTAAAAATATACTTAGCCATTTCTTTTTCCAGCGTTGATAAGAAATATTAATTACAAAAAAAACAGTTGCTATAGATGCAATCATCGCGGCAGACATAGAATCCAGAACGACAGAAGCCGCCGGCGCGAAGCCCACAAAAATATCTAAGCTTCGGCTTGTGTTAATAAACATATCGGCGTTTGGTTTATTTAAAAGAATTGCTGCTGCTACATAAAAAAATGTTAACCCGATGCCAAGAACCCAGCCTTTTCCAAGTGATGAGCCGGATTGAATGGAAAAAATATGTGCGTGTATAAAACTATCTATTCCGCGCAGCTTTTCGGGCCAAAGACTTCTTGCGTAAGATTCTCCAACAGACCATGTTGCAAAAACTAGAAGTGATAAAAAGAAATAAACAATTAATCCGTTTGTAAGAACGAGAATAACTTTTGTGTTAAGGAAAGCTAAATTGCCGATTGAAAGCCCCTGTCCTAAACCGGGCCAATAATTAGCAAGTGAAAGAAGAGTCATCAAGAAATAGATGATAAATAAATTTCTTGCCACGCTCATCCAAACTTCACCTTGATGATATTTTTTTAGATAGATGAAGAAGGCAAAAAGTATCAAAAAGACAACAATGATTGCTGAAGATGTGCCAAATAAATATTCGCCGGCGTTAAAAAACTCTTTGTACTCTTGAGGAACTTCTAGATAGCTGTAAAATCCGCTTATCTGATTTCCTTTAACAAAAACTTGCATTTCAACTTTGGCATTTAACTCCGGCAAGTTTTTATCGAAACGGATTAAATAATCTATCCGGTTTTTGAAATTATCTTGCTTTCTTTCTTTGTAAGCAAACTTTGTAGTGTCAATTTTCTGTTCATCAGCTAAAAACTTTTTTGCAAGAACAATTGCTTCATCTTCATTAAGAGAAGGAATGGAAACTGAATCAGGCAAAATATATTTGAAGCCAACAACTTTACCATGGGAATTTATTGCTACAAAGTAGGTGTACTGAGGAATTTCCTTGCTAAGATTTTGGTGGAACATCACATCCCATCTTCTTAGAGGGAATTCCGAATGATTTAAATATTCGGAATATTTTACATCGCCCAATTTTTTAATTAGATATCTATTCTGAACCATGAATGCATCAATAAACGCTTCGCTTTGAAAATCCTCTGTATTTATTCCTCTCTGTGATAAAAATTCTTTTGCAATTTTTATTGCCTCTGGTCGGGTTGTGTTCATCGTGAAATCTTTGTAAGAAGAAGATAGAAAAGCAGAAACGAGCGATATTAACAGTACTACTGATGCTAAAATCCAGTATTTGTGATGATTGATGTTTTTATTCATTGTAGCATCCACGGATGTTATTCTCCATCATTTAAGACGGCTGCAAAATAGAAAGGTTTGGGTATACATACAATTTAGCAAATGAAAAATTGAAGCTTGCAAAATCACTTGCTGTATTCTATTTTGCTAAAAAAAAAGAAAGAATTTGTCTCTAAATGTTCAGAAATATTTAATACCATTACTCAAATCCGCATTAAATGGAACAATCAATTCTTTTGAAATTAACCAGCTTGTAAAAATCGCTAACCAAATTGCAATTGTTAGATTATCTCAACTTGTAAGTTCACGTAAAATTGCTTTCGATATACATTCCCATTCTATTAGCACAATAGCTTTGGATTGCATTGCTGAAACTTTTGAAAGAGATGAAGAAGGATATTTCACTGAGCTCATAGTTTATTTTGAAGGTGATAGAGACCCACGACAAGTGAGCGAAGAACAAACTCTAATAAATTTTCGTACTCTAATATTTTCTAAACTCAAAGATGGAATATTTCGGATTTACCGTGAATTTGATCCGGTTACTAGCAAAATACTCAGAAACATTAAACTAATAGTTAAGAACACTGAAGAGATTTATACTGTTGAAAGATTTGGTGAAACATATCTAACTATAGCCGCTGTTGAACGCAACGAACACCTTTCCGAATATCCAATTGAAGAGCTTGAAGCCGAATTAATTAGCCGCTTACATAGAATTGAAAACATAAAAGCTGTACTTGTATGTTTATTACAAATACTGAACGAATGTATCGAATACAGAAAATATTACTCTATGATTGATTGTGCATTAATAATTAAAGATGTATTTCTGAAACTAGAGATATCTGCTTCAAATTCATTTGAAACAGATTCTTATATGATTACTTATGATATGAAAAGACTTGTAGAAAAAAGCATGATGGAAATCAGAAGTGAATTTGATAAGAAATATTTATTAAGCAAAAAGGTAGATGAAAAAACATATAACAGATATTTGAGAGCAATAAACGAATATATTTACAATACTTTTGTTTTGAATGACGGAGTTGAGTTTTCATTATATGATTATTTGAAGAAACACCAACCAAATCTTGAGCATGAAGATTACCGCAAAGTACATAGAATTAAACTTGAATATATGGCAAAGCTTTCTAAGAAAGTAATAGTTGAAAACCTTAAGAACGCGTTTGAGTGAGCTTACAATAGAATTAGATTGTTCTGCACTATTCCCAAATTGAAAGGAAACAATAGTTAAATGAAACATTATGATGAAAATATATTAGAGCTTTATGTTTTAGGCAGTAAAGAAACCTTAAACGAAAGAAATGAGATTGAAAAACATCTAATGGAGTGTTATAGCTGCAAAGAAGTTTATAATAAATTAAGCAATTTTTATAATAGTATAGAACCTAATGAAAGTTACCGAATATCTAGCAAAAGACTAGATACCAAAAAGGCCTTAGTTATAAAGCCTAGAATAAGCAGACTTGGATCCCATACTTCCATTGTACCTAAAACAATTATTTCAAAAACTTTTTACTTGATTAACACACAGCCGGGTATAGCAGCCATTTCTTTTATAGGAGCACTGGCAATTTTTTTGTTTGGGCTAAACTTCAATAAGCTAACCGGAAACGATGAAGTAAATCTTACTATTAAAGATACCAATCCCTTTTTTGTAAACACTAACGACAGTACAAATACATTACAAATATTTAACCAGAACTACGAAAAATTATTTGAATTACCTTTTACATCGGATGCAAAAGTTGGAGATCATAGAACAAATTACAATGTAGATTATACTCAAGTTGCGGATCTGGATGGAGATGGGAAAAATGAAATAATTTCAATTCTGCCGAACCTCCTTAGTCAAAACCGATACAGTGACACAATTAAAATTTTCGATAGTAATAAAAAACTGATAAGGAAAGAAAAACTTGGGCGTAGTGTAAAATATAAGGATAAATGGCTAGAAGATAGATTTAGTGCTTTTAGCTTAATTGTTGAAGATTTTGATGATGACGGCACAAAAGAAATTTATGTAGGGACACATAGTCGCAATTCACCTTACGTCTTATTGAAATACGATAACGAACTAAATAAAATTGGTGAGTATTGGCATCATGGTTGGTTTTGGGGTATGAATACATTCACCTATAATGGAAAAAATGGAATTTTATTATGCGGGCTAAATGATTTGTTGGATGATAAAACTTATCCAGTAATTTCATTTGTAGACCCTATAAAAATTAAAGGAACATTACAATCATTTCATTCTTTAGTTTTCGATAAAATGTCCTTGTTGAAAGAAGAAAAATATAAATCATTCCCAAGAACTTGGATAAGTGATTCATTGAAACATAAGCCAAGGATTAACAATCTTGTTCTCACTTTTGACAATTCAATTAAAATTACATATTTGTTTTCTGCTGTTTCTTATACTGCACAGTATTCCGGATTAGAATTAACATTGGATCAAAATCTAAATGTAATAAATGTGTTTGGAGGGGATTCATTCAAAAGAATTTGGGGAGTACCTCAACTTGAGCTAAATAAATTCTTTTTAGATAAAAAATAGACTTCTTCTGGCAGTTCCTTTCATATTTTTCTTTTCATTTAAGATAATCAGTCTTTTCTGCACTTAATTCTTTTTGCAAGGAATTGGTAATAAGATTTTGAGATTACCGATGAACAGAAAATTATTAATCATTCTATTGCTAACATTTCAACTCTCTTTCATGCTTGCCCAAAATGGCGAATTTGTGTCCGGTCAAATACTTGTAAAACTGAAAGACGAATCCATTTCTAGGTTAGGTAAAACTACTTCTGGAAAACCTAATGTTGGAATACCCACAATTGATTTAATAATTGGCAAGTACAATCTTAAAAATGTGAAAAACCTTTTCCCTAATGAGAAAAAACTTTTGAGTAAGCGAACTTTTAAGACCTTAAACGGATCAGACTTTCAAGAATCATCTCTTCATAATATTTATAAACTGGAATTTGATTCTACAGAAAACATTTTGCTGATTATTGAAGAATTAAAGACAGATAGTAATATTGAATATGCCGAACCAAACTATATTTATTCTGTTGAGGAAAGTACGCCACTTTCTCCAGAATTAAATGAGGCAGAAATGCTTGAATGGTTGTCGAAACAAAAAGAATATTCTGATAAACCAAATTTACCAGAATCAAATTCTCCTAATGCAATAACTCCAACAGATCCTCTCTATGCGCAACAATGGGGAATACCCGCTACTCAAATAGATCAAGTTTGGGAAACAAACACTGGAGATTCTTCTCAAGTAATTGCCATCCTTGACACTGGTGTTGATTGGCAGCATCCCGATTTGGATTCAAAGATTTGGCGAAATAATGATGAAGTTGTCGGCAATGGAATAGATGATGATGGCAATGGTTATACTGATGATATAAGAGGTTGGGACTGGATTAACAATGATAACAATCCGACTGATGACAACAGCCATGGAACACATGTTGCCGGTATTGCAGCCGCAGAGGGAAACAACGGAGTTGGAATTGCTGGAGTAAATTGGAAAGCTAAAATAATGCCTCTAAAAGTTTTTCAGAGTAGTGGAAGAGGTGATGCTGCAACAATTACGCAGGCTATTAATTATGCAAAAACAAAAGGTGCCACTGTTATTAATATGAGTTTTGGTAGTTATACAAAAAGTTTGACAATGGAAGCGGCACTTTCGTCGGCATATTCAACAAGTATTTTGGCTGCTACCGCTGGTAATGATGATAAAAAAATCGGTCCAGGTTCCTCAAGTGCGCCGATGTATCCTGCTGCAATTTCTTATGTTCTTGGTGTTCAAGCAACACAGCAAAGTGTAAACAATGGCGATAACTTATTTAAAAAGGGAAAATACTTAACAGATTTTACGAATTATGATCAAGATGGACCAATTTATAGCGGCTATTCTGATTTACTCAACTATGAAATGAATATTCCAGGAAGCTCAATAATTAGTACAGTACCAAATGGAAATTACAGAGTTATGCAAGGCACTTCAATGGCAGCGCCACTTTTATCTGGAGCTGTTGCTTTGTATAAAAAGCAAAAGCCAGCGGATTCTCAAGAACTAATGTGGGGGAACTTAATTAATTCCGTAAGTGGACATGTAAAGCTTAACATAGCGATAAATAGTATCCCTCAACCAAAACTTTGGATAATATCCAATACAATTGTTGATACACTTGATGGTGATAAGGATGGAAATGTTGACGCTAACGAAACAATTGAGTTATGGGTAATGCTTAGGAATACATGGGGACAAGCTAAAAATGCAAAAGTAAAGATTAGGTTTGGTGAATTTGAAGATCGTTCTGTAGCCACAATTTTAAGAGATACTGCAACTGTGGGTAGCATTAGCCCTTATGCAAAAAGATCAAATGAAGCTCGCCCATTTAGGATAAAGATTAATGCAAATATCCATAATGACCGTGATATTGTTTTTACTGTAATTGCATGGAATGTTGGAACATCTGACACGACAAAACAAAACATTGTATTAACAGTAGAAAATGCAACCGAGCTTTCTGGGGTAATGGATTCGACATTTACACTTACTTCAGACAAACTGTGGATGGTAAATGCTAGTTATAAAATTGGAAGAAATGGTAAACTTATTATTAAACCAGGAGTTACACTTCTGATTGGTGACAAAAAATATATTTCATTAATTGGTTCAGTAGTTGCAAAAGGGAAAAAAGATAGTTTAATAGTAATTACTTCTCGATTTGGTGCAGATGCAAGTGCATTTGTAAGAAATGAAGGGTATAATCCAGTATTTGATTCATTAAGCTTTGTTCATTTTAAGAACTTAAATGTTGCTTTTTATGGAGGAAGAAGTTCAGTTGTTACTAATTGCATTTTTGAAAATTTAAAATCAAGTACTTTTTCACCAGCTGGTTCTTCCATTGGTTACTTAAAAACTCTTTCAAATTCCAAGATTTTTAATTGTTATGGATGGACTTTCGATGCACGTGGTGAACTAATAAAAAACAATATATTCAAAAACATTTCTTATGCAAGGAATAGTGACGTCATCGGTTCTTCTTTAATGAAATATAATAATTTTATTAATAATACAACGTCACTTAGCCACCCATCTTTAGAATTTCAAGTTTCATTCGGTTTAAGTGAATACAATTATTCTCAATCCAATTTAATAAGAAACAATTTCATTAGTAATTACCAAAATGGATTCATAATAGCAAAAATCCCTCTTGCTGACATTATTAAAATGCCTGATCAATATTGGGGTTCAATAAAAAATAGTAACATAAAAAAACAAATAGTCGACTTTTGGAGTTCTCCAAATTATGCACAATTAGATTATTTACCATTTCTTTCTCAACCTTCTGATTCAGCTCATGGGATAGTTTGGAAAGTTTTAGTAAACGGAAAAGATGCACAAGACGAAGTTGTTGACCCAGTGGGTGTAGGTAAACAAAAGTTCGAAGTCTATTTCAACAGACCAATGGATAAAAACTTCATTCCGCAAGTGTCTTTTGGCGTTCGTGAACCATATACACAGCAAGTAGCAGATTTAGATGGAAGTTGGAGTACTGATGGGAAGATATATACAGTTTACAAAATGGTAGAACTCTATACTGGTGATGGAATAAATAGAGTTCGAGTTGCTGGTGCAAGAGATTTAGAAGATTTTGAAATACCGGTTGAAGATATAAGATTTGAATTTTTGATAGATGCAGCCGGTAGCGCCTCAACAGATTTTATGGCAACAGCTGGTATTGGTAAAGTAAGCTTAGAGTGGCCTACACCTCATGGTACTTCTACTCTTCTCGGCTTTAATATTTACCGCTTCAAAAACCTAACAGATACTACATTCACAGAGCCTACAATTATTAATTCGCAGTTGGTTACTGATTCATCTTATGTTGATTACGCTGTTGTTCCTCATACAAAGTATTACTACAAGTACAAAATTGTAAATACAGATTTTACAGAATCTGAATACTCAAAAGTTGTCAACGCAACGGTTCTTTCTGCCGCCAAAGGTGACGCAAATGGTGATTTGTTAGTAAACATTTCCGATGTAGTAACTATTGTAAACTATATACTAAATCAAAATCCACAGCCATTTATTTTGGAAGCAGCAGATGCAAATAGCGATAATGCGGTTAATGTTCTTGACGTAGTCGCTACAATAAATAAAATTCTTCATCCAAGCGGAAACATGGTGCTTGGTAAAGCAAATACAATTGCAAAGTTAGAGTTGAAGGAAGACAAACTCATTCTTACAAATGATGTTGGTGTTGGCGGAATACAGTTCAAGCTGATTGGGAATAATATTAAGAACACTCGGTTTATACCTTCTTCGGCATTAGGTCAATTTGAAATTGTAAACTCAGTACTTGGTGATACAGCAAATATCTTCTTAATCTACAATCTTAATGGAAAAGTAATTCCACCAGGTACCGAAATAACATTAGGAAGACTTGAGAATACAAATACTACATTTAGCATAAAAGAAGTTGTTGTTTCCGACGCAAATGGAAAAACTCTACTTACCAACATTATTAATAATGGAGAAGCTTCAATACCAGTTGAATATTACTTATCACAAAATTACCCTAATCCATTTAATATGGAAACAAGAATTGAGTTTGGCTTACCAATTACGAGTGATGTTGAAATAAATATTTATAACATACTAGGCCAAAGAATAAAGACGATAATTAATAAGGAGATGAGTGCAGGAAAACATATTATTAAGTGGAATGGAAAGAATGATGGTGGAAGTGTTGTATCAAGCGGAGTATATATTTATCAAATGAAGGCTAATCAATTTATTGCAAATAAAAAATTGATGCTATTGAAATGATGAAAATGAAGACAGCTATACTAGTATTATTTTTTTTTACTTCTCATTTATATGGGCAAGGTAATAGTGTCAGATTAGATTTAAGGTTTTTAACCGGAAGTGGTTCTGGGTTTTATAGTCCTAATGAAACTATTTCACACTCGCTTTTTCTTGAAGAAAATTATGGAAATATTGTTGCCTTCCAGGCGGATATAATCTTCCCAGATGGAGTTAATTATATGGAGAATACTCTTTTAAAGGGAGCTAATTCTTCACTTTCATCGGAACATACAATAACATCAAGAATAATTAGTAGTCGAACACTTCGTATAATTATTTACTCTTCATCGCAAACCTCTTTTAATGGTAGCAATAAAAGCTTGTTTGAGTTCTCAACAAAGTTAGGGACTATTCCCGGTCAGTATAATCTCCAAATTACTAACGTTGTTATGGTTAGTAGTAATGGTTCAAGTGTATCAGTTACAGAGTTATTAATACCAACTATTACTATTGTAACTCCGGATATTGATTCAGATCAGAGTAATATTAGCTTTGGTAGCATTCCATTGGGAAACTCGTCAGAAAGAAGTGTAATTATTTACAATCGAGGGAATTCCGCTTTAACTGTCAGCAATATTTCTTCGAGCAATAACAATTATGAGATTATCGGAGAAAAGTCTTTTACCATAGCTGCAAATTCTCCATTATCTAAAACTATTAAATTCAATTCAATCGTTAAGGGAAACATTAATTCAATAATAAGTATTTATTCAGATGACCCTGATGAACCAATTTATAAAATTAATCTTTCTGCAATTGCTTTTGCAGTCAATGAAATTCACATTGTGAATGTTGTTGGAAGATCCGGGTATGAAGTTGAAGTTCCAATTACAATTAATAACATGGAAAACTTTATTGGGTTTCAATTAGATATTGTTTTCCCCACAGCTCTATCATATGTAAATAATTCTGCTGCACTTAGCAGTAGAAAATTAAGTTCGCATAATCTTTTAGCAAATATAGTTTCAGCTGGACGAGTAAGGTTAATAAGTTACTCAACACCTAATGATACATTTACTGGAAAAAATGGTGAGATAGCTACCATTAAATTCTTAATCAACGGAACTACAGGCTCGTATGGACTTAATGTTGAGAATGCAATTATCAGCGATGCTAATGCAATAAACATTATTTCTGCTTCTTACGGCGGATATGTTAATATATCATCACCAGATATTTCAGCGAATGTAAATATTGATCTTGGAGAAATTGCTACACCTGACACTATTAAAACCAGTTTTTCAATAAGTAATTCTGGTCAAGATACTTTAATAATACCTTCATTCACTTTTACAAATACATCGTTTTGGACTAATTCAAGTTTCCCTATTAAAGTTAGCCCTGGTAGTAGTAAAACATGCAATCTCTTTTTCCACAATATTTCAAAAGGGAATTATTCTTCTATTTTGAGAATTCGGTCTAATGATCCAGACGAGGATCCTTTCAATATCACAATAACAGCAATATCATTTGCTCCAAATTATCTAAAAGTAGAAAATGCTGAAGCAGCTCCGGGTGATACAGCAAGAATATATCTATCACTTGATAATTTTGAGAGTGCAGTAGCTCTACAAACCGATCTTGAATTTCCTTCTGGATTTAGCTTTGTAAATAATTCTGCCAAAGTTGTAAGTGCACGTAAGCAAGATCATGTAGTCACAACATCCTTACTAACTTCTACTAAGATAAGAGTCATTGTTTACTCCAGCTCTTCTTCATCTTTTCTTGGCAGTAATGGTTCGTTAATAGAACTAAAATTTATAACTGGCAGCGGCACCGGAACGGCTGCTTTGACTTTATCGAATGGAATAATATCAAATAATAGTTCACAAAACATTTTGAAAGGAGTAAGCGCTGGATCGTTTAGTTATCTAGAATCAAATCAAGTTAAAGTAAGTGCAAAAGTATTACTACAAGGTGCATTTAGTGGAAGTGAAATGGCAACAAATTTAAATTCTGGAAACTACATACCATTAAACAGTAACAATGCTTATAGCTCCACTTCATATAGCTATCAAGCGAAAGTTATAAGTTCACTTCCTAATACAAGTATTGTTGATTGGGTGTTAATTGAACTCAGAACTAGTATAGATGCTACCACTAAAGTTGCTACAGAAGTTGGCTTTGTTTTAAAAAATGGATTGCTAGTATCTTCCGATGGGGTTACAAGTATTACGATAAGCTCAATAAACCACGGAAACTATTATTTAGTAATTCGCCATAGGAACCATTTGGCTATTATGAGTGCTAATACAATACCTTTTTCTTCGACAACACCGCTTTATGATTTCACAAACTCGCAATCTAAAGCATACGGCTTAAATCCGATGAAGGAATTGGTGAATAATATTTACGGATTGTATTCTGGGGATGGAAATTCTAGTGGTAGTATCAGTATTACCGATCGTAACAGTTCTTGGCGACCATTAAATGGACAGATTGGGTACCATAATGCTGATTTTAACTTAAGTGGTGGTGTAAATATAACAGATAGGAATTCACATTGGCGTGGAAATAACGGAAAAGTATCACAGGTTCAGTAACAGCTTACAAGGAGCATAATGAACAAGATTATTTTCAAAACAGTATTCTTAATTATTTCTATTCAGGTAATTGTTTATTCAGCAACGGTTAATGGAAGGTTAGTTGTTTTAACAAATAACGGAACAAATTATGTTGTTAAAGCTCAAGTGAACACCAATACTGGTACTGATGATATGGGAGGTGCAACTATGATTCTTAATTTTAACAATACCAATCTTTCTTACAGTGGAGTTTATACGTTTCATAATTTTAGTGGAACGCCATACTCAGTTGCAACGATTACAAATCCTCTACCTAACCAATTAAGAATTAACATTGAATTACAAACTGATGATTCGGGGACAATAGTAGCACGAGCACCAAGTTGGACAGACTTAGTCACAATAAATTTTAATGTTCTTAATACAAGTGGATCAGCTGGATTAGTGTGGCAAACATCAAATATTGATTGGGCAATATTTGATGGAGACAATAATACCTTGTGGGATAGTGGAACATTCACGAATGAAGATACCACCCCTTTACCAGTCGAACTTGTCTATGTCAAAGGTAATATTGAAAAAGGTTTCACTAACCTATCGTGGCAAACTGCAACAGAAGTAAACAATTACGGCTTTGATGTTGAAAGGTGCGATCAATTAAATAATAATTGGCAAAAAATTGGATTTGTTCATGGGCATGGTAATAGTAATTCACTCAAAAATTATTCTTTTATAGATTCATACCCGCTAAGTGGAAAATTGAAATACAGATTGAAACAAATTGATTTAGATGGTTGCTTTGAATACAGCGAGATAGTTGAAGTAAATGTGGAGACTCCACTAGCATTTTCTGTTGAACAAAATTTCCCAAACCCGTTTAACCCAAAAACAAAAATAAGCTATCAGATTCCGGAAGCATCATTTGTAACATTAAAAATTTACAACTCAATTGGTCAACTGATAACAAATCTTGTTAATGAAAATCAACAAGCCGGCAAGTATGAAGTAAGTTTTAATGGAAGTTTGCTCAATAGTGGAATTTATTATTATACAATTCAGTCTGGTAGCTTTTTGCAAACAAGAAAGATGCTTTTACTAAAATGAGTTAGCAGAAATTCTGCAATAAGAGTTTTTTGAAAGGATAGTAATATTGTTTTTGCAATTTAATAAAAAGGATGGAAAAGCAGTGTGGAAGGAGAGGGTTACGCCTATTTGTTCCATGCTGCTTTCTGTTTAAAATTATTTCTACATTCATTAGTCTCAGCCAAACTTAAAAAAGCCCGCTGTAAAGCTCTATATTCTCATCCCAAAAAATTCTTATCTTTGCCTCATAAAATCAACGAAGAAAAAAATGAAAGAACCCGATGTAAATTTAGATTTAGCTCTTGAACATGGATTAACAGAAGAAGAATATTGCTGGATCTGTGAACGGCTTGGAAGAGTGCCAACTTTTACAGAGCTTGGAATATTTTCTGTGATGTGGAGCGAACATTGCAGCTACAAAAATTCAATTGCTTTACTTAAAACTTTGCCGAGAAGCGGCGGAAGGCTACTTGTTGGCGCTGGCGAAGAAAACGCCGGACTTGTAGATATTGGAGAAGGCTTAGCAGTAGCATTTAAGATTGAAAGCCACAACCATCCATCCGCAGTTGAACCGTATCAAGGCGCTGCTACCGGAGTTGGCGGAATATTAAGAGATATTTTTACAATGGGTGCCCGTCCAATAGCTAGCCTAAACTCGCTTCGTTTCGGCTCGCTTGATGATGCACGCACAAGATATTTGTTTGAAGGTGTTGTTAAGGGAATTGGAGATTATGGAAACTGCTTCGGCGTTCCTACCGTTGCCGGAGAAGTTTACTTTGATGAATGCTACAGAACTAATCCGTTAGTAAATGCAATGGCAATTGGTCTTGTTGATACGGGCAAAGTTGTTTCGGCAGTTGCAAAAGGTGCAGGCAATCCCGTAATGATTGTTGGTTCTTCAACCGGAAGAGATGGAATACACGGCGCAACATTTGCTAGTGAAGAAATTTCCGAGAAGTCGGAAGCTAAACGCCCTTCGGTTCAAGCTGGTGATCCGTTCACTGAAAAACTTTTACTTGAAGCAACACTTGAAATCATAAAGCAAGATTTGGTTGTTGGAATTCAAGATATGGGTGCTGCGGGAATTTCTTGCTCAACTTCCGAGATGAGCGCCAAAGGTGAATCCGGAATGATAATTGACTTAAACAAAGTTCCGCTTCGCGAAGAAGGAATGAGTGCTTACGAGATTATGCTTTCCGAAAGCCAAGAGAGAATGTTAGTTATTGCTAAAAAAGGTTGCGAAGATAAAGTAAAAGAAATATTTGAAAAGTGGGATTTACATTGCGAGATTGTAGGCATTGTAACCGATGAGCAAAAAGTTATTATTAATTATGAAGGTGAAAAGAAAGCAGAAATTCCACCGGTAGAATTAGTTTTAGGCGGAAATGCCCCGGTTTACATTAGACAAACTGCAGAACCAAAATATTTGAATGAAACTAGAAAATTTGATTTAACTAAAACTCCAGAACCAGATTCAATTATAGAATCGTTCGAAAAAGTATTTTCTTCTCACAATATTGCAAGTAAGCGATGGGTTTATGAACAATATGATTCAATGGTTAGAACAAATACTATTGTTGGACCTGGATCTGATGCAGCTGTAATATATTTAAAAGGTACTAACAAAGCACTTGCCGCTAAAACCGATTGTAACGGTCGTTATGTTTATCTAAATCCCAAAGAAGGCACAAAGATTGCGGTTGCTGAATCTGCACGTAATGTTGTTTGCACCGGAGCAATACCACTTGCTATTACAAACTGTTTGAACTTTGGCAATCCATACAAACCGGAAAATTATTGGCAATTCAAAAAAGCGATTGAAGGAATGGGTGAAGCATGCCGTTACTTTAATACGCCGGTAACTGGTGGCAACGTTAGTTTCTATAACGAAAGTCCCGAAGCTGCGGTTTATCCTACTCCTACCATTGGAATGGTTGGTTTTATAGAAGACATAGAAAATGTAACAACTGCCCAATTCAAAAACGAAGGTGATTTGATTTACATCTTAGGAGAGGATTACGAGGAAATTGGTGGAAGTGAATATCTAAAAACTGTTCACAATCTTGTAACAGGCGAAATACCAAGAATTGATTTGCAAACAGAAAAAGATTTACACACAACTTTATTGCATCTTATTGAATCTGAATTAATTGAATCAGCGCACGATGTTTCCGATGGCGGAGTTTTATGTGCTCTTGCAGAAAGCTGTATTATTGATAATGAAAAACCAATTGGCGCAAATGTTCATGTTCCAATTAAAAAGAGAGAAGATTTTTCGTTTTTCTCAGAAAGCCAATCGCGAGTAATTGTATCTGTAAAAGAAGAAAACAAAGAAAAATTTGAAGAGAGTGTTTCAAAAAGTTTTACTCCTTTTACACTTTTAGGCATTACAGGAGGCAAGAATCTTAGTCTAAATGATCAATATGAATTTTCTCTTTCTCATTTGATTGATTTGTATTACAACTCTATTTCAAGAAAGATGCATGCTAAAGTTTAAAATATTTAAAAAGATTGCCTCGTATATATCTTTATCTAAAGTAAAAAGTATCTTCAAGTTCATCGATTATTACTTTATCAATCTATTCAGGAGAATGGATCAGCATAATTTATTTTTTGCTGGTGCTGGAATTTCATTTTCATTGTTGCTTGGAATGATTCCCTTCATACTTTTAATTTTTTCCCTTCTAGGAAATATTTTTGATGTATCAGTAATTCAAGCACAAATTAATAATCTTATTGAACAAACAATACCTTATCCATCATACGCTAATTATGTTAAGAAACTAATTAGTTCACGCCTGCCGGAAGTAATTGAATACAAAAGCTCTGCATTTTATATAGGCGTTGGAGGCTTACTTTTTACTTCAACTTGGATCTTTAGCAGTATTCGAACAATACTCAACCAGATTTATGATGTAAAAGTTGAGCGAGGTTTTATATATGGCATGATTAGAGATATTGTAATGGTTGTTTTGCTTGTATTGGTTATATCACTTTCAACATTTATTCTCCCGGCAATTAACATTATTTATGAGTTGACAAAAAATACAGATCTTTCTCATAAACTTGATATTGCCCCATTGTGGAATTCGCTTGTATATTTTTCAACATTATTATTAATGTTTTTTTTGTTTTTTGCTCTTTATTATTTAATTCCATACGAGCAACTTGGAAAGAAAGTTGCGGCTATGAGTGCAATTTGGACAACAATATTTTGGGAAGCGGCAAGGTTTGGATTTGGATACTATATCAATAATATACTTGGAACAAATCCGTTTTATGGTGCTTTTGTTTTGATCATCGCAATCTTATTCTGGATTTATTACTCAGCGTGCTTATTTATAGTTGGAGCAGAAATTGGTCAGCTTTACAGAGAAAAGCATAATCTTCAGAAACCAGTTAGATGAAACTTTTGTCGCAGTTAAACAATTAAAGAATCTTTAATATAAATGATATTATCAAGGAGAAACATGGTTAACAAATTATTTAAAGGTACTTTTATCTTCACTATTCTTTTTTGCACAGTTGCTATGGCGCAAAACTTAGAAGAAAACAAGATTGGAAAAAATGATTTTGTTGAACAGGCTATAAAAGAATTAGAAAAAGCTAAACAGTTAAATGTTAAAACTAGGTTTAGATATGCTGGTTTTTATGAAGCTGATGGGATAACACTACAAGAAAAAGTCTTATCAGAAAAATTATCTTTTGATAAAAATGGAAAAAGGAAAGAGCTTATTCGCTACCAAGGTAATGGTGATGTAGATCAGAAATTTACTTTTCAGCATGATACAAAAGGTAGGTTTAGCAAATTAGAGACAAGAAATACTGGGAATTACGTTGTAGGTAAGAGAGAATCAAAATATGATAAAGCCGGAAATGAAATTGAAAGAAAGCTTTATGATGTAAGAAGAGGAAATTTTAAAGTGTTATTTAAGTATGACAAAGATGGTAATATAATTGAATCAAAGAATTTTGATAAAAACAATAAGTTTAATGGCAGATATGAAAATACTTTTGAAAACGGTAGCGCTAAGAAAACGATTGTTTATCAAAAGGATGGTAAAGTAAGAAGAGAAGTTTGGTATTTTTATAATAATGCCGGTCAACTTGTACGTGAAGAAATTAAAGACTTATCAAATTCATATTCAGTTAGTTACACTCATGATACAAATGGAAATATAACAGAAATTGTAACACCGCAGAGTAAGCGAATTGTTACATATAATGAAAAAAACGATATTCTAGAAGATAAAATGTATACGACCGATGGAACAAGACAATATAGAGTTGTATTCAGCTATTTAGAGAATGGATTGCAAAAAGATGAAATACGTTATGACAATTCTGAAATAGCAGCTTTTCATGTACAAATTGATTATGAATTTTATAAATAAAGTTAATGATTAAATTTTTGCCATTAGGCGGCGCCGATGAAATAGGCGCCAGTTGTTTTTACTTAAATATATTTGGTACAGGATTACTACTAGATTGTGGAACGCATCCAAGAAAAAAAGGGAAAGACTCACTCCCGAATTTCAATCTTATAAATAATGAACCGGTAGATTTTGTAATTATTAGTCATGCACATCAAGATCATATTGGCGCGCTCCCTTTTCTCGTTCAAGAATTTCCTCATGTAATTATTTATTCAACATATCAAACAAAAGAAATTGCAGATATAACTCTTCATAATGCAGTAAATATTCTTGCCCAAGAAAACTTAGTTGAAAATGAATTACGAAATTATACGCATGATGAAATTGATCTTTTGGTTAAGTCTATTCGTGATATTGAATACTTAAAAACTATTGAAATAAAAGGGCTTCGGCATTCTATTAATGAAAGTATAAAAATTACACTATCAGATGCCGGTCATATTCTTGGTGCTGCTTCTGTAATTATTGATATAGCTGAACAAAAAATAATTTACACCGGAGACATAAATTTATCATCTCAATCATTAATGCAAAGCGCTGATATAAATTATTTTAATGATTCAAGTGTGCTATTGACAGAAACAACATATGGATCTACCGATTCAGCTCAATTAGGAACTTGGGCAAGTGAGTCAAAAAGATTTGCTAAAGCAGCGAACAAAATTCTACATAAAGGCGGTTCGGTTTTAATTCCTGTGTTTGCTCTTGGAAAAACTCAAGAAATGCTCTCAACAATTAACCATCTAATTAAAAAAAGATTATTAACCGATTGCCCAATATACACTGGTGGAATAAGTAGAGAAATTTCGAACATTTATGATCGTAATAGATATCTAGTAAATTATGGCAATAAAGAATTTTTACTTAAGGATGTTCCGCAAATCAATTTGTTAGAAGTTGATGATCATAATACGTTTAAGAAAAATCCAGGAATTGTGCTTGCATCTAGTGGAATGATGTTAAATGGAACAACTTCTTATAAATTAATGGAGTTTTGGATCAAGCAAAGTAATTTTGGGATTTTCAGCGTTGGCTATTTGGATGTTGATACTCCTGGTTACAAAGTAATAAACACATGTAAAGGCGAAAGCGCAGTATTAATGGATTCTAAAGAACCTCAAATAATTTATTGTGATACTGAACGATTTTATTTTCCGTCACACTCAAAACGTGAAGCCTTATTGAAGATTGCTAAGATTTCTAATGTGGGAAAAATTGTTTTACTTCACGGAGAGAATGATTCAAAAGACTGGATAGGACATCATTTACTTCATCAGCAAAAATCAATACAATTATATTCGTCGGAGATTGGCAAAGAGATTCGTTTTTTATAAAAATACCGGCTGAATATTACAGCCGGTATTTCCGGTTGCATCATTCTGCAGAAGCATATTCTTCCCATGTTTTGAAAATTTCCTTTGTTTGGTTTCCAGCGGCACTGTTAAGATAAGACTGATAAAATTTTTCGCAGAAGTAACTAAGTTTTTCGCAATCAGTTAATTTAGCAGTTCTTCCTACAATAAAAGCGCCGCGAGGATCACCAATTTTTATTAAAGAAAGAGCTGCTATAATTCTTTCTTCTTCACTAGTACCTTCACGTAACTGTTTAATTAATGGTATTACTGCTTTTTGCGATTTCATTTCGCCTAAATTGAACGCTGCACTAATGCGCAAGCCTTCATTATCTGATGCAAGGCCAATTAATCTGTTTTGTTCAATAATTTCGTATGTATTGGCTTTTTTTTCAGTCATATTCACTTCTGCATAGGATAAATTTGTGAATAGTAATGCAGCGACAATCGCAATTGCTAAAGATAATTTTGCTTTCATTGGTTGCCTCACTTTTTATGTTTTTGTTTTGCGAATATTTTTTATTCGCTTCTGAACATTGAGACGAGGCTGTATATTAAATAGTTGCTCAAAAAATTAAAAACTACATGAATAGGGGATGGTAAATATTTTTTCGAAAAGAGAAACTTTATAACTTTTAATTCGTCAATGTAGATTTATTATGATAGCATAAGGTAAGACTAATCGTTACCCGATTTTAGTTCTTTAATTATTTTAATTGCAGATGATCCTGTAAAAGCAATAATAATTAATAACATTACTAATAAAAACCAGCTTAACATTTGCACTTCTTTTGTTGAGCAAAATTACAAAGGCAATTGGTTTTAATAAGTGATATCGATCAAACGGATTTTATTTTTTAAGTTATGATTAACCAATTAATTTTTGAATGTATTAAAATTAGAGTGGGAAAAAATAGTTAAAAAAGTAAATGCCATGATGGTCGGCTTATCGTAGACTGGTTTTTTTATATTCTTTTCTTTTTCAACTCATAATACAATTCTTGGATCAGAAACGAGTTTTGTATAACATTCGTATAACTTAAGTATTGTTCGATGATATATTGTATGCTGTTAACATATTTTTCAGCAATTTTAGCATAAATGTTTTTGGATTAATTGTAAACAACAGATAGCTAGCTTTTGTATTAACTGTATTTATTCTTGTACTTGTTACAATTTTCCGAATAAATGTTCTTACTATGATTTTACTCATCAACTTAGATAAGTGGAAACAACTAATTTTCGTGTTTTTCAGGCTGTACGACAGGCTACTTTTGAATTGTTTATGAATTATTTTATTGAAATTTATTTACGCATCAGATGTAAAAGCGAAAAAACAACTTATACTATAAAAATTTAATTTCAACTTTAATTTGACAGGTGGGTGTTTCTTAGATATATTTCGACCCGAAATTTGATAATACACCGCGGGGTGGAGCAATTGGTAGCTCGTC
>CAZVYT010000020.1:16865-29838 GCA_964631495.1 uncultured Melioribacter sp. | reverse complement strand
TCGTCGGGCTCATAACCCGAAGGTTCTAGGTTCAAGTCCTAGCCCCGCTACTAACAGACCCTCAAAATGATAAGTTTTGAGGGTTTATTGTTTTAAATGATAATGGTATAGATTTAAAAACAATTTGAGTCCACGTTTTACTTTCGAATCCCCACGCTATGTTTGCAAGAAGCCGGAAACTGTCCCTTCCAATTGGAATTGTTCTAACGGCTAAAAAGAAAATAAAAAAACTTACAAGCAATTGAAAAATATCTTTTAACCTAGATAGCAGTGCTCTAATAAGAGTTTTTTAATAAGAAAGTTTTGTTATTGGTAACAAAACTCATCAGTAAAAAAAAGAATGGTAATTTTTGATTTTAATTGCCACTTGATACTTAATCAGCCATTCCTAATATTCGCAACCAACATATACAGAAAAGTATGCTTAAGACACTTCTTATAAAAGATTACGCGCTAATTGAAAACATCGAAGTCAAATTTGAAAAAGGTTTGAACATAATTACAGGCGAAACCGGCGCTGGAAAATCTATTCTTATTGATGCTATGGGCTTGCTGCTTGGAGAGCGCGCTTCTACAGAAGTTGTACGCAAAGGCGCAGAGAAATCAATTGTTGAAGGAATTTTTGATGTTGTATCTAATAAAAAAGTTAAAAAGTTCTGCGAAGAAAATGAAATTGATTTCTTAGATGAATTGATTGTACGAAGAGAGGTTTCATTAAAAGGCACTAATCGCTGTTTTCTTAATGATTCTCCGGTTACTCTAAATTTAATTAAAGAAATTGGTGATTTGCTTGTTGATCTTCACGGACAGCATGAGCATCAATCATTATTGCGAACAGATACACATATAGAACTGCTGGATAGTTTCGCAAATCTTGATAATCTCTTGATTGAATATTCCGATAATTATAATGAGCTTAATAAACTTCAAAAAGAGTTAAGGGAGCTTAAAGAAAAAGAGAGCGTGCTTAAAGAGAAACGTGAACTATACCATTTTCAAATAAAAGAAATAGATTCTGTTGACCCTCAAGTTGATGAAGAAGAAAAACTTGAACAACAGTTAAATGTTCTTGAAAATTCTGAAAAACTTCTTAGTATTTCATCCGATATATATTCTACTCTTTACGAAAATGAAGAATCGATAACTGATCAGCTAGGAACAGTTAAGCACAAGCTATCAGAAATTGAGCGGATTGATAAATCATTTACTGATATTCTTTCTAATTACGATTCTGCAACTGCTCTTTTAAATGAAGTATCTAGTTTTGTTAGAAGTTACAAAGATAGAATTGAACTTGATCCGGAGAAATTAGAAGAGATACGTGCTCGGTTAGGCGCAATTATTCTTTTGAAAAAAAAATATGGCGGCACAGTAAATTCTGTTGTTGAGCATAGAGAAAAAATTGGAAGAGAGTTTGAATTAGCAGAAAATTTTTCTCAACGGATTGCAGATTTGCAATTGTATATTGATTTAAAAAGAAAAAATTGCGGGTCGATTGCGAAAAAGCTTTCATCTGAAAGAAGTATTATTTCAAAAAAAGTAAAAAAAGAAGTTGAAGCCTCTTTAAAGAATCTTGGAATATCAGATTCTAAGTTTGAAGTCCGAATTACTAATCATCTTTCAGAAAACAGTAATGAGAATTTTATAATTATTGACTCAAAGAAATATAAGTTTAATAATTTGGGGATTGATGAAATTGAGTTTTACATTTCTACAAATACGGGCGAAGACACAAAACCTTTAGTAAAAGTTGCTTCCGGCGGCGAAGTATCAAGAATTATGCTTGCTCTTAAATCAACACTTGCAAAAACCGATAGACTTCCAATTCTAATATTTGATGAAATTGATACCGGCGTTAGCGGACGCATTGCGCAAAAGGTTGGACAAACACTTCAAGAGCTTGCTTCAGTACATCAGATAATTGCTATAACTCATTTACCACAAATTGCCGGATTAGCCGATGTTCACTTTGCTGTTGAAAAAAGAAAAACTGCCGATAGAGTTGTAAGTTCAATGCAAAAGTTAGATTTGGAAAAACGAATTGAAGAAGTTGCTAAGTTAATGAGCGGAGAAGAAATAACTGATGCTACATTAAAAGGCGCTCGCGAATTAATGAGCATTAGAACAAAGTAATATGTTTTTAAGCACAGCATTGTTATTTGCTAAATATTACTTTGCACACAAAAGAATCTTGCGTAAATTCAAAACGAAAGAAAACAAAGTTGGAGAAATTTATGATTCGGAAAACAGTTTATTTATTTGCTGCTTTAGTGATGCTTTTTTCTGTTACAGCTAAAGCACAAACTTTGGAAGAAACACTTTCAAAATTAGCTTCGACAGCTGGAAAAGCTTATGTAGCTCCGATAATTTCAGCGTTTGGATCAAACTTAAATTCCGGCTGGGTTTCAAGCGTTCCATCTGCAAGCAAAGTTGGGTTTCATCTCAATATTAAAATAGCCGCTATGGGTTCTTTTTTTTCTGATGAAAATAAAATTTTTAATACTTCCGGAAAATTTCTTTTCATATCCTCTCAAGTTGATCAAATTTTATCTTCTTCTAACATAACGACTTCGAATCCAATGTACAGCACACTTAAAACCGAGTTGTTAAAAACAGAGTTTGATGTGAATTTTTCCGGGCCAACAATTGTTGGTAGCAAAAACCAATTTATGAAAATTAATTTTCCGGGTAAAAAAGTAACAGTTCAAAATCAAGAATTTACACTTAGCCCTAAAAATTTTGATGTAGCTGAGGTAAAAGGATTTTTGGATGAACTTCCAGCTCTTCCAACAGCTGCGCCGCAAATTACTGTTGGAACTGTAATGGGAACAAATGTTTCTGTTCGGTATTTACCAGATGTTGATATTCAAGACTTAGGCAAGTTTACATTTTTTGGAATTGGAGCAATTCACAATCCTGGAGTTTGGTTAGCTAATCCATTGCCAGTGGATATTGGAGTTGGCTACTTTACACAGAAAATGAAAGTTGGAGATATTTTTGAAAGCACGGCAAATCAGTTTGGACTTTATGTAAGCAAAACTTTCGGCGTTGTAATTTCAATTACACCTTATGCAGGCATGGTTAGTGAAAACAGCAAAACTACCGTTTCGTATGATTATCAATTGGATTCATCAATTCCAAAATCCAAACTAAAATTTGAACTTGAAGGTGAAAACACGACCGGCTTTGTCGTTGGATTCAATCTACACCTTGCTGCAATTAATATTAATGCAGATTATAAAATTGCAAAAACCAAAACAGCTTCAGCCGGAATTTCTTTAGGATTCTAATCGAAAAAAGAAAAGGAGCTAACAAGGCTCCTTTTTCAATTCATAATGAAAGTTCTATGATAGAAACAGCAATATATATTCACATTCCTTTCTGCGATCACAAATGTATTTATTGCGATTTCTACTCAATAATTAATTACGAAAATGTTACGAATTATCTTTATGCACTAAAAAAAGAAATCAAATATTATGCTGAGCTTTTTTCAAAGGATAGAAAAATAATTTCCATTTTTTTCGGCGGAGGTACTCCATCATTTATGGAAGCCGGCTATATTGGAGAAATTATAGAAGAGATTACCAGTAATTTTTCTGTAAATGAGAATGCTGAAATTACTCTTGAAACAAATCCCGGAACTGTTGCAAAGCAAAAATTAATTGATTTTAAAAACGCTGGTATTAACCGGATTAGCGTTGGCATACAATCTTTTGATAATGATGACTTAAAATTTCTTACAAGAATTCATGATTCGGCAACTGCAAAGCAAACAATTTTTGAATCAAGCGAAGTTGGGTTCGAAAATCTAAGTCTAGATTTGATATTTAACCTTCCAAATCAAACAAAAGAGAAGTGGAAGAAAAATCTGGAAGAAGCTATCTCGCTTCCAATAAAACATATATCCGCTTACAGTTTG
The DNA here is from genome assembly GCA_964631495.1 of uncultured Melioribacter sp. Lineage (GTDB taxonomy): Bacteria > Bacteroidota > Ignavibacteria > Ignavibacteriales > Melioribacteraceae > Stygiobacter. The sequence continues at coordinate 25,916 of CAZVYT010000020.1, read as the reverse complement.
ATTCTTGAGAAAGGAACAATTCTTAACAAAATGGTTCTTGATGGCAAGGTTAAGATGCAAGACATAAACCACGATGCAGATTTGTATGAGTATACTATCGAGTTTTTAACATCGCACGGTTTCGAACAGTATGAAGTTTCCAACTTTGCCAAACCGGGTTTTCAGTGCAAACATAACAATGCTTATTGGCACTACAAACAGTATTTAAGTTTTGGAACTTCCGCGCATTCATTTGCAAACGGCAAGCGCTGGTGGAATTTTTCAAGCACAAGATTTTATATTGATGCGATGAACAAGATAGGAAACGCTGTTGCATCGGAAGAAATATTATCAAAAGAACAAATGTTAGATGAGTATGTTATGCTTGCTTTGCGTTCAAGTGGTTTAGATTTGTATGAATTAGAAAAAAAATTTTCAAATAATTGGTATTCAAAAAATTCGATTCTTCTCGATGAGTTGATTAAACAAAACTTTATTGCTAATGCAAATAATAAAATATTTTTAACTGCAAAAGGTTTTGCCGTTTGCGATGAAATTTTAACTAAGCTGCTTTGATTTTTTGAATTTTAACCCACATCAAGATATATTGTTGTAAAGATTTAAGGGAATAAAAATGGAAAACAAAAACACATTTTTTACAGTAGCAGGAATTTTAGGCGCTTCTCTAATTATTGCTGTACTAATTTTTTCTATTGTATGGAAATCAACTAAGAATGCCGACCAAACAATTACTGTAACTGGTTCTGCTAAAAAAGCAATTGTTTCTGATTTGGGAATTCAGCGCGGTACTTTACAAGCTTCTAGTACAGATAGAAAAACTGCTTACCAGATTGTGCAAGAACAATTGCCGACGGTGCTTAAATTTTTAGAAAGCAAAGGATTTAAGAAAGATCAAATAGAAGTATTTGGCATAAACGGCTATCCAGTTTTTGAAGTTAATGCATCTGGTATGCAGACATCAAGAGTTTTGTATTATGTTTATAGCCAGCGCTTCGAAGCAAAATCAAATGATGTTCAAAAAGTTAAAGAGCTTTCTGTTTCTCTAAGTTCACTGGTTGAAAAAGGACTAGATATTTCTACTGATATGCCTGAATATCTTTACACAAAAATTGATGACCTTAAAATCGCTATTCAAGCAGAAGCAGCAAAGAACGCAATGGATAGAGCAGAAAAGATAGCAGAATCCACCGGAAGAAGTCTTGGCTCATTGCGAAATGCAAGAATGGGCGTTATTCAAATAACTCCAAGAAATTCCAATGTTGTTTCTGATTACGGAACAAACGATGTTTCATCAATCGAAAAAGAAATTACAGCTGTAGTTTCTGCTTCATTTGAAATTAATTAGGAGAATGATGACTAAAAAGAAAATTGCAATACTTGGCTGCGGTAACATTGGTTCTGCTATTGCAAATGGTTTGGTAAAAGGAGAAATCTTTAAATCTTCGCAATTATACTTAACTCGTAAATCCAATGAGATGCTAAATAAATTTAAAGAAAGAGGATTCAACACTTCCACAGATAATTTGGAAGCCGTAAGAAAATCCGAAATTTTGATTATTGCAGTAACTCCGCAGCAACTTAATGGACTTTTAGAAGAAATAGATTCAGTTTTAATTGAAGATAAACACATTTTGCTTTCGGTTGTAACTGGCGCCTCAATTAAACAGATAAAAAGTAAATTAACTAAAAAGTGTCCGGTCATTCGCGTTATGCCAAATACTGCAATTGCAATACAAGAATCTATGACATGCATTTCAGCAAGCGAAAAAGATCATCTTGCGCTTGAAACAGCAAAAGCAATATTCGATCAACTTGGAAAAACTGTTTTAATTCATGAAGAATTAATGGTTCCCGCAACAGCATTGTGTGCATCCGGAATAGCATTTTTCTTGAGAGCAATTCGTGCGGCTTCTCAAGGAGGAATTGAAATTGGGTTTCATGCAGAAGATGCATTATTTATGGCAGCTCAAACTGCAAAAGGAGCAGCTTCTTTAATTATCGAAAACGGTGCGCATCCAGAAGGAGAGGTTGACAAAGTTACAACTCCAATGGGAATAACAATTGCCGGTCTTAATCAAATGGAACATGCGGGTTTTAGCTCTTCTCTAATTAAAGGATTGGTTACATCTGCCGAAAAAGCGAAGACACTTTACTCAGATAAGGTTGAGAAAGAGATTTGATATAACATTTGGAAAATCAAGTCTTTCTTCCTAATTTTACGCATCCAATTCGCCCCATAGAGGGCGATTTTTATTTGTAGACAATGGAAAAGATGCATTTAACGCAAAAATTCGAAGAAATTGTTTCTTCACTCGGTTACCTTCTAATAGAAGTTAATATCCGAGGAGATCATAATCTTAAAGTGATTGAACTTTATATTGATAATGAAAAGGGAATTACAACTGACGATTGTGCTCTTGTAAGCCGTACAGTTAATGAAGTTATTGAAGCAGAAACCCTTATTGATTCAAATTTCCGGTTAGATGTTTCTTCACCCGGCACCGAAAGACCGCTCAAGTTTTTAGTTCAATACCAAAAGCATATTAACAGAAAGTTTGAAGTTAATTTCAGAGAAAATGAAACCGAGCGTAAATTGACTGCTAAACTTTTACGCGTTGAAGGAGAAAATGTTTTCTTTGCGGAGAAAGGCGGCGAAACCAAAATTGAATTTAAGAATATTACTCAAGCAAAAGTTATAATTAGTTTCTGATAGGAGAATAAATGAACACCGAGATAGTAGAATCCTTTTCGCAGATGGTGCGTGAGAAAAGTCTTGATAAAGATGTTCTCGCGGGAATTATCGAAGAGATTTTCGGATTAATGGTAAAAAAGAAATTCGGGCTTGAAGCCAAATATGATGTGGTTGTTAATATGGATAAAGGCGACATCGAAATATTTCTTGAACGCGCAATAGTTGATGAAGTTACCGATCCGGCAACGCAAATCAGCATTGAAGAAGTTGAAGAAAAAGGCAACGAAGATGGGCTTGAAGTTGGTGAAGATTTTGTAGAGAAACTTCAGCTTAAAGATTTTGGCAGAAGATTAATTAACTTAGCGCGTCAGAGCTTAAATCAAAAAATTAGAGAAATCGAAAAAGAACTGATTTACGGTGAATATGGTGAAATGATTGGTGAAATTGTTGTTGGAGATATCTATCAAGTTCGCCGCAATGATGTACTTGTTAACCATAATAAGAACGAATTACTTCTACCGCGCATAGAGCAAATACCAAGAGAAAAATACCGTAAAGGTGATACAGTTCGTGCAGTGATTAAAGATGTAAAGAAAACGCAAAATGGACCGCTAATTATTATTTCTCGTGCAGACAATTTGTTTTTGAGAAGATTATTCGAAATTGAAATTCCGGAAATTTATGATGGAGTAATTGAAATACGAGGAATATCCCGCGAACCTGGCGAAAGAGCAAAAGTTGCAGTAGAATCAAACGATTCAAGAATTGATGCTGTAGGCGCTTGCGTTGGAATGAAAGGAGTGCGCATTCACGCAATAGTACGTGAATTGAATAATGAAAACATTGATGTAATTAATTACTCGGAAGATCCAGTTGTGTTCATTCAGAGATGTTTGGCTCCGGCAAAATTGAAACAGATTGAAATAGATGAAGACGAAAAGAAATGTATAGTTACTGCTGATAGTGATCAAGTCTCTCTAATTGTTGGTAGAAACGGGGTTAACATCCGTCTTGCAATGAAACTAACTGGTTTTGACATTGAAGTAATACGTGTTGAAAAACCTCTTGATGAATACGAAGAAGATGTTGAATTACCAGAATTACGCGAAGAACTTGGCAGCGAAATTGTTGACTTGTTAATTAACAATAACTTTGAAACAGCAGTTGAAGTTCTAAAAGCCGGTGTAGAAAAGTTAATAGAGATCGAAGGAATTGATGAAGCGAAAGCGAAAGAGATTATTGAGATTCTCGAAAATCAGTTTGAAGAAGAAGACTAACAAAAATTATAAACTTGGGATTTTCTAATGTCCGAACCAAAAGTACAAAAGATTAGGCTTTACAAACTCGCTTCAGAATTCAATCTTTCCACAGAAAGCTTGATGGAACTATTGCAGAAAAAAGGTTACGAAGTTAAAAACCATATGACTTTGATAACCGATGAAATGATGAACGACATCAAATTATACTTCAAGAAAGACATCGAAAAAGCAGAAAAGCACTATAAAAAGATCGAAGAATTCCAAAAGAAACGCGGCGATCATCAAGAACCCGAACATGAACAAAAAGTGGAAGTTAAACAAGAACCAATTCATGCTCCGGTTATATCACCAAAAAGTGATGTTCAATCTCCTTTAGAAGATGTTACACAAGTTGAAGTAGTTGAACAGCCAGAAGAAGTTTCTGTTAAAGAAGAAAAAACAGAAGTTGTTGCAGATGATCAGCAAGAAGTAGTTCCAGTAGAAACTGAAAGTGTAGAATTAGTTTCGGAACAAGAACAAGTTGCTATTATTGTTGATGATAGTCCTAAAATTTTCAGAACTGAAACTGAAAAGAGATTAGCAACACAGAAAAAAGGCTTAACCATTGTTGGAAAAATAGAACTCAACAAGAGAAAACCTAAGCCAGAAGATAAACCAAGAGAAAATCAGCAATCTAGACCGCAAACTCCTCAGCAGAAAGCGGCTACTCCGCAAACTGCAACTCCTGCTGTAGAATCAGAAGCAGATAAGAAAAAGAAAAAAGTACTTAAGGCGAAGAAAAAAACAAAAACTACTGAAGATGGAAAAGAAGAAGTAGTTCCGGCAAAGAAAAAGAAAAAACTAAAAAGATTTGAAGTTGATAAACAAGAAGTTGAAGCTGCAATTCGTAAAACAATGTTAAGCATGGATGATTCCGCTCTTGGTGACCGCGCATTAGCAAGAAAGAGAAAGCGTAAAGAAAAAGCGGAAGAAGCCGAAAGAATTCACGAAGAAAGAATTATTGATCAAAGAACAATTAAAGTAACCGAGTTTATTGCGGTTAACGAACTCGCAAATCTTATGAAAGTTCCGGTCAGCGATGTTATTTCTAAATGTATATCTCTTGGATTAATGGTTTCTATTAATCAAAGATTGGATGTTGAAACAATTACTTTAATAGCAGATGATTTTGGTTTTGAAATTGAATTGCAAGAAGAATATCAGACTGAAATAGATGCTGATGTTCCTGATGCTGTAGATACACTTAAATTCCGTCCGCCGGTTGTAACTATTATGGGTCACGTTGATCATGGTAAAACATCTTTGTTGGATTTTATTCGTAGAGAAAATGTTGTTGCCGGCGAAGCTGGCGGTATTACACAACATATAGGCGCGTATAAAGTTGCAATTACAGAAGGCAAAGAGATTGCATTTTTAGATACGCCTGGTCACGAAGCGTTTACAGCAATGCGCGCGCGCGGTGCTAAAGTTACTGATATTGTTGTACTTATAGTTGCTGCAGACGATGCTGTGATGCCGCAAACTGTTGAAGCTATTAACCACGCACAAGCTGCTAATGTGCCAATTATAGTTGCAATAAATAAAGTTGATAAACCAAACTCTAATATTGAAAGAATTAAACAACAGTTAGCAGAAAAGAATATTCTGGTTGAAGAATGGGGCGGTAAATATCAATGTGTTGAAGTTTCTGCAAAGCTTGGAAAAAATATTGACCTTTTATTAGAAAAAATTGTTCTGGAAGCTGAATTACTTGATCTCAAAGCTAATCCGGATCGCAAAGCTAGAGGTACAATTATCGAATCTCAGCTTGATAAAGGCAGAGGCGTTACTGCCACAGTTCTAGTTCAAAAAGGAACTTTAAGAATTGGTGATCCTTTTATTGCTGGAGTAACACACGGACGTGTTAGAGCTATGTTTGATGAGCGTGGTAAAAAAGTATTTGAAGCCGGTCCATCAACACCGGTATTAGTACTTGGTTTTGAAAATGCTCCACAAGCCGGAGACGTTTTTGCAATTGTTGAATCTGAACGCGAAGCAAGAGAAACAAGTATTAAACGCATGCAGCTTAAGAGAGAACAAGATCATCGTCAAGTTCATCATATTACTTTAGATGAAATTGCAAATCAAATTTCGCAAGGTGGTTTCAAAGAATTGCCTATCATTGTTAAAGGCGACGTGGATGGATCTATCGAAGCATTATCAGATTCCTTAATGAAACTTTCTAACCAAGAAGTTTCAGTTAATGTTATTCACAAAGGTGTTGGTGCAATTAGCGAAGGCGATGTTCTTCTAGCAACTGCATCAAAAGCTATTATTATTGGATTCCATGTGCGCCCCAACGTAAACGCACGTAAACTCGCTGAATCAGAAAAAGTTGATATTCGTCTTTACAATATTATATATGATGCAATTGCCGAAGTTAAATCTGCTCTTGAAGGTATGTTATCGCCAGTTGTAAGTGAAGAAAACGTTGCTACTATTGAAGTACGCGAAGTATTCAAAGTTCCTAAAGTTGGTACTATTGCCGGATGTTATGTTCAAGACGGAAAAGTTGATCGCAAACATAAACTTCGCTTATTCCGTGATGGTATTTCAATTTATGAAGGCGAATTTGCTTCTCTTAAGCGTTTTAAAGACGATGTTCGCGAAGTAGAACGCGGTTTCGAATGTGGTATTGGAATACACAACTTTAATGATATTAAAGTTGGCGATGTTATCGAAACTTATAAATTTATTGAGACAAAGAAGAAATTAGAATAATGCCATCGTTTAGATTACAAAAAGTTTCTCATCAAATAAAAGATTTGATAAGTTTAATTTTGCTTCAAAAAATTAACGATCCGAGATTTAGATTGGTTACGGTAACTAATGTTAAAGTAAGTCCGGATTTGAAGCAAGCAAAAATTTATCTCTCAGTTTATGAGAAGGAATTACGAGAAGAACTGTTAGATTTAGTTAATGAGATGAAAGGAATGATTCGTTCTGAACTTGCTCATAAAATGACTTTGCGCTTTGTTCCCGATTTAGTTTTCTTTATTGATGATACAACTGATTACGTAGAAAAGATGGAAGATTTGTTTAAGAAAATTCACGAAAATGATAACTCGAAAAACATTATATGATTATGTGCCGCAATTTGAAAGCGGCGAGATTGTATTAATTGATAAGCAGCTTAAGAAATCGTCCTTTGATATTGTATACAAAGTGAGAAAAGCAACCGGTGTTAAAAAAGTTGGTCACGCTGGTACTCTTGATCCAATGGCAACCGGATTAGTAATTGTTTGTACAGGAAGAAAAACTAAAGAAATAACACAGCTTTTAACAGTTGAAAAAACTTACACTGGAATCATTTCAATTGGTAAAACAACACCATCTTACGATCTTGAAACTTTCTACGATACCGAAAAAGGTTTTGATGGCATTACCAAAGAAATGATTTTCGATTTGAGTAGAGAATTTCTTGGTGAGCAACTACAAATTCCACCTATGTTTTCTGCTGTTAAAAAGGAAGGTAAAGCTCTTTATCACATGGCTCGAAAAGGGATTGAAGTTGAGAGAGAGCCCAAAAAAATTGTTATATCAAAATTTGTGATAACTAATGTAGAGTTACCAAATATACATTTTGAAATTACTTGTTCTAAAGGAACATACATAAGAGTTATTGCTCACGATTTTGGACAAAAGCTTGGCTGTGGCGCTTATTTGCGTGAATTAAGAAGAACAAAAGTTGGTGAATTCAATGTTGAAGACGCTTTAACTATTGATGAGTTTAAAGAACATTATACAATTATTCCGATTGCAGTTGAATGAAAGTTTATTCAGATAGATCTGAAATAGAAAAGAAAAAAAAATCTGTTGTAACAGTCGGTTCGTTTGATGGATTACATCTTGGACATGTAAAAATTTTGGATGCATTAAAAAGTATTGCTGAAGAAAAAGATGCAGATAGCTTTGTAGTTACTTTTGAACCTCATCCAAGATCTGCATTAACACAGGATTCTGAAGTTAGCATTCTTACTTCGCTTGATGAAAAAAAATGGATAATTGAAAAAGCTGGAATCGAAAATTTAATGGTTATCCATTTTACAAGAGAATTTTCTCAACTAACTTCAGAAGAATTCATTAAAAAGTTTGTTCTTGAAAAACTAAATGCATCTCATATGGTCATTGGTCATGATCATAAATTTGGCAGAGATCGTTTAGGTGATGAAAATAAACTTAGAGAAATTGGTAACCAGCTTGGATTTGGTGTAACCGCAGTAGCCGCTGAATGTCTACAAAACGAAACAATTAGCAGTTCTAAGATTCGTAGTTTTTTATATTGCGGTGAACTTGATAAAGCTAATCAATTTTTAGGAAGATATTATTCGATTTTCGGAATTGTAGTAAAAGGTTCGCAACGTGGAAGAACACTTGGCTTTCCAACGGCTAATGTACAAGTTGATGAACCCAAAAAAGCGATTCCTCAAAACGGTGTTTATGTTGTTCGGTGTACTTTAAGTACACAGTATTATTACGGAGTGATGAATATAGGCTTCCGTCCAACTTTTGAAAACAAGCATGAACTTGTTGCTGAAGTGAACATTCTTGAATTCAACCGTGACATATACGGAGAAAAAATAAAAGTAGAATTTATTAAACGTCTACGCGACGAAAAGAAGTTTGAATCGAAAAACGAATTAGTTGCTCAAATTGAAAAAGATAAAAGAGAAGCGGAAAGTGTAGCTTCACAAAATAAATTATAATCAATTAATCAATTCTGGTTAACGCTGGAATTGCATCGTAAATCAAAATAAAGGAGTAGTAAAATGTCATTATCAGTACAACAGAAACTAGAAATCATCAAGAAATTTGGTGCAACAGAAAAAGACAGCGGAAAAGCTGAAGTACAAGTTGCTCTTTTAACAGCAAGAATTAATCAATTAACAAGCCACTTTGAAGCAAATAAAAAAGATCATGCTTCTCGCCGTGGATTGTTACAAATGGTTGGTAAAAGAAAAAGATTGTTATCCTACATTGCAGAAAAAGATATTGAAAGATACCGTACAATAATTAAAGAATTGAACATTAGAAAATAAGAGGCAGTAAATGGTAGTAACC
>CAZVYT010000020.1:0-16855 GCA_964631495.1 uncultured Melioribacter sp. | reverse complement strand
AACCAAAGAAGTGCAGATTGGCAAACATAAGCTGATCTTCGAAACTGGCAAGTTAGCAAAACAAGCTAACGGATCAATAATGGCGCGTTATGGCGATACAATGGTTTTAGTAACAGCCGTTGCCGGTGGCCTCAGAGAAGAAATTGATTTCTTTCCATTAAGCGTTGAATACAGAGAAAAAGCATTTGCTGCCGGAAAAATTCCCGGCGGCTTTTTTAAAAGAGAAGGAAAACCAAGTGACCGCGAAGTATTAAGCGCTCGTTTGATTGACCGCCCTATTCGTCCTTTGTTTGACGAAAATTATAAAAACGATACTCAAGTAGCGGCATTTGTTTATTCTTTCGATGGAGAGAATGATCCGGATGTTATTGCTGCTTGTGCCGCTTCTGCCGCTTTAACAGTTTCCGATATTCCATTCCTCGAACCAGTTGGAGAAGTTCGTGTTGGAAGAGTAAATGGTGAATTTATTATAAACCCATCCTTTAAAGAAATTGAGGCAAGTGATCTTGAACTTGTTGTAGCCGGTACTGAATCATCTATTATGATGGTTGAAGGCGAAGCAAAAGAAGTTAGCGAAGAAGATATGCTTAAAGCATTAAAATTTGCTCATCAAGAAATCAAAAAAATTATTGAAGTGCAAAAAGAACTTCGTGAAGCATGCGGCAAAACAAAAATGGAAGTTGTTGCAAAAACATTTGATGAAAACTTAGTTGCAGATGTTAATGCACTTGCTTATGAAAAATTCAAAACAATTGTTTCTTCAGTTCTTGCTAAAGAAGAAAGATATAAAGCAAATCATGATTTGGCAGAAGAAGTTCTTGCAACGTTAACTGAAAAATATCCTGATCAAGGAAAAGTTATTGGTCAAATTCTTCATGATATGGAAAAGGATTTGATGCGCAATCGTATTCTTGAAGAAGGTCTTCGTCTCGATGGAAGAAACACAAAGCAAATTCGCCCAATTACTTGCGAGCTTGGTTTGCTTCCTCGCGTTCACGGTACTGCTTTATTTACTCGTGGCGAAACTCAAAGCTTAACAACTCTTACGCTTGGTACAAAGCAAGATGAGCAAATTATTGACGGACTTCAAGAAGAGTATAAAAAAAGGTTTTTGCTTCATTATAATTTTCCTCCGTTCAGTGTTGGCGAAACTGGTAAATTCTCTGGCGTTGGCAGAAGAGAAGTTGGTCATGGAAATTTAGCAGAACGTTCTCTAAAAAATGTTATTCCTGAAGAAACAAAATTCCCATATACAATTCGTATTAACTCAGATATTCTTGAATCAAACGGTTCCTCTTCTATGGCAACAGTTTGTGCTGGTTCGCTTGCAATGATGGATGGCGGCGTTCCTATTAAAACTGCTATTGCGGGAATTGCAATGGGCTTGATTAAAGAAGGTGAGAAGTACGCAATTTTATCTGATATTCTTGGTAATGAAGATCATCTTGGCGATATGGATTTTAAAGTCGCCGGAAGCACAAACGGTATAACCGGTTTGCAAATGGATATTAAGATTCAAGGAATATCTTACGAAATTATGGATACTGCTCTTGCTCAAGCTAAAGAGGGCAGAATGCATATTTTAGGAATAATGAATGAAGCAATTTCTGTTGCAAGAGAAAGTATTTCTGCTTATGCGCCAAGCATTTTATCTACAAAGATTCCTGTTGATAAAATTGGAGCATTAATTGGACCTGGCGGAAAAGTTATTCAGAAAATCCAGAAAGACTATAGCGTAGAAATTAGTGTAGAAGAAGATGGAACTGTTAACATCGCGGGTACTGATTCCAAACTTGCTAAAGAGGCTAAAGAATATATCAAGTTAATGATGTCCGAGCCAGAAATTGGCAAAACATACAATGCTAAAGTTATAAGCGTGAAAGACTTTGGTGCTTTTGTTGAGTTCATGCCGGGTATTCAAGGATTACTTCATATTTCCCAAATAGATACTAAGAAAATTGCAAAAGTAACAGATGTTATTAACGAAGGAGATGCAGTTCGTGTAAAACTTCTTACTATTGAAAATGGCAAGTTTGCATTATCGAGAAAAGTATTGTTGAAGGAAAAAGAAGAATCTAAAGAAGAAGTAAAAGAAGATAATAAAACAGAAAATGCTGAGTAATTACTCAGCATTTTTATTTAAAGCCATGTTGGTTAATAGATGAAAAATGGTAATCTCGATATAGGACAAAAACTGTTCTTGGCCCCAATGGCAGATATTACCGATTCATCTTTTAGAAATGCATGTAAAGAACAAGGCGCAGCTTTAACATTTACTCAAATGGTAAGTGCCGAAGGGGTAATAAAAAATAATTTCGAATCTCTCCGACTCCTTTCATTTAATAGAAAAGAAAAACCGATTGGAGTACAATTATTAGGCAACGATCCCGCAATAATTGGAGAGGCGGTAAAAGAAATTTCTAGATTAAAGCCAGATTTAATTGATTTAAATTGCGGTTGCTCTGTAGATAAAGTTACAAGTTGCAATATGGGTTCGGCGCTTTTAGATGACCCTAAACATATTGGTAAACTTACCCGAAAAATGGTTGAAAATTCAAATGGAATACCAATTTCAGTTAAGCTAAGATTAGGAAAAGATAGAAGCCGTATTAACATTTTTGATACAGCTAAAGCTGTTCAAGACAGCGGAGGCTCTATAGTTGTATTACATGCCCGTGCACGAAATGATAAATATGAAAATGATCCGGACTGGACTTGGATTAGAAAACTAAAAGAAAGCATTAACATTACCGTTGTTGGTAATGGCTCTGTTTTTACACCACAAGATGCTAAAAAAATGTTTGAAGAAACCGGATGTGATTCAGTTATGGTAGCGCGCGGCTCGCTCGGTAACCCATTTATTTTTTCTCGTTACAATAAATTAATTGAAACCGGAGTTGATCCTGGTTTACCAAATATTGAAACTGTTAAAGAAGTTTTGTTAAAACACATAAATAGTATTGAGTTAGATTTAGGTGAAGTAGTTGCTCTTGATAGAGCAAAAAAACAAACTGTTTGGTATTTGAAAGATTACCCTGGAATAAATAATCTCCTGGAAAATGTTTTCAGTGTTAGAAATTTTGAATCACTTCGTTCGCTTATTAATGAACACATTTTAAAAATTCAAAATGGTGTTTTAGGTGAAGCAGATAAAGTTGATGTAATAAATAAGTTTAAGAAAAAGGTTCTTTTCTGGTTGTTGGAAGATAAAGCGCCAGCATAGAAAAGAACAATTAAGGTTTTAAAATGAATAAAGAAATTATAATTAATTCTTCGTCTTCTCAGAATAGAGTTGCAATTACTGAAGATGGCAATTTAGTTGACTTTTTTGTAGACCATCCAGAAAAGCAGAGAATGGTAGGCGATGTTTATTATGGTAGAGTTGCCAGAGTTTTACCAGGCATACGTGCCGCGTTTATAGATATTGGAATGAAGCATGACGCATTCTTGCATTTTTCTGATATTGGTGAACGTACAGAAGCATTACAAGGTATTTTCGATGATGATGACGATGATGATTTCACTTCGCAAAACGAATCGAAAGAAGTTAATTCAGAAATATCTCCTAATTCTACTTTAGAAACTGCCAAACCAGTTCAAGACAAAGAACAAGAATTAAAGGATAAACAAACAACACGTCTACACAAAGGCGAAGATATTTTAATACAAATTATTAAAGAACCAGTAAAAGATAAAGGTGTTCGTGTTACATCTTCTATTTCTCTTCCTGGTAGGTTTTGTGTTTTACTTCCAATGGATAACAAAATAGGTGTATCTAAAAAAATTGTTGATTTTCGTGAACGTAAAAGATTAAGAAGAATTGCACGCGGAATTTTACCAAAAGATTGCGGATTGATAATACGTACTGCCGCTAGAGACCAAAGTGATGAAGCACTAAGTGGAGATTTAAAATATTTAGTTAAGATTTGGCAAGACATTCAAAATGAAGCAAAGAAAGAAGATCCACCGGTTCTACTATACAAAGACTTGAGTACAACAATTTCTGTAATAAGAGATTTGTTCACTCCGGATGTTTCTAAAGTTTTTGTTGATTCTAAAAAACTATGGAAAGAAATCCGCAATTACCTTCAGTTTATTCAACCAGCATTATTAGATAGAATAGAATTATACAAAGATGATGCGCCGGTTTTTGAAACATTTAGAATTGATGAACAGATTAAATCTTTAATGGGACGTAAAGTTCTTCTTCCTGCTGGCGGACACATTGTTGTTGATCATACTGAAGCAATGGTAGTAATTGACGTTAATAGCGGTCGCTATGCGGCAAAGAAAGAGCAAGAATTAAATTCGTTAAAGACTGATTTAGAAGCTGCTCGCGAAATTGCAAGACAGTTGAGACTGCGCGATATTGGCGGCTTAATTGTTGTTGATTTTATCGATTTGGAAGATGAAAAAAATCGGAAAAAGATTTATGATGAACTTAAAAAAGAATTTAAAAAAGATAGAGCCAAAACTGCATTACTTCCGATGACTGAATTTGGTTTGATGCAGATAACACGTGAACGTGTAAGAGAAAATATTATTCAATCAATGAATGAAGTGTGTCCTTATTGCCAAGGCACAGGATTGCTTACTAAAAAGTCTAACTTAATTCATGAAATTGAACGCTGGTTAAAACGTTATAGGATTCAAGGCAAGGTTAAATCGCTGACATTAAGAGTTCATCCTTCTCTTGGTGAGAAGCTAAAACTTGGTTTAATATCTACTTTAACTAGAATGCAATTAAAATATTTTGTTAGAATAAAGTTGGCTGAGGAAGAAAGAGTAAGCCCTTCTAAATTTCATTTTATTTCTACACAATCTGGTGAAGAAATAACTGATGAAATTGCTTAAAAACACTCTGTGGGTTTATTGGCAAGAATTGTAACTGATTTTTAGTAACTTTCTTATAATAAAGAGGGAAAATTGGAATGAAATTCTTTATAGATACTGCAAATCTCGGTCAGATAAAGGAAGCCGCTGCAATGGGACTTTTAGATGGCGTTACTACTAATCCATCTCTTGTTGCAAAAGAAGGAAAAAACTTTCTTGATCTGTTAAATGAGATAATCAAAATTGTTGATGGTCCCATAAGTGCAGAAGTAGTTTCTACTGAGTATGAAGGAATTCTTAAAGAGGCTGATGAACTTTCCAAAATTCATAAAAACATTGTAATTAAAGTTCCTTTGATAAAAGAAGGAATCAAAGCTGTAAAGACTTTAAGTAGTAGAGGAATAAAAACAAATGTTACATTGTGTTTTTCACCAACACAAGCTTTGTTAGCTGCTAAAGCTGGTGCTACTTACATTAGTCCCTTTGTTGGCAGATTGGATGATATTAGCACTAACGGAATGGAACTAATCCGGCAAATAGTAACTATCTATAAAAATTATGGTTATAAAACAGAAGTGCTTGTTGCAAGTATTCGGCATCCACTGCACGTTGTTGAAGCGGCAATGATGGGCGCAGATGTTTGTACAATGCCTTTTGATGTAATTGATAAATTATTTAAACATCCGCTCACTGATATTGGTCTTGATAAATTTTTGAGCGACTGGAAAAACCTAAACCAATAATAACTATGAAAAAGACAACATTTTTTTCAATTCATGAAAAACTAGGTGCAAAGATAGTTGATTTTGCCGGCTACAAAATGCCTATTCAGTATTCTTCGATTATTGCAGAACACAAGATTGTTAGAACAACGGTTGGCGTTTTTGATGTTTCGCACATGGGTGAAATATTTGTACGCGGCGAAAAAGCATTAGATTTTGTTAATCATATTACTATTAATGACGCTTCACTTTTAACCGATGGAAGAGTTCAGTACTCAGCAATGTGTTTTGAAGATGGCGGAATAGTTGATGATTTGTTAGTATACAGAATTAACGAAAGTGAATTTATGCTTGTAGTTAATGCTTCTAATCTTGAAAAAGATTTTGCGTGGATGAATAAAAATAATTCTTTTGGTGTTGAATTAATCGATGAAAGTAATGAATATTCTTTACTTGCTGTGCAAGGTCCAAATTCTAAAGAAGTAATTCAAAAAATATGTGATAGACAACTTGATTTGGAATATTATTTCTTCTTCAAAACTAAAATTGCTGGTGTTGATATGATTTTGTCACGTACTGGTTATACCGGTGAACTTGGTTATGAGTTATATTTCAAAGGAGATGAAACTATTGCTACAAAAGTTTGGGATGCACTATTTGAAGCTGGAAAAGATTTGGGAATTCAACCTGTTGGTCTTGGTGCTCGAGATTCGCTTCGGTTAGAAATGGGATTCTGCTTATACGGAAACGATATCGACCAAACAACAAACCCTCTTGAAGCTGGTCTTGGCTGGATTACTAAATTGAAGAAACCATCTTTTATTGCAAAAGATGTTTTAGTTGCAGCAAAAGAAAATGGTCTTAAAAGAAAATTGGTTGCTATGATCTCAGACGAAAAAACTTTTCCGCGGCAAGGTTATGATTTAACTTTTAATGGAAAGAAAATTGGTCATATAACTAGTGGAACTGTTAGTCCAATTTTGGATAAAGCTATTGCGCTTGGATATGTTGACTCCGAATTTGCAAAAGATGGAAACAAAATCAACTTTTTAATAAGAGGGAAGGAAGTTGAAGCTCAAATAACTAAATTACCATTTGTTAAGAAATAGGTACAATGAAAATTAATGTTCATTATTCTGCACAACATCTGGATGAACTATATTTTACGGGGAAAACTAGTGTTGTTATTGATGTGCTTCGTGCAACAACTGTTATTGTTACAGCTGTAGCAAATGGTGCAAAGGAAGTAATTCCTGTAAGTACTGTTGATTTTGCTATGAAAGTCTCTGGAAATGCTTTTAGCGGGCAAACACTCTTATGCGGAGAAAGAAACACAAAAAAAATTGAAGGTTTTGTTCTTGGGAACTCTCCTTTAGAGTTTACTCAAGAAGTTGTTAATGGAAAATCTATTATTTTATATACTACTAATGGTTCAAAAGCATTAGTGAAAGCAAAATTCTCAGAAAATTTATTTGTAGCTTGTTTTCATAACCTACCAGCAATTGCAAAACATTTAGTTTTTCTCAATAAAGATGTTGAAATAATTTGCTCTGGAACTAATGGAAATTTCAGTTTAGAAGACGCTGTATGTGCAGGCAAGCTTGTTTCGGAAATATTGAACTTGAATGAAGACACGGAACTTACTGATTCTTCAAGAGCAAGTAACATTATTGCAAAGTCCAGCGGCAAAAATATTTTTAAAATGCTAAAAGAAACAGAGCATGGAAAACTCCTAATAGAAAATGGTTTCTCAGCAGACATTAAAGAGTGTTCTCTTTACGGAGTTAAAGAAGTTATTCCTTATTTCGTTTCTGGTTCAATTAAAAAGTTAGACATTCCGGAAAATAATTCTGAAAAAATCACTCTAACAAATGGCTAAAAAAGTTAAACATAAAGAACCAACTACTGCAATTGGAGAAAATTTTTTCATTATCTCACCTGAGAAGAAAACAAAAATATTAGGGATATTCTTAATTGTTTTTGCATTACTAGTATTTTTAAGCATTCTCTCTTTCTCTCGTTCCGATGAAGCATTTCTTACGCAAGGTTTTCTTGATTTACTTGGTAGAGTAATCACTGGCGATCAGCAAATTAGAGATAATGTTTCAACAATTAATAATTGGCTGGGAATCTTAGGTGCGTATGTTTCATATTTTTTTGTTTTCTCAACATTAGGTTACTTTTCTTTAATTTTTCCAACAATAATGTTTATTTGGGGTTATACAATTCTAAAAAAAGAAAAAGCGTTTCGAGTACCTCTTTATCTTTCTAATTTTTTGTTGATAATTTCTTTACTTGTATCTACTTTTTTCGGAATGCTTCAATCAGTTCCAGAAATTGCATTGTTTTCTGATGTCTATGAATTATCCGGTAAAATTGGGATGTTTCTAGGAACTGTAATTGGCAAACTTCTAGGTGGATTAGGAAGCATAATTGTTCTTTCTACAGCAATTTTAATAACTCTTATTGTTGCTTTCGATTTTCAATTTGGTTCGATTCTTGAATTCTTAAAACGATTACTGAAAGATGAAGAAGATACAAATGAAAAAGTTGACGAAGTCGTTCCCAAAAACCAAGAAAATTTAGATAAGATTAAAAATCTAAGAGAAGAAAATAAATTAAAGAAATTGTTTAAATATAAAACCGATGATCTAAATGCTGAAGAATCATTTGTTGAACCAGAAACCAAAATTACTATTGTAAAAAAAGATCAACCAGAAAAAGTTATTGATGCCGAGTTAGAAAAAATTGGTGATAATGCAAAGAAAAAAGCTGAAACAAAAAAAGCAATTTCAAAAGATGATGATTCTGAACCGATAATTGATAAAGCTTCTGAAGCAACATTACCTAATCAATGGGAAGAAATAATTGATTACACTCCTCCAAAACTCGACTTGCTCTCTCAACCGGAAGTTGAAGATGTTGTGGTTGCTGAAAGTGAATTAAAACGCAATGCCGAACTTTTAAAAGAAAAACTTGCTCTTTTTGACATTCAAATTGAAGATATAACTGTAACGCCTGGTCCTGTAGTAACCTTGTATGAAATTGTACCAGCGCCTGGTGTAAAAATTAGTAGAATTGTTTCGCTTGAACATGATATTGCGCTTGCTTTAGCCGCAAGAGGAATACGTATTATTGCACCAATCCCGGGCAAAAGCGCAATTGGTGTTGAAATTCCAAACGCAAAAGCTACAATGGTTCACGCTCGTTCTGTTTTAGCAAAGCTTAAGGATACAAAAGCAGAGCTGCCATTAGCTTTTGGCAAGACAATTTCGGGAGATGTTTACATTAGTGATCTGGCAAAAATGCCGCATATGCTTATTGCTGGAGCAACAGGTTCAGGAAAAAGTGTTGGTATAAATATGGTTCTTTGCAGTTTAATCTATGCGAAGCATCCATCTGATGTTAAGTTTGTTATTGTTGATCCGAAAAAGATTGAACTCTCATTTTATAAAAAACTTAATAAGCACTTTCTTGCAATTTCACCGGATTTGGAAGAAGAGATTATTACTAATCCACAATACGCTTTGCTTGTTTTGAAAGCCGTTGAATATGAAATGGAAAAGCGTTATGATAAACTTGCCAAAGCCGGTGTTAGAAATATTGTTGATTATAACACGAAGATGTCAAATCCAAAAACACGTTTAAAAAATACAGAAGAGATGCAGCATCACAAAATGCCTTATATAGTTGTTGTGATAGATGAACTTGCGGATTTAATGATTACTTCTGGAAAAGAAGTTGAAGAACCAATTGCACGATTAGCGCAACTTGCTCGCGCCGTGGGGATTCATCTCATTCTCGCAACACAACGCCCTTCTGTAAACGTAATAACCGGTGTAATTAAAGCCAACTTCAGTGCACGTGCGGCCTATCAAGTTGCATCTAAAATAGATTCTAGGACAATTCTTGATATGAACGGTGCAGAACAATTGTTAGGTAGTGGCGATATGCTTTTCTTACCACCTGGTATGCCAAAACCAATACGTATTCAGAATGCTTTTATTTCAACAGACGAAGTAGAAAAGATTACAAACTTTATTTATGTTCAAAAAGGATATTCTAAACGTTATTTCCTACCATCGCTTTATGATAAGAAAAAAGAATCTGCTGGCGATTTCTTAGCAGATCTTGATCCAATGTTTGAAGAAGCAGCAAGAACAATTGTAAGACATCAACAAGGTTCTGTTTCTTTATTGCAAAGAAGATTGAAGCTTGGATATTCACGCGCTGCAAGAATAGTTGATCAGTTAGAACAAGCGGGTATTGTAGGTCCTTCTGAAGGCAGCAAAGCTCGCGAAGTTATTGTAGATAATGAAGAGCAACTGGAAACAATTTTGAGAAGCTTATGCAAGTAAGAACTTATGTAATATTATTACTTCTAACCGCAACTATTAATGCCCAGTCTCCTATCGAGATGATTAAGAAAATACAAAGTAAGTTCATTTCTATTGATAACTTTACAGCTAATTTCTCTCAGAATTTTTTTAATGTTAGCGGAAATGAACAAGGAAAGGCTGATGGCAAATTCACCTATAAGAAAAAGAATATGTTTGTTGTTGAGCTTAAGAATCAAAAAATAGTTTCTGATGGCAAAACCATTTGGAATTTTGATAAGAAATTTAATCGTGTTGTTGTTAGTTATCTAAATGATGATCCAACATCATTTTCTTTAGAAAAGTTTGTGTTTGATTATCCTCCATTATGTAAAGTGAAGTTATTAAAAGATATTCCTCCTGCAAACGATTTTATTATTGAATTAACTCCAAAGGATAACGATTTACAGTTCAAAGTTGTTAGAATCTGGAAAAACAAAGATAATTTTATTTCAAGAATGGAATTGGTTGATATAGGTGATATGAAATATGCTTTTACATTCAGTGAAATAAAAGTTAACCAAAACTTAGCAGATCAGATTTTTACATTTAGTGCTCCTAAGGGAACGAAAGTTATTGATCTCCGCTAATTCAAATAATAACTCGGCAAAGATATGGGGTACTTTACTAACTATAATTATTTCGTTAGTATTTCTGTTTGTTGCTTTCCAAAAAGTGGATCTTACAAGAGCATTTGCAATCATTTCTGAAACTTCGATAATTGCTGTAATTCTTTATTTAATTGTATTCTTTGCCTCGCATTATACGCGTGCAATACGTTGGAAATATATGCTTGAATCTGTAAAACCAAAAATTTCGAAGAATCACCTTTTTGGCTCTGTAATGGTTAGTTATGGAGTAAGTTGTGTAATACCAAGATTAGGAGAAGTTTACCGTGCGTTATTCTTAGGTAAGTGGGAAAATGTTTCGAGAACTACAGTATTAGGCACAATAATAGTAGAAAGAATTATTGATGTAACTTTTTTTGCCTTTGCTTCTTTAATAAGCGCTTCAATTTATGCAGGTAATCTTTACGAAGAATTACCCTGGCTAAAAACATTGTTAGTAACTGGGTTTAGTATGATTTTAATAGCAATTGTTTTTGTGATATTGTTAGTTCGATTCCAAAATAGATTTGCTTCAATAATTGTAACTATTACAGCTAAGCTAAGTAACAAATTGTCTGAAAAGCTAAAATCCTTATTCGAAACTTTAATTGAAGGTTTCTCTAGCATTAAAACATTAGGTCAATTTATCTGGATTATTTTTTGGTCGCTTATTATTATGCTTCTCTATTCACTTAACACATATGCTGGATTTTTTATGTTCGATATGCATAATGTCGAAAACATTAACTTTGCATCGGCATGGGTTGTTATGACAATTAGTTCGTTTGGCAATTTTATCCCAACACCTGGAGGAACTGGATCTTATCATGCAATTGCAATTCTAGTAATGACAAAAGTTTATGGGTTTGATTATGATTCTAGTGCAGCCTATGCCATACTTACACACTTTTTAGGTTACGTTGCTTTTATTGTTTCTTCAATTCTTGTTGTTTCTTACGTTAATATTCAAAGAGCAAAAAAAGGTTTACCTAAAGAAACTTTCTTTTCTGTACTTAAATCAAATACGGATACTAAATGAGAAAATATTTTCTAATAATCTATTTGTTAGTTATCACGTCAATTTCATTTTCACAATGGGATGTAAGCACATCAATGGGTTTGGACTTTAAATCTATACCAAGTTTTAGAGATTATGTAAATATTAATTTCGCAACAATTAACAATCAAATATCTTCTTTTAAAAGCACGGTAGCTTTTGGAGCTGAAGTTGATTATAAGGTTAACAAAAATTTAGCAATAGGACTTGAATACAACTTGCAATTAGATTCTTATAATGGCACGCAAAACAATTATGAAATATCTTATGGATTGCATCGCCCTTCTTTAATGGCATATTATGTAATTCCTGGTATTGGCTACCAATTTAAATTAGGCGGCGGAATTGGTTATAGATATGCAGCTCTTGAAGAAAAAATATTTTCAGTAACTTCTTATTCTTCTCATGGGTTTGGCTTAGTTCTAAAAGCAGTAGGAAATACAATACTAGCAAATAATTTTTATGCTTTGATAGGCGGCAATTTGCGGTATGATTATACTGGTGATCTTGCGAATGGTTCACAGAGTATCATTAATAAATCAAGCGGTGAGAAGCTTAATTTAAATTCAATTTCGTTTGGAATTTACTTAGGCGTTACTTTTACTTTTTAGGAGAATAATTTGAATCTTTTTGAAGCAATTGTTCTGGGTCTTATTCAAGGTTTAACCGAATTCCTACCGATAAGTAGCACAGGTCATTTAACGTTAGCCGGCAAAATATTTAATTTAATTTCAGAAGATAATCCTCAAAGATGGACCTCTTTTATAGCAGTAATTCAAATTGGAACATTACTTGCTGTTTTTGTTTATTTCTGGAAAGATATCGTTTCGATTATTCGTGAATTTTTGAGAGATAATTGGTTTAATCGTGTAAAATTTAAAGATCAATCCTTGTATTCTAAAATGGGTTGGTATTTAATAATAGCAACCATTCCAGTAGTTGTTTTTGGTCTTGGTTTTAAAGATTTAATTGAAGGTGTATTTACAAAGAATCTTTATGTAATTGCCGGTAGTCTAATAATCCTTGCTGTTATTCTTGCAATTGCAGAAAGAGTAAGTAAATTGAATCGTAAAAGCGATGATTTGAATTGGAAAGATGCATTGGTAATCGGATTTGCTCAAGCCATTGCCCTTATTCCAGGATCTTCTCGCTCTGGAACTACTATTACTGCCGGGTTATTTCTTGGCTTTAATAGAGAAACCGCAGCTCGTTTTTCTTTTTTAATGAGCATTCCAGCCGTTGCTGCCAGTGGACTTTTACAATTTTATCAAGCAACTAAAGATATCGATCAAAACGGTTTTCTTGCTTTGATTGTTTCTACAATTGTTTCTGGAATTGCTGGATACTTCTCAATTGAGTTTTTATTAAAATATTTGAAAACTAAATCAATGATGATTTTTATTGGTTACAGAATTTTATTAGGGCTTATAATAATTATTTTAATTTCTGCTGGAATAATAAATCAGTAGGAGCAATTATGAATTTCAAATACTTCATTTTATTGGTCGTAGTTTCAATTTTATTCTTAAGCTGTGGTAAAAATTACAATGTAGTTAATCTTGAAAACGAAATTAAAAGCGGAAAAAAAATTGAAGAGGTAATTAAATTAAGTGAAAAAGAACAACTTGTTGCCATAATAAACACTAGTTATGGTTCAATTGAATTTGAGCTTTATCCAAATGAAACCCCAAAAGCAGTAATTAATTTTATCGGACTTTCTCATCAAGGATATTACAACAAATTAACATTTCATCGTGTAGTAAAAGATTTTATGATACAGACAGGAGATTCTACTGCAAGTGGATCTGGAGGCAGAAGTTATTTCGGCAGCGAGTTTGAAGATGAAACTCCTTTAGAATTAAAACACAACTCACCTGGTACGGTTTCAATGGCAAACCGTGGACCACATACAAATACTAGCCAATTTTTTATTACGACAGTTGCAACTCCTTGGCTCGATAGAAAACATACTCTTTTTGGAAAAGTAATTGATGGAATGGATGTAGTTTACGAAATTGGAAAAGTTAAGACTGATAGAATGGAAAAACCATTAAATCCCATTTACATTAATAGTATTACAATTGAAAAAAGAGTTTTTTAGAGACAATGGCCAAACAGAGTTTGCAGCAGATAAGTCAGCTAAATAAATTTCTTACAAAAGAAACTCTCTTACCAATTTATTTTTTATGTGGCGAAGATAGTTACACAATTGAACAAGCTGTTGAAGCTATAGAAAAAGTAGTCTCACCTTTACTAGGATCAGATTTTGATCGTGAAGCTTTTACGGCTGATAAATCAATAGAATTGAATCAGATATTAGATCAGGCTTTTTCTTTCCCTTTCGGTGGAGAGAAAAAGTTAATTGAAATAAAGAATTTCGAAAAACTTAACGATAAAAAAAGTCTAAGTACCTATATAAAAGATCCAGCAAATTTTTCGGTTTTAGTAATTACTCAAGTAGGAGCGGTTTCTAATCCATCGAGTGAACCATACAACTTATTAATTTCTAAAGGATTTTTATTTGAAGCAAAACCAATAAGTGGTAATGAACTAGTAGATTGGTTTGTTAGGATCTCTAAAAAGAAAGGCTTGGATTTGCAAGTTGACCACGCAAGAGCCGTTATTGAAGTTGTTGGTGAAAGCAAATCCTTGTTAGAAATGCAAATTCAAAAATTTGTTGATTACTCTAACTCGGGTAAAAAACTCTCAGTAGATGAACTAATTAAACTATCATCTCCTACAAAAGAATTTAGTATTTTTGATTTACTTGCTGCACTTGGGCAGGGAAATAAGTCTAAATCACTCGAGATTATCTTTAACTTAATTAACTCAGGCGTAGAAATAGTTTTTATAATTAATATGGTCGCTAAATTTATTATGACCGTTGCTCAAGTTTTTGATTTAACAAAACAGAGAATTGGTGAGAATGAAGGAGCGAGATTAGCTGGAGTCAGTTATTATTATTATTCGAATTGTAAAAAAGCTACTTATTTTATGAATGAAGACAAACTGCACAATGCTTCGAAAGCTTTATTGAACGCCGATTTAGCCGTAAAAACTTCAGGAATGGATCATAAAACAGTATTGCAGATTCTTATTTCGGAGATGCTTGGTAAAGTTGAAGTTTCTCCATTACAAAATTGATTGCGTGATAAAAAAAATATGGGTAAAATTGTCCACAAAATTGAAACTTTTTTCACCATTTATAGGTAAAACCAACTTTGGTAAAGCGTTTAACCGATTTGACTGATGAAGAACTGATTAAAGAGTATCAAGATAATAATACTCTTGAAGCCTACGAAATTTTAGTTAAGCGTTATAAAGACCCGCTTATGAATTTTGTGTATAGATTTGTTGGTGATAGAGATGTCTGTGCTGATGTTGTTCAAGAAACTATGATAAAATTTTATTTGAACAAAGATTCTTATCGTTCTTTTGCAAGATTTTCGACTTGGATTTATACTATTGCTGCAAATCTGGCTAAGAATGAACTCAAGCGACGAAAAAGAAGAGTAATGTTTTCAATTGATAATTCTGATGATGAAAAATCTCCGCAAATTGAAGATAAGATGTTTTTATCACCAGAACGATCTGCTGATAGCGAAATCAGAAATGAGATTATTCAGAAGGCTTTGTTAAAAGTTAAACCCGTTTACCGTGAAGTAGTAATTTTAAGAGATATTCAAGATTTATCTTATGAGGAAATTTCGGAAATAACTGGATTAGCAATTGGTACTGTTAAATCAAGAATTAATCGGGGAAGAATAAAATTACAAAAACTACTTAAGAACATATATAAAGAGTAGAACATGAGTGAATTTTACAATAATAAAGAAGAAGAAAAATTTTCAAACCTTTTGTCTGATCTGAAAAAGCTTCCCAAAATTGAAGCTCCGGAAAATTTTGAATTCAATCTAATGACACGAATTCAAAATAGGAATTTTACTCCAGTAGAAGAAGAAAGACAAAAGTTTAATATCTTCAAATTTCTTGCTCCTTCAGTAGCAGTTCTTGCCACTGCTGTTTTGTTTTTTATTTTCTATCCTCAACAGAAAGAAATTCAAACTCAGCTGGCAGAAAAACAGAATATTACAGATACACAATCTATTGCTGGAAATACAGCCGATAAAAAAATAGAATCATTGTTTAATCAGCCGAAAGAGAAAAAAAATTCCAAATTAAGTAACCAAACTCAGTTTAAAACTCAAAAAATAGCTCAGAATTCGCAACCAATAAATCAACCTTCAATCTACAATCAAAAAAAGTCTGTTTCAGTAGATGATTTTATTTCCGGTGCCAATTCCAATCAAAATACCAGTTTAAGGAATAGTGTAGTAAATAGTGGCGAAAATCCAATTGTGGATGGATTTTTTGTAGAAAAAAAGACAGATAAAAAGGTTATTGAAAAATATAGAACGGAATCAGATTCTTTGAGAAAAGCGAAATTAATGGCTGATTCTTTGAAAAATGCAAGAAAATAAGGTTAATTCAAGGTTTCCAATTTGGATATTTGTTTTAACGTAAGTAAATTTGGACTCAAAATTTTAAGGAAGTAGTATTAAAATGAAACCAGGAATTCATCCAAGTTATAAGAAATGCGAAGTTTCGTGTGTTTGCGGAAATACATTTGTTACCCGTTCTACTGTAAGTAGCATTAAATTAGAAATCTGTGCGGCATGTCATCCATTCTTTACTGGTAAACAAAAAATGTTGGATTCTACAGGCCGTGTTGAAAGATTTAACAAGAAATACGGTGCAAAAAAAGTTTAGTATTTATTAGTGAACTAATGGTAGGGCTGTTATGCAGCCCTTTTGCTTTTTAAATAGAGAACACTTCAAGCACCTTTTTAATACTGGATATCATGGAAGAAACAAATGAAAATACTGGTCTAAATCTATATCAAGGAGTTCGAGGTTTAGCCGTTAAGATTCTTAATCGTATCGACCGCACAGACGCATACTTAGACAAACTTCTCGAAATTGAAATTAAAAACTCGATCCTTATAGGAGCTGATAAAGCCCTTCTCTTCGAAATTGTTCATGGCGTTACTAGATGGCAAGGAAGAATTGACTGGATATTAACCGGGTTTTATAAAGGTCAATTTTCCAAAGCAATTCCAAACATTAAAAATGCATTACGTGTTGCTCTGTATCAAATATTATTTTTGGAAAAAGTGCCGGCCTATGCAGCTGTTAATGAAGCAGTTGAATTTGTTAAAAAACTTCAAGGGCAGGCTGCGGCAGATTTGACTAATGCAA
>CAZVYT010000019.1:0-54491 GCA_964631495.1 uncultured Melioribacter sp. | reverse complement strand
TCTTCTAATGGCGGTCATTAGAAATTTTTGACTATTGACAAATCTGGGTTAATTTATTTTCTAATCTGTATTATATATTTCCAGTTTGTTGAAATAAACACTTGTAGTATGTGCAGTACGTTTAGCGATGAGTTATAAACTGCATGCTCCTAAGTTAAAACATTCAATATTGCCACTTCTAAAAGAAAAAGAAGGCAACTGTTTTAAGCTTTAAAAAACAATTTTCTTTATTTAATAGTTATCAAGGCTTTATAACTCAAAGTATCTAATCTATTTGTACTGTTTTCCGTAATCAGTTCAACAAAAATCCTTGGAGCTTTTTCATCAGATTTATTTTTAAAGATTTTGCCTACATGTTTTTCATTTTTTGGATTAAAATCAGAAATTTTCCAGTCTCCAATACAGTTTCCAATTTGCTGAATAAGATACAAATATTGCGCTTTTGCTTGCTTTTCATCTGCTCCCGTGTATTTTGTTATAATTAAAGAGCCATTTCTTTCATCAAACACAGCTAAGTCTTCTCTTCCTATTAATTCCATTCCACTACTATAGAGTTGATCAAAAGGAAGCATCATAAAATTAGCGGAGGCATGAGCAATGAGAAAATTAAGTGATGAGCATAAATCCATATTATTACTAATGTTAAGAGAATTAGAAGAAGCAAAAGCATAATATAAAGAAAACTCACCCAAATCATTTTGATTTCCAATAACATACAAAATCCAGCCTCCGCTTACCGGAATTTCAGTAATTATAGAAGCCATTCCCTCACGTGATTGATCAGATTGCTTAAATACTTTTCCATTAGGATCAACTAGTATCATTCTTGCATTAAAATCGGAAGAGAAAACTGCAAAGTTTGCTTTTTCTCCTTCAAACAATTCTAATTCAAATCCACGGTACTTACCAAAATCTTTTTTGTATTTATCACTACTTTTAAGACTTCCTTTAACTTCATTATATTCAATATTATAAGGGCTTTGTCCCAAAGCAATGCTTGATACAACAATCAAAATAATTAGTATTTTCTTAAACAAATTCATAATTAATGACTACCTTTTTGTGAAGAAGTTGCTTCAATAGCGGTTGATCTTGGTTCTTTTACAAAGAACCAGAATACAACTGAAAAACAAATAAAAACCCCGCAGAGTATATAAAGTAATTGATAATTTTGTGTTTCAGAAATAATATTAGCAACTCCTTGACTCATCATCTGTGGGAGCACAACCGCGAGATTGAATATTCCCATAAATAAGCCCATTTTGGCTTGGTTTATTCTTTCTGTCATAATTGAAAACACAATTGAAATTACTGCTGACCAACCTATCCCCGCAAGAAACATTCCAAAATAAAAACTGTATTCACTGGTTCCTAAAAATGCAATATAAAAATATCCTAAAGCGCTAAACGATAATGCCGCTGTATATGTTCTAACTCTTCCAATTTTTTTGGCGAATTGCGAAAGTGCAAACGGAAATAATGCTCCCACTGCATTTAGAATTAAAAACCCCAAAGAAACTATATTACCCGTAGTTGCGTCTTTAGTCTGAGTTGCAGAAGTTAAGAATTCTGCAAATTTATTAGCAAATACATTTGCCAAATCTAAATTTGGAACAATTTGTTTATCAATAAAAAATCCGGACATTACAAACATACTTTGAAAAGCAACCCAAGTAAATGTATGCGCCAACATTATTTTCTGAAATTCGTTCTGGTCAGATTCTTCTTTTTTACCCTTAGAAATAATCCAAAAACCTATTATAACTGTATAAGCTAAAGCCATAATTAACAATGGGTTATGTAAAACTCTTAATTCATTCTGGTAAAAATGGAATATCAAACTGAATACCCCAAAAACTAAAAATCCATATAAAGGGAATATGGATTTGAAAATATCCATAAATGTATGACTGTTACGGGCTGAATCGGTTTCCATTTTTAATTCTTTTGGCTCTTCAATAAACAAAATTGGGAGCACCGCGCAAGCAAAAACAAAAATGGCTGCAATTAAAAGTAAAGTTTCATTACCGTAAACCATAGATAAAAAGTACGCAAGTACTCCAAATGTGCCAGAGATTACTTGCATCCAAACATACCCCGTTGTTCTCTTTTTTCCTTCAGGTGTTAAATCAGCGATTATGCTCCTTGCTGGGTTAAAGGTTACGTTTACAGATAAATCTAAAAGTAATGCTATTACAGAAGCAATGAGAATAATGCTGGTAATTCCGGTTGTTTCAGAAATAACACCAATCTGAGGTAAAGCGAGAAACATTACTGAACCAACAATTCCTCCTATCATTATAAATGGTCTTCTTCTTCCACCTAAAAACCATACATTATCACTTATCATTCCTACTATCACTTGACCAAATATTCCAGCTATAGGACCGGCAAGCCAAACAAACGAAACTTCATGGATATTTAATCCAAATTTTTTGTTTAGAATCCAGCTAAGTGCTGCTATTTGAGTTGATAATGCAAAACCAACTGCAGTTGCTGGCAGAGCTAATATTGCATAAAAGGAGTTTGTTAGTTTCTTCTGAATCTCGAGCATGGTGTCTCCGTTTTAATCAAGTGAGGTATTATTTATAAAAACTTTCTAAATGAGAAATCTGAAATATTGCAGTCATTGTCTGTGCGAATCCGTCTTTGGCGGATGAAGCAAACTCAAAACTAAATTTTTGAATCAAAATAGAGATTGCTTTCCGAAACAAAATTTCGGGACAAGCTGTCATTTCATTCCTCGCAATGACTACTAAAAATAATATTTCAGAGCTCTCCAAATATGAAAACCGATTATATATTAGTTTTTTGAACCAGAAATTTGGAATCATATTCAAATATTTAAATCATTCTAACAAAAAAAACTATATTTCAAAATAATCTTAAATTTTGATTTTCCTTAGCAAAGTTTCGCAGCCAAAAGATATATATTCTCTAATTATTGGAATATTGGGAAGTTTAATTGTCGGAAGACCAAACCGGTATGCATAAATTGGTCTAAACAAAAACAAATCTTTCTTAATTGTTTTAAAAAGATTCAAAGCAAAAAGAGTTTCAAAATGATCAATTACCATTCCGGTTGAAAAATGTAATTTTATTTCATCAATGTAATCTTCCTTTTCACCAAATTGTTTTGCTAAAGGTCGAAGTATGTATCTCGGTAGAATATGTAAATATGGCACCATTTTTAAAAAACTCTTTGCAATTTGCTGATGCCCGGCAAATGGTGAACGTTTTGGCGGAAAACTGATAAATAAATATCCTTCTTCTTTTGTAAGTGCTTCTAAATTTTTAAAAGCGGCGTATTTATTGGGAACATGCTCAATAACCTCGCGCATTATTACAAAATCAAATTGCTTTCCAATCTTTTTGGTCAGTTCCGCATCCATTATATCCCCAACCATAACATTTAACTTGGCATTTTTCTGGTTTGCTATTGCAGCTCTTTCCGGATCCAATTCAATTCCGGATACATCCATTCCTAATTCCATAAATACTTCTAAAAGTCCACCTTCCGCGCAGCCTACTTCCAACACACTTAATTTATGAAAATCTGGGATATGCTTCTGAAAATAAGGGATTAAATATTTTTTTGTGTATTCGGCTTGCTCGTAAAAGTGTTTCTCTGCCATTGGCTCTTTCTATATTTTGAACGTAAAATTAAGTAACAAAATGTCAAATCTAAAATGTAAATCTCGATCAAGCAGATACTTTAAATATTGAACACATAAAAATTTTAGATTCTTCTTAGCTATGGAGGCGATCAAACTCAATAACATAAATTTGAATTAAATTGAGATTGCATTACAACATAAAAAACTGCTAGATAAAAAATTGTTAAAGTTATTCTATGAATTACTTTGATGGATTCCATTATGCCCACATCTAACAAGTGGAAAAACTTGAGAAACGGCGTTTCAAAGGTTTCAAAATAATATTGAGAAAAAACTGTAATAATCAGTTTATTTCTTGCATAACTTTAACTAAAAGAATAAATTTTGCCATCATTTTTGAGACTATGGCAGATACTTCGAACGAAAAAAACATAACTACTAATCGTAAAGCCCTGCATGATTATTTTATTCATTATACTTATGAGGCGGGAATTGTATTAGTCGGAACCGAAGTAAAATCCCTTAGAAAAGGAAAAGCGGCTTTAGTTGATAGTTATGCGGTAATTCAACAAGGTGAAGTTTGGCTTTTAAACGCGAACATTAATGTTTACGATCAAGGAAGTTATAATAACCACGATCCGATTAGAAAAAGGAAACTGCTTCTTAACAAAAGCGAAATAAAGAAATTATCCCGTGCGACTTTAGAAAAAGGGTACACATTGATACCATTGAGACTGTACTTTAAAGATGGAAAGGCAAAAGTTGAACTTGGAGTTGCTTCGGGTAAAAAGAAATATGATAAACGTGAAGACATAGCAAAGCGAGATCTTCAAAGAGAAACTTTAAGAAAATTTAAGTAGCGGAGTTATTATTGGATAAAAAAATTCTCTTCCCCCCAATCAATGAACAAATGGATTTGATTAAAAGGGGTTCGGTAGAAATAATTCCGGAAGAAGAATTAGTTCAGAAACTGGAAAAATCATACAAAGAAAATACACCTCTAAACATAAAACTTGGCTGCGATCCCACTCGCCCCGATTTACATCTTGGTCACTCGGTAGTTTTAAGAAAGCTTGCGCAATTTCAAGAGCTTGGTCATCAGGCAATTTTAATTATTGGTGATTTTACAGGAATGATTGGCGATCCTTCTGGAAGAAATAGTGCACGCCCTCCTCTTTCTTTTGAAGAAGCAAGATCAAACGGACAAAGTTATTTTGAACAAGCATCAAAAATTCTCCATCCGGAGAAAACTAATATTGTACATAACTCCGAGTGGCTTGGCAAAATGACTTTTGAAGATGTAATTAAGCTTTCATCTAAATATACTGTTGCAAGAATGCTGGAACGAGATGATTTTACAAAGCGTTTTAAAGGCGGCATTCCAATTAGTATGCACGAGATTCTTTACCCGCTTGCACAAGCAATGGATTCTGTTGCAATTAAAAGCGATGTTGAGTTAGGTGGAACAGATCAAAAGTTCAATTTACTTGTTGGTCGAGATATTCAAAGAGAGTTTGGTGTTACTCCACAAGTTATTCTTACAATGCCGCTTCTTGTTGGTACAGATGGTATTGAAAAGATGAGCAAATCCTACGACAATTACATTGGCATAAATGAATCTCCGAAAGAGATTTACGGCAAGACACTTTCTATTCCCGATAATATGATTTATTCTTACTTCGAATTAGCAACTAATGTTACTAATTTTGAGCTGATTTCGATTAAGAATGAATTAGAAGACCCAAATACTAATCCAAGAAATACAAAAAGAGCACTTGCAAGAAAATTAGTTGAAATGTATCATTCAACTCAAGCCGGAATTGAAGCTGAAACTGAGTTCGATAATATCTTTGTAAAAAAAGGTTTACCAGATGAAATTCCTGAGCTTGTAATTGAAAAAGAAATTACTGAATTGGATATTATTGAGTTAATCGTAAAAGTAAATTTTGCTCCTTCAAAGGGTGAAGCGCGTCGTTTAGTACAACAAGGCGGTGTTACGATAGACAACAATAAAATTTCGGACTTCAAGGAAATTGTTAAGTTAGATCATGATATGATATTAAAAGTAGGTAAAAGAAACTTTATTAAATTAATTTGCAATAAATAGGAGGACAAAATGTACGTCCCAACAAGACTATTTTTCACAAAAGGAGTTGGAAAACACAAAGAATATCTTGCTTCATTCGAATTAGCACTTCGTAGTGCTGGCATTGAGATATGCAACCTTGTTTCTGTAAGCTCCATTTACCCGATTGGGTGTAAAATTCTTACACGCGCTCAAGGCACAAAGCTTTTACGCCCTGGTCAAATTACACACTGTGTAATCGCACGTAATTCCACAAATGAACCAAATAGATTAATCGCTTCTTCTATTGGCGTAGCAATTCCGGCTGATAAACATATGTACGGTTATTTATCAGAACATCATCCTTATGGTGAAACTGAAAAAGTTGCCGGCGATTATGCAGAAGATCTTGCTGCAACAATGTTGGCAACAACATTAGGAATTGAGTTTGAAGCCGATAATGCATGGAACGAAAAAGAACAAGTATTTAAGATGAGCGGTAAAATTGTTCGTTCATTCAATGTTACACAATCAGCTCAAGGCGATAAAAATGGATTGTGGACAACAGTAATTTCATGCTGTGTTCTTCTGCCGTAAACGGAACTAAATTTCATAATAAAAAGGCGGTTTTGTTATAGCCGCTTTCTTTACCCCGTAAAAGTGTATAGCAACCGCTGTAATCAAGCCAATTATCATAGGTTCTATTTCATACAACCAACTTGATTTAAAATATTCTTTAAGAATTATCCATAACACACTTGCGGTAACCGATGAAATTAACTCTGTGATTGCAACAATTTTGCTAACTCTTATTTTTTTATAATAGCTTCCGAAAATCAAAACGATGATTGGAGGAATGCAAATACTTCCTATTAAATACCATATTGTAACTACTGATTGAACAAAGTAAGCTAAGGCTATAGATATTATTGTTGAAATAATTATTCCATATCTCGTGTAAACAACAATTTTACTTTCATCTTTTTTTACTGACAGCTTATAAATAAAATCTCTGCCAAAAGTTGCAGCGCTTAAAAATAGAAAACTGTTTAATGTTGATAAAATTGTAGCAAACATTGCCGCATAGAATAATCCTTTAATCCCGCTGCTAAATGCAATTTCAGCATAAATTGGAAAGGATAATACTGGATTATCCAAATTAGGGTTAGTAGCTCGTGCGTATAAGCCAGTTGTTGTAGTTAAAAAATCGAACATAGCCCAGAATACAATACTAATTATTATTCCCCATTTAGCTACATTTCCATTTTTAGCTGCATAACATCTTTGATGAAATCCGGGGTCTGCAAATGTCCAAAGTGCAATCAAGAACCAAACAATTAAATAAACTATTGATACATTGCCATCAAATTGAAGATGTGAATCGGGTAGATTTTTTTCTAGAAACTCATATCCGCCGAAAGAGTTAACAGATATAATTACTGCAATTATAAAACCTATAAACATCACAAAGAATTGGAATACATCAGTATATAAATCAGATTTATATCCTCCTTTTATCAAATACAATCCGGAGAATAAAAAGCTAATTACCAATCCATAAAACAAATTAATGTTAAATAAAAGACTGATCAAATTACCGACCATTAGTAAATATGGCGCTGGAGAAACTAAAATAAAAACAAGAATAGAAGAAAGAATTCCAACTTCTCTTCCATATGTTTCTTCTAATTTATCGGGAATTGTAAATAAAGAAGAAGCTCTAACTTTTTTTGCTAAAAAGAATGCGAATAATAATGCGAATAAATAATAAGGAAGCCCTTGTGTTATCCAGCTAAGTATTCCATAACGATAAGTGAATTCGCCTATTCCAAGAATGCCGCCATACCATGTTGAAACATTCGTAAAAATGAAAAGTAGTAAACCCATTTTTCTGCCTGAAAGCAAATATTCGCTGCTATCATTTTCCTTTTTATTTTTTGCTAAAAGCCCAATTGAGGTTAAGATTAAAAAAAAGGATCCAATAACTAAATAATCAAATACGCTAAAAGAGATCATTGTATTTCATCATTTTAAAATCTCTTATTAAAAATATTCTACCTTGTTTTATTTTCAATGAAACGGTCTTGCAAATTGCGACATTACTTGTGCTTTCTTTTTTTCCAAAAGGCAGTGCTAAATCATTTAATTTATATTTTAACCCTTTAGAAGTAATCTTAGTCTTTCTATCAAAACCATAAAGCGATATAATTTCCCCAATAGA
The DNA here is from genome assembly GCA_964631495.1 of uncultured Melioribacter sp. GTDB lineage: Bacteria > Bacteroidota > Ignavibacteria > Ignavibacteriales > Melioribacteraceae > Stygiobacter. The sequence continues at coordinate 46,588 of CAZVYT010000019.1, read as the reverse complement.
AGTTTTTAGCGCTACATATCCTTCAACTGCTTCAAGTAACGAGTTTTTATGAAGTATTCTAATTTTTATTTTATTAAAATACTTTAGAACAATACCCATATTGCAAAATGAATGATCTAATCTGCTTCCGGTAGCGCCAAGTAAAATAACTTCTGTAAATCCATGTTTAATAGCATACTTCAAACATTTTTCTACATCGGTATCATTTTGTCTTTCAATTTTAATAATACTGCATTTTGTATTATAATAGTTTTTTGTACTTATTTCTATCGAATCTAAATCACCGATAATGAAATCTGGAATTAGTTTTAATTTCATGGCACTGTTTGCTCCGCCATCAGCGCAAATTAATGTTGAATAGCCTTTCTTTTTTAGAAATAATATCACAGATTTTTTTGGCACATCACCATTTGCTAAGATAATACACTTTTTCATAGGCTGAGTTTCACTCCGAATAGAAAGTTTCTCTCTGCTGCTGGAAAGAATTCATTTCCAATGCCGTAAGAAGCATACAGACTATCAAAAACATTATTAATCTGAAAGATTAACCTTACATTTTCAAAATATGGAGTTGCTTTGAATTCATATGAACCATATGCATTCACAACTAGATATGAATCGACAATATTATCATGATAATTAGTTATAGTTGGATATTGAAGTTTCAGAGTAGAAAGAGATTCAGCATAGTTATCTGTGTAGAATTCTCCAACATAACGAGCAGAAAAACTTAGAATTAAGTTTTCTTTTTTATATTGCAATATGCTGCTTAAAGTAGATTCAGGGAATCCACTTATAGAATTTTTAGATAGATCTATTGGTTGATTTATTGGTACACCATTAATGTTTTCTTTGACAAATATTTTTCCTTTGCTAATAAAATTTTTACTAACGGCTCCATTTAAAATCAATTCCAATTCATTGGTCAATTTTGTATTAAGAGATAATTCGAGTCCATAATGTATTGTTCTTTCCATGTTACCGGTAATTGGCTGTCCAAATCTATCTAACTGCCCTTTCTTAACTATTTCATTACTGAAAAGCATATAATAGCCGTTGAATTGAAGAGAATATTTACCATCAGAATAATACGAGCCAAGTTCAAAATTATTCATCGTTTCCGGTTTAACAAGTGGATTCTTAAAATCATAAGAACCATCTGAATTTCTCTCGAATTGAGGGACTTCACCGCCGCTTGATTCGGCGGCATCATAATAATTTTTTAATCTCGGCTCTCTAGAAACTCTGGCGAACGATAAATAGAAATTTGTCTGTTCGTTAAGTTTATAATTAACTCCTAATCTTGGGTTAAAAAATATATTACTCACTTCAAATTCATTATTCAAAAATATTTCGTTATTTAATTTATACTTATGATAAGATAATTGAGCTTCTGCAAGAACGTTAATTTTTTCTGTAAGTGAATAGTTTTCATTTATATAAAAACCAATAATATCTTTACCGCCGGAGTATTGATAATACCTGTAATAGCTGGAAATATTTGAAGGTAAATTATCAGCGAATTTAATGCTTCCCCAGTGAATTGAGTTATGAAACCTAAATTCACCTCCAATAATCAACTCACCATTTGTATGTTCAATTCTTACTTTGGGAATCCATCCCCATTGTTTATTATCTACCGTTGCGCGGATAATGGAGTTGCCCGGATTTTGAAATGGTGAGAACCCAAATTCTTTTGTTAGTCGGAAATAATTAGTATCAGCCCATGTAGCATCATAATCAAAGAAGCCTTCGCCTAAAATCAAAAACAAAGCCGAGTTAAATGCAACATTAGAATTATATTTGTATTCATTAAGCAATTCGAAATGTGGCTGGAAAAAATTTTCAATCTCATCAGCTCTTCGTTGCGCAGCATAAGAAATTTTTTGCCCGTCAGTTTCCCAATATGAATAATTTGCTTTTCTCAATACTCTATCTTCAATTGCAAACTTTGGTAATCCAGTGTAAGATAATCCATCCGCAATTAGACCTCCGTACAAATTGATTTGCGAAGTAAGTTTTTCATCAAACCTAACTGCGCTCAGATGATAGGATTTTAAATCTGACCAACTATTATCTCTATATCCACTGCTTTTTATTTGAGAAAGCTTGGCAGAAAAGGAATACTTCTCTGAAATTAATCCGCTGGAAATTAGAATGGAATTTTTGGTTGTGTTAAAACTCCCAAAAGATGAACTCAATTCAAAACGCGGTCTATCAGAAAATGATGAAGTAATGATGTTGATCGAGCCACCAATTGCTGGGTAACCAATAATTCCAGAACCAGCGCCACGTTGCACTTGAATTAAATCAGTATTTTCAATTAAGTCCGGAAAATCAAGCCAATAAACATTATGGTCTTCGGGATCGTTTTGAGGGATGCCGTTTATCGAAACAGAAATTCTTCTCTGATCAAAACCTCTAATACTTAAATAATTATAGCCAATTCCATTTCCATTTTCGGAATAGAAAGTAACAGAAGGCAAATAGCTTAATATTTCTGGAACATCTTGACTAGAATAATTTTGAATAAACTCTTCTCTTTTAACTTTAGAAAAGCTTACTGGCGTTTGTCCTTCTACACCAATACTTCCTTTTACAAGAATTGTCTGGCTCGAAATTAATTTTGGAGTAAGGTAAATAGTAATTTTTTTTTGCTTAATAAATTCAGAAGCAGACACTATCTTGCTGTCAAATCCAACATGTGTAAATTTAATTTTATCTGAAGCAGAAATGTTACCTTCAATTTCACAAATTCCATTTTCATCTGTAACATTTCCAATATTTTTACCTTCCACTACAACAGAAACAAATTGAATTGAGTGTTTATCGGCTAAGGAAGCAACATTTATAATAAGTTTTTGCTGAGCAAATAATTGAAGGCAAACAAATAATAGAATAACCAAGTATTTCATGTTTTCTCCTTTTAAAAAGAGAAAGCCGTTCGAACTTGCCAAACAGAGGCAGCGAAAACGGCATTCTTAATTATTCTGCCCGTTTTCCTACGCTGGCATTACCCAGTTCAGGTTCAAGGGTGTGATCTCAGCACCTCGGGGAAAATAGAGGGCACCCCTAACAGCTTTCAAATATTATTTAATGAACTAATTATTTTGAATTTTTATACTCTGACCAATCTTAACTTTTTCATCTTGTAGATTATTCCAAGTCATAATATCAGAGACTTTTACTTTATTCTTTTTTGCAATTGTCCAAAGGCTTTCTCCTTCACTTACTTTGTGAATAGTAAACCCGTTTTTATTTTCAGATTCAGTTTTTTTTGTGTTAACATTAGAAACAGTATAAACTAACAATGCTTGCCCCTCAAATATTTTACTGCCGTTTAAACTATTCCATTTTTTCAAATCATCTACTGAAACATTGTGTTTATTTGCAATTATTTCTAAGTTTTCGCCAGACTTAACTTTGTAAAGAGTTACTTTACTATTTGTCTCCGCTTTAGAAGAACTTGTTTTTTCAACTTTTATTGTTTCTGATTTCTTTTTCTCAACACTTGTCTTTTCATTTGCTTCGGTTGTAGTAGAGATTTCGGAATAAATCTTAATTGATTTACCAGCAACCAACTTATTTGATTTCAAATTGTTCCAAGACTTGATTTCATCAATCGAAACATCAAAATTTTCAGCTATTTCACCTATAGAATCACCAGGCTTAATTGTATAACGAGTTAAATTATTGTCCTTTTTAGGCGAGTTGTCACCTATAGAATTTACTGTTTCTTTTCCGTGGATAGCAAGAATCTGACCTTTATTAATTTTATTGGATTCTAACTTATTCCACTTTCTTAACAAAGTAATAGTCGTTCCATATTTTTCGGCAATTTTACCTAAAGAATCGCCACTTTTTACTTTGTATTTTGTTGTTTTAATATTAGCATTTGAGGCAACTTGTTTTGATGGCGCACTATTTCCATTATTAACCAATAATTTCTTACCTCGATTAATGCTATTGCTTTTTAAGTTATTCCATTCTTTCAATTGCGCAACTGTAACACCATACTTAGAAGCAATACTTGAAAGAGTTTCGCCGGATTTTACTCTATGCTCTAAAGAAGAATCTCCAGCATTTGCAAATAATAAACTTCCCTTTTCGGTCTCAGTCATCTTATCAATGGAAGAATAATATTCCATTTTTTCTGTTGGGACATAAATTGTAAGTTCTTCACCAACTCTGGCGCGAGAAGTATAAGGCAAATTATTCCAGTTTCTTATGTCTGCTATTCTTACGTTAAACAGATCCGAAATATTAACCAAGTTATCTTTGCTTTTCACGACATACTTAATTGCAGTTTTCCCTTCCGGAACAATGTATACAATAGTATCACCGTTTGAATTACTGTTTTCTTGATACATCTGAGAGAATTGTTCGGCGGTTGTTGCATCTGTAAGGTGCAAAGTGTAAGATGGCTTACTAGCAACAGATCTAAAATCATTTTCAATGGCAGGTAACTCATCTGTATTTACAACAAAATCAAAATCATTAACCTTCATTGTAGGAATTTTAAGTTCTTTGCCTGTTGGTATTTTTTTTCTTGTAGAAACATTATTAACATCTGCTAATTGTGTAATGCTAACATCATATTTTTTCGCAATCTGAGATAATTTTTCACCAGGTTTTACAATATGAGTTAAAAACTGAACTTTAGCTTCATTTGGAATATTTTTAACATTTTCTGCAAAAACTTCAAGAGTTTTAGTTGGAATCTTTAAAGGATAACCATCTTCATAATGTGGAGGAGTTGCATTTTGTGTTAACTCAGGATTTAACTCCTTAATCAATTCCAAACTTATTCCTGCACATTTTGCTAATAGATTTAAATCATATGCTTCTTTAATTGTAAATGTAGAAATATCATAAGGCTTCTGGTATTGAATATCAGTGAATCCAAATTTCTCGGGTTGGCTAGCAATTATTGTTACAGCAATATATTGTGGCACATAATTTCTAGTTTCTTTAGGTAAGTATTTTCTGATTGCCCAAAAACTCTTCATAGACTCATTATCAAAGTAATCGCGCATTTCTTTTGGAGTTTTAATACTTACTCCTGCCTTTCTTGCTGCTCTTTTAACTCTGCCTTCGCCGCTATTATAAGCAGCTAATGCTAAATTCCAATCACCAAGAGACATATATAAATCTCTCAAGTGTTTAGCTGCCGCTCTTGTTGCTTTTTCAGGGTCTCTTCTTTCATCAATATGGAAATTAACTTTTAGATCGTATAAAACACCAGTGCCTTTGATAAATTGCCATAAACCTACTGCTTTTGCCCAAGATCGAGCAAATGGATTTAATCCGCTTTCTACCATACTTAAAAAGAGCAATTGTTGGGGTACTTTTTCTTCCTTAAAAGTTTTTGCCATCATCGGAAAATATTTACCGGATCTTGAAAGCCACAATTCCATATGTTTGCGGCCTCTGCCAGTAAAGTATTCTATCCATTGTTCAACATGGCTGTTAACTTCTAATGGGAAATCACCAACTCTAACAATTGTAACTTTTTCATCTATTGAGGAGTCAGCAATTATTGTAGAATCATCATCTATATCAACAGACGCTTCATTAGGATTTATTCTATTATCCATCCATTCATTTAAAGCTCCAACTGATATATCTTCAGGTAATTCGTCAAAACTTGCAACTAATTTTTGATAATCTTCAACTATCGATCCTTCCAACTCATCAAAAGCTTCGTTTTCTTCAATCTCAGGGTAATAACTTAGTTTATTAATAGTAGATAATGCTGATTCAAAATAATTGATGGCTTCAGTCTTAAAGCCAAGTTTTTGCTGGTAAAGCGCATTAACATAATCACGACGAGCACTTTCCATCATTTGGTTAACCATCGATTTACTTTCAATAGTCCTTACGGTGTCTGGGATAAGAAGGTGAGAATATGATTTAGAATTGTTATTTGATGATTTGAGTGTTGAGCAAGAAGCAGCAATAAACACACTAACCACTATCATCGACAAGATGAGCAGTTTTTTCACACACGACTCCGAAAGTTTGAATTTACTTTGCAATTTAACCCCCTAATAAAATAATGTCAAGTTACTTGTTACTACTCTGACAATTTAATTATAAAAAACAATAACTTAGGCTATAATGGAATATTACAATGTTTTTTTGTTGGATTATAATCAACTTTGGTTTTTAACAACTGAAACGCTTGAATAATTTTTAGCCTAGTTTCACTTGGGATTATGACCTCATCTATAAATCCACGTTCGGCAGCAATATATGGGCTTGTGAATTTTTCAATGTAATCATTCAAAACTTCAGTAAGTTTTGCTTCTTTGTTTTCTGCGCTGGCAATTTCTTTTTTAAATATTATTTCAACAGCTCCTTTTGGTCCCATTACAGCAATTTCTGCACTTGGCCAAGCATAATTGAAATCTCCTCGTATATGCTTAGAGTTCATAACATCGTATGCACCGCCATAAGCTTTGCGCACAATCACTGTAACTTTAGGAACAGTGGCTTCACAAAAGGCAAAAAGTAGTTTTGCACCATGCCTAATAATTCCATTCCATTCTTGTTCTGTGCCAGGTAAGAACCCAGGTACATCTTCAAGTACAAGCAGAGGAATATTAAATGCATCACAAAAACGAACAAATCTTGCGCCTTTAACCGATGCATTTATATCTAGTACCCCAGCTAAAACCGCCGGTTGATTAGCTACAATTCCTACGGACAATCCGCCAACTCTTCCAAAGCCAACAATTAAGTTTTGTGCGTAATTTGGTTGAACTTCTAAAAAATCATTATCATCAATAAGCAGTTCAATTAAATCATGCATATTATAAGGCTTGTTTGGATTTTCCGGAATTATGGAATCTAGCTTTGTGTTAATCAAATGAGAAGAAAAATCGAATTTAAATTCCGGCGCAGAATCTTTCCAGTTTAATGGTAAAAACCCAACCAGCTTACGAATGTTTTCAAGAATTTCAACTTCGCTATCAAAGACAAAATGGGCTACACCACTTTTTGTTGCGTGGGTTTCAGCACCGCCTAAATCATCAAAACTAACTTCTTCATGTGTTACTGTTTTTACAACATTTGGTCCTGTTACAAACATATAGCTTGTATGGTTCACCATAAATACAAAATCTGTAATTGCTGGTGAATATACTGCTCCACCAGCACAAGGACCAAGTATCGCAGAAATTTGTGGAACGACACCAGATGCAAGTGTATTGCGCAAAAAGATATCTGCATAGCCGCCCAAACTGTTAACGCCTTCTTGTATTCTCGCTCCGCCGGAATCATTTAGTCCAATAATTGGTATTCCAAGTTTTAAGGCCATATCCATAATTTTGCAAATCTTTTCTGCGTTTGTTTCAGAGAGTGAGCCACCGAATACTGTAAAGTCTTGGCTAAATAAAGCTATTTGTCTTCCATTAATTTTTGCAAATCCAGTTACAACTCCATCCCCAATTATTTTTTGTTTTTCTAAGCCAAAATCATTACTTCTATGTTTGACGAACATATCGACTTCATTAAAACTTCCTACATCTACTAAAAGTTGAATTCTTTCTCGCGCAGTAAGTTTGCCTTTTTCATGTTGAATGCGAATTTTATCTTCACCGCCGCCATTTTTTGATTCAGCACGGAATTTTTCAAGTTGTTCAATTTTAGATTTCATGTTATAACGATATTGTGAATGATTGTTGTGATGCAAAACTTTTTGCTAAATTTTCTTCATCCGCGAGATACTGTGAATATATTTTAGAATTTAATCTTTCAGTTATACTTTCTGAAGGATATTCTATTTTTTGCAATGGTAAAAAACCATCGCTTCCTTTTTTTATTAGAAATATATTGTTAGAAACAAGTAATGCTTCGCTTAAATTAGATGTTGCAAAAAGAAATGTTGTTTTTGTTTGTTTGTTTATATCAACCACTAATTGCAAAATTTCAAACTTAGTCCGCTGGTCCATCTCTATAAAAGGCTCATCAAGTACAATTATTTCTGGTTTTGCTGCAAGGCTACGTGCAAGAGCTATCCTAAATCGAAATCCTAAACTATTTTTATTTGGATAATGGGCATAATAACCTTCTAGACCAACTAAATTAATTAAGCTTTTAATGTACTCGGTTTCAGCATTTTCATTACTAAAAGAAATGTTTTCAGTAACATTTAACCAAGGAAAACTAGATGGTTTACTTGGTATTATACAACACTTGTTTTCAATTTTTCTATTCGAATCATCTGTATCAAGACTGCATATTATTCTTAGCAATGTACTCTTTCCAGATCCAACAGAAGCAAGTACTGAATTGATTTTTCCAACTTCCAGTTCAAGTGAAATATTGTTGAGCAATTTTACATTCAACCCATTCTTATAAGAAAAAGTCTTTGTGATGTTTTCAAATTTCATACTAAGCTTCCCAAAAAGCGATTTTCTTTTTTACAAATTGCAAAATGATTGTTCCAGACCATATTAACAATGCTTGAATTATTCCTATAATTATTATCCCACTTAAATCAAGATATAGTAAAGCAATTCTAATTATTGTACCCATTCCAAATGACATAGATACGAATTCATAGGTAAGAACAATTAGCCATAGTACTCTTTGAAATCTAATAGAAAGATCGAATAAACTTGGTAAAGCAGATTTCCAAAAAACCTCGGAATAAATTTTTTGTGGATTTATGTTTAGAGCAACATCCAGATATTCTTTTTTAGTTCTGCTAAGTTCTTTTGCAAGAACCCTTGTAAGACTAATAAAAGAAATAAGGAAGATAAAAACTACTTTTGCCAGTTCGCTGGCTCCAAACCAATAAGAAACCAGCACAATCAACAAAAACACTGGTATTGATTTAAACATTTGCAAAACTTCAAGACCAACTGGATTTTGTACCAAAAATTTTATCAACGGATTTTTAAGCAGCCATAAAATGATTAAACTAGCAGAGATTGCAAAGTATACAATTCCAGTAGTTATTATTATTCCACTTAGTAAATTATAGTCTTGCCAAATGTGTTTTAAGGCTTCGAATAAAATGGAAGGCTTTGGTAAAATCTTATTACTCTCTAGTATAAATTCAAAAAGAACAATATAAACGAATAATAATGTTGCAAGAAGTTTAAAATGGTTTTTATTGATATTCATCTAGGCGGCCGAAAAGTTCGTTGTAATATATTACTTGATTGATGCGAAATCAATTAGTTAAAAATGGATTATGCATCTTTTCGTAACCAATTGTAGTAGCTGATTCATGACCCGGATAAACTATAACCTCATCGGGCAAAGTAAATAGTTTTGTTTTTATTGAACTAATTAATGTATTATAATCACCGCCCCACAAATCTGTTCTTCCAATACTTTCCTTAAACAAAACATCACCAGAGAATAATACTTTTTCTTTTTCAAAATATATGCAAACTTCACCAGGTGTATGGCCTGGGGTTCTAATAAACGTACCTTCAATTTTTCCTAATTGCAATTTTGTCAAATCGTTAATATAGAAATCCGGTTTGGGAGATGGTTCTACTTCAATACCAAATTTTTCAGCTTGGGCAACCATCATTTCAAGTAAATATTCATCTTCTTTAGGAATCATTAGTTGAGTATTAAATTCTTTCTTTAAAAAAGAATTTCCCACTACATGATCAATATGGCAATGTGTATTAACACAGAATTTAAGATGTAATTCATTTTGAAGTACGAAAGATTTAAAAGCAATTTTTTCTTTTTCGTCATACATTCCAGGATCAATTACAGCGGCTGTTTTGGATTCTTCATCGCAAATTAGAAAAGTGTTCTCGTGAAAATAGTTAAATACAAAACGCTGAATTTTTAACATTTATTTCCTTTTGAAATTCGACACAAGATTTTCAAAATTGTTATTAACGAAAGCATGAAGATTTGATTTAGTTTCTTCCATAGAATCGCCGCCAAATTTTTGTAAGATATAATCGGCAATAACCCAAGCTATCATTCCTTCTGCAACAACAGCGCAAGCCGGTACAGCCACAAAATCACTTCTCTCTCTTCTTGCTTCAACTTTTTTCATTGTGGCTAAATCTACAGATTGAAGAGGTGTCATTAATGTCGAAATCGGTTTCATTGCTCCACGAATAATTATTGGAAGTCCGGTTGTAATTCCACCTTCAATTCCTCCTGCACGATTTGTGGCTCGCCAGAATTTTTTCTTCTTTAATATTATTTCATCATGAACTTGAGAGCCAAATAATTCAGCACCTTCAAAACCTATTCCAACTTCAACACCTTTTACAGCTTGTATTGACATAATTGCTTGAGCGATTGATGCCTCGATTCTAGTATCGTACTGAATAAAACTTCCAAGTCCAACTGGAACTCCAGTAACAATTACAAAAAAAGTCCCTCCTAGTGTATCACCTTTTTTCTTAGCTTGTTTAATTTTGCTGATAATTTTTTTCTCGTGTGTTTCTTCAAAAACTCTTACGCTGCTTTTATCAACTTCATCGTTAATATTCTTAGCGTTAAATTTATTCGGTAATTCGCAAGCAAATAATTTATCAACAAAATTCTGTTTAGGATAAACGCCGCCAATACTTTCTACATAACTGCCAATATTTATACCAATTTCTTCTAAAAATTTTTTTGCAATTGTTGTTGCTGCAACCCTTGCTGCGGTTTCCCTAGCGCTAGATCTATCAATAGAATTTCTTATGTCAGAGAAGTTATACTTTTGAGAGCCAACCAGATCTGCGTGTCCCGGACGAGGAATTGTTATCTTTTCAATATTTTTTTTAATAGGAGAAACGGACATTTTTTCAGTCCAGTTTTCCCAATCTCTATTTCTAATTAACATAGAAATTGGAGATGCTATTGTTTTCCCAAATCGAACACCACTAAATATTTCTACTGTATCGGTTTCAATTTTCATTCTCAATCCACGACCATAGCCGGATTGTCTTCTTCTTAGTTCATTATTAATGTAGTTTTCGGAAATATCCAAATTTGCCGGGAACCCAGAAACAACAGAAATTAATCCTTTGCCGTGTGATTCTCCGGCAGTTACAAATTTTATCATTTTACTTTCTTGATGAGTTTTGTGCAAATATAAAAAAAGCGCTCGAACTTTGAGCGCTTTTTTATTAGTCTAAGAATTTATTTATTTGGGAATATCAAGCCCAACCAAACGGCTATTACCTTTATCATCCACAACTTTAAGTAAAACAGCTTTGCCCTTTTTGTTTTCAAAGATGGCTTGTAAATCAGAGGCTGAGTTTATTTCTTTTCTATCTGCTGATACAATTATTAATCCTTGCCCCAATCCTTGATTAAAAGCCCTACCATATTGCTTTACATCAGAAATTAGTACTCCGGAATCAACTTTTAGATTTCCCTTCTCTTCTTCAGTAAGTGATTTTACTTTCAAGCCAAGGCTTTCAAAGTTGATTTCGCGAATGTCTACATCTTTTCCCTTTTTGTTCTTCAAAGCGGTTGTAACAGTTTTCGTTTCTTTTTCATCTTCATTTGCTTTTAATGTAACATAACGTTCAATTCTCTTTTCATCTCTAAAAATTGTTAAACGTACTTTTGTACCTGCTCTTTTTGTAGCTACATAAGATTGTAATTCATTTGGCTGACTTACTTCTTTATCATCAACTTTTAGAATTACATCTCCTTCTTTAATATCTTCTTTTGATGCTGAGCCACCTTCAACAATACTTTGTATCATTACTCCTTTTGGTTCATCAAGTCCTATTGATTTAGCAGTTTGTGCATCCATTGGAGTAATTTGAACACCAATAAAGCCTCTACTTACTTTACCATTTGCAATTAGATCTTCTGCAACTGATTTGGCTAGATTTATTGGAATTGCAAAACCATAACCAATATAGTTTTGAGTAAAACCGTTTGTTGCAATGGCAGAGTTAACACCTATAACACCTCCGTTAAGATCAACTAAAGCGCCGCCACTGTTGCCTGGATTAATAGCAGCATCAGTTTGTATAAAATTATTGATTCTGTATTCGCCTTTGTTTATTTCTATATCTCTGCTAATAGCACTTACAATTCCAGCTGTAACAGTTGAAGTTAAAGACATCGGATTTCCTATTGCCATAACCCATTGACCAACTTTTAATTTTTCAGAATCTCCTAAAAAGGCAGCTTGTAAATTCTTTTGATCAATTTTAATTACAGCAAGGTCTGTGGATTTGTCTGTACCAATTACAGTTGCTTCAAACTCACGATTATCATATAAAGTAACATTAACGGTTTTGGCATTTTCAACAACGTGATTATTTGTCATAATATAACCATCGTTAGATATTATTATTCCGCTTCCTCCGCCTTGACGTTCTTGCGGCATGTCACCTCTAAATCCAAAAAAATTATGAAACCGTTCCGGTATTTCTATTGAATTTTTTGCTTTAGAAACAACTGTAATCTGGACTATTGATGGAGTAACTTTTTCGGCTACTTGAACGAAAGCATTATTGAATGCTGCTGCATCGGCATTCAACTGAGGAACCGGTGGGTTATCTGCACCAATTTTTACATCGCCGTAGCTTGGTCTAACCCAACCAAACCCGGAAACCAGTACAGCTCCAAAGACAATCCCAATAAACACAAGAGCTAGTGTTCCAAGAAAATTCTTTTTACGCATTTTTATCTCCTTTAATACTAAATTTTTAATGATTTGAGACCTTTGAACTCACTAATGTTGTATGATAAGAATTTTTCCAACAAAATTAGGATTGTGTCTAAATCCTCTTCCGTGTAAGAACAAAGGCTTTTTTTTTGATTTAGACAAAAAATTAATTCAAAAAGTTCCTCACTGAAATTAAAATTTGTTCGTCTATCTTGCCTGCAATCTGAACAAATCAACCCGGCTTCAAAGTTAATTGAGGCTTTTTCACCACGCGAAATATCCCTTCTGCAGATGTTGCATCTCTCGTATTGAAATTCGTAACCAAGTTCTTTTAGAAAAAAGAAAAAATATTTAACAAACAAAAATTTTGGACTTTGATTAGATGAGTCAATTAAAGAAAGGATTTTAACACTACCTTCAAAAAGTTTGAGGTGAGGCTCACTTTCGGTTATAAGAGTCGATAGTAATTCAATTACTGTAGAGGCAAATTTATACTTCTCGAAATCATCTCTAATGCTCGAAAAGTGTTTAAGCAATTCTACTTGACTTACAAGCTGTACTTCTCTTGTTTCTTTTTTATATAGCACAAGCTCTACCACGTTTAACAAATCTATTGCCAATCCTGTTTTTGATTTGGGAGATTTTGCTCCTTTAACCATAGCAGTAAGTTTGCCAAATTCTTCCGTAAAGAAATGAGCTATTCGACTTGTGTCTCCAAAATCAAGACGGCGCAAAACTATTGCTCTTGTTTTTACAATTTCAGACATTAAAAATTATAAGGTAGTTTGTGAACTTCTTTTTCAGTAATAATAGCTGTGATAAGATAATTTGGTGTAACATCAAATGCTGGGCAATAAGCCGGAAATTCTTCTTTTGTAATTTCTGTCCCTTTAAATTGAGTTAGCTCTTTATTGCTGCGTAATTCAATTTTTATTTCAGATCCATTTCTGCAAGATTTATCTATGGTTGTTGATGGAGCTGCAATGTAAAATGGTATTTTATGGTAATTGCAGAGTATGGCTAGATTATAAGTCCCTATTTTATTTGCGGAATCTCCATTTACAGCAATTCTATCAGCGCCAGTAATAACCAAATCTACTTTACCTTGCTGCATTAAAACTGCGGCCGTAGAATCTGTATTAAAACTGAAAGGAATTTTTAATTTGTCCAATTCCCATGCTGTTAAACGAGAGCCTTGAAACAAAGGACGAGTCTCATCCGCGTAGACATGCTCAATAAAACCGTTGTCAAATGCATTTCGAATAATGTTAAGCGCAGTTCCGTTTCCTCCAGTTGCAAGTGCACCAGTATGGCAATGAGTAAGAACTCTGCTTTTCTTAGTAAAAATTTCCAAGCCGTTTCTGGCAATATCCTCACAAAGTTTTTTGTCATCATCATGGATAGAGAATGCTTTTTCCAATAGAATTTCCGGCAAGTTTTCTTTCGAAACATTTTCATTAAACACTTTTCTCATTTCATCGAGTGCAAAGAAAAGGTTTACTGCTGTTGGACGAGTTCTGGCTAATCTTTTATATGCTGTTTCAAAAGTGTTGCTAAAATTCTCAGCACTCGAATTTTGCATCGCCATAGCAATAGCATAAGCGGCGGTAACTCCAATTGCCGGAGCGCCTCGGACCTCTAAGCGTTCAATCGCAAGAGATATTCTCTCAAGATCATCTGTAACAATCGCAACTTCTTCAAGCGGAAGTTTTGTCTGATCAATTATGTAAAGTTTACCTGAAATATATTCGACAGCTTGTAATGGATTCATTTTAATCAAAACTTGATAACTCTCTGAACTCGATGAATCTATTTTTAATTTCGAGATAACTTAAGTTTTCCAAACCTTTTGTACTGAATTTTTCTACGCAGAAAGATGCCATAATACTTCCGTAAATTACAGCACGTTTAAGATTCTCGAATGACAGTTCCCTATTTTTATGCAAATATCCAGTAAAACCTCCTGCAAAGGAATCTCCTGCGCCGGTCGGATCAAAAATATTTTCCATTGGAAAAGCAGGGGCAGAAAAGATTTGATTTTCACCAAACAATAACGCGCCATGCTCTCCTTTTTTGATGATTAAATACTTTGGTCCCATATCAGAAATTATTTTTGCTGCTTTAATAAGATTTGGTTCTTTTGAAAGCAAGCGAGCTTCAGAATCATTTATAATTAAAACATTAACACGCTTCAAAACTTTCATCAAATCATCGAGTGCGCCGTTAATCCAAAAATTCATAGTATCGCAAACAATAAACTTTGGGTTCTCAAGCTGATCCAGCACTTTTGTTTGTAATGAAGGAGCGATGTTTCCGAGAATCACAAAACTTGCTTTTCTATTTTTTTCTGGAATGATTGGGTCAAAATTTTCAAAAACATTAAGATGAGTAAAAAGAGAATCGCGAGTGTTCAAATCGTAATGATAACGGCAACCGTAGCGAAATGTTTTACCTCCTTCAACAATCTGCAAACCTTCGTGATCTATGTTATGGTCTTCGATCATCTTTATATGCGATTTTGGGAAATCATTTCCAACAACGCCTACAATGCTAACAGGCCCGGTAAAATAACTAGCGGCAAGTGCTATATAAGTAGTTGAACCGCCTAAAGCGCCTTCAATTTTATCGAACGGTGTTTCGATATCATCCAAACCGATAGAACCAACTATTAAAAGTCCCACACTTTCCTCTCAATTATTTTTATGATTGAAATATAAGTAAACTAGTTCGCTTTTCAGATTGCAGTCAAATCAATTTCTATAAATTTTAGGTTATTATCTTTACTTGTAAAGTATTCGTAAATAGTATCAACAGCATTTCTTTGTCCTTTCCATGCTAAAAGTTTTTTAGCTTTCTCTTTATCGAGCCAACTAAATTTGGAGTGTTCCGAAGAAATCTGCGCTACACTATTTTCTTTAACCAACGCAGCAAAAACCGGTACAAAACAAATCTCATCTTTTTCGTAAGAATAAAATGAGTTTACTTGCGGTACAATCCAAAATCTTTCGGGTGAAAGTTCCGTTTCTTCTTTTATTTCACGTAATGCTGTTTTATATGCTTTTTCGTTTTCGTCAATCGATCCAGTAACCATCTGCCAAATATTTGGATATTTTTCATTTTCGGATCGTTTAAGCAAAAGGAATTCCAAATCATTTCCGTTTAGTCTAAAGATGTGCGCTTCAATTAAACTAGATACTATTTTCATTTACACTCCATTTACTACAATTTAGAAATACGCTTTCACTTCGGCGCGCATAGTATGAATAATTCTACTTTCGCCAAGCTTTCTTGCATCATAACTAACAGAAGTTTGCATAAGACTTGAAGCGCGAAAATCAAAGAATGCTCTCCAAAAATAATTTTTACCAATTACATTTCCTCTAAGAACTTCAAACGGAATGTTATAATCCGAGTTGGATGAAGTTAGTTCCGTGCGCTCTACCTCAATTCTAAGCCTACCAGTATTTTCGAAAGAATAAGTTGAACGAAGTATAAATGAATTTAAGTCTACTGTTGAGTACTTTGCCGGATATTTATCGAGACTGCGAGAGACTTCAAACTTAAAACCAACTTCCATTTCTCTAATTGGTCTGTAACTAAAATCCGAAGTAAAGCTATTTTTAGAAATTGCTCGAGCTCTGTTTGTATTAACCGGTGAGATCATATTATCCGTTTGGTTAATTAGTTCTGTTTGATTATTAATTTCTTCAACCATTTTAAAACGTATTCTTAAAGAGCGCTCTCTTAAAAAGCCACGCTCTACTCCACCGGAATATTGATTTAAGGACATGCGTTGGTTATATCTCAAACGAAAAGATAAATCACTTTTGTTTTGAAATATATTTACATCTTGTTGGAAGTAATTCGTGCCTCGGATTGTATTGGTTTTATTTAGAAACTTAGAAAAGTTGAGTAAATAAATATCCTTCGTAACCGGATCTTTGGAGTTTTCTTCAACTCGCCAGAATGTTTCAGTTGAAATTGACTTAGCAATTTTTTGTAATAAATCATCGCCATTTACTAAGCGGTTAAAATCCAATTTCCATCGAATATTCGTTTTAAGATCAATTACTGGAAAAAGTTGATCGGTTGGAATTGTAACTAAAACAAAATCAGCTTCATAAAGTGAAAGTTGAAACTCGCCTTCTTCCGGAATTCCGTTATTATTTTTATCGCCAAGATAAATGTAATTGCCGGCTCCAACTGGAACTTTAACAAAAACTTTTTCCATTCGAGCAGACTGTTCTGTTGCAGCTTGATAATAAAATTCTCCGTTTATAAAATTGTTGAATAGGTTAACTCTGCTTTGTGAAAGCAAGAGAACTGTTTCATTGTTTCCAAATCCAAGATTCTTAAAAACTTCTGTGTAAGATTTATTTCTTAGAGTTAGATTAAGGCTTGTTGTAAACTCTTTTATTCCTCGGTAGTTTATTTGGTATTGCTGAGTAATAGCGCCGGATTGTTTTTCTAAATTGCCTTTTAACGGAAAAGCTTCTTCCCTAAATCCAATATTAGCTTTTACATCAAAATTAGATGAACTTGTATATTGCACAAAAGGAGAAAGTTCTATAAAACGTAAACTTGTTGAAGAAAGCGAATCTATCCCGTTAAGTTTTTCAGTTTTATTTTCGTGCAAAAAATCCAGCCCAGTACTAAACTCTCCAAATGAAAGGTTAGCATTTCCGTTTTGCCTAATCCAGTTTGATTCAAATATTTTATTATTTGTTGAAACATAATCTAAAGTGTAATTTGTTGTTAATTTATTTGGTATCGAGTACTTTATTTGATTTAGAAATCGGTCGGATTGAAAAAACTCTCCTTGTTTTAAGTATCCATATTTGGAAAATAGTATTAAGTTTTGCTTGGGTTCGAGCTGCAATTGAATCTCTCTAAGAGTTTGGTCTCCTCCACTGGAAACAATATTATAATTTCTGTTAAACTCAACGTCATCAATTCTATCAAGTGAAGAATACTTTGATTCTACTAATCTGTCTTTATAACTTAAACCTATTTTACCAAGCGATACATCTGCTATTACAACTTCTTGGGGCTCAAAATTAAAATCGAGTTTTCTTGCGTAACCTAAATTTTTCGCATCGTCTAATTCTGATATTATATTTTGATCCCACGCGCTGGCTGAAACTTCGGCGTTCAAATAAATCCCTTTTGCAAAGTTGTATGTAAGAGAAATATTCCCCAATCTTTTTTGTTCCGGCATTGGAATAAAAATTATTGGCAAATAAGAACCAGCGTTAACTCCAGCAAACTTATATCTGCCTAAACTAACTTTAGAGTAATCCCCATTACCTTCACCAACATAACTAAATGTTAAATTGTAAATTGAATATGGGTCGTTTGGTAAATACTTATAGTAAATAAAATTCTTTCCGTTAATAGTTGTATCAATTTTTGAATAATTGCCTAAAGCTCTGCCAAGCGAATCAACAGATGCTATTGTAACTCCGCTTATAACTGCATTATTTCTATCATTTCCAGATTTATTTAGTATTTCAAGTTGCTCTTCTGTATAAGAAAAATCAATTGGACTTTTTTCATCATCTCCTTCTTGAAAGTAGCTTACACCAACTTTAAGCTTCTCGTTAAAAAGTTTTGTACTGAAATCAGTACCAAAAAAGTTTCGTTTAAATTTCTGATCGGTGTATTCAAACTCTATAGTAATTCTGCTTGCCGAAGTAATTAACCTTTTAGGTGTAAATGTAACTTCTGCATTTGAAAAATCAATTACATAATCATTGTTCTCACCTCGCTTCATTGAGGCGCCATCAACAAATACCTTTTCACTTCCTGCAATTACAAAAATTGTTCTTTCACCGTTGCTTCCGGTTAATCTGTACGGACCTTGATTTCCGTCTTGCCCTTGGATCAAATTGGAGTTGTATTTACCACGTGAACCGGCAACTGCAATTTTTCCTTTTGTATTCTCAAATAGAATTTCACCTTGCAAGCCTTGAAGTTTTCTAGTAATCTGTCCAAACTCAGAATTACGAACATTAAAATCATAATCCCCAAAAGTGCCAACTGCGTTTTTATGTTTTAGCTCAATAAAAACCTTATCTAATTCTTCTCCAGATTCTGTGTTTCCTTCCGGTTGAATTGGAGTGTTCTCATCGGAAAGTGCAGCGACAATATCTATGTCATCAGATAGCTTTCCTGTTAATTGTAATCTTAATCCGCTGTTTAATGTGAAATCTCTATTTGTACCAATTGTAAATCCTCTAACAAGTGCGCCGCTTTTCTGTAATTCTTTTCCAAAAATTGATTCAGAATTTAAAATGTTACTTCTAGGCTTTGCATAACGAAGAGTATCAAGGGTTTTTTCATCAAATCGTATTTCAAGATTACGGCGTTTATACTCTGACTTAATATTTATCATAACTGATTTATAATTAATAAATATTGTATCCAACAAAGAGTAACGAACATGAGGCAATATTTTAATAACACCGGTTGCATAATCGACTTCATATTCATTACGTTTTATTATTCTATTGGATAAGTAAACTGTCTCTGAAAACGGGATGATGTTAAACTGAGAGATTTTATAATAATTCTTGAGGTTAACTCTAAGAGTATCACTTACTTCTCTTGTCTGTGAAAAAAGAAAAGTAGAGAACAGAATTTGTAGAAGTATTACTGCTTTTAAAGAGTTCTTATTCAATGATTTGTAAGTTTATTATTGTAAAAACAAATCTATGCGAGAACTCCCTTTGATTCAACAGATTAATTATTCGTATCTAAGCGCTTCTATAGGATCTAAATTAGCAGCTTTAAGCGCTGGATAAACACCAAATACAACACCTAGAAAAGTTGTTACAAACAATCCAATAAGAATCCAATCAATAGGAACAACCACATTAACGCCAAGAAATACCGCAACCATGTTTCCGCCAATTAACCCAAGCAGAATTCCTATTAATCCGCCAAACCAGCTAAGAGAAACCGCTTCAATAATAAACTGGGACATGATGTTTTGCTTTCGAGCTCCAATAGCTTTGCGTATTCCAATTTCTCTTGTACGTTCTGTAACACTAACAAGCATAATATTCATAATTCCAATGCCGGCAGCAAGCAAAGCAATAAAAGCCACAACTCCGGCACCGATCTTGAAATATTTCGTTATACCGTTAAACTGTTCTATTAGCTGTTCATTTGTAACAATTTCAAAATCGTTATCAGCTCCCGGATCAACTTTTCTAATTTTTCTCAACGCGCCAATAACTTCATCCATTGTTTCTTGAATTAGTTCTTTGCTTCTAGCCATCACAACAAAATTTGCACTTCTTTCAGTACCAAAACTCTTTTGAAAAACTGAAAGCGGGATACACACAAAATTATCTTGAGACTGACCAAGAATGCTTCCTCTTTTTTCAAATACACCAATAACTTCTAGGTTAATGTTTTCTGTCCTAATTGTTTGTCCAATTGGAGGTATTCGTTTAAACAATCTTTCAGCAACATCAGAGCCAATTACAGCAACCTCTTTAGAGGCTTCATCATCAGCTTTAGAAAAATTTCTTCCGGATTCTATTTTTAAATCTCGCGCGATAAAGAAATCATAGTTAGCACCTACAACAGAAACATTTGGGTTGGTTTTTTCATTTTTGTACTTCATTGTTCTACCGCCGCGGTTAACAGAAATGCCAATAACATTTGGAAGAGAAGAAATTTCAATTAGTTTCTCCCCTTCTTTAATTGTTAAGTTTTTTCTATTTCTTCTTCTCCGATCATGCGGACCCATCTGAATTGCTGGCCACTTTTGTATTACAAAATTATTAGTCCCGATTGAATTGAAAGTATCAACAACACTCTGTTGAATAGCACTGATAGCTGTCATCACTATAATGATGGAGAAAAGTCCAACAGCTATTCCCAGTAGAGTTAAAACTGATCTTAGCTTGCTTGCTCTAATTGAACTGAATGCGAGTTTGATACTCTCTAAAATTTGCATTATTCATACCTCAAAGCGTCTACCGGATCTAATCTTGAAGCTTTCCAAGCCGGCATAAAACCGCTAATTACACCTACAATTGCCGAAATAATAATTGCCATTGCGGCAACTGTCCATGGTAAAGTAGTTGGTAAAAATTGATTTACAATCAAACTGATAGGGAAAGAAATTAAAAGCCCAATAATTCCACCTAAAACACAAAGCAATGCTGCTTCAACAAGAAACTGCAACAAAATAGACCAAGTTTTAGCACCAATCGCTTTGCGTATCCCTATTTCTTTAGTTCGTTCTGTAACAGTTACAAACATAATATTCATAATTCCTATAGCACCTACAAACAGCGATAAAGCTGTTATTACAATTCCGGCAATAGCAATAATACCAACTGTTTGGTCATACATTTGCTTAAACGCTTCTTGCTGGTTTACTGCAAAATCATCGTCTTTGCCGGGTGGTACTTTGCGTACTACTCTCATCGCCGCAATAACTTCTTCTTTTGCGTCTTCAAGTTTATCTACGTCTCCAACTTTAATATCAATTCGTAATCTTGCTCTAGCTTCTCCAACTAAAATCTCAAAGGTTTTCAGAGGCATAATAATCATTCCGTCCATACTAAATGATCCTAAAAAACCGCTCCCTTGCTTTGTCATTACTCCTATTACTTTGAAAGGAACATTGTTAATTCTAATATCTTGATTAACCGGGTTTTCAAAAGGAAAAAGTTCGTTTACTATGTCTTGTCCAATCATACAAACTTTACGCCCGGCATCAACTTCCATTTCGTTCATAAATCTGCCAAACTCAAGTTCTATTTGAGAAGTGCGCTGATAATTTTCTGTTGAACCGTAAACCACAGAAGAAGTAACTGATTTTGAGCCTCGCTTAACTTTCAAGCCAAATGTAGAAATTGTAGGTGCAATCGCTTCATAATTTGTTATCATTGATTTCAATTTTTCATACTGTTCTATGGTAATATCTTTTCTGTTTCTATAACGACTCCAATCACCCATTGTCGCCCAAGGAGTCTTGCTGACATAGAGAACATCACTGCCTAAAGAAGATATTGATGAAAGAAAAGCTTCGCGCAAGCCAATAATTGCCGTAGACATTGTTGTTACTGCAACAATACCAATTATTATTCCAAGTGTTGTAAGTATAGACCTAAGTTTATTGGCTCTAATTGCTCTTAGAGCAATTGCCAATACTTCCCCAAACTCAATAAAGAAATTCTTCATGTTCATTACTTATGTTTTTCTTTTTGCAATATAACTAAGCTATTTTTAAAACAAAAAAGGCTGCAAAAAATTGCAGCCTCTTAATTTTTTTTATTCGTAACGAAGCGCTTCGATAGGATCTAGGTTAGATGCCTTGTAAGCCGGATATGTGCCAAAAGTAACACCAATTACAACACAAAGTACAACACCAATTATTACCCAATCAATAGGAATAACAGCATCGGCATTAAGAAATGAGCCGGCAAGATTGCCGACAATTATGCCGAGAAAGATACCCGCTAAACCTCCTAACAAGCTTAAAACTACAGCTTCGCTTAAAAATTGAAAAAGAATATTAATTCGACGAGCGCCAATTGCTTTACGAATTCCAATTTCGCGGGTTCTTTCTGTAACTGAAACCAGCATAATATTCATAATACCTACTCCAGCAGCTAGCAAAGCAATTCCGGCAACAACTAATGAACCGATCCTAACACCACTTGTTATATTATTAATTTGAGATAGAACACTTTCATTCGAGAATATATCAAAATTATTAGGTTCGCCAGGCATTACTCTTCTTATCGTTCTAAAATATCCGGATGCAACTTCCATTAAATCTGTATAAGATCCATCTTCATATCCCATAACTGTTATGTTTATACTTCTAAATCTTTTTCCGTAAATCGATTGAAAAGTTGTAAGCGGCATAATTGCAAAGTTATCTCTGCTTTGTCCAAAAACATCTCCTTGAGATTCAAGCACACCTATTACTTTTAGTTTTGTGCCATCAACATTTACATATTGATCCAATGCACTCATATAAGGAAATAGTTTTTTAGAAATATCAGGTCCTAAAACAATAAAGTTCTGATAACTTTGAACATCTCTATCGCTAATACCTCTTCCATCTTCAACTATCCATTTATTGTTCGGAAAAGCCTCTGGAGTTACACCGCTAATTTGAATATTTGGGTTAGTTTCACGTCCGCCTGCCTTTATTTGAACTCCAAAATTCCATTGCTCGGCACCAACATATTTTGCTTCGGTAAGTTTTTCTCTTAAAGCATAATATTCTTCTAAAGTAATATCCGGACGGTTTCTAAAGCGTGCGCGGTTGTTACCACCTTCATTTACAGCCGGCCATTTCTGAATTTGAAAAGTATTTTGACCTAATTGTGAAACACCTTTTTCAATACTAGTTTGAAGCATTTCTATAACAGTGCTGATAACAATTATAGAAAATATTCCAACTACAATACCAAGTATAGTTAGTGTTGAACGCAATTTATTGGCATGTAAAGAAGAAAGTGCAACTAAAATAACTTCGATGATTCTCATTCGTACCTCAAAGCTTCTACTGGATCTAATTTTGCCGCTGTATATGCTGGCGCAAAGCCGGAAAGAATTCCGGTTAATACCGAAATGACAATTGCTAAAATGACAGCATCTATTTGCACAGAAGTTGGTAAAAATTGATTTATTACTAAACTTAAAAGTGTAGCAATTCCTAACCCAACTAATCCTCCTAACAGACAAATGATTGCCGATTCGGTGATAAATTGACCTAGAATAGATCTTCGTTTAGCGCCGATAGCTTTTCTAATTCCAATTTCTTTAGTCCTTTCTTTAACAGAAACAAACATGATATTCATTATTCCAATTGCTCCCACAAATAAGGACAATCCAGTTATAAATAATCCCGCAATTTGAATAACGCCAACAGTTTCGTTAATTGTGTTAAGAAGACCTTCTTGCTGATTAATAGAAAAGTCATTTTCTTCATTATATGCTAAACCGCGAACACGTCTCATCAAACCAACAGCTTCTTCTTTGGTAGCTTCCACAAGTTGGCTATTACGAGCGCGTATGTTAATAGTAACGCTTCTAAATCCTTCACCTTGGAAATACTTGAACACATTTTGTATTGGAATGAAAGCTTGTTTGTCTGGGTTAAAATTTCCCATCACCCAGCTTCCTTGTTCTTCTAAAACTCCAACTACTTTGAATTTGCGTCCTTTAATTTTCACTTCTTGATCTAAAGCATATCCCTGCGGGAAAAGAGTTTTAGCTATTTCACTACCTAAGACTACAACATTTCTTCCACCATTGCTTTCGAGCTCGTTAAAAAATCTTCCTTCGTTAAAAGAAAGGTTAGTAGTTTTTATGTAATCTTCGTTAGTACCTTGAATCATTACAAAATCTACTGCTTTATCTTTATTCTTTATAGATTGATTAGTCCATACAGTTGGAGCAGCAGCAATAGGCATCTTAGCTAATTCTTTATACTTTTTGAAATCATCTAAATCTAGATTTTTTCTGTTGCGCAATTCCCACCAGGGTGTGTCATTATTAAACCATTCCCATTTATCTATGTAAAGATTATCAGAACCAAGAGAAGCAACACCAGTTTGAAAAGCGTTATCAATTCCTTTTATAGCAGTTGACATAAGAACTACGGAAGTTACGCCAATTATTATACCTAATGTTGTTAAAATTGAACGTACTTTATTGGCGCGAATTGCCCTTAAAGATATTAGCAATCCCTCTTTTAGTTCAAATAAAATGTCTTTCATTTTTTTCCTTAATTTTTAGATACACCGTTTTTCTTTGGAATATATCTATCTTTTACATGCAAATCTTTTTCAATCAAACCGTCTCTAATTCTCAATATTCTTTCGGCATGTTCGGCGATATATTCTTCGTGTGTTACAAGAATTATTGTATTTCCTTGTTCATAAATTTCGTTGAATAAAGCCATAATGTCTTCGCCGGTTTTAGTATCAAGGTTACCGGTTGGTTCATCCGCTAAAATAATAGATGGTCTTGTAACAAGAGCTCTTGCAATTGCAACGCGTTGGCGCTGACCGCCCGAAAGTTCATTAGGTCTGTGGTGCATTCTATCAGAAAGACCAACATGATTTAGTGCTTCTTTTGCTCTTTCTTTTCTTTCTGATGAAGGCAAGCCTGCATAAATTAATGGAAGTTCAACATTGTGTAGCGCGTCTGATCTTGGAAGTAAATTAAATGTCTGAAAAACAAAACCGATCTCTTTATTTCTAACTTTTGCCAATTCATTATCATTCATCTGACTGACATTAACATTGTTAAAATTATAGATTCCTTTCGTTGGCGAATCGAGACAACCAAGAATGTTCATTAAGGTTGATTTTCCGGAACCGGATGGACCCATAATAGCAACGTACTCGCCTTTATCAATTTTTACAGAAACATCAGCAAGCGCATGAACTTCTTCCGAACCTACCTGATATATTTTTGCAATATGTTCAATGTTTATGATGTTCATTTTCTTTCTCGTTTTAGTTAATAATCCCGTTTTGCGGGGAAATTATTTTTTCTCTTTAACGCCTTTGCGCTTGGATTGCAATGAAATTTTTGTTCCTTCTTCTAATTCTTTAGAAATTGCTTTGTAAGGACCAGTAATTACTTCTTCACCGCCGTTTAATCCGCTTTGAATTTCAATGTAAGTGTCATCACTAATTCCGGTTTTCACTTCAATCATTTTAGCTTTGTTATCATTAGAAAGGAAAACAACTTCTTTTGCTTTATTGGCTTTTCCATTCTTTGGTTTTTCTGCTTGTGGCTGATCTTCACCTTCTTCACCATCTTCTTTCATCATTGGTTTATCCATTCTTGCAGTTACGCTTTGAATTGGGACAGCCATAACATCAGATTTGGTTTCTGTTTTCACATCAGCATCGCAAGACATTCCCGGGCGTAATTGTTTATCCGGATCTTCAATTAATACTCTAACTTGGAAGTTTACAACTTCATCTTGAGTTCCTAATCCTTTAGAAACAGCGCTATTGCCAATTTGTGTAACTTTACCTTTAAATTCCTTATCGCCAAAAGCATCAACTTTAACTTTTGCATCATCACCAACTGTAATCAAAACAACATCGTTTTCATCAACATCAACACGTGCTTCCATTTGACTTAAATCAGCGACAGTTAGAATTTCTGTTCCCGGGCTAAAATTACTTCCAAGAACACGTTGAGCTAATTCAACGCTAAGTTTGCTAATTGTTCCATTCATAGGTGCATAAACGTATGTCTTGTTCAATGTTTCATTTGCTTCTTTTAATGCAGCTTCAGATTGAACCACAAATGATT
Source organism: uncultured Melioribacter sp. (assembly GCA_964631495.1). Lineage (GTDB taxonomy): Bacteria > Bacteroidota > Ignavibacteria > Ignavibacteriales > Melioribacteraceae > Stygiobacter. Next base: position 20,658 of record CAZVYT010000019.1, on the reverse strand, counting down.
TTTGTGATTCATAGCTACCAAGAGTTTGTAGATAAGTAGATTTTGCGGCTTCAAGTTCTGAGTCGCTTGCAAGTTTCTTCTGGAATAAACCTTGAACTCGCTTATAATCTGATTCAACTTTATCTAATTGTGCTTTTGTAGAACTTAAAGAAGCTTTTGCTTGATCTAACCGCGCTGCAGTATTATTACGCTGAGCCTCATAAATATCCGGTTTAATTCTAACTAAAAGCTGTCCTTTTCTTACAACATCGCCTTCTTTAACACCTAAGTAAACAACTTCGCCGGTTGCTTCCGCGCTAATCATAACCTGGTATACTGGGTTTATTTTACCTGTTGCAGAAACTACTTGTGTTATTGTTCTTTTTTCTACTTTTTCTGTCTGAACAGTTACAATGTTTTCTTTATCACCGCCAAAAACAACCAATAGAAGTATAATAACAACCAGCAGACCTAATCCGCCGAAAATGAAAAGTTTCTTTTTGTTTTTTTTGCCGTTAGCCATTTCGCTTTACTCCTTGATGTAATTTTTATTCAAATTTCGAAAAATCTAATCTACCGATTGCGTTATTAAGCTTATCATACTGGCGGTAGAAATCAAATACTGTGTTAATTTTATTTCTTTGTGCGTCTACAAAATCTCTATTTGCTTGTAAGACTTCCAGAATTGTTGCAGAGCCAAGGTTATATCTTTCTTGGTTAATTTTTCTGTTCTCTTCTGCAGCAGTAACATTTTTAAGTGCAACTTCTAAACTTTTCTTTGCCGCTACTAAATCATTGTAGCCTTGTTTAACTTCAATTTTTATTTGTCTTTCAAGAGCCAGCAAATCTTCTTTAGCATTCATTGTGTTGATCTCTGACATCTGAATAGCGGTTTCTGTAGCAAAACGTGAAAAGATTGGAATGTTTAAAGACATACCTACGCTCAAGGATTTTCTATCAAACAATTTGTTTATAGAAACTGCACCAGTACCATAATTATAATTTGCAGAGAGTGTAGGAAGAACATCAGAAAATGCAATTGTTTCGCCTTTAATTGCAGAATTAACTTCTAATTGTTGACTCTTAAAATCAAATCTTTTATCTAATGCAACTTTAACCATAGTATGTAAATCGTCGAAATTCTTTAAGTATGAGTTCGTATCAATTACTTTATCTCCCCCAAAAGGATTGACCAAAGAATAATCTTCCATAACATTTAGAGCTAAATAACTTAGTAAACCGTTTTTTGCTTGATCAAAAGCATTTTGTGCTTGAATTAGAGCGAGTTCTGCGTTGCCAAGTTGAACTTGAGCTGCATAAACATCTGCAATAGCAACTGAGCCCAAATTATTTCTTTCATTTACACTTTCGAAAAACTTTTGGAAATATTTTACATTCTCTTCGCGAACATGCATTAAATCTTCAGCATTGAGAACAACATAGTAAAAATCTGTTGTTTGATAAACAATTGTTTGTTTGACTTTAGAGATATTGTATTCTGAAGCTTTCAAGTTATTCTGCTTTTGAGAAATGTTAGCATAATTAGCTAAGCCATCGAACAATGTAACTCCGCCGCCAATTCCTGCGCTGTAACTTCTGTTTTCTACAGTTGAAGCCGGAACTTGAACCAATTCTCCTAGAAAGTTTCTCTGACTGCTACCCGCATCTTCAATTCTTTGCCAATTAAAATTCGCTTGAGCGCCCAAACTCGGTAATAGATCTCCGTAAGCGCTTTTTAACTGAGCTTTTGCTCCGTCGAGACTATTTTTTAATTTTATTAGGTTTGTGTTTTTCTGTAAAGCTATCCTAACTGCTTCATCAAGTGTTAACTGTTTCTGTGCAAATGTTGGAATCGTAACCAAAAGTGCCGATACTATAAATAAGTACTTCTTCATGAAATTCTCCTTTTGAGAACATTATTTAATTTACTGATATTTAAGACGAATTTGATGTATTAAAAGTTACGCTAATCTGTTATTTTTTTAAGAATTCATCTTTTATTTGCATAAAGTAATTGTATGCTTCTTCGTAATTGTTTCCAATTTTACCATCTAATATTGCATCTTCTATTGCAGTCTTTATTTCACCCACAAGTTTAGAAGGATTAATACCACAAACACTCATAATTTCCTCTCCTCTGATAGGAGATTGAAATGCTCTTAACTGATCTCTTTCTTTTACATCACGAACTTTTTGCATAACAATTTCGTAATTCTCTAAATAGCGGTTCACTTTTTCCGGATTTTTACTAGTAATGTCAGCGCGGCAAAGTGTAATTAGATCTTCCAGATCTTCATCTGCTGCGACAATCAATCTTCTAATTGCAGAGTCTGTAACAATTTCATCTACCAACGCAATCGGTCTCAAATGAAGTCGTATCAATTTCTCAATATGCTCAAGCTTAGTAAGCGGAAGTTTCATTCTATTAAAAATACCTTTCATCATCCTCGCGCCAAGTTCTTCGTGCCCGTGAAAAGTCCAGCCAATTCCTTCTACAAATTTTTTAGTTAAAGGCTTTGCTATATCATGCACAAGTGCGGCAAAACGGAGCCAAACATCGTTACTTACATTTGAAATATTATCAACAACTTTGCAAGTATGATAAAAAACATCTTTATGATGAAAGTCTTTTCTCTGTTCTTGTCCACCAAGATTATGAATCTCTGGAAAGACTATTTTCAGTACTCCACTTTCATAAAGCAGTTTCAAGCCAATACTTGGTTTAGGCGATTCGAGAATTTTTAAGAATTCTTCGGTAGTTCTTTCTTGAGAAACAATCTTAAGTCTTTCAGCCATTTTAGTAGCAGCTAAAATAACAGAGGTTTCAATTTCGAAATTTAATTGAGAAGCAAAGCGAAAAGCGCGCATAATCCGCAATGGATCATCATCAAAAGTTCTTAATGGATCAAGAGGAGTTTTAATAATCTTATTTTTAATGTCTTCATGACCATTAAATTTATCTAACAATTCACCAAAATCATCTAAATTCATTGAGACAGCTAAAGTATTAACCGTAAAATCTCTTCTGTTTAAATCATCATCAAGTGACCCGCTAGTTACTATTGGATTGCGGCTTTTTTTATTGTAGGATTCTTTACGCGCACCAACAAATTCTAAAGCCATTCCATTGTAATCAAAATGTGCTGTACCAAAGTTTTTAAATATTACAATTTCATTAATACCTAAATTTTCCGCTAATTTTTTTGCGAATGCCGGTCCATCACCAACAATTAGAAAATCCATTTCTTTTTTTAATCTGCCAATTAAGATATCTCGCACAAATCCGCCAACGAGATAAACTTGTTCATTACGAAGAGCGGCAACTTCGGTTATTTTTGATAAGTAAGAGTATTGAGAAAGATTTTCTTTTAGATTCATTTTATTGGTTCTATTTTCAGCTTAGTCTCTGGCGCAAAATTAACAAACCAATTTACCATTCTTAAATTTTCTACTAATGATATTTTTCTATTTTCATCAGTAAAGTTTTCTACAGCTTTTATCGCAATTAGCTTTGCGCTTTCATACCTTTTTTTCTTTAATAGTAAGTTTGAGATAATTACGGCTGCTTTTCTTGAAGTGTAATCTGAGATTTTGCTTCCTTCATACAGTTCTTCAAATATTTTTTTCATCTTTTCTGTCTCTTGAATGTCTAGACCAGGCAAGAATTGAATAATCCAAATGTTTTTTGTTTTGTCATATAGATTTAACAAAACATTTGTTCTTTCCGTTTCATTTGCGGATAAAAATATTTTTAATCTTTCTGATCCCTCATGCTTCCAAATTATTTTAAGTAAATTTATCCAATCCAAATAATTTTGATGAGGGTTCTGCTTTTCGATGATATTATAATAGTGATTTGCTTTTATAGTATCACCGCTTAGCAAATAACAATCCGCTAATTGCAGTTCCAAATTGTAAAGAGATTGGCTTTTGTTGAATTTGTTTATTTCTTTTTCTAAAACTGTTATTGCGTGATTATACTTTTTCAGCTTCTTAAGCGATACAATATAGCCATTTAACGCACTTGCTGATGCAGCATATTTGTAAACCGATAAATATTTTTCCGCTGATAAGTAATAATTCTTTTTAACAAACTCATTTTGGGCTTCTTTTAATTCATTAGCAGCCATTCTTGGACAAAACTTTTTAAATATTGTTTGTCCGCCAAAATAAAGCTGTGCTTCATTTTGTTTTCCAGAAAAATTAGAATCAGTTAGATATTCTTCAAATTGTATGACTAATGAGTTGAAACTTTCTCCAAGAATTTTTTCAAAGTTTAGGTCTGCGTATAGGTTTTTTACTTTGTCTATACCAAACTTATTCGAAATAAACTCGAGAAAAGCACCGGAATAAATATATGCTAATGAAGAATAGTTAGTAAAAAACTTACCGGAATTGAACAGATCTTTTAGATTGACTTTATAGTTATTGTTGTAAGCAAGTTTTGCTCCATAGTTAACTGTAAAGCCATCAAAGTCGTTTTCAATAAACATAGCAAGACCTTCTATCATAGCAGAGTTTATATTCTCCGCAACTCTAAAAGGAGTAACACCAAACTTAGCAGCAACTGCATGTACAATTTCATGCTTAAGAGTTGATTGATAATTAGTGTAATTCAAAAAAATCATATTCATCCATGGCTTCGCAACATCTGCATTTCCTGCACCAAACAATTTCCTTTTCTGATTTTTATCATTGAACAGAAAAGATGTAATCAAATGCGTGTCATTTAATTGTAATCTCTCTTTTACTCTTTCATAATAATATTCATGTTGTAAGGCAATAAACTCATAATCGGATTTCTTTACACTATCTCCTAAAAAGATTTCAAAATGCTCAGTAGTTATTTTATTTCTTAATTCTTTTTCTAGTTTTGATTTAGTAGTTGAAAAGCCAATCAAAGGTTTTAGCAATACTGAAAAGCTCAACAATAATATTATAAAAGCAGTTTTTTGCAGTGTTTTTAATTTGCTGTTTAGTTTGGTAATGAAATAAAGTCCTATTCCAAATAAAGATAGGTTGAAGAATTGGAATAATATCAAACTTATGTTCACCGAAATATCTTCATCGTAAATAGTGCCAGGAAAGAACCCGAATAGCGGATTGTAAAAGTAAACTTGCGGTAGCAAATAAAATTCAAGCAACGATGCTAAAATGAGAAATAAAGTTATTAACGAAAAAATGTATCGATTATACTTTGCTGTTATCGATGAAGAGAGAAAAGCTAAAATTATTCCTATTATAAAAGCTGGTAAAAGTATTGTGATATAAAAAGCTAATCCGTCATTTATCGGGCACATAGAATTAAAAAAACTTGAAAACAAACCAACAATAAGTGGAATTACTAAATAAGATAGAAGTGCAAAGCGGTTTGTAAGAATGAAGCTAAAAAAACTGAGTGATGTTTCGGTTTTGAGTTTTTTACTTGTAAAATAACCGGCAATAATAAATAGAATAACAGAATTTACTAACACAAACTCATAACCAAGTGAGTTTGTAAGTGGCAGGTAAATTAGGTAAATGTTAATCAGAAAAAGAGATAATAATGGAATTGCACCCTTAGATCTAATATTAAGAAAAGTTGGCAATCTAAAATTCCGTTGTTGTTTCTCTTTGAATATCAGCGCCTAAAGTTATTAGTTTTTCTTCTATTTTTTGATAGCCGCGGTCAAGATGATAAATTCTCAATACTTCTGTAGTTCCTTCGGCTGCGAGACCGGCTAGAACTAAGCAAGCACTTGCTCGTAAATCTGTACTCATTACTTTTGCTCCACGCAAGGATTTTACTCCTTTAACAATTGCACTATTATTGTTCACTTCAATTTTTGCACCTAAGCGAACAAGTTCTGGAACATGATTAAATCTATCATGATAAATAGTGTCTGTAATTGTTGATGTTCCATTAGTAAGCGCCATAAGCGAAATCCACTGTGCTTGCATATCGGTCGGGAAACCAGGATAAACAGCAGTTGTTACATCAACACTTTGAGCTGAACTATTTTCTGCATTTATATTAATTACGCCTTCTTCAAAAACTGTTTCAATTCCGCTATCGGCAAGTTTTGCCAGTACAGCATCAATGTGATTTGGAGAATTGTATTCTAGCTCTATTTTACTTTTTGTTATTGCCGCCGCGCAGAGTAAAGTTCCAGCTTCAATTCTATCGGAAATGTTAGTTATTAAAGCCGGCATTAGTTCATCAACTCCTTCAATTTCAAGAATTGTTGTTCCAACTCCGTTAATTTTTGCACCCATAAGGTTGAGATATTCTGCAAGTTGTGTTATCTCTGGTTCAATTGCGGCATTGCTAATAAGGGTTAAGCCTTTTGCCAAAGAAGCAGCCATAATTGCGTTACCTGTTGCGCCAACAGACGAAACATCAAAATGGATTCTATTTCCAATTAACTTTTTTGATTTCGCGATTATGTAACCTTCTTCAAGTTCAATTTCTGCCCCAAGTTTTTTCATCGCTTCAAGGTGAAGATTAATTGGTCTAGGTCCCCAAGCGCATCCACCAGGCATAGAAACTTTTGCATATCCGTAACGAGAAAGAAGCGGACCAAGAACATATATTGAAGCTCGCATTTTTTTTACATGCTCGTAAGGTGCAAATTGACTGTTAATACCTGTTGTATCCAGTTTAACTATTTGATCACTAAACTCAGATTTTATGCCCAATTGCTGCAACAGTTTTATCATAGTATAAACATCGTTTACTAGCGGTACGTTTTCAATTTTATTCATGCCGGAATTCAATAATGTAGCTGGAAGTAGTGCTAGAACGGAATTTTTGGCACCGCTTACTTTTACTTTTCCGGATAATTTTTTACCACCTTGAATAACAAATTTATCCACAATTTCTCCAATTATTGAATTCTGTAAATCATACCATTAATTCCAACGATGAATATCTTGCCATAAGCACTTACAGCAAGTCCGTTTAGATTAGAATAAACACGAGAGTCTACAACGTTCCATGTTTCACCTTTATCTTTAGAAACTAAAATAACTCCTTTGCTTCCAATAATTAAACTATAATCTTCGTTAATAATTTTAACCTTTTGAAATCCGCCGGAAAATTTAATATCAAGTTTTTCCCAAGTATTTCCATAATTGGTTGTCCTAAGTATTGTGCCATCTCCGCCAACAATTAAACCATAACCTCTATCATTTACATCAATAGATTTAAGGTAATTACGATCAGCTCCCTTTTCTTCACTATTAACTTTGTACCAGCTATCACCGCTGTTTGTTGTGGCAATAATGGTTCCATTCCAACCAACTGCAAAACCCCTTTTGTCATCAAAGAAAGATATGTCGAACAATATTTCTTTTACATTAGTTTTAGTTTGAGTCCATGAGTAACCACCATCTAAAGACTTTAGTATTACACCTTTATTCCCGGTTATAAAACCAACTTGATTAAAAAATTTTACTCTAAAAAAAGTATTACCAGGTGGCTGAGGAATTCTAATAAGAGAATCGAGGTTATTTATTCCATAATAAATTGCTGATGAATCTCCAACAAGTACAGCATTTCCATTACGTAGTAAATGTACATCGCTTAAATTCAATTTACGGGCTGAAAGTTTTTTTAGCCAAGTATCGCCACCATTAGTCGAAGTTAGTATAGAACTAGAATCACCAACTACTATTGCAAAATTTGCATCCGGCGAAAACGAAATAGAATTCAAGTTTGATATAACACCACTAGATATTCTTGTTAATTCAGAAAGCTTCATTTTCTTGCTATCAGATTCAAATAAACTCTGAATGCTGTGCTTTTTGAATTTTTCAAGTTCATTACTGTTTAATATTGAAGAAACTTGATTTATAACTAAATACATTAGAACCAGCAGAAAAATTCCGGCTCCAATAAATGTTGAGGCAGCTAAGAATTTATATTTTTTACTTCTCTGTGGGACTTTTTCAAAATAACTGGTTTGGATTTTAGAAAGGTGTTTATCGACATCTAAAACTTCATTGTACATTTCTTCGCAATTTGCATATCTGGCATTTGCATCTTTTTGAAGTGCTTTAGCAATTATCTTTTCTAGTTTTTCTGGCAAGCCGTGAACACGCTCGCTCATCTTAGGAATAGTTTTTTTAAGATGACCATCCATTACTTCGTATTCACTTGTAAAATCAAACGGAGGCTGTCCAGTAATCATTTCATAAATTGTACAGCCAATAGAGTAAATATCGCTTCTATTCGTTACATCATGTCCGCGGATTTGCTCCGGACTCATATAATAAACCGTGCCTATTTTTGAACCCGTTTTCGTCATATTGTTATCATACAACGATTTAGAAATACCAAAATCCATTATTTTGGTAATTCCCTCCTTATTAAGAATAATATTTGAAGGTTTAATATCACGGTGAATAAACCCTCTTTGGTGTGCGTAACCAATTCCTTGCAGCAAATGTTTTAGTATATAAATAACATCTTGAAGATTGAATCTTCCTTGCCTATCAACAACTTTTTCTAAACTCTCACCTTCAACATATTCCATAACAATTCCAAGTAAATTGGAATATTCAATAAACCCATAGACAGCTACAATATTTGGATGAGTAAGCTTCGCTTGATTTTTTGCTTCTCTTTTAAAACGTTCTACAAATCTTTCTTTATCAATAACAGAAGAGCTTAATAATTTAATTGCAACGTATCGGTCTAATCTAGTATCGTATGCTTTATAAACAATTCCCATTCCTCCTTTTCCAAGAACGGAAACTATCCTAAAATTGTCTATTACCTTTCCTATTAAGTTTTCCATAAAAGATTTCGCAAAATTTTATTGCAATATAGTAAATTGTTTATACTCAAAACGAAATGAAGCCCGCCTATGTGAAGTAATTAACCTGTGAGAAAATCTACCCCAGTTTTGCCCTTTTAGAAAAATAACTCATCAACGCTTTATCGAATGATTGCCTTGTATCTATTAGATTGTACTCAATGCCAAGATTCAAACACTCAGCTTTTATTTTTCCTAAAAATTCTTTCATAGCTTCTTGATATGCTTTTTGTATGTGATGTGGCTGTGAAGATAGTTTTTCTCCGCTTTCCATATCAATAAAAATAGCATCTCGGTCGAAGCCGAAACTTTTTTCAACCGGATCCAGAATTTGAAATACGATAACTTCATTCTTCTTAAAATGAATTCTTTTTAAAGCCGAAATTATTTTTTCAATGTCATCGAAGAAATCAGAGATAATTATTGTGAGCCCACGTTTTTTAATTTTTTCTGTAACTTCATCCAAGCATTTATTAATGCTGGTTTTCCCTGCCGGTTTAGCAATAGCCAAAGTAGAAAGTAACTTTGATAAATAAACCCTGTTGGATTTGGGCGGTAAATAACTTTGTATTGAATCTGAATAAGTTATTAGTCCAACAGAATCTTGTTGATTGATCATGATATAGCTTAATGCAGCTGCAAGATTTGTAGCATAATCTAATTTTGTTACATTAGAATCATACTTGAATTTCATAGAATTGCTAACATCTAAAAAGATGTGACTTATCAGATTTGTTTCTTCTTCAAATTGTTTAATGAAATATTTTTCGCTTTTCGCGTAAACTTTCCAATCTACATTTTTGAGGGAATCGCCTTGCATATATGGGCGATGTTGACTGAACTCAACACTGAATCCATGATATGGACTTTTGTGAAGTCCAACCATAAATCCTTCAACAACCATTCTTGCCCGCAGCTCGAGAGTTTTTAGTTTTGATACAACTGAAGGATCAAGAAATTTTCTAAAGTCTTGCGCTCGAACTGACACTATTTTGAAGAAAGTTTATTTTGTAAAATCTCTTCTGGAGTTTTACCAAGATTTTCTAATTCCATCTTTACTTGAGCAGCAAGTTCATTTTGGGAGTATTTATCTAAAAAAGTTTGATAGGTTATTTTTGCTTCGTCAAGTTTATTCAAGTTGTTTGCAAGAATAAATCCGGACATAAACAAAGCTTTTGGTGCATCCACAGAATTTGGGAAATTATTGTATAATTCTCTGTAAAATTCTACAGCTTTTATATTGGATTCTTCATTAGAAACATTTTGTACTAAAAACATCTGATACATAGAGCCAACTTTCAGCAAGCTTTTAGCAGCGTAATCACTAGAAGAATACTCATCAATAACTAGCTTATAATCAGCTAAAGCTTCTGAATATTTCTTTTCACCGAATTTCTTTTCAGCTTCGTTAAAAGTATCTCTATCTTTATTTGTATTGCATGCTACAACAAAAACGGTTAATAATAACAATAAAAAGTTTTTCTTCATTGTATATCCTTTTGTTTTTTTACTACTCAAATATACATTCAAATATAAAATCAAAGAAGTGTTAAATAGAGGCTATACTTCCAGTTTCAAGGAATCGCCACGTTTGTAGGAAATTTTTCTGCCGAGTGCTTCAATTCTTTTTTGAAGTCGTGCGGTACTTTCAAGCGGGTCGTCAGTACTACCCCGTTTACCGGGATAGATTTGATATTGCTCGCGGTATGGAAATGGAGTAAGATCCGGCATTACAACGTTAGCACCTGCGGTTAAACCTCGCTCACGTCCAATTGGATCAATTGTATCGAGTGCAGTAGTGGCTGGAATATGTACTGTCTTTAAAACTATTCTTGCTACAGCAGTAACTTTTAGTGTAAGCTCTGCTTCTCCAGTTTTTTGGTGCTGATACGGAGTTAGCGGAGAAGGAATAAATGGCCCGAAAGCAGCCATATCTAAATCAAGAGATTTACAAAGAAGTATATCATCAGCCAGATCTTCAATTGTTTGCATTGGGAGTCCAATTAAATTACCAGATCCAATTTGATAACCAATTGATTTCAAAAACCTAAGGTGTTCTAATCGTTCAGAAAGCTTATCTTTAAAATGGTAAGCTTCGTAATGCTTATGATTTGCAGTTTCGTGTTTAAGTAAATATCTATCAGCGCCGGCAATTTTCCATGCGCGGTATTCATCAAAAGATCTCTCTCCTAAACTAAGTGTTATTGCCGCGTTTGATTTCTGCCTTATTTGGTAAATGATATATGAAATAATATCCGAATCGAAATGTGAATCTTCACCGGATTGCAGAACAATTGTAAAAATTCCAAGATTCGTAATAATGCGCGCGGTTTCTATTACTTCTTCTGGTGTCATTCTGAAACGAGGCAATTCTTGATTATCTTTTCGTAAGCCGCAATAAACACAATTCTGTTCGCAGAAATTAGATAATTCAATTATTCCACGAAGATGAACTTCATCACCACAATATTGAGCACGTATTTCATCAGCGCGTGAGTACAACAACTGTAAATCTTCTTTTTCTTTAAGGTTGAGAAGAAAAATAATATCATCGCGAGTCAGTTCGTCTTTATTTAAAAGTTCAGATTGTATCATGACTAGAAAAAAACATCCTTTTCGCCGTTGTTAACTCGTTTAACCATTTTTTCGGTTTTATTTTTTGTTGCTCCTTCCAATTTTTCCATTTCACTTTTGATAAATTCTTGGGCAGTTTCTTTTGTTTTTTCAGAAGCAAAATCATTAGTATATTCTTGAAAGGTTGAAATTGCATTAGGTACACACATCAAATTAATTGTTCCGTTCTTCGCAAATTCCATAAATCTATCGCCGGTTCTATCACTTCTATAACATGCGGTACAAAAGCTTGGCATATAACCCAGTTCACAAACATCATTTACAACTTCATCTAATGTTCTGTGATCGCCAAGCTGAAATTGTTCCATTTCATGTTCCCTCAAGCTTTCTTTTGATTCTTGATAAGCACCCGGAGAAGTTCTGCTACCTGCACTAATTTGTGAAACTCCAACATTAAATAAATCTCTTCTCAATTCAGCTCGTTCACGTGTAGATAAAATTATTCCTGTATAAGGAACGGCAAGACGAATTACTGCTATAAGTTTTTTAAAATCGCCATCATTAACTGCAAATGGAGGTTTATCCGTAGCCGGTGCGTTGAATGCAGGTTCCAATCTTGGGACAGACATTGTATGCGGACCAATTCCATAGCGTTGATCAAGATTGAACGCATGACTAAGAAGTGCTAAAGTTTCGAATTTCCAATATGTTAAACCAAATAGTGCACCAACTCCAACATCATCAATTCCGGCTTCCATTGCTCTATCCATTGCATACAAACGCCAAGCATAATCACGCTTGGGGCCATCTGGATGCATTTTCATATAAGTATCGTAATGATAGGTTTCTTGAAAACATTGATATGTGCCAATTCCAAAACTTTTTAATGTTTTAAAATCTTCAATACTCATTGGAGCGGCATTTACATTAATCCGGCGTATATTTCCATTATTTACAGAAACATTGTAAATTGTTTTTACACATTCTCCAATAAAATCCATACTTGCTTTTTTAGGATGCTCACCACAAACTAATAAAACACGTTTATGTCCTTGCCCTACTAAGTATTCTGTTTCTTGTCTTACTTCTTCAATGGAAAGAGTTTTACGAGTAAGTTCTTTATTATCTCTTCTGAAAGCGCAGTACATGCAATTATTAACGCAAACATTAGTAACATATAATGGTGCAAAAAGGACTAATCTATTACCGTATATTTTTTCTTTAATTTCTTTTGCAGTTTGATATAACTCTTCTAAAAGTTCTATATCAGAAATTTTAAGTAAAGCTGCACTTTCTTGAAGAGTTAAGCCTTTTGCATCTTTTGATTTTTGTAATATTTCTTTCTGAAGATCAGTACTACTCAACTTTTCATCTGCTATTAACGAAGAAATCTTCACTTCATCTATAAATTCCATATTCCCTTCCGTATTTAGATCATAAAGGTTTCGTCAATAATTATACCACTTGTTTAATTATATAATTAAGATAAAAATGAGATAAAAACGATGGATTTTCTTAAAAGAGAGAAGGTTAAAGGTTATTCTTCCAAAACTGGAAAAATGCTTAAAAAATGCGGTAAACTAACTTACCGCATTCTCTGGAATATCAATTGTCCCTGAAGTTGTATTTATCGAGCATTTCAAGCCAAAAGGAATGGTAATATTGTCCTTAATATGACCATGCTTTACATTGTATAAAACAGGAAGTTTTAATTGTTTTTGGAAATATTCTAAAACCACTTCATTAAGAGTAAACGAACTTACCGTAGGATCTGGAGGAACACAATCAACAAAATGACCAAGAATGATTCCTTTAACTTGTTTAAATACTTTACTTAGTCTAAATTGGTTTAACATCCTATCAATTCTGTACGGGGCTTCGTTTATATCCTCAAGAATTAAAATAACATCTTTCATTTTAGGAAAATATTCGGTTCCTAATAGCGAAGAAAAAACAGTAAAATTACCGCCTAATAACCTTCCGGTTCCTTTTCCTTTGCTCAATGTTAAAAACTTTTCATTTCGTGGATTTTTTAATTTTCCAATTTTTTTATTAGAAGTAATGGTTCGCCAAAATACTTCTTCGGTAAATGAACTAACTTCGTTATGAAAATCTACAGCAACCATCGGACCCGCAAAAGATACTAATCCAGTTTTAGCGTAAAATGCTGATTGTAATGCTGTAATATCACTATAACCAACAAAAATTTTGGGATTTTTTTTAATTAGATTGTAATCAATTTGATCAAGAAGTCTGCCGGCGCCATAACCACCTCGAACGCAAAATATTGCTTTAATTTCTTTACGTTTGAACATTTCATGAAGATCATCAACGCGTTGCTTATCGGAACCGGCTAAATAGCCTTCTTTTTTGCCAACATTTTTTCCAACAGCAACTTTGTATCCAAGGTTTTCTAGATATTTAACGCCGAGTTCAATTCTGGTAAGGTCTTCTGGAGAGGAAGCGGGAGAAATAACACCAATTACATCTCCTCTGTCCAATTTTTTGGGTTTTATTATTGCCATTAATTACTCTTTAGAACATTCTATTCAAAAGATAATAAATGAACTTAAAGGAAGCAAAAATTTTAACTATTCAAGTGTATAAAATTTTAAAATATTCAATACTATTCTTTTGCTGGTTTATTCATCTTTTTGAAATGAGTAACAACTCTTGCTTCAACAAAAAAGACTAAGTTTTCTGCAATATTAGTAGCATGATCTGCTAGTCTTTCAACTTGACGAGTTAGAATTAACAAATGTGCTCCAGCTTCAACAATTGAGCTGTCTTCTTGCATTTTAGCAACTAAAAACTTGAAATTTTGTTTATTTAGTATATCAACTGCTTCATCGCTTAATAAAACCTCATTTGCCAGTTCGCTATTATTATGGATAAATGAATCAATAGCCTTTTTCAACATTTCACGAGCACGCTGTGCTTCTTCCAATATTTGAGATTCTTTGATCAAGGAATTAAAAGCAACTGTCTTTTTAACTCTTTGAGCAATATTTACTGCAATATCTCCGCAACGTTCAAGCTGATTATTAATCATTAGAACGGACATGACAAAACGAAGATCGCTTGCTAATGGAGTGAACAAAGCTAATACATTTTCACATTGAGTCTGGATAAGATTATCATAAGCATCAACTTCCAAATCCTTTGCTTTAATTCCTTTGCAAAGTTCTAAATCACCAGTTTCAAGCGCTGTAATGGATTTCTCAACCATTTCATCAACAATAGATGCCATTCTGATAAGATTATTTTTGAGATTTTCAATTTCTTGTTTAAAATGTTCTTGCATAGTTTCCTCTCTTACCCGAATCTTCCTCGAATGTAATCTTCAGTTTGTTTTTTATCAGGTGCAGTAAACATCTTTTTAGTGTTGGATAATTCTATTAAGTCTCCCATATAAAAAAACGCGCAATAATCACTAACACGCGCTGCCTGCTGCATATTATGGGTAACAATTATAATTGTATAATTATTCTTCAATTCGAAAATCAAGTCTTCAATTTTTGTAGTGGAAATAGGATCTAGCGCACTTGCCGGTTCATCCATTAATAGAATTTCCGGTTCAACAGCCAGCGCTCTAGCTATGCATAATCTCTGTTGCTGACCGCCGCTTAAAGAAAGACCGCTTTTGCCTAAATCATCTTTTACTTCGTTCCACAAAGCTGCTCTAATTAAACTTGTTTCAACAATCTCATCTAATTTGTTCTTTTCTTTTATACCGTTTATCTTGGGACCAAATGCAACATTTTCATAGATTGATTTTGGAAAAGGATTAGATTTCTGAAAAATCATTCCAACTTTTTTTCTTAATTCTACTACATCAATACCAGACGAATAAATATCAACATCATCAATTGAAACTTTACCTTCAATCTTAACTCCATCTATCAAATCATTCATTCTATTAAGAGAACGTAAATAAGTAGATTTACCGCAACCCGAAGGTCCAATTAAAGCGGTAACTTTATTAGGAAAAATTGAAAAAGTAATTCCATTTAAAGCTTTTTTCGTGCCGTAATAAAGATTAAGATTTTCAGTAATTATTTTAGGTGTTTCTGTCATTAAAAAATCCTAAGTGATTTGTTTTTTTCTAAATCGATATCTAACAATAATTGCAATGAAAGAAAGTGAAAATGTACAAGCCAATAAAACAAAAGCAGTTGCATATTGAATGCCTTTTGTGGCTTCAACATTTGTTGATTGAGTTGTCATCACGTAAATGTGATAACCAAGATTCATAAATTGATCAGTAAGTTTGGTTGGCAAGTGAGGAAGAAAGTACGCAGCACCAGTAAACAAAATTGGAGCTACTTCGCCTGCTCCTCTACCAATTGCTAATATTGAACCAGTTAATATTCCGGAAAGTGAATTAGGAATAACAACTTTTCTTATGGTTTGCCATTTTGTTGCTCCAAGAGCTAAACTTCCGGCACGTAAATCATCAGGAACTGCTTTTAATGATTCTTCTACTGAAACGATAACAATTGGTATCGTTAAAAAAGCCATTGTCATGCTTGCCCAAAGTATATTTGGTTGAGCCCAATTAAGTTCTCCTTCGGGTGTAAAAACTTTATCCATTCCGGAACCAACAAATTGAATAAAAAATCCTAATCCAAATAAACCAAAAACTATTGATGGAACACCAGATAAAGTGTTTACTGCAAATCGAATCATTCTAGTAAATATAGATTTTCTGTTTGAATATTCGTTAAGATAAATTGCTGTAATTGTACCTATAGGAATACAAGCAATGGACATTATAATAACTAGCAAAACAGTACCAACTATGGCGGGAAAAATGCCACCTTCTGTCATTCCTTCTTTAGGAGCTTGGGTTAGAAATTCCCAAGTTAAATAAGATCTTCCGCCAAGATAAATTTCTAACAGCATAAAAATTAGTGCTGAGATTATCAACAAAACAGAAACAAAAGAGAAAAGCATTAGTGATTTGCCAAGATATTTATTATTCATCACTCGCCTCTAAATCTCTTCATCAACTTGGCGCGCACGTAAAATTCTGCAATTGCATTAATTAAGAAAGTAACTATAAACAAGAGCGAGCCTATAAGAAACAAAACTGTATAATGTGTGTCACCAAAAACAACTTCTGCCATTTCTGCACCAATGGTTGCTGATAGAGTTCTAACTGGTTCGAAAGGATTTAAAGATGAGAGAGGTGCGTTTCCGGTAGCCATTAGTACAATCATAGTTTCACCAAAAGCTCTTCCAAAACCTAAAAGTAATGCTGCAAATACACCAGGTGTTGCGGCTGGAAGAATAACAAATAAAGCGGTTTGCCATTTGTTTGCACCAAGAGCAAAACTAGCTTCAGTCATAAATTTGGGAATAGCGGTTAATGCATCTTCAGTTACAGTATAAATGATAGGAATAACTGCAAGCGCCATTGCAAGCCCGCCAATAAACGAGTTAAGCCGAAAAGTCCAACCAAATAATTCTTGAAAAAAAGTTGCGAGAGTTACTAATGCAAAAAAACCAACTACAACTGATGGAAAACTAGCAAGTAGTTCAATGGTTGGTTTAATTAATTCTTTCAACCTCTTTGGAGCGAACAAGGCAGAGTAAATTGCTGCAAGTATTGCTAAAGGAGCGCCAAGTAAAATAGCTATTAATGTAACCTTTAAACTTCCAGTTATAATAGGAAGCAACCCATATTTTGGAGCTTCGCCAACAGGCTGCCAATTTTTTCCAGTTAGATTTTCGAAATCAGCCACATCCTTTTTTTCAGATAATAAAGATGAATAACCACTAACTTGATCATCAGCAATAGCTGAGCCCGGTTCTTCACCGTAGGTTTCTGATTGTAAAAATTCTTGACTAGTGGAAGTTTCTTTCTGTGCTGAAAAAATAGGAAGTGTTTCTTTGAACACGAATACAAAAATTAATATGATCATTGCGAAAGATAAAAACGCAACACCTTTAATTATGTATTCAGATAAAAACTCACTCCATCGAAACTTTTTTCTGAGTGAGTTTTTATTATTAATTTCTTTTTCTGTCATTTGAATTATTTAACTGGAAAATATCCTACTTTGGAAACAAGCGATTGTCCTTCTGCACTTAATATCCAATCAATGTAATCTTTCATTTCACCAGTTGGTCTGGTTTTTAAATACATATATAGAAATCGCGTAATCGGATAATTATTATTTTTAATATTTTCTTCTGTTGGTGTAAACGCTTTAGAATTAGCATCTTTTTTAACAGCCGCCATAATAATACCTTTAGCGTAAGCAGCACCGCCAAAACCTATTGCATTTATATCTTTAACAACAGCATTTACTACAGCAGAAGTACCAGGCATGCTTTGCATTTTGGCAGTAAAGTCTTGACCGCCTAACACATTATCTTTGAAATAAACATATGTTCCTGAACTATTTTCACGACCATAAACAATTATCTTTGCATCCTGGCCGCCAACTTCTTTCCAGTTAGTAATTTTGCCGATATATATATCTTTAATTTGCTGTACAGTTAGTTCTCTCAATGTATTTTTTTCATTAAAATAAACACTTAGCCCATCTTTAGCGGTTTTTATTTCTACACCTAATGAGTTGAAACGCTGTTTCAGTTTTTCTCTTTCCGAAGGTTTCATTGGGCGCGAAGAATTTGCAATATCTGTAGAACCATTTATCAATGCTGCTATTCCCGTACCGGAGCCGCCGCCTGTTACTTGAATGGTTACGCCAGGATGTTTTTCCATATACTTCTCTGCCCAGCGTTGAGCTAAAATTACCATAGTATCAGAACCCTTTACTGTTATAACCTGATTATCATAGCTAAACCCAAAAGCCATTGCAGCAAAAACTATTATTAAAAATATATTTTTCATTCTTTCCTCATTTTACTATTTCAAATTTGATGATTATTTAATCAATTTGATGTTATCAAAATGTTAAATTTTGTTTAAGTTTAACTAAAATCTATACTGAATTCTTAAAGTAAGTACATTGTCTTTTAGATCAGAATTGAATCCTGGCAATTTTGAGGATGTCTCATTGCTTACACTATCATAATAAAGAACAAATTTTATGTTATCATCCCAATAATGAATTAATCCAACTCCTAAAGTGGTGTACTTAATATCTCCAGATCCAAGTTTTGCCGCCGCAACTGCACCAATCTGATCTGCTTCAACATTAATGTTAGGATCATAAACATCATATTTAAGTACAAATTGGTTTTTATCACCTAAGTTCTGTACATAGTTAAGATAATAACCAGAAAAATTTCTCAAATACAAATCGCCGGTTTGTAATGCTGTCGGAGAAGATGAACTTGATGCGCTGCCACCAGGCTGTTTACCACTTATGTATTCTCCGCGTAAAGAAAAGTTTCCTAATAACGGTAAAGCATAATAAACTTGTAAATCAAGACCTAAGTAGTTTCTATCAGCATATGTAGTCTTCAAATCCACAGAAGCAAGTGTAGAATTATTAACAGTAAAAATTGATTTGCCAGGTGCCAACTTTACCCCGCCGGTATAAATTGATAAACCCCCATCTATAGCAAGATTTACATCATAAAATGGAAGTTGGAAACCTAATCTTCCTATGAAATCTTTTTGATTATCTACTTCTGCGGCAACACCATTACCGGCAAAAAATCCACCTTTGAAGTTGAAATATCCAAGAAAATCTTCGAACGGGACAAAAGGTGTATATTCGAAGCTTATTCCTAAATCCCTTTCACCAGGAAATAATGTTTGAAATATTCTTGCTCTTTCCGGAGTTTCTCTAGCAGATGAACTATAACCAATTTCAAAACCGAAAGGTCGATCAAATACACCTCCTTTAAAAGCAAATGATTTTAACCATGGTTCTTTTATCAACATATATGCATCCTTTAACCCAAGACCTCTTTCAGTAGCATCTATTTGTAATACATAGTTGGTCAAATCATTATCATAAGTAAGTTTCAATCTTCCTCTGCGAACCATTATGCGGTTGTGCATATTTGAAGCAAAATTTCCACCGGCAAAAGTTGCGGCTCCGTCAACTTCAGTTGATTGGACTTGAGTTTGTATGTAACCAGAAAACTTTATTTTTTTTAATGCATCAACTGTAGCTTTGGTCTCCAAATAGGTTTCGTTCAATCCTTCAACCTGACCTTTTAGCTCTTCTATTTTTGCTTTCAAGTCTTCCGGTGTTACTTTTGATGTGTCTTCTTGTGCGTTAGTTTTGATGAAAAAAGTAAAAAGTAAAATTGATAGTAGAAAAGATTTTTTCATTGTTATACTCCATTTTTTGTGCACACAATGATATCAAGAAGTGATTAAGTATATATTAAGAGAATATTAATCTATTGTTAAGAAATTGTTAAGACTTTTTTTAATCCACCCTAGAAGTGCAATTAATTACTTAAATAACAAGATCTTCTCTACCCCATTCTATCAACTTTCTAGATATAAAATCTATTACTAGTTGATGTTCTTCTATTCCATTTCCTTTTACTTCAATCGGATTTCCGTAACATATTCTAACTTTTTTATTTATATCAATTTTGCCGACTTCTTTAATGATCTTACCGTTTCCCCAAGCATCGGTTAATAGTGCAATAGGAACAACCGGTACATTATTTCTTTTAGCAAGTTTTACACCTAAAGAATTGAAAGAAGCGGAGTCAAAAAATTGAGTTCTGGTTTTTTGTGGAAAAATAATAATAGACTTGCCATTCGACAATTTATTCGAACCTTCTTCCATAACCGTTTTTAAATCCTCGCGTGGATTTTCTCTTCCAACCAAAATTGGATCACGCGCTAATGCTATTGGTCCAAATAAAGGGTACTCTGCTAATTCTTGTTTTATTACATAAACCACTTTTTTGCTTTGATGAATCATACATGGTAAAGCCATCGTTTCAAGAGTGCTCATATGATTTCCAATAAAAACAGCTGGTCCATTTAATTTTTTAAAGTTATCAAGCCCTTCAAAATGTACTCTTACACCGGCTTTTTCAATACTTTTAACAACATCTACTGAAGAATTTGACCAAAGTTCGTCATTATAAATGCCTTTTTTTGCGTATCTATTGCTATAAAGAACAATACGAAGAAGATTAGGAAAGAAATACAATGAGGGAAACATTTTTGGTTTGAATTTTGCTTCGTCGGTTTTGTATTCGTTTTGCGCTGAGTAAGTGTTTAAGTAAGTGGTGTATTCTTTCATGGCGTTTTTTTATGCGGAAATTAATAAAAGAGAAATGTGAATCAAAAAGAGTTTAGTGACCCCAACGGGATTCGAACCCATATTACCGCCGTGAAAGGGCGGTGTCC
>CAZVYT010000018.1:0-56411 GCA_964631495.1 uncultured Melioribacter sp. | reverse complement strand
CTTTATCTGTAAAGAACATTATGTAGTGATGTGTTGAAGCAACAAACATATGTTCGATAAAATCTTCTTCACGTGTTCCGGCACCAGTAACGCCTTTTCCGCCACGTCCTTGTTTGCGGTAACCACTTACCGGAAAGCGTTTAATAAATCCGGCATGAGATATTGTAACCACAACATCTTCTTCGGCAATAGTGTCTTCTAACGAAAACTCTTTGTAGTCACGGATAATTTCTGTTCTTCTTTCGTCTGCGTATCTTTCTCTCAGCGCAAGCAATTCATCTTTAATAATTTGCTTTCTCAGTTTTTCGTTTCCAAGTATAGCTTTCAATTTATTAATCAACTTGATTACTTCTTTATATTCTTCTTCAATCTTCTTTCTTTCCAAACCGGTTAAGCGCTGCAATCTCATATCTAAAATTGCTTTTGCTTGAATTTCGCTCAGTTTGAATTTCTTCATCAACGAAATTTTTGCTGTTTCAACATCGCGCGATTTCTTAATCGTTTGAATTACTTCATCAATATTATCGAGAGCAATTATGTAGCCTTCTAAAATGTGAGCGCGGCGTTCTGCAGCATCAAGTTCAAACTTGGTTCTGCGAACAAGCACATCCATTCTGTGATCTAAGAAATGTTCCATCATTTGCTGAAGCGTGAGAACTTTTGGCTGTCCGTTAACAAGCGCAAGCATTATCACGCCAAAAGTAACTTGCATTGATGTGTGTTTGAAGAGATTATTAAGAATTACCGCCGGCTGTCCATCTCTTTTTAACTCTATAACAACACGCATTCCATCTCGGTCGCTTTCATCACGAATGTTTGAAATGCCTTCAATTTTTCCTTCACGAACAAGGTCTGCAATTTTCTCTATAAGTGTTGCCTTGTTTACTTGATATGGAAGTTCTGTAATAACAATATTTTCTCTGTCGTTCTTTAATGTTTCTATATTCGCTTTGGCGCGTATAACAACTCTTCCTCTTCCGGTTAAGAATGCCTCTTTAACTCCATCGTATCCATAGATAATTCCGCCCGTTGGAAAATCCGGAGCCTTAACTATCTTCAACAAATCTTCAATCTTTGTTTTCGGATTATCAATAATTGTTACCAAGCCATCTATTATTTCGCCCAAGTTGTGAGGAGGAATATTTGTTGCCATACCAACTGCAATACCGCTTGCGCCATTTACCAACAAGTTTGGTAAATATGAAGGCATTACCAAAGGCTCTTGAAGCGAGTCATCAAAGTTTGATCCAAACCCAACTGTATTCTTATCTAAATCGCGAAGCATTTCCTCGGCTATTCTGGCAAGACGTGCTTCTGTATAACGCATTGCTGCAGGACTGTCGCCATCAACAGAGCCAAAATTACCTTGCCCATCAACAAGCGGATAGCGCAAAGACCATTCTTGTGCCATGCGAACCATAGAATCGTAAACGGCTGTATCTCCGTGCGGGTGATACTTACCAAGAACTTCACCCACGATACGTGCAGATTTTTTATAAGGCTTATTGTACTGAACGCTTAGCTCGTGCATACCAAACAAAACTCTGCGGTGAACCGGTTTTAAACCATCTCTTACATCCGGTAACGCGCGCGCAACTATAACACTCATTGCATAATCGATGTATGATGATTTCATTTCTTCTTCAAGCGAAACGGGAACTACTTTTTCAAAAATTGTGGTCATGTTATTTCTTATTTAAACTGAATGATTTATTATTTATTACTCAAAATTCTTTACCCATAAGTGTAATCGTGATCGATTTATGTCAAAAGCAAGATCACGATCAGGAATTACAATATTAATGACGCTAATCCAAAATAAAAGAGTATTGTAGAAATATCTGCCAATGCTAATGTTATTGGACCGGCAGAAATTTTTGGATCCATCTTGGTTCTATGCAAAACTGCCGGAACAGCCAAGCCCCAGAGGCTTGCTATTAACTGAACAAAAACAATACTTAAGCCAATTACAATGGCTGTGGCAAAATCTCCTTTCCAAAAAACAACAACCGTTGCAACTATTGCCCCGCAGCTTAAACCTAATAACAGAGCTGTTTGGGACTCGCGTAAAAAGTTTTTCATAAACCATTCGAAAGATGGTTTTGCCGAGCGGAGTATTTGTATTGTAACCGTCATCGATTGAATGCTAATGCTTTCGCCAAGACCAAGTACCAATGTAAAAAAGAACACTAAAATTAAACTTTCTGAAAGTGTTGTTTCGAATAATCCCGTTAACAAAGCGCAGATTGTTCCGCTAGTAACGGTTGCTAAAAGCCAAGGAAGTCTAACGCGCCAACCTTTAACCGGTGAAGCGTTTTTAACTTCACTAATTCTGAAACCGATTGTTTCGAAGATCGAATCATACTCTTGTGGTTCAACTTCGCTTGCTGCTTCGGAATCTTTTTCTTCCAGCAACTCATCAGTAAAAAGATTTACATCAACAACACCAATTACCCTTCTTTCAGAATCAACTATTGGAAACGCTAAAAACTTATATGTCGCAAAAAACTCAAGTGCATCGTAAACCGTTGATGTGCTTGGTAAAGCAGCAACTCTTTTTACCATTATTTCTTCTATTTTTTTATCTAGCTGACTGGTAAGTAATCTTCTTGTTGGAAGAACTCCTACCAATTTAAATTCATCATCAACCACATAAAAGTAAACTATTCTTTCACCAACTCCTTCAAGGCGTATCTTTTTTAACGCTTCATCAACGGAAAGGTTTTTGTTTAGCGCGTTAAAATCTTTTCGCGCGTATTCAACAACCGAATGATGATATGTTGATTTGTCGTTCATTTATTTTATAAAAACTAAATTGTGATCATTAACAAGTATAAGAAGTTATTGTTTGTTCTTATTCTTGTGCTAGATCAACTTGATCACACATCCAGGTTTGCATACTTGGCGTGTTTCTCAATAAAATCGCGGCGCGGTTCAACTGCATCGCCCATTAGTGTTTCAAAAATTTTATCTGCCGCGGCGGCGCTTTCTACATTAACTTGTAATACAGTTCTTGTTTCCGGATTCATTGTTGTAGACCATAGCTGTTCAGGATTCATTTCACCAAGTCCTTTGTAACGGGAAATAACGATTCCCTTAATTGGTTGATCTGCACCTTCGGCTGCAATTTCTTCTTCACTTTCAATAATTTTTTCGTCCTTGCCGCCTTTTAAACGCTTCAATATTTTTTCTCGCTCCTCGTCATCAAATGCATAAAGCTCTTCTTTACCTTTTTTGATTTTGTAGAGCGGTGGCTGCGCAATGTATACTCTTCCGGATGTTATTAAATCCTTCATGTGTCTGTATAAAAAAGTTAAAAGTAAAGTTCTAATGTGACTTCCATCAACGTCAGCATCTGTCATTAAAATAATTTTTCCGTAACGTGATTTTTCAGCGTCAAAATCTTCACCAATACCGGCTCCTATTGCAGAAATCATTGCTTGAATTTCTTGGTTCTCTAATACTTTATTAAGCTTAGCTTTTTCTACATTAAGAATTTTTCCTTTTATTGGAAGAATTGCTTGAAATCTTCTGTCTCTCCCTTGTTTTGCAGAACCACCGGCGGAATCTCCTTCTACGATGTAAATTTCACAATGCTCGGGGTCGTTAATGGAACAATCTGCAAGTTTGCCGGGCAGGTGCATTGAATCGAGCGCGTTTTTTCTACGAACTAGTTCGCGAGCTTTACGAGCCGCTTCACGCGCTTCGGCTGCACGCATACATTTTTCAAAAATCTTTTTTGCAACAGAAGCATTTTCATCTAAGTACTCTGCAAGTTTTTCACCAACTAACATTTCAACAGCAGATTTTACTTCGCTGTTACCGAGTTTGGTTTTTGTTTGTCCTTCAAATTGCGGCTCCATCACTTTAACAGAAACAACTGCTGTTAATCCTTCTTTATAGTCTTCTCCCGTTAAACTTATTTTACTGTTTTCTTTTATCAGCCCATTCTTAGATGCGTAGTTGTTAAATGTTCTAGTTAACGCTGTTCTAAAACCAACTAGGTGGGTTCCGCCTTCAATTGTATTAATATTGTTTACGTATGTATGAACATTTTCACTGTATGAATCGGAATATTCGAACGCGATTTCTACTGGAACGTTATCTTTTTCTCCTTCGATATAAACCGGCTTGTGAAGAGGCGAGCGGTTTTCGTCAAGGTATTTAACAAAATCAATTAAGCCGCCTTTGAATTTAAAGATTTCTTCTTGATCATCGTTTTCATCTTTTAATGTCATCGTTACTTCTTTATTCAAGTAAGCCAATTCGCGCAATCTTTCAGCAACAGTATCAAAATGAAATTTTATTGTCTTAAAAATTTCTTTATCTGGTTTAAATGTAACCTTGGTTCCGGTACTTTCGCTTTTGTAAGTACCAATTTGTTTAACCGGAGCTTTTGGAACACCTTGTTTATATTCTTGATAATAAATTTTTCCTTCGCGTTTAACTTCTACTTTACACCATTCTGATAATGCGTTTACAACGGAAATACCTACGCCGTGAAGCCCGCCGGAAACCTTATAAGAATCTTTATCAAACTTACCGCCGGCATGCAGAACAGTCATAACTATTTCAAGTGCTGAAACTTTTTCTATTGGGTGAATATCAACCGGAATACCGCGTCCGCGGTCTTCCACAGAAACAGTTTGATCTTTGTGAATAGTTACTACAACTCTATCGTTATAACCGGCAAGAGCTTCATCAATTGAGTTGTCAACCACTTCATTAATAAGATGATGAAGTCCGCGTGAGCCAACATCTCCAATATACATTGCGGGTCTTTTGCGTACAGCCTCAAGTCCTTTTAAAACATTGATACTACTCGCCGTATAATTACCGTTTTCTTTTGCCATAAAACTTAACCTTCTCCTACAAAAACTTTATTGATTTTATAACCGCTTCGTTGAAATATGTGTTTATTTTTTCCATTATAAGAGTCTTCTGAAAATTTAATTCGCTTTTCCAAACAGAGTTTTCAACTTTCAGAAACAATACTTCTTTTTCTACTTTTATTGCCTTTGCTATTATTTTCAGATCCGGAAAAATCTTTTCAAACTCATCGGCAATGTTGTAGTTTTTTAAACTTACACAAAGTTTTTCGAATTCTTTTTCTTTGAAAAGAACTTCGTTTATACTTCTAAAACTATTAGATGTATGTTGCCGTGCCATTTTCTATTTTTATTAAAACGTTTCCGTTGTTAAGATTTAATTCTTCTATGCGTGTTAAATCGGTCATAGTAATAAATGTTTGACCAATGGAGTATACGTACTGACTTATTCTTCCTGCTCTGTAAGAGTCGAGCTCGCCAAAAACATCGTCCATTAAAAAAATTGGTGTTCTGCCAAGTTTATCTTTAATATAAAAAAACTGTCCAAACCTTAATGCAATTTGGAAAGTTTTATGTTGACCTTGCGATCCAAATCTTTTCAGTTCTAAATTGTTTATAAAAAAAACAAAATCATCACGATGAGGACCAACTAAATTTATAGCGCGCCGCAATTCATCGTCTCTACATTCTTCTAATTCTTTTCTAAATTTTTCTGCTGTGTTGTTCTCTTCTACACCATTAATCGGGTTATAACAAATTTTAGGATGTTCTATGTCTTCAACTATCTGATTGTAGGCTTGAATTAAATATTCATTAAATTCTTTTACAAAATGAATTCGGTGTTTAATAATTTCTGCGCCGGTAGATATTAACGATTCCGTCCATGCATCAAGCTGGTTAAATAAACTTTTATCGCCAGTTTCTTTTATACGCCACAACAAAGAAGAGCGCTGCCTCAAAATTTTATTATACTCAAGAAGTATTTCAAGATATGTGTGGCTTGCTTGAGAAATAACCGAATCTACAAATCTTCTTCTATCTGCCGGGGCTCCAAGTGTAATTGCGTGATCAGCTTGAACAAGTGAAACAACAGGAAACTTTCCAATAACATCAGATGAATTTGAAACATGTTTATCGTTCAAAAAAAAACTTTTCTTATTTTTTTGTAGATCGAAATAAATTCTTGATTGATTAGTTGTTAAATCAGAAAAATTTCCTTTAACATCAAAATTAAATTCTCCAAACAAAACAACATCGATCTCACTAGATAGATTCAGATTCTTGGTTGTACATAAATAATAAATTGCCTCTAAGATTGAAGTTTTTCCATGCCCGTTTCCGCCAATTATCAGATTGAGCCTGTCGGAAAAAATCAGCGATGTGTTTTTATGCAGCCTAAAATTTTGCAATTCAATTTGCTTAAGAACCATTTTTAACTATTTAAACGCACCGGCATTAATAACATTATCATTTCCAGGTTTTCTTTTTTCTGTACTGGTTCTAATATAACGGCTTTTGTAGCCGAGTGTAGTTTAAAAATAATTTCTTCTTCGCTTGATAAATGATTCAATACATCGTTTACATATGTAGAGTTAAATCCAATCTCAAGACTATCACCAGAATAACTGCAAGTAACTTTTTCTTCGCCGCTAGCGCCTATATCTAAATCTTCTGCGGAAATTTCCAACATTGTCTTTTCAATTGAGAATTTTACTCTGCGTGTACTTGAAGTTGAGAATAACATCATTCTTTTTATAGCATCATGAAGTTCTTTTGTATTAATCTTCATCTTGTATTCGTTTTCGAGTGGAATTACACTTGCATAATCTGGATATTTCTGAGCGATTAACCTTGTAATTAATTCAATATCGTTCAACTTAAAAGACATATAAGACTTAGTCATATAAATCTTAACATCTTTTTCATCTAATATTTTTGTTAAAACAGAAACAGCTCTTTCGGGTACCACATACTGATTATTAGTTAATGATTTTACATTCTTGTTTAACAAATTCACAAGCCTGTGTCCATCAGTAGTTACAAAACGCAGCCCATCATTTGTAAACTCAAAAAGAGTGCCCATCATAGCCGGACGCATTTCTTCTTTACTCATAGCAAATGATCCGCGTTCAAAAGCAGAACGTAGTTCTACGCCGTTAATCGATACTTCGTTAATATCTTTATCTGCACTAAGAGATGGAATTTCAGGATATTCATCGGCATCTAAATAACTGATTGTGTATTTACCAACATCAGTTACTATGTTTATCTTTTTGTTTGCCATCAACTTAAAATGTATTGTTGTATCTTTTAGAGATCTGACAATATCATAAAGTAAACGAGCTGGAACAACCATTTTTACATTTTCATCGGTTACTATATTTAATGCTGATTTGAGTGATATTTCTAAATCAGTAGCATAAATGGTTAATTGTCCATCTTTAACTTCGAAAAGGAAGTTTTCAAGAATTGGCATTGGTGTTCTATTGGGAACCGCCGGAATGATTTTGCTTAATAGTTTTTCTAACTCTTTGCTATTTACTTTGAATTCCATAATTATCTCCAAATTGCCTCAAAAAATATCAAAAATCGGATAGAACTTCAATTTTACCCACATTCTTCTCCACCCTATTATTATATATTAATGTATAAGGTATATATATGTTATAATAATAAGTATGTGGATATGTGGAGAACTCATTTTTTCTTTCTTTTCGACTTAATTTACAAACAAAAGATAAGATTAATTACCATAGGTTATGTGGAAAACTTTTGTTTATCAAGATGTGGTTGCATAACTTAAAACTACCAACATACTTTTCACAATGTATCCACAGTTTTTCCACACACATTGTTGATATCTATGCAACTGATAATTCTATTTTATTTTTTATCGTATCAAGAGTTTCTTGCATTTTAAAATCAGATTTAGCCGCTTCTTCAATTGATGATTGTGCGTGAATTACTGTTGAATGATCTCTTCCGCCGAAATGCAGCCCAATTGTTTTAAGAGAAGATTTTGTCAGTTGTTTTGATAAATACATTGCTATTTGTCTTGCTAACACTATTTCTTTTCGTCGGTTTTTCTCACGAAGCTTATTCTCTTCTATTTCAAAGTATTCACAAACTACCTTTGTTATTAACTCAATAGAAACATTTACTTGTTTGTTAGTAGATACTTCTCTAACTGTCTTTTTAACTAAATCAAAATCAATATCTTTTGAAGTTAATGAAGCGTTAGCAAGCAATTTTACCAAACAACCTTCAAGCTCGCGTATGTTTGAGGTAATATTATACGCAATGTACTCAAGAATTTCGCGAGACAGTTTAATTCCGTAAGTCTCACTTTTGTTTTTTAGAATAGCAATACGGGTTTCTAAGTCTGGTGGTTGTATATCGGTTTGCAGTCCCCATAAAAACCTAGAAACCAGACGATCGCTCAAACCTTTTAAATCTTTTGGAGGTCTATCGCTAGATAGAATTATTTGTTTACCGCTTTGATGAAGCGTATTAAAAATATGAAAAAATAGATCTTGTGTTTTTTCTTTACCAACCAAAAACTGAATGTCGTCAATTATTAACGCATCCATACTTTTATAGAAATTTGAAAAATCATTTACTGTATTAGATTGAATCGCTTCAACAAATTCAACAGTAAAAGCATCCGAAGATAAATATATAACTCTTTTTTCGGGAGCCCGCTCTAATACTTTGTTTCCTATTGCATGAATAAGATGAGTTTTACCTAAACCAACACCGCCATAAATAAAAAGAGGATTAAATGAAGTTTGACCAGGACTATCGCCAACCGCGTAAGCAGCAGCTCTTGCTAGTTGATTGCCCTCACCTTTTATAAAGTTATCAAAAGTGTATTTAGTAATTAAGCATGATTCAAAATCTTTTTGTTGTGTTTGTGTAGCAATAACTGCGGGTGGATTTTTTTCTATAGGAATATTTTTATTTGTTTCGGGCTCACTCTCTTTTTCTTCAAGTATTACATATATGAGTTTTCCGTTTTCACCAAGAACTTGAGCAACAGTATTTTTAATTAATGTATTAAAATGCTGTTCAATCCACTCGATAAAAAAATTATTTGGTATAAAGACTTTTAATGTATTGTCAGAATATTCAGCTGGTTTTATAGGAAGAAACCATGTGTTATACGTTATATTAGGGACGTTTTCTTTTATTATACTTAAACACTCTTTCCAAATATCCTTTGCATCTTTATCAATAATCAAATTTTCGGCCGTTTTTACCATATTATCCACATTATAGAAACCGGAAAAACCGGCAAAATTTAACAAGTTATAAAAGCAATAGTGTTCGGCTAATAACTAATCCACAAATTATTAACATTAATTTGTCTCACTAAAGCCAATATTTGTAATTACTTAGAGCATTTTTTAATAAAAAGCGAACAATTGAAACACTAAAAAAACAAAAAACCAAACGTCTTTTTAATTTGTGAAACGTTTCACAAATTAAAGTTATCCACATGTTATAAACACCTCAAAAGTTGCTTTTGTAGGGCGAGCAAAATAATTTTTGAAAAGCATTCAAGCAAATTATTTTTTACAAATAAGAAGAATTTTTACAAAAAACTTTGATGTATGGTAAATTAAAGAAAGCTACATTTACGCTATGAAATTTTTATTAAGCAAATAATTAATTAGAGTGTAAAATGAAAAACATATTGATTGTTTTTACTGGCGGCACGTTTTCAATGAAGATTGATGAAACAACAAAGGCGGCCGTTCCATTTTTTCAAGGGGATGAACTTTTAAAAATGATTCCGGAGGCGCAAGGAATTGCTAATTTATTTATACACGAGTTTGGAAATTTTCCAGGTCCACACATAACTCCAACAAGAATGATGGAGTTGTCAGAAAAAATAGAGTCATTTATTCAAGAAGAAAAATTTGATGGAATAATAGTTACTCACGGAACAGATACGCTTGAAGAAACAGCTTACTTTTTGGATTTAACATTGGATGTAAAAATTCCCATTGTTGTTGTTGGCGCAATGAAAACAAGCTCAGAGCCAGATTGGGATGGACCCAGAAATCTTATTGATGCAATCCATATAATAAACAATCCAAACAGTAAGGGCTTTGGTGTTTTAGTTTGTCTTAATGGCGAAATTAATGCTGCAAGTGAAGTAACAAAAACACATACAGAAGACGTAGAAACATTTCATAGTTTAGATTTTGGTTCATTAGGTTTCGTTGATAAAGGCAGGGCTTTATTTAATAGACTTCCAAGAAAACTCGAAACTCGTTTGACAAAAACAATTAATTCAAACGTAGATTTAATTAAGGTTTATGCCGGAATGGATGATAAGTTTTTCCGTTTTTCAGCAGAAAGTGGCGCAGAAGGGCTTGTTGTTGAAGCAATGGGTGTTGGCAATGTTCCTCCAGAATGTTTTGAGGGAATTAAGTGTGCTGTTGAAAAAGGAATTCCTGTTGTGCTTGTCTCAAGATGTCCCGCCGGAGAAACTTTGGATATTTACGGATATCCCGGCGCAGGCAAATGGTTAAAACAAATGGGTGTTATTTTTGCGGATTATTTAAATGGGCAAAAAGCAAGAATCAAGCTTATTGTTTGTTTGGGAATAACGAAAGACAGAGAAGAATTAAGAAAAATGTTTGAATGAGAAATTTTAAATACTCACAAAAAGAAAATTCGTTTTTAGAGAAAATATTTACTTGGCTTGGCTCTATTTTATTGTTTCCGGCGATGCTATACTTTTATTTTAATATCGGAAACTATTTGTTAATAGATTATCTCAACTTACTAATACACGAAGGCGGACACGGAATATTTAGAGTGTTTGGAGGTTTTATTTACACACTCGGCGGAACGCTTATGCAGATAATCATTCCTACAATGTTTATTATATTTTATTCAATTAAAAAAATAAAAATTGGCGCTCAAATATTTTTAGTTTGGCTGGGGCAAAGTTTATTTAATATAAGCGTATATGCGTCAGATGCAAGAGCTCAAAAACTACCACTACTTGGCGGAAGTAAAGTATATCATGATTGGACGTATATTTTAAATAAACTTAATTTGTTAGAGCATGATAAAACAATAGGAAGTGTTTTTGTTTTTCTCGGAGTAGCGGCATTTTTAATTGCATTAATAATTCCTTTACTTATTAAGAAGGAAAACGAAAAAACAATTGATCTTAATCTTGATCTATAAATTATAGTACTTCTTTGTTGTTTAACACCCACTGAGTCGTTCTTCTTAGAATATTTAAATTGCTATAGCTTGAGTTTTTATTCGTTAGAGCCATATAATTAACAAACACTCGTTCAAAATCTTTTCGGTATAAACTTATCATTGAGTTATAATAAAGGTAGTTGTCAATATTAATTTTTTGTTTCATTGTAATGTTGTTTAATATAAGATTTTCTGCCAGCGAAATGTGTTTGTGCGCGGACTCATATTCACCATTATAGAAATAACTTTTAGCCAGTTGAATGTTTATTCTTGTTTGAGAAACAGAATCTTTTTCTTGAAGAAGCAGTAATTGCCCGGCTTCTTTTTTAAGTGAAAAAACATGCAAAAATGTTGTTGAGTTAATTTTTTCTAGAATAGCAGCATCTAAATAATCTTTTTTTATTTCTTTTGCTGTTGGTAAATCATTATGAAGTTTTTCAAAAAACCAATACCGGTTTTTATCTAAAGTAAAATTTTCTTTTGCATCTACAAACAGTTTTTTTGATAAAGCCGAGGTATCTATTTCGTTTAGATGTTTGGCTAAACCATAAGCAAAACGAACGACCTTGGTTCTGTTTGTGTGATACGAGACTGTGTTTTGTAATTCTGGTATAGTAACGGCGTGTTTTTTAATATAATCTTTTATTAGCAGCCCGTTAGAAACAGTATCAAGTCTTTCGTCAAATTGGTATAAAAAGGTAGTTGTAGAAGAAAGATAAAAAGCTTCAGGCGCCATAAATTCCAGCTTCGGATGAGTTTCTTTATTTATTGGTTCTTTGTTTGCCATTAAAAAAACACCCTTAGATGAATTAAGCTGACAAGAAAGAAATGTAAAAGGATTATTAATATTAACACGGTTTAAATCAGCAAATATTTTTTTCTCTTCAAATTTTTTCTTTAACAAAGAAAAATCCGGTTGCATTTTATTTTTTGTTCCAACAAGAATTATGTCGTTAACTACAGGGTTCCAAATTTGAGCGTTTTCAAAAACCGAATTAAAGGTGTTTAAAACAAGCTTTAATACATCATCGTTTATTTCGTAAAGATGAAACCACTGAACCATCATTCCCTCTTCGGTTAGTTTCTGTTTGCAAATATTAAAATACTCTTGCGAAAATAAATTACCGATTCCGGCTATCCACGGATTCGATGGTTCAGAAATTATAACATCAAACTTTTCTTTTGATGATTTAAGCAGAGAAAGCGCATCCTCGTTTATTATTTTTAATCTTGAATCCGAAAGACAATTATTGTTTTCATTCTCAAAATATTTTGACGCCTCTATTACCTCTTTAGATATTTCGGCGCATACAACTTTTTGTGGATCGTGAGTTAAAACAGAGCCGGCTGTAGTTCCGCTTCCGAGTCCAACAATAAAAACATTTTGTGGATTTTTGTGAAGCAGCATTGGAATTTGACCAAGCAAGATTTGAGTTGGCATATCAAAACCAGAGCTCGCGTCTGCCTTGCCGTTTATTAACAAACGCTTTCGTGTAGTGTCGATTTTCGACTGTGTAACGGCAACTGTTGCGGCAGAACCTTCTTTATAATAAAGAATGTTTTCGTTCAAAAACATTTTTTGAAATAAATCAAAACTTTCTGGAGGTGTTTGTGAAAGCGACCTAAACACTCCGCCAAGAATTACGGGCTTATTCCATGTTGTAAAGGAAATCAAATATAGCACAAACAAAAACAGCGTTAAACCAGAAGTAACAAGTTTTTTTGTTTTTGAATAATCGCTAATTGAGAAAACAAGAAGTAAGGCACCGATAATATTTGCCAACATTCCAAGCTCAAAGGTTAATTTAATGCCAAATAAAGGAATAAATATTAAAGCTGTGCACACAACACCAAGTACCGTTCCAACTGTATTTATTGAAAATATTTTGCCAACAGAAAAACCTATTTTGTTTGATGAACGGGAGAATAGTTCTGTACACGCCGGAAGAGTCATTCCCATAAAAACAGTTGGGATAAGCATAAGAGAAAAAGTTAAAACGAACTCGCTGAAAAGAAAATAATTAAAAGCCGCCGGCGTTCTTGCAAATATTGAAGAAACATGCCATAGATAGTAAGGAAGTCTATCGTATAATAAAAGGGAACACATAGTTGAAAAAGCAATTACCAATTGAAATAAAACGATTAACTTGAGTTTATTGTACTTATCAAAAAAACTTTTAGAAATGATCCAGCCGCCAAGTGTAATTCCACTTATAAAAGCTAATAGCATTATCGAAAAAGCATAAGTAGAAGAACCGAAAAAATTTATCAACAACCGAACCCACACTAACTCATATAAAAGCGCCGCAAAACCAGAAAGAAAAGCAACTACCAGTATTTTTCTATATGTGTGTTTTGATATTTCAACCGTTGTTGTATTATCTAAAGCCTCTTCTTGTAAATTTAGCTCTGGAGAAGATTGATTTTTAGAAATGAAAAACGCAACCACTCCAATTATTAAGTTTAAAAAAGCGGCAGAATAAATAGTTGCTTCTAAACCAAAGGTCCTAATTAAAATGAACCCGGAAAAGAAAATACCTACAACTGCGCCAAATGAATTTAGGAAATAGAGAATTGCAACATCTCTTCTTGCTTCTGTTAATTTTTCAACGAAAAAATTACTTAACAAGGGTAGTGTACCGCCCATTGCTATTGTTGGCGCAAGTAAGATTAGTATTGAGATTACAAACCTAAGTATGTTAATCAATGTTATATTATTTTCAATTCCAATCGAAGAGGAGATAGAAATAAAAAGGTTGCCCGTAAACGAGATTAGTATAGGATATGCAAAACAATAAGCGGCAATAAATATTTCGAGAATTCCATATACACGTAATGTGTTTTTAATTCTTTCAGCACTTTTACCAAAGTAGTGATTGCCTATTGCTAAACCACCAAGGAATGCGGTAAGCACTATCATTTGAGCATATGTTGTGTTGCCGAGAAATAAGTGTAAGTATTTGAACCAAACAACCTGATAAATTAACCCTGTTGCACCGCTTAGAAGAAATAATATTGCCGCAATTAATTTACTGCTGTTTCTGTTCATATCAACTTCCGCTTTTATTTTATGTATGTCTGTGTCCTAAAGCCTCTAATAAATTTTCAATATTTCAGCTTTCCTATAATAATGCTTTAAAATTTCTTCAAAGTTCTTTCCGCTATTTGCCATCCCAATTGCGCCGGATTGACACATTCCAACACCATGTCCCCAACCAGCGCCATAAAGCGTAAAGCCAGAGTCTTTCTTATCAACAATAAAGCAAGCGCTTCTTAAAGGCGGAGCGAACATTTGCCTAATTTTCAACTCTCCTGTTATTTCAACAATTTCTGTTTCGAAAATAAACTTTGCCTTTGTTGCTCTGCCTGATTCACCGCGCTGCAATATTTTTATATCTAAAAGATTACCATAACTTTTTCCTTTAGATGTAGTTTTATTTATATCGTTAGATTTATAGTCAAATTTCCATCTGAAGTTACTTTGGCTCCAAACAGGAAGACCGCTTGTTGTATTTGGATTACAGAAACTGCTTGGGCTTGAAAGCAACCATTTTCTTAAAACATTCTCGTCGCTTAAATCAAGCTCGTCAAAACTTTCCTCATCAAATCCAGAAACGCTATATGACTCTACACCGGGTCTCTCTCCCCACACATTTTTAATTAACTCCGAGTGACCGCCGCAGTTTGAAGAATAATATGCATTTATAGGTTTTCCTTTCTCGCTTAGTACAATACTTTTTGTTTCTTCTACAGCTCGATCGCTAAGTGAAGTTCTTTTTTTATTACCGCTAAAAACTTGGCATTCTACATCCGAAGTAATATCATGATTATTACCAATAAATAATTTTGAATGTAGCGCCATTACTCCTTCGGATCTAGCGGCTACCGCTTGCGCTTTTAGAGCTTCTATTGGAGAGTTGTTTCCAATTTCGTAAGGCACAACACCTTTAATATATTGCTCTAATGAAAGATGCGCTACAACTTCAATTTTGTCATTTGATTTTGAATAAAAACGGAGCTCACCTTCGTAGATTCTATCTTCTTTGTTTTCCCACCACCAACCAACCCCGAACGGAACATTTTTTATCCTAAGTGTGCCAGATTCTTCTAAACTTTTTAGAATAAAAGACTCGTTAAATTCAAACGAGCTATTTCCATTAATAGACAGTCTCAATTTATCGTTTTCAGCTACTATAAGTATCTCTTCTCCGCTGTTTAAAATTCTTAAAGATGTTTTGTTATCTATAATTGCCCAAGTATTATTTAATACAATTTTTAATGTATCAACCGAATTGATTATTCGTATTCGTAGGCTTGGCTCTGTAGAGTATTGTGATTGTGAAAAAAGAAATGTAGAAAAAAATATTAAATGAATTGTAAGTAGAATTTTCATTAAGTAGGTCCGACTATGTACAAATGTGATGGTTCTGTGTCTTAGTTTATTTAAGCACGCTAAATTATTACCAAGACACAGAACCAGATTAAGGATTATTTTTTACTCAACAAATCTCTAATTTGTGTTAACAACACAACCTCTTCGGTTGGAGCGGGAGGAGCAGAAGGAGCTTCTACTTCTTTTTTCTTTATACTATTCATAGCTTTTACTAAAGAGAAAATTGCAAAGGCGACTATTATAAAATTGATTACAGTGTTTAAAAACTTACCATAAAGAATTTCAACCGGTTTTGCACCATCAAGCGGGTTCGAAATTTTTATTGACAATGCGCTGAAATCAATACCGCCGATTAACGCGCCTATTGGCGGCATTAAAACATCGCCCACTAACGACGTAACAATACCTCCAAAAGCCGCTCCAATGATTATACCAACAGCCATATCAACTACATTGCCCTTCATGGCAAAAGCTTTGAATTCATTAATTATTTTCATATAAACTCCTTAATTAAGTGTTTGTTTGATTTCTTAAATAAAGTTAGAGCATAAACTAAAAACTCACAAGTTTATTGCGGTTATTATTTTATCGTTTTTAAAGATTCTATAACGTTGTTTGCCGGAAGATTCAAGTATAATTTTTTCGCTAAGCAATTTTGTTAAAATAATGTTTGCTGTTTGCTTGGAAAGACTTAACGAAGAAGTAAGTAAGGGAATTGTAAATACTGGATTAGTGCTTATAAATTCAACTACTTTTAATAAAGCGGGTGAAGCAAAATTATTTTTAATTGAAGCCGAAACAGTTTCTCTATAGAACGAATCAATTGTTTCTAATAACGCAATAGAGTTCTTGGATGCTTTTAGAAAAACCGAAAGCATAAACTTTATCCACCCATCCCAATTGTTGTTTGTGGCAATATCTTGAAGCTTGTCAAAGTATTCTGTTTTTTTTTCGAGAAGAGCTTTTGATAACATTAACATTGTTTTTGTGAGCTTCTTTTTCCAAACAAAATGTAGTTGCGTTAATTGCCTTCCTACAATTCCATTATGAGAATTAAAAGGATGAATTAATTCAAACTGTGCATGAATGATGGCCGCATTAATAAGCGGATGATAAGAAACATCGCTCATCAAATAATTTTCTAAATCATTCATCAATACAACTACATTTTGAGGAACAATAAATTTTCGGGACGGGTTTTTTAATTCAAAGTCTTCTCTAAATTTTCCACCCGAGTCATTTTGCTTGGCAACTATTTCCTGATGCAGAGTTTTTATTAATCGACTTGGTTTTACATCTTTTAGAATTTTAATTGCTGTTTCAAGCGAGGAAAGCCGCGTTTCAACTTCTTTATAACTTTCCTTGTTTAATAAATAGTGCTCTAATTCAATTGCCGGAGAATAATCTATATTGTTGCTGTTAATTGCCTCTATAGATTTTAGAAATGAAAAATATTGATTTGGTAGAAACCTCGATAAAACATCTAACTGAGCAAACGATTTCTCCGTCTCCGAAATTAATGATAACATTTCGGAATCAATTTTTAGCTTATGTTTTGGTGGTAATAATTCTAAAATCATTTAAGACAATAATGGTTGACTTAAAATACAATTAAAATAATATAAGTCAAATTATTTTTTCTTATGAAAATAATTATTATTCTTTCGTCTATATAATTTGTCTAAACGACAAATTGAGAAGCATAAAATTTAGGAGACAATTCATCCTTTGTCGCATTTTTGATTAACTCATTCCAACGAAGCGATGAGCCATAAGTAAAAAATTCATTTTTTAGATATTCCCCAACATTAACATTACCATTAAAACTTTCGGACTCGCCCTTATTTAAAATATTTGTTTTTATGTATGAGAACAATTGCGAAGCTAATAATTCTCCCAGCATATAGTTGTGATAGTAAGCTGGGTATAACGCAATGTGAATTTTGGAAGCCCAATCGGCATTATTGCGTCCAAATGGTTTTTTCAAGCCTTGATATTTTTCAACTAAGTGCCACCATTCTGCGTTTAGATCTTGATCGGGATTTTCATACATAGTTTTTTCGAAACGGTACATCACTTGAACCCAACGAGAAAAAACCAATTGTTCGAGACGAAGCGAATTGTAACATGCATCCGAAATATTGTTAGCTTCTTCCGCGCTAATACCCAACACATCTTTCAGCCAGATATTATTTGAAGCGAATCTTCCAAAAAACATTGCAATTGTCTCTGTCGTAAAAGTATGTGCCGGATCTCGCAAACTCCAAGGTAAATTTTGGTTTATAAACTTATCGTATGCCGCATGCCCAAACTCGTGAAGCATTGTACTCATCCAGCGGTGATTAGGTTTAATGTTACATACAACGCGCACATCTCCGCACTTATCTATATCGGTGCAATATGCGTGCTGATACTTTCCCGCTTTTTCGTAAAGATCGCTTTTTAGAATTAAGTCATCAATGTTAAGCCCAATTCCATCAAAGTATTGTTTAGTAATTTCTTCTATATTTTTTTCTTTGAAAAATAAATCCAGCTCAACTTTGTAAATCTTGGGACCTTGCTGAAAAAATTTATCTTGATAATGCCACGGCATTAGTTGGGATATATCTATAGAGTGTTTTTCGCACAAGTATAAATCAATTTCGTTTTTAAGTTTAAGAAAAGTATTGCGTGTAAGTTCATCAAGCTCATCAAAAAGATTTTCTATTTCATCGGCGGATTGCTCACTTAACTCTAAACTCATTGAGTGATAGTTTTTATAACCGAGTTGTTTTGCCGCTTCATTTCTCATCTTAACAAGAGAAAGTACATCTTTAGAAACAATAGTACCAATTACTTTTGACGCGCACCAAATCTTTTCTAATGCTTCTTGATTTTTTGAATTGATCAAAATATCATCAACTTCATTATCCGTTAGTGTTTTTCCGTTTATCTCGGCGCGGTGTG
Organism: uncultured Melioribacter sp.; assembly: GCA_964631495.1. GTDB lineage: Bacteria > Bacteroidota > Ignavibacteria > Ignavibacteriales > Melioribacteraceae > Stygiobacter. The sequence goes on along the minus strand of CAZVYT010000018.1, from coordinate 38,015 downwards.
TTACAAATGTTTCTTCAACCTTTGTTGATAAGGAAATAATTTGTTTAAGCAAAGTTTCATCAAATTGATTTGCAGCGTATGCATTAAAGATTAATTCAAGCTGTCTTTTTTTATGTTCTTCTTTTACTTCGCCAGATTCCTTAAACTTTTTTAGCAAAGCAAAATCATTTTTGTTTGTAAATATTTTACTTAACTCGAGCTGAAGCTCGCTGCTTTTCTGGTAATCTTCCGGTCTCCCACTTATTGAAGCATTAAAATATGATATGGCTGTTTGCTTGCTTAACTCAATAATCTTTGATTCATATTGTTCAATAAAACTTTCAAACGAAATATTCATTTATATCCTTTGTTTAACTTAACAAATCATCTTCTCTATAAAGAAGAAGTATAGAGCTTTGCGGAACTATAACCATTTTTTGTTTTTCTATTTCCACTTCTATTGCGTCTTTGCGTAAGAAAACAGCAAAATCTCCTTCTCTTGATTGAAGAGGAAAATACTTTATTGGTTTTTTCTCGCGCCAAGGCTCATCCTCATCAGTTGGTAAACCAACAGGGTAACCCGGTCCGGCTTTAATTACATAGCCGCCCTGAACTTTTTCTTTTTCATAAACTCCAGGAGGAAGATAAAGCCCAGAGTTTGTTTTTGCCGTGTTTTCTTCCTGCTTAATTAATACTCTATCCCCAACTATAATTATTTTGTCTGTGTTGATCATTATTTTTCCATTTGTTTGTTCTAAAATATTAAATGGGAAATCAATTTGTTTGTGATTTATCTTAACAACACTAATTTTGATAAAAAAATAAATGGAGATTTATGAGCGAGTTTTGGAACGAACGCTTTGGCAATGAAGAATATCTTTACGGAAAAGAACCAAATGTTTTCCTAAAACAAGAATTGGAAAATTTATCACCTGGAAAAATTTTGTTTCCTGCAGAAGGAGAAGGAAGAAATGCAGTTTACGCTTCAACATTGGGCTGGCAAGTTGATGCTTTAGATTCATCCGAAGCCGCAAAAACTAAAGCCGAAAAATTAGCCGCAGAGAAAAATGTTAAAATTAATTATGAATTGGTTAATCTGAAGTTTCATAAACTGCCAGCAGAACAATATGATGCCGTGGCGATAATTTATTTTCATCTGCCCTCAGATTGCAGAAACGAAGTTTATAAAGAAGCGGTAAAAACATTAAAATCCGGAGGAAAATTAATTTTGGAATTGTTTGATAAAGAACAATTCAAAGTTCCTTACGCCGGACCGAAAGATGAGGATCTTTTATATTCACTAGAAGATGCTGTTAATGATTTCATTGATCTGGATTTCGAAAAACTCGCCAAAGAAAATATAGAAATGGATGAAGGAAGCGGACACAAAGGAACCGGCTACGTTATCCGGTTTGTAGGAACTAAAAAATAGTCTTCGATATTTCTCAAAAATCGCAACAATTAAACATTTGGAAACTAATTCTTGACAAACGAGTTTCCATGTCGTATCTTGGAAACCAGAAAAACTAAAATAGTTTCCGTGAGGTTCATTTGAAAGAAAAAGAAAAAATATTAGATGGAAGCCAAGAAACTCTATTCAGCGCAGGTTTTAATAAAACAACAATGGATGATATTGCTTCTTCGCTGAAGGTAAGCAAGAAAACAATTTATAAATATTTTCCATCCAAAAATGATTTGGTAATGGCGGTTGCTAATCATTTTACAAAAAAGATGGAAAAGAAATTGCTTCCAATAATTGAAAGCGATAAAAATGCTGTAGAAAAACTTGCCGAGTTGATTGCTCTCTTAAGTAAAACCGCCGGCAAAGTAGGAGATAAATTGTTCAGTGAGTTAAAGAATCATTATCCGGAAGTTTGGAAACATGTAGATTCTTTTAGAACCGAAATGATGTACGGAAATATTACCAAGGTTTATGATCAAGGAAAAAAAGAAGGACTTTTTATTGATTACCCAACTCCAATTGTTATGAATGTTTTTGTCAACTCTGTTAGATCAACCGTTAATCCTGAGTTTATCATCAACAACAATTTTTCAGTGGTTGTTGCCGCTCAAACAACTTTTAGAATAATTATCAGCGGAGTTCTAACTGAAAAAGGGAAAGAAATTTTTGATAAATCTTTTAATAGCGAAATAAAATGAAAACAACAAAGTATTTAATAATAGCAAGTTTTCTTACCGGCGCGGTTTACGCCCAAACAAAATTAACGCTTACCGAGTGCTACGAAAAAGCACGCGCAAACTATCCGTTGATTAAACAGAAAGAATACATTGTTAAAAGCAAAGAATATAACGTAAGCAATATTTGGCGCGGTTATCTTCCGCAAATTACAATTAGCGGACAGGCGTCATATCAATCCGATGTAACAAGCCTGCCTTTTTCGCTTCCAGGAATTACAACGGAATCCTTAACCAAAGATCAATACAAAGCGGTTGCAGATGTAACACAAGTTGTTTACGATGGCGGAATAATGAAATCGCAATCAAGTATGCAAAAAGCTGCCGCTGATGTTGATGAGCAAAAAATAGAAGTAGAGTTATTGAAGGTAAAAGAAAGAATCAACCAACTTTACTTTGGAATTATTTTGTTTGATGAACAGCTAATTCAAACAACAATACTTAAAAAAGATTTGCAAGCGAGCTTAGACAAGTTAAACGCCGCATTTGAAAATGGAACAGCAACCAAACCAAACGTAGATGTTATTAAAGCCGAATATTTGAAAGCAGATCAAAGAGAAATTGAAATTAAATCATCGCGAAAAACTTTTATAGAAATGCTCGGTTTGTTTATTAACGAAAATCTGAACGAGAACGCTGTTTTAGAACAAGTGAATTCTATCGAAGACTTTTCAACAGAGATTAACAGACCGGAATTGAAACTTTATTCATCGCAAGAAAAAATGATTGATGAACAAGGCGGATTGGTTACAGCTAAAATTCTTCCTAAAGCAAGTTTGTTTTTTCAAGGCGGATATGGAAAGCCAACGCTCAATATGTTAAAAAATAATTTCGATTGGTTTTACGTAGCCGGCGCAAGATTAAGCTGGTCGCCATCAAGTTTATATACTCTAAAAAACGAAACCGAAATTTTAGAGTTGAATAAAAAATCCGTTGAAGCCCAAAAAGAAACTTTCTTGTTTAACACAAACGCAACACTAAAACAGCAAGCGGCAGAGATTGAAAAACTAAAAGCGTTAATCAAAGTTGATAAAGAAATTATTGAGATTCGTACAAGCGTTAAGGTTTCTGCAAAAGCACAATTAGAAAATGGAGTGATAACTTCAAACGATTTTATTCGCGAGCTGAACGCGGAAGATCAAGCAAGACAAAATTTGGCAATTCATCAAACGCAATTAATGTTTGCGGAACAAACATATAAAACAACTTTGGGAAACTAATTTATAATTAATAATAGATAAGAAAATGAAAACAATATTTAGTAAAATAAGTTTTGCCGCTGTTGTTGCGGCAACATTAATCGGTTGCGGAAGCGGCAACGGAGAATTTGATGCAACCGGAACATTTGAGTCTGAAGAAATAATAGTTTCCTCCGAAGCTACCGGAAAGTTAGTTCAGCTTAATCTGGAAGAAGGCTCTCAGCTAAAACAAAACGAAGTTGTTGCGGTTGTTGATACGATCCAGCTTTATCTAAAAAAGAAACAGCTCGAGGCTTCAATCAAAGCTGTGTTAAGCAAGCAGCCGGATGTAAACATTCAGCTTGCCGCAATTAAAGAACAAATTGAAACAGCCGAAACAGAAAAACGAAGAATTGAAAACCTTGTTAGGGCAAATGCTGCAACAACAAAACAGCTTGATGATATTAATTCTCAGATGGATGTTTTGAACAAGCAATATGAAGCGGCAAAATCCAATTTAACAATTACCAAGATTGGTTTGCAGAACGAAACGCTTCCTTTGCAAGCGCAGATTGAGCAGATTCAAGATCAAATAAAACGAAGCGTTGTAAAAAACCCAATTGATGGAATTGTTTTAACTCGGTATACAAAACTGAATGAAATTGCTACGACAGGAAAAGCACTTTATAAAATTGCAGATTTATCAAGCATGACTTTGCGTGCTTACATTAACGGCGATCAGCTTGGTGAAGTGAAAATCGGTCAAAAAGTTAAAGTGTTTGTTGATAAAGGAAATGGCGAGCAAAAAGAAATGAACGGAGAAATTTATTGGATTGCCTCTAAAGCAGAGTTTACTCCAAAGACTATTCAAACAAAAGATGAACGCGCTAATCTTGTTTATGCAATTAAAGTAAAAGTTAAGAACGATGGTTATCTAAAAATCGGAATGTACGGCGAAATTAAATTTTAATAAGTGATTGCCTCATCCCGAGAAATCGGGATTCGTAATGACATGTCATTACGAAGAGCGAAGCGACACAGTAATCTAAAACATAAGAACCATGAAAGCAGTTGAATTAGAAAATATTGTAAAAACTTATGCGGGAAAGAACTCAAGCATTACGGCTGTTGATGATGTTTCTTTTTCCGTTGAAGAAGGAGAAATCTTTGGATTGATCGGTCCCGATGGCGCCGGCAAAACATCAATTTTTAGAATTCTTACAACACTGCTTCTTGCCGATAAAGGAAGTGCAAAAGTTTTGGGCAACGATGTAATTAGAGATTGGAAAACTATTCGCGATATAATTGGCTACATGCCCGGAAGATTTTCGCTTTATCAAGATTTAACAGTAGAAGAAAACTTGGATTTCTTTGCGACAATCTTCAACACAACAATTCAAGAGAATTATGATTTAGTTGCCGATATCTACAAACAGCTCGAACCATTCAAAACTCGCCGCGCCGGTAAGCTAAGCGGCGGAATGAAACAAAAGCTTGCGCTTAGCTGCGCACTAATTCACAAACCAAAAATATTGTTTTTGGATGAACCAACAACCGGCGTTGATCCGGTTTCCCGTAAAGAGTTTTGGGAAATGTTAAAGAGATTGAAGAAGCAAGGAATTACAATAATTGTTTCAACTCCTTATATGGATGAGGCAAAACTTTGCGATAGAATTGCGCTTATTCAAAAAGGAAAGATTCTGTCAATCAATACACCGGAAGAAATTGTTAAACAGTTTGGACAAAATCTTTATGCGGCGCAATCGGAAAATATGTTTACGCTTCTAAATGATCTTCGCGCATTTCCTAAAACAAAAAGCTGTTTTGCTTTTGGAGAAAATCATCATTTAACGCTGGATGGCGAAATTATTGAAGAGCTAAAAAATTATCTGGCAGAACGCGGACACAAGCAATTAACAATAAGCGAGATAGAACCCGAAATTGAAGATTGCTTTATGCAATTAATGAAAGAGAAATGATTACTAACGAAGTTGTAATTAAAACAATTAAGCTCACTAAAAGGTTTGGCGATTTTATCGCTGTAAACGAAATCTCATTTGAAGTTTACAAAGGTGAAATTTTCGGCTTTCTTGGTGCAAACGGCGCCGGAAAAACCACAGCAATGAAAATGCTGATTGGTATTTCCAATCCAAGCAGCGGTAATGCGGTAATAGCTGGCTACGATGTTTACAAGCAAACAGAATTGATAAAGAAAAACATTGGCTACATGAGTCAAAAATTTTCTTTGTATGAAGATTTAACCATCAAAGAAAATATTCAGTTGTTTGGCGGAATTTATGGTTTAAGCGACGATCAAATAAAAACCAAAGGCGAATCGCTAATTGAAAAACTCGGACTGCAAGATGAAGCAGATAAACTTGTTGTTTCGCTTCCGCTTGGATGGAAACAAAAACTTGCATTCAGCATTGCAATATTTCATCAACCCAAAATTGTTTTTCTTGATGAACCAACCGGTGGTGTTGATCCAATTACGCGCCGGCAGTTTTGGGATATGATTTATGAAGCAGCAGATAACGGAATTACTGTTTTTGTTACAACGCATTATATGGATGAAGCAGAATATTGCCACCGCGTTTCGATAATGGTTGATGGCGTAATTCAAGCGCTTGATACAACGGAAAGATTGAAAAAGAAATACAATGCGCAATCAATGGAAGAAGTGTTCTTAATGCTGGCTCGCAGCGCAAAACGCGGAGAATAATATATAAGACCACTGTAAAATTATTTATGAATGTCATTACGAGGAATGAAATGACGAAGCAATCGCGATTTTTGATTCAAAAGGATAGCTTTGAGTTAGCCGCACTCCCGCTTCGATGAGCAAAGCGAGGCAAGTGGTTTGCAAAGACAAAAGTTAAAATATTTCTGAGGTCTCTTATATATTGTCATTACGAGGAACGAAGTGACGAAGTAATCTCAAAACAAATAAACGTATGGAAAAAAAATATTATATCTACATAATGACAAACAAGAATAATGCCGTACTATATACCGGAGTTACAAATAATTTGATTAAAAGAGTTTATGAACACAGAGAAAAGTTGGTTGAAGGTTTTACAAAACGATATAATATTAACAAGTTGGTTTATTATGAAGAGTTTAGCGAGATTCTGTGCGCTATCCAGAGAGAAAAACAAATTAAAGCTGGTTCTCGGCAAAAGAAATTGGAATTAATTTACAAGATGAATTTGGAATGGAAAGATTTATATCAAGAACTGTTGTGAGATTGCTTCGCTGCGCTCGCAATGACAGATGAGACAATTATGAAACAGCTATTAACATTTATCAAAAAAGAATTTCGTCACATCTTGCGAGATTATCGCTCGATGTTGGTGTTGCTTGGCTTGCCCATAGTTCAACTTTTAATTTTTGGCTTTGCAATTACAAACGAAACAAGAAATTCATCCATTGCTATTCTTGATAATGCAAAGGATGAAGCAACGCAGAAAATCATAACAAAATTTGAAAGCAGCCGTTACTTTGATATTGATAGAACTTTATCGACAAATGATCAAATTGAAACAGCATTTAAAACCGGAAAGATTAAACTTGCCATGGTATTTCAATCAAATTTTCTGAACGAACTGTCTCACGCATACAAAGCTCAGATACAATTAATTGCAGACGCTACAGATCCAAATCAAGCAACTACTTTGGTTAATTACGCAAGCTCAATCATAATGGATTACCAAAGCGAATTGAACAAACTAAATAATCTTCCCTACACAATAAAAACAGAAACACGGATGCTATATAATCCGCAGTTAAAGGGCGCTTATACTTCGGTTCCAGGTGTTATGGGAATGATTTTGCTTCTTATCTCCGCAATGATGACTTCGATTGCTATTGTTAAAGAAAAGGAGCTTGGCACAATGGAAATTTTATTGGTTTCTCCTATGAAGCCATGGCTGGTAATTCTTAGCAAAGCAATTCCCTACTTTATTATTTCTCTTATTAATGTAGCTACTATTTTAATTCTTAGCGTTTTTATTCTCGGTCTGCCTATTAAAGGGAGTTTGACTTTATTAATACTTGCAACAGTAATATATATTTTCTGCGCTCTTTCGCTTGGTCTGCTTATTTCAACAATTACTAAAACACAACAGGAAGCAATGTTAATCTCTTTGCTTGGATTAATGATGCCGGTTGTAATGTTAAGTGGTTACGCTTTTCCTATTGCCAATATGCCGTTTGTTCTGCAGGTACTATCAAATGTTGTCCCGGCAAAATGGTATATCGTAATTGTTAAAGGTATTATGATTAAGGGAATTGGCTTTTCTCAAATTTGGATGGAACTATTAATACTTTTAGCAATGACTGTTTTGTTTTTATCAATCAGTATAAAAAGATTTAAAATTAGGCTTTAAATGAGAGTGCTTAAATTTTTACTTCGAAAAGAATTTCTGCAAATCTTTCGCAACAAACTAATATTGCGTATGATCTTTGCGCTGCCATTAATACAGTTGATTTTACTGCCCTACGCCGCAACTTACGAAATAAAAAATATTACTCTCAGCATTGTGGATAACGACCGCTCTGAGCAATCAAGGCGGCTGATTAATAAATTTACTTCATCAGGCTATTTTCAGCTTACGGATTATTCTGCCTCTTATGAACAAGCGCTTGATAAAGTTGAAAAAGATGAAGCCGATTTAATAGTTGTAATACCTCAAGAATTTGAAAGTGATTTGATTAGACAAAGCGAATCCACAATTATGATTGCGGCTAACGCAATCAGCGGACAAACTGCGGGACTTGCCGTTGCGTATTCTAATTCCATAATAAAAGAGTTTAACAATGAAATTCGTACACAGTGGCTTCCGCAATCGCGCTTTAACACAACTCCTGTAATTGAAATTACAAGCTCAAACTGGTTTAACACACAAATGAATTATAAGGATTTTATAGTTCCAGGTGTATTAGCGCTGTTGGTAACTTTAGTTGGCTACTTAATGTCTGCCTTAAACATTGTTAAGGAAAAAGAAGTTGGAACAATTGAACAACTAAACGTATCTCCAATAAAAAAATATCAATTTGTATTGAGCAAACTAATTCCATTTTGGGTTCTTGGCATAGCGGTAATGACAATTGGGTTTATTATAAGCTTTGTTGTTTACGGAATTTATCCGGAAGGAAATTTTTTGGTTGGATATCTTTTTGCCGGAGTTTATTTAATTGCGCTTCTTGGTTTTGGTTTACTCACATCAATTTTTGCGGAAACACAACAACAGGCAATGTTTATCGCGTATTTCTTTATGTTGGTTTTTATTCTTCTAGGCGGATTATTTTCCCCGACAGAAAACATGCCAGATTGGGCCAGATATCTAACTTATATAAATCCAGTCAGCTATTTAATTGAAGTTATGAGAATGCTTGTTCTAAAAGGAAGCAGCTTCTGGGATTTACGTTTTCACTTTCTAATAGTAACTGGGTTTGCCATTTTCTTTAATGGGTTGGCAATTTGGAATTACAAAAAGACAACATAGAAAACGGATAGCAGAACCATCCGCTTTCTCTAATACTATTGCCTACCCGCTTCGCTTTCACATAGTTAAGCAAAGAGAGTTGCCCATTACTGATTCTACATATCCAGCCAGTAAGAAAACTTAATCATAAAAATATCGTTGCCTTCGCTCTTCCATAAGTTTTTGAAATCTCTGCCGAACGAAAACTCTCCGGCGTCATCATAATTCTGTTGATCGTGAGACCAAACAAAATATAATATTGAACCAGGCATTGCTTCCCAACGCAAAACAGCATTTCCTCTAAGCGATTTGAAGTTGAAATTTGGATTGCCAAATGAAAAAGGTTTAGCAGAACCAGAACCATCCGGATCAACAATATATTCATCAGAATTGTTATTGTAAGAAATTGTTGAACCGCTTTTTCCGTACTCATTAAACAAAACTGTTTTTGGTTTTGCAACTTCCTTAAAGTTGTTATAATCGCCAACAGCCAGCAAAGGTTGAAGGAACAATTGTAAACTAAGCTTAGGCGTAAATGTCCAATTTAAGCGGATGTTTGCGGCCAAAGTCCTTTGTTCAAGATTTGCAAACACATATCTAGTTCCATAAGTATGTGTTGCAGAAGCATCACTAAAATTACCAACCCATTGCCGTGTATCGTTGTTAATTTGAAACTTTGGTCCAACAGTTAATTCAATTTGCGGATTTGGCTTCCATTGCGCTTCTAATGCAAAAGAAGCGGCTTTAGATTTAATTTCATCTTTTTCATATTCTGAAGAAAGCTCAAAAATTATTTCTTTGCGATTATCGGTTGTTATTTCTGCTGCAATACTATAGCCGGCAGAGTTTAGTAAAAGCGGTCCGCCGCGCGTTGCATTTTTTTGAAGAGCTTCAAATCCGTATGCACTGTTTAAACCAATTTGCCAATAATTTTCAAACTGGAAATTTGTTCTCAGCCAAAGAAAAGTTTGAAGCAAGTTTCCTTCAAAATCGTAAGAGCGGGCATGAGTAACATAAATCATTTTTTTCCTGAAAGTTCCATCCGGTTCAAACCATCTATATCCCAAAACAAGATGACCATTAATTTTATCTGCCATCCACTGGAAGCCAAGATCGTTGTATTCAAAGCCCGGACTAACAGCACCAAGCGCAGCGTTGAAATAAAAATTTCCTTCTTGTTTGTTTATCATCATTCTTCCATACCAGCCGGAAAGAGAAGTTAAATTCGGATCGTAAGTTGCGTAGGTAGCATCGGGTCGTTGAAAATATCTGTAAGACTTTTTTTGCAAATTTTGTAAAAACTCTTTTGAGCCTTCGATGTATGAACCGGCGAACGCTCCGGTTAGTACGTAAACTTTTTCTTCATCAAGAAAAGTGTAACCATCTAATCCAAACGTAAATGCGTTTTTAGATAAAAGAGATTGAAGTGAAGAAGTATTTAATCCGCGATTTACAGTTGTTGCCATAAATCCAAGAGATTGTCTTCCGCTGTTAAATTCTCGCTTGGTTCTGAAAACGCCATAATGAGTAAACGGCTCAACTTGCTCACTTGTTTGAATTCCGTTGTTATAAAGAGTAGCGAATGTTCTTTCTGTAACAGCACTTACTGCGCCGATTGTTGTTGCGTCATCAAGTTTGCCGGTTAATTTTGCCGCGCCTAAAATTTTTGTTTCAGTTGGATGCTTTGCAAAATCTGAGTTAGAAGTTGAACCTTGCGGCGATCTGCCAATTCTTCGGGAGTAAAATAATTCCGGCCAGCCAAAGTTGAATCCCCAATTATTATTAGCGCCGCCAATTCCAAAATAAAAAGAGTTTGATCCTTCAATAAAAAATGGACGCTTCTCTTCAAAGTAAGATTCAAACGCAGAAAGGTTTATTACTGCCGGATCAACTTCAACTTGTCCAAAATCCGGATTAACGGTTGCATCAATATTTAAGCTTGAGCCAAGACCAATTTTAAAATCTGCACCCAACGTAGTTTTATATTGATTTGATTTATAGAATGGATCGTTTTTGTCATGAACAAGATACTGTGCTTTTTGAACGATGTAAGGTAAAATTTCAAAACGCTGTTTGGGCTTTACACCGTTCAATCCTTCAAGGGTTGCAAATCGAGAAACGAATCCGCTCTCTTTTTTAGGAACCATTACATAGAAAGAACTTTCCCTGTTTCTTTTAATTTCTCTAGTAAAGTTTATTCCCCAAATCATTTTATCAGATTCCTTAAATCGCAGTTGCGAAAAAGGAATTTTCATTTCGAGAGACCAACCGGTTTTATCTATTGTGGTTAATCCTTCCCACACACCATCCCAAGATGCATCATCCCAACTATCGTTAAACAAAACTCCATCAACCAAAGTGCCGGCAGCGTTTATTCCAAAAAAATTTCCCGTCTTCTTATCGTTGAACGGATCTACATAAACGCCAAACCAATCGGATGCGAAATAATTATCCTTTCTTGAAAGAGCAACGTCAATCAACTCCGGATTTGTGTCGTACAGGCGCGCGGCTACATATAAGCATTCGTCATCGTATGCTATCCACACTTCTGTTTTTTGCGTTGCCGGTGATCCTTCGTTTGGATCTTGCTGAGTAAATTCATCTATCGGTTTGTTTTTCCAAACAGCTTCGTCCAGCTTTCCATCAATTTTGATAGAAGCAGCTTCAACTTTGAAAGCCGTAGTTGTTTTTTGAGAAGAATTTTTTTCGGTAGCAGAGATAAACGAAACAAAAATGAATAAGGCGAGTAGTAAATATTTTTTCATCCAGAACCCTTTTCTTTTGAGATATTCTAAAATCACTGCTCTTTAGACTAATAAGCGAACAAAAGGTTGCCGATGAAACAAAAAAGCCCGGCAATTAACCGGGCAAATTTATCTAATCTTTCTTTTCTTGTTTTTGTTTTCCGCCAAATGCCGGAATGTTTATTTGCTCAGAGAGTTTTCCAATTGTTTCGAGATCAATATTACCAACTATGTTTACCAAAGTAAGATCACTTTCGCTATCCAGTGCAACAACAACCAAACCAGAATAAGTTTCGTTAGCACCCATTTTAACATAAACGCTGGCAAAGGAATCTTTCTTTTTTGTTTTGATTATTCTTTCCCACTTTTGTGAAAGAAGTTTTTTATCCATTGCGGTAACTGTGGCTTCTGTTTTTTCCATATCTGCTTTGACAATAGGAAACTCGGTTACTTTAATTAATTTTAATGAAGCCATCATTTCTTCTGCTTTTTCACTTTTGCTTTCGCCCATTTTTGAAATAGCTTTAAGCATCGGTCCTTCTAAATGAACAGCGGTTTTTGGCTCAACATTTTTGAACTGTGTATATTCCGAAAAATCGAAATAGCCCGTCTCGCTTGTTATTTCTTGGCTTTGTTGAGCAAATGTTGTAAGTGTTAAGGTAAACAACAAAACAAAAAGCATTTTAATTGATTTCATTTTTTTCTCCTTCAAATAAGTTGTTAATTATTTCAAATCCCGCGTTTAATGGTTTTGCAACTTTATTTCCAAGCACATCTATTTCTATAGAGGATTTTGTTTGCTTAAAAATATCACTAACTATCATAAATGCTTGTTGTGCTTGTTTATCCGCCTCCATTATTTCCGCTTTAGTAAACTCATATTCAACCGTTTTGTTGCGAACAGTTCCAATTACAACAGCAAAAACTATAACGGCAAAAACAGAAAAAGAAAGAACCGGGCGCGAGAAAATGATAGCATATACGTCAGCCAAAAAACCAAAAGGTTTTCCATTTACATTTTTGTCTAAGCCCAAGAGTTTATCGGGGCATTCTACTTCTTTTGCTTTAACAATTTCATCCGCAGTTGCTCTATAAGCGGCAAACAAAGCTTTTGCCTCTTCGTGTTTCTTTGTCCTATACCAAACAGTTATACGGTCGATCAATTTAGCATCTCTGTATGCCGCAGAAATTATTTTGTTTTCGATCGTTTCGGTGATTTCAAATTTTTTATTCTTCATATGCTTTCAATTCCTCTTGAAGTTTTTTCCTTGCTCTCATTAAATAAACTTTTACAGAGTTTTCGGGCATTTCTAAAGTTTTCGCTATCTCTTTATACTTCATTTTGTTTATTTCGTATAGAACAAAAACACTTCTCATGTTTTGAGGTAGCCGCTGAATTGCGTCCTTAATCTTTGACACTAAGATAATATTGTGTGTTGTTAAATAGGGATTATGCAAACTTTCTTCTGTTGCAATTGATTCGGTAATGAGTTCTGTAATTTCAATTTCTTTATCAAAACCAATTGCCCGCTTTCTCAAAAAATCTACACATAAATTATGAGTCGTTCTCATTATCCATGTTTTTGCTGCAAAAGTATTTACAGATTCAATGTTTTTCCAAATGCGAATCATTGTTTCTTGTGTAACATCATCAGCATCCATTTTATTTTTCAACATAAAGAGCGAGTATGAATATATTTTATTCTTATACTGTTGGATGAAGAAACGATATTTATGCTCTGCGTACATTATTAAATTTCTTATACTAAAGACGTAGCTAAACAGTATTTTGTTACAAAACCTTTGAACCTTCAATACAATAAAAATGTTGAGAAAATAGAAAACTAAATCTATATTTTTCTTACCAATGTCTTGAGGAGTGCTAATGGCTGATTTAAATAACGAATCCGGCGTAATTAACTGGCACGATCTTACCGTTCCAAATGCCGAACAAGTGCGCGATTTTTATAGCCAGGTTGCTGGCTGGAAGTTTGACTTTGTTTCGATGGGCGAATACAGTGATTATGTAATGTTAACGCCCGATACTAAAATACCGGTAGCTGGTATCTGTCATGCTCTGGGAACAAACGCAAATTTACCGCAACAATGGTTGATGTATGTAAACGTTTCCAGCATGGATGAAAGCATTTTAGCTTGCGAAAAATTAGGCGGAAAAGTATTGGTTCAGCCCAAAAGCTATGCCGATATGGGAAAGTATTGTGTTATTCAAGATCCGGCTGGCGCAGTTTGTGCATTGTTTGAACCAATTGCAAAATGAAAGAATTAGATTTTCGTCCGGTAAAATCGAAAGAAGAATTTCGAGGCAATTATAAACTGCACGATCTTTCTGAACAAGTGGGCAAAAATTTACTGGTTCAGTGGGGCGTTGAATTTAAATCCTTTGGAGAAGATAAACGTTACCAAAAATTGTGGGAAAAAGGAGAAGATAAACCGGATGTTATCTTATCTATTAAAGGAAAAAATGCTTTGCTGGATTGGAAAGGTAAACGCACAAAAACTTTTCTTGTTAACGAAAGAGCAATCAAATCATATGAAAGATGGCAATACAACTTAAACATGCCGGTTATAATTGCTTTTTTAATTTTTGATGAACACAACAAACTTGTTGACAGAAGATTTGCTTTACTTACAAAGCATAAATATGTTGCTTCCGAAAGCAGGCAGTGGGATAAAAATAAAACTGTAGAATTTATTGACGAACTTCCCATTTTGAACAAATCAAACATTCTTCTTCATCTAACAAACAAGGAGTAAGACGTGGATAGTTTTTTGCTTCGAGTTGAAGAGATTTTCCGCAATTCTAAATCATCAGACGAACTTTTTGACACTTTTAGAGAAGCAATTGATGGCAACGTAAAAGATATAGAGTTATATAAAATATTATTAGGCAATCCGGCATTATCATCAGAAGAAATAAAAATGTTTTCTGAAAAGCTTGCAAAAGAAATTCCGGAACGGCAGCTTGATACATTTCTTTGGACTGCCAATGTATTTGAGAACTATAAAGAAGACTACTATAAACTGCAAGATGCGGTAAGTTATTATCAGCGTGCTTTTCAACAAGAACCCACCAGTGCCGCGCCACTTATAAGATTGCTTAATCTATATAATTTTGATTTGCAAACACCAATTAATAAAATGATTGTTGATTATGTTGAGGAAAATGTAAAATCTGTAAACAGAAAAAGTGATACATTTTTTGCTCTTGCGGAACTATACAAACGTAAAGGAGATTATACAACAGCATCTAAGTGTTTAGCGCTTGGTGAAAAAGCCGCAGAAAGAGAAAACTATTAGTAGTAATACCCAATTGTAAAGTAAAAGTATGTTGGTCCTCTTACAATTGTACTTTTTGGCAATTCATTTTTAAAGTAAAAACTTTTTCCAACCGAAAAATCCGCCGGTCCTATAGGCGTGTTAAAAGATAAAGTCAAACCAACGCCGTGGCGTAAATCATTAAACCGTATGGTTTCCCGCTTAGACCACATTGATCCTAAATCGTAACGGGCGCGAACAAATGTTTCGAAAAATATTTTTATAGGCAGCATATAACGAAATTCTAACGAAGATATAAAAACTTGCCTTCCTCTAAACTCATATTCTCTTAATCCCATAAAAGAGTTTTGTCCGCCCAAAGAAAAATATTGACTTAATGGTAAAGTGTTATCAGCAGAACCAATCATAGTTCTAAAGCTCCAGACATTATCTGTACGAAGACCAAAGTAAACTTTATAATCAAAAAAGAGTTTTGTGTAACCAACATCTCCACCAAAAGTTGTTTGCGCGGTTTCGTAATATGATTTTATTAAAAAGCCTTTATTTGGATAAGGATACTGATCTTGTGAATCTATAAACATAGAAAGGCGAAGACTCGAGATATCCATATTATATGATGTTTCTGTATAATCGGAAAGTCCGGCTATTTTATCTCTTTGATAACGCGCTTCTAAAAATAGATTTCCAAATCTTTCTACTTGAGTACCTATAGCAAACAATCCGCCATAATTAGTTTGTCTATACTCACCGGATTTATTGCGCAAAAATTTATTTGGATTGTTTGACGGCTCGTCAACATAATTGTTTATGTCTGTTGATTCAAAAAAACCACGCAATTTGTAAGTAAGATAAGTTTCGAAAACGCGGTTTGCTTTTTGTTCTATTGAAAAAGAATTGTTTTTCAAACCTCCGCTATAGGAAGCGGCTATTTCAGTTCCCGTTCCGTTAAAGTTTTCATTTCTGGCATCTATAGAAAATTGAGCTTGGTATTCGTTATCTACCCGCATGCCAATACGAACAACAGCAGAAATTTTTTCCAATAGCGCAATTCTTAATTCGTTTTGACCATTCTCATTTTCAGCAGACAATTCTATTTGATCGAATAAATTTGTGCTGCGTAAGTTGGTTAATCCTTTCTCAGCAATATCATACTTAAAATAGTCTCCTACTTTTAACGAAAACTCTCTTGTAATAATTCTTTCTTGTGTTCTTTCGTTTCCTTCAACAGTAATTTTAGAAATTATTCCCTCATTAATTTTTAAAATAAGAGAATTAGTTGTTGAATCGAACCAGGCTTTTTCAATTCTTGCAAATGAGTAACCATTTCTTTTATAAAGCCGTAAAACTTTAAGAACACCGCTAAATGTTTTTGAAGGGCTGAACGGCTTGTTTATTAAATCTTTTAAAACATTGATTACAGAATCGGCGCCAATTACCAAAGAGCCATCAAGCATAATTTGTTTTACCTGTGGATTTTCCCTCATTATCAAACGAAGAACAGACTTGTTTTGCAAATCTTCGATTTCAACCTGAGCGCTACTCCACCAGCCGTCTTTAAATACTTTGTGTAAAGCAAATATTAATTCTTTGCTTGTAACTTCACTTTTATTTTCTATTAACGAATAAACTCTGGATTCCGCTTCGGTAGGAGAACCGCTCAACATTAGATTCTTAAAAACTTTTTCTTCTGCGCCCAAGTTGCGCATAAAAATATTTTTGTAACGAGACAAAATACTTTTTCCCTTATCTCCAACAGACTCATATCCTAATTGCACAACTTTTTCTAGCTCGCTAAAGTCAGAATTCTTTTTGCCGTTAAGCAGAGGTTCTATAATAAAATCCGCTTCGGCTAATTGCTGGTCGTTAAGAATACGCATTGGAATACTTAAAAGTTGATCAGCAATTCGCCAAGGAACATTTAATTCTGGCGCATCCATTAATGGACTTGATGAGTTAACAGCAACAACAATATCGGCACCGAGCGCGCGAGTTTCTTTAGCCGGCACATTTGCTACCAATCCACCATCTACCAGCAGCATAGAATCTTTTTTCACCGGCGGTAAAAGCAAAGTAACGCTAGAGCTTGCCCGCAGCGCAGCGCCCAGCGGACCTTTATCAATTATTACTTCTTTACCCGAAACCAAATCGGAGCTTATAGCGCGGAATTTAAAACGCATCATATCGTAAGAAGAATCGCTAATAAGCGGCGCGTTTATTGCCATAAGGTTTAGAAAATTTGCGGCTCTTTGACCTGAAGAAACCGAAGTTGGAAAGATTGGCTTCATTCCTTCCATTCTAAAAGAAATCAATGCGCGGTCTTCGGTTAATTTCTGATCAATAAACAATTCGTTTCTGTTAGATTGTTGAATTGAAAAAAAATCGTTCCAATTTGTATTTCGCATTAAAGAATCAAGTTCATGTATGTTATAACCAGCGCTGAATAATCCGCCGACTATGCTTCCCATACTTGTTCCAACCACAATATCTAATTGGATATTGTTTTCTTCTAAGGCTTTTAAAACACCAATTTGAGAAATTGAACGAGCGCCACCACCGCTTAAAGCAAGTCCAATTTTTGGTTGTGCGGATGGAACTAATTCCACTAAACTCAAAGGTAATTGTTTTTTTACCAGATCGAGTGTCAATACAGTTTTATTTTGTGCGGAAACCGTTAGAGAAATTAATAGACAAAAGAAAAATATTTTTGCTTTTGAAGTCATAGAGAGATTTGTGTTTCCAAATTACTTAGAAGAATGCCCCGTTAACTAAATAACGGGACTCTAAAATTTATTTCTTCTTAGCTTGTTTTTGTGCATGCGCTTGTTTTTCTGCGGCCTCCATCATGCGTGCCATAAAACCCTTTTTCTTGTTTGGGTTTACAGCTACCGGAACTAATGGTTCTTGATCATTCTTATGAGTAACATAATATTGTTGAGCTATTCCGAGTAGGTTAAAAATAAAATAATAAAGATTGAGTCCCGAAGGCATACTCATAAACATTACCGTAAACATTAACGGCATTATGTAGATCATTGCCTTCTGTGATGGATCTTTAATGCTCATCTTTTGTTGAATAAACATAGTTACGCCCATCAATAGAGCGAGACCGCTTATAATATCCAAATTAAACAAAGGCAATTTAAATGGTAGTCTAAAAATTACATCCGGAGAAGAAAGGTTTGTAATCCAAAGCATAAATGGTTGTTGACGAATATCAATTGCTACATTAAACAAACTCCAAAGAGCAACAAGAATTGGCATTTGAAGAAGCATAGGAAGGCAGCCGCCCATTGGATTTATGCCGTAAGTTTGATAAAGCTTCATTGTTTCTTGCTGTTGTTTCTGCTGATTGTCTTTGTATTTTTCTTTAAGCTCTGCAATCATAGGCTGTAGCTTTTGCATCTTTGCCATTGATTTTAAGCTTGTCTTCATTAATGGGGAAAGCGCAAGTTTAATTATTATCGTAAAGATGATAATTACCAACCCATAATTTGGAATAAATCCATCTAAGAAACGAAGCAGCGGAAGCATTATGTATTCAGAGATTGGTCTTATTATAATTTTTAAACCAAGAAAATTTCCAAACTCGAAAATGCTTTCAAAATTATTATTGTATGTTTTTAACAAATAGTAATCTATTGGTCCAACGTAAAGAGTAAAAGAATCTTTTTGAAATTTTTGGTTGTTGAAAGGAACCTTGATACTGGCGCTATATGACTCTCGTATATCTACCGGAGTGAGGTTATAATGTTTTCCTTCAACATAAGCGCCGCCATCACTTGAAGCGTTTAGAGGAGCAATTATTGTTGCAAAGTATTTGTTTCTTACACCTACCCAATCAATTTTTCCGTTAATGTCTTTATTTATTTTTTCTCCGGAAGTTGTTGCATCAACAACAACATTTTCTTCGCCAGCATAAACATTAGCATGAGAATAGGTTGCTTCATCAACCGAATTTTCTTCAACAAAATTTAAACCATTTTGCCAAACCACATCGTAACGGAAACTGCTTATTGCCTCTTCCATATTCTCTAGCGTAATATCAACTTTAGAATCATATCTATCGCCAAAGAACTTGAAATTCTTTTTAATTGCTTTTTTATCTTCGCCACTAAAGACATATTCCATTTCAATTGAGTCTTTGCCGGCAACTTTATAGTAGCTGTTGTTTTTGTTCGCAATAAAATCTAAAGAAGAAGTGTTAACCAGCTTTCCATCTTTAGTTACAAAAATTATGTTGAAATCTCCGCCATTCTTTGTTGTGTTTACAAGTTGAACATACTTTTTATAAAAAGTTGTGTCGTTATCTTTGCTGTAATACCAAGTATTGTATTTTTTCAAAAACACACGACGGAGCTTTCCGCCTTTACTCGTTAATTCTATTATAGAAAGATCGGTTTCAATAGTAACAATTTTTTCGGGCTGGTTAGAAACACCAAATGACGATGCTTCTTCTTCTTGTTTTGTTTCTTTGGCGGCGGCAGGTGCTGCTTGTTTTAAAGTATCTTTCTTTTCAACCGAAGTAGTTGTTTTCGGTTTTTGTGGTTCCGGCGCAGGAGAGTTCCAATAAAGCCAGAGTACGAGTATTACACCTATAAGTAAAAACGCAAAAGTACTATTACGGTCCATTCAAATTCCTTTTTCTTATTCTACGGGATCAAATCCGCCTTTATTGTACGGATTACATCTTAAAATTCGCCAAACTGCTTTTGCGCCACCTTTTATTACACCATACTTTTCGAAAGATTGTACGGCATACTCAGAACAAGTTGGATAAAACCTGCACGATGGTGGAAACATTGGCGAAACAAATTTTTGGTACAACCGAACCAACTTGATAAATAACACTTTCATTCTACAACTTAACTTTAATTTTGTTCATCAAATCAATAACCGCGGGCATAATATCTTCTAAAAAAATAACTTTATTCTTTCTTTGGTTAATTGTAAATGGAGAAAAAACAATTTTAACGCTTATGTTTTTCTCATCAACAATTGAATTAAGAATATGTTTATTTAACCGGAAAGACTCTCTGCATAAACGCTTAACTCTATTACGCCAAACCGCAATTCCAGCCTTTCTTGAAACAGCAAAAGCCGCTTTAAGAACGGCTTGCTCTGTTTCTCGTTCAATTAGAAAAACAGCTTTGAGTTTTTGGTTTGAAGAGAATAGAGTTTCTCCGGAAGAATAAACTGAATCGAACTCTTTTTTACTTTTGATTCTTTCCGTGCTAGAAAGACCAAATTGTTTCAACTATTTTTCGTCGCTTACTGTTAGTTTCTTTCTGCCTTTTGCTCTTCTGCTCGCAAGAACTTTACGACCGTTCTTTGTCGCCATTCTCTCGCGGAACCCGTGTTTATTTTTTCTTTTTGTTTTGCTCGGTTGAAAAGTACGTTTCATGTTCTACCTTATTGATTGAAAGTGGGCAAAATTAAGGAAATTATGGTAAAATACCAAGATAACTGCTGTAATTTATTCCCATTAAGTCTTTTATCTGAAAAGTTGGTTTAAAAAGAGAAGGCGGAAATCTCTGCAGAAAGCCCAGCCGAGTACCTTCTGTGTCAATCACCGCCGCCGTAGAAAGCTTTTTAAGAGGGTGTTTGCTTTCAGTTTGTTACTTATTTGTTAGTATAGATTCAATTGGAATGCCACAGAAAGAGGGCTTTTTTAACAAAATTTTGAAGAAATAAAAGGTGAATTTTGTCTCAATTTGATTTTTGGAATCAAAAAAATACAGTTGCGTTGGGAAACTTAAATTATTTTGTTAGTAGAGCTACGGTTTCTATATGATAAGTATGCGGAAACATATCAACCGGCTGGATCTTAATAAGTTTGTAGCCGCCTTCGCAAAGCAATTTAACATCGCGCGCTTGGGTTGCCGGATTGCAGCTGATATAAATCACATTAGCGGGATTTAGTTTTAAAATATCTTCAACCGTTTTTGTGTGCATACCACTTCTTGGTGGATCGGTTATTATAACATCCGGTTTAGGAATGTTTTTCTCTTCAATAATATGCAAGAATGATTTGTTGAGGTCGGCAAGTAATGGTTCAAAATTATGAACGGAGTTTAACTCTTTGTTTACGTAAGCATCTTTAATTGCCGGTTCAACACTTTCAAATCCATAGAGTTGTTTTACCTTATCAGAAATATAAATTGGAATTGTTCCCGCGCCGGAATAAAGATCATATACTATTTCGTTACCCGTAAAACCGGCAAAATCTAATGCTGTGTTATAAAGTTTTTCGGCTTGTAATGTATTTGTTTGGAAAAATGAATTGGCACTTATTCTAAAACTTCTCTTTCCTATTTTATCTATAATAGATCCGCTGCCGTGAGAAACAATTTCGTAATCTCCAATTGCAACGGTTGCTTTCTTTTTACTAATGTTATAAATAATTGTTGTTATTGCCGGAGCCTCTTTTAACAATTCATTTTTATATTCTTCAAGAAGTTCATGCTTCTCTTCGTTTACTACAAGATTTACCATCAAATCGCTGGTATTGGAAGCTTGTTTAATAACTAAATTTCTTAGAAAACCTTCATGAACTTTTGTTGAGTAAATTGAAATGTTTCTATCATTAAAAAATTTTCTTGTAAAGTTCAAAATCTTGTTGCTTTCTTCCGATTGGAGATGACATTCTTCTATGTTTAATACTTTATCATATATACCGGGTATGTGAAAACCCAAAGCAAAGCTTCTATCCGGAATTTCTTGCATCGAATTAATTTCGTTTTCAGAAAGCCAGCGCCGATCAGCAAAAGAGTATTCAAGTTTATTTCTGTAGAAATATATTTTATCGGA
Organism: uncultured Melioribacter sp.; assembly: GCA_964631495.1. GTDB lineage: Bacteria > Bacteroidota > Ignavibacteria > Ignavibacteriales > Melioribacteraceae > Stygiobacter. Next base: position 16,328 of record CAZVYT010000018.1, on the reverse strand, counting down.
TTTAACTATTGGCAGCATTTCAAAATCTTTTAATCCGCCCAGGCGCTCAAAAATATCTTTTACTTGTTCTTCCTTAAACTTTGCTTGATGATCGTACGCAAGGTTTTGAGATTTGCATCCGCCGCAAGTTCCAAAGTGTTTGCAGCGCGCATTTGTTCTTAATGGAGAAGCGTTATGCAAGAATTTTATTCTTGCTTCTGCATATGCCTTTCTAATTTTGCTTATTTGTACACCTACAACATCACCCGGATAAGAGCCTTCAACAAACACAACAAATTTCTTTGGCTCTTCGTCAGCGGAATGAACCTCTTTTACAATCTTAGCAATTCCCTTTCCCTCAAACGCGTAACCGGATATTTCCAAATCTAATATGTCGCCTTTTTTCAAGATTGTTCCTTCTGCAACAAAAGAGTTTCAAAGCCAATAAATTTATCGCCGCCAAGTTTTAAGTATGCATTGGATTCGTGCCCAATTCTATTAACCAATTTTTTGTAATAACTTTTTTCTTTATCGTTTAGTCCGGATTGGGCTTGTTTTAATTGCTGAGCGCTTTCCGAATAAAAATCAAAAAGTGTATCGGTTAGATCTGTTTTTGAAATAATCTTAAACTTTCGTTCCGTGTAGTATTTATCAAGCTCTTCCGAAAATAGCGGCAGTATGTTCGCGTCGTCAAATAGATTTTTAACAAACGCCGGAAAATCTTTTCTTAATACGGTTGTTTCTCCAACGGAAAAATAACCGCCGGGTTTTAGTATTCTTTTAATTTCTTTAATAATTTTATTTCTGTTGGTAAGCGAAGTTGAACCTTGTGCGTAAACCAAATCGAATTGCTCTCCGGCAAAATCAGTTGCATCAAAGTTCATCATTCTAATAGTGATTGATTCTTCTCCGCTTAAAACTAATTTTGAGTTCATCAGAGACTCGTAGTCTTCTACAATTAAATCAACAGGAACTCTATATTTTGTGTTTAGCAAAACAGCAATCTGCTCGCTTGCAGAGCCAACAACTAAAATTGAACTCGGTTTTTCATTATAATTTTTAAGCAGAAAATTATATTGTCTTTTTTGTCCGGGGAGAAAAATACTCATCTTACTTTATCACCAGCATTTTCTTTGTCTTTACAAAGTTACCAACTTTTAGTTGATAAAAATAAACGCCCGAGGATAATTGAGAATTGTGAATTGACAATTTAGAATTATATAAGCCAGCTTGCTGATTTTCATTTACCAACGTGGCTACTTCTCTACCAAGAGCATCATACACTTTTAAGCTAACGTGTACTTCGGCTGCGTTCGGTGCAGCAACTTTCGGTATTTGATAACGGATTGTAGTCTCTGGGTTAAATGGATTAGGATAGTTTTGTGACAATTCAAATTTTTCTGGCAGCGAGTATTGCTTTTGAATAGATGTAGTTTTACTAAAAGAAAATTCTGCCAGTACGGGAAGATGATCGGAAGCGCTTCTTAGCGAAACTCCAATTGCCGGATCGGTTGCAAACCAAGAATTATCTCCGCGAGACGCATCATTGATGAATGTTCCAAAATGTTTTCCATTGTCGTTTCCAAAAACTTTGAAAGAGTTTGGTACATACTCCATTCCTTTTCCATCAGTTAAAGTTGGCGAAATTAAAATCATATCCAACCGCGTCTTTAGAGAAGATGGAGAATAAGTAGCCGCAGAAGCAAAAAGAGGATTGTTATTCCAAGAGCCGTTTAGATCAAGCATGTCAATAAAAAAACCGAAAAAGCTTTTGTCTAACAACCTTTGAAAAGCCGGCTCTGCTGATGTAAAAATATTAAAGTCGCCGAGAACCAAATAATTATCCGTGGGCTTTAAACGAAAAGTTCTATTTCTTAATGAATTTACAGCCGAAAGTCTTCTTGATGTTTCTTCGGGAAAAGCCTTTAAGTGAACACCGAAAACATAAAAAGTATCATTAGAAGATTTATTAACAAACTTAAACTCGCCAATTGGGCGCGTGTCTGCAGCAATTAAACTATGACCCAAATAAGTTACTACCGAATCCAAATAAAAAACAGCACATTCGTTTCCGGTTCCCCATTTTATATTTACTTCTGTAGATGCTTTGTATCGGGAATCCAACCCGTTACTCAATAACTGTTGTACGGCATCTGTTCCATCTAATTCAACAGTTAATAGAATTGTTGGATTAACCGCTTTAAGTATACGGTTGAAATCTGAAGAACGGTTATTGTTTGCGGGATACTGTTTAACATTATAACCCACAATTCTAATTTGCTCTTGTGCAAAAAGCGAACATGAAAGAAGTAAATAAAGAAGCGTTATATATAGTTTGTTCATCGAGTCTTCAATAAAGAAAAACAATTAGTAATTTTGCACAACTAAAGTGTGAAGTTTTTATGCATGCCAAAATTAGCAAATTAAACATGAAAAAGATTTTCGTAATGTTTCTTTTGATGATTATCTCTGTTTCTTGTGGAGAGAAATTAGAAATAATTGATGATTTAAGTAAAAATGAATTTGCTCTTGTAGATCAATCCGGCGTTAGTCAAAACTTTCCCGCAATGACAAAAGGTAAACTTGCCGTCGTAGGTTATATATTCACAAACTGTCCGGATATTTGCCCGTTAACCACAAACAATATGAGATTGATTCAAGAAGAATTAAAAAAAGAAAAAATTAACAATGTGGAATTTGTTTCTATTAGCTTTGATCCAGAGCAAGACAAACCGGAAACGCTAAACAAGTTTGCAGAAGTTAGAAATCTCGATTTGAGTAACTGGAAGTTCTTTACCGGAGAAAAAGTTGTTGTTGATTCACTGATGAACCGAATCGGGATTCTTGCCGTAGTAAGCGATTCAACAGTATTTAAAGACGGCAGAAAAATTTATTACTACACACACACAGACAGAATTCAACTTGTGGATGAGGAGGGAAAAATCAGAAAAAATTATAAAGGAAGTGATATAAACATTAAAGAAATAGTAAGCGACATTAAATCGCTTCAATAATAGGAGCTATTATGAAAAAGATGATTTTTGTTTTTTTTATTGCCGGGTTTGTCTTTGCTCAATCTGGCAAAACGCAATTAAGCGTTAATGATCCTTGGATTCGTCCTTCTGCCAAAGGAGCAAACTCAGCGTTCTTTTTCCAGATTGAAAATAAAGGCGATAAAGCCGACACTTTAATTGCGGCAAAGTTTGCTTTTTCTGAAGTTGTTGAACTTCACGAAACTTTCAAAAAAGAAAACGATATGATGGGAATGCGCTCTGTTAAATTTGTTGCCATTCCGGCAAAAAGCACTGTTGTTTTTAAACCGCGTGATTTACATATAATGCTTATAGGGTTAGCTAAAGATATTAAAACTGGTGAAAGCCATGATGTAAAGCTTGTCTTTAAACACGCCGGCGAACTAAAAACCAAAGCTATTGTAAGAGATATGCCGAAAATGAAATAGGGTTATTTTTTTAAACGATGTTTCTATAAAGTCACGCAAATACAACGCGTGACTTTTTTTATAAATATTTTCCGTATTGCCAAAAATGTTTTTGTTGGGGAAAAATCTTTGCAATCAATTTTTCCAAGACTCATATCGCTACGGCTGTTAAGCATAACCCACTAACAGCCGCGTAATTCTTTATTCGGGTTGCTTCTAAGAGAGCAAAGTTATTTATTTCCAAGCGCCTAGTATAGCGCCCATAATTGCATAAATAACAGTTTGATATCCGGCATCAATTAAAAATAATCTTAATGATTTTTGGCTGAACAAATACATAATTCCAATTGAAGCGGAAACAAAACCAATTCCAGTTGCAAGTCCGGCAAACAACCCAAATTGGAAATCGGTTTTTGGTCCAAGAAATGCAGACATATTTAGCGCGATAACAATATTTAATATTATAGATAAACCAAATGTTTTTACCATATTACTTTTCTTTGCAACTTCTTCTGTTATACCCGTTTCTTGCATCCAAGCTTTACCAAAGAGCGGCCCATACCACAAGCCGCCAAGTACAAATGCAAATATTGTTACAACTAAAACAGCGAGATAATTAATATGTATCTGGGCGCTTTCCATTTTTGTTTCCTTATTTTTGTTGATAATGGAAAATAGATATTTTGCCAACAAAAAAAAGCTTAGCCGGAGTCGGTTGTCCTTTAACTTCAAAAAATGAGTGTCAAAAAAATTCACTTTATTCTTAATGTAACATTCGCAAAATTTCCAATATTAAAATGAGTTTATAATGAAAAGGCATCTACTTATTTACATCTTAGCATTGTTGCTGGCAACAAATATTGGCTGCAAAGATGAAGTTTTACTTTCTACCCACAGTTCAATAAATGTTTCGCCGGATTCTCAAGCGGAAACTACTTTAAAGGTTGGCAATTCTGTTCTTTTAAATAATGAGCTGCAAATAACTTTTGTAGGAGTTGGTTTAGATAGCCGCTGCCCTGTTGATGTGATTTGTGTTTGGGAAGGCGATGCTGAAGTAAAATTAAAACTAAAAAAAGGATCGTTAGAAAAATATGTAATGCTTCACACAAGCTTATCACCAAGATCTTTTGTGTTTGATGGTTACGAAATTAATCTAAGCGAAGTTCTTCCACTGACAAAATCAGATCAACAAATAAAGCAAGAACAGTATTCGATAAAATTAAAAATAAAATACCAAGTTAATTCTGAAAAGAAGCAAATTCATTTTATAGATAGCAGCACAGATTGGGTTTTAAAGAAAGATTTGCTTACCGTTAACTCCGCAAGTATTGAAAAAGATGAGCTTTTGGTGTCCGTTAGTTACGGCGGCGGATGCGCAAATCATTTTATAGAACTTTATTCCTATACCGGAATTTTGAAATCAAATCCGCCGCAGATGAACCTCGTTTTGTCTCATAACGCCAACAACGATATGTGCGAAGCTTACATCACAAAGAATTTTCGGTTCGATTTGAATGCAATTAAAAAATATCTCGGCGCTCAAGTGGGTGGAACCGGAACTGTAATTCTAAACATTGCTGGTACAGACGGTAAACCTATTAAGCCGTCTCCGGTGGCTTATAAATATTAAACTTTCAGTGAGTATATTGTCTGTATACAAAAGTTTTTGTTCATTATATTGTAAATCATGACAAAAAAATACTTATCAAATTTATTCAAGACCTATCAAAATGGGGATGCCAGAGAGGAATCTTATTACGGACATCTCGCAGTTTTTCTTAAGGCTTTTTCTGAATCTGAAAGGAAAAAGAAAATTGATGTAACTATTCTTCCCAAAAAAACGGAAGCTGGAAACCCCGATTTTAGGATTTGGGACGGAAGACAAAAAATAATAGGTTACATTGAAGCAAAGGATTTAGGCGTTGACCTTGACAAGATTGAGGAAAGCGAACAACTCGAAAGATATTTATCAACTTTCCCGAATGTTATTTTAACAAACTTCACAGAGTTTCGTTTATTCAGAAACGGCGAAAGAATTGAAAAAATATCAATCGCTCGTCCTTTTGTTATTAAAAAACTTTCTACTGTTCCACCGCTTGAAAACGAAGATAAAGTTTTTGAACTGCTTGAAAGATTTTTAGACTTTTCACTTCCCAAAACTTATACCGCAAAAACTCTTGCCGTAGAACTTGCCAAAAGAACAAGGTTTTTGAAAGATGAAATAGTAAGCGAAGAATTAAAGCTCGGTACAAAATCAATCCATGGTTTTTATGATGCTTTTAAAGAGTTTTTAATTGCCGGAATAAATGAAAGTGAATTTGCTGATCTTTATTCTCAAACCATTACTTATGGTTTGTTCGCGGCACGTCTCCGTGCAGAAAAAGATTTTAACAGAAAACTCGCTTACTCGTACATACCCAAATCCATTGGAATTTTAAGAGATGTTTTCAAATTTATTTCATTGGATGATTTACCCCAGCAGATGGAAGTTATTATTGACGATATTGCGGAAGTTCTTAATGTAGCTGATGCAAAAAAGATACTCGATCAATATTATCACGATGGAAAGGGAAGCGATCCGGTTTTACATTTTTACGAAACATTTCTTTCGGTTTATGATCCCAAGACAAGAGAAAAACGAGGTGTTTATTACACACCCGAACCTGTCGTCTCATTTATTGTTCGCTCGCTTCATCACATACTAAAAGATAAGTTTGATATTTCCGATGGGCTTGCTTCGAAGAACGTAACTTTGCTCGATCCCGCTGGCGGAACTCTAAGTTTTTTAGCAAAGGCAATTGAAACAGCAGTTGAAGAGTTTGAAGACAAGTATGGCAAAGGTGCGGTTAAAACATTTTTAAAAGACCGGATACTGCAAAACTATTACTCGTTTGAATTGATGATGGCTCCTTATGCTATTGGGCATATGAAAATGTCTTTTCTTTTGGAAGAACTTGGCTACAGAATGGAAGATGACGAGCGTGTAAAATATTATTTAACAAACACTCTCGAAATGAAAGAACTAGATGAATCTAAATTTCCCGGTATGTCATCGCTATCTCACGAAAGCCGCGAAGCCGGCAAAGTTAAAAAGCAAGTTCCTATTCTTGTTGTTCTTGGTAATCCGCCATATTCGGGTCATTCTTCAAATACCGGTGATTGGATTTTAGATGTAATTCAGGAATACTATCAGGTTGATGGAAAACCTCTCGGTGAAAAGAACTCTAAATGGTTACAAGACGATTATGTTAAATTCATTCGCTTTTCTCAATGGAAAATTGACCAAGCCGGTGAGGGCGTTCTCGGTTTTATTACGAACCACAGCTATCTCGATAACCCTACATTCAGAGGAATGCGTCAATCTTTGATGAACAGTTTTGATGAAATTTATATTCTTGATTTGCACGGAAACAGTTTAAAGAAAGAAAAAACGCCTGCTGGTAGCAAAGATGAAAATGTTTTTGATATTCAGCAGGGTGTTGCTGTTTGTTTTATGATTAAGTATAAGAAATAATTTTTAGGAAAATTTCTATGCAAGATAGTATGCATAAATCTTTGGCAATTTTCGAAGCTTTTAAAATCCGCAGACACTATGATGAAGAAAAAGAGAAGTGGTTTTTCTCGGTTATTGATATTGTTGCAGCATTAATTGAACAACCGGATTTTAAGAAAGCAAAAAGTTACTGGACAACATTAAAGGGACGACTAAAAAATGAGGGTAGTGAGTTGGTCACAAATTGTGACCAACTGAAAATGTTATCTGCGGATGGGAAAAAATATTTTACGGATGTTGCCGATGTGGAAACTATACTCCGCCTCGTTCAATCTGTTCCAAGTAAAAAAGCCGAACCAATTAAACTTTGGCTTGCAAAAGTTGGCTACCAAAGAATTGAAGAAATGAATGATCCGGAAAAAGCACTCAACCGCTCGCGTGACTACTGGCAGAAACAAGGAAGAAGCGAAAAGTGGATTCAGCAAAGGATGCTTAGCCAAGAAACAAGAAATAAACTTACTGATTATTGGGGTGAACACGGCGTTGAAAAGAAAGATGAATTCGCAATACTTACAAATATAATCCATAAAGAGTGGAGCAGCTTATCGGTTAAAGAGCACAAAGAAATGAAGGGATTAAAAACGCAAAACTTGCGCGACCATATGAGCGAGGCAGAATTAATCTTTACTGCGCTTGCAGAACTTTCTACAAGACAGATCGCAGAAGTTGAAAAAGCCGAAGGATTTGAAGAGAATAAAATGCCGGCAAAAAAGGGTGGCAAGATTGCAAAAGATGCAAGAAAAGCTTTAGAACTGAAAACTGGTAAAAATGTAATTACCGGCGATAATTTTTTGCCTCCAAACAAAACTAAAAAAACAATAAAAAGAAAATAATATGGCTAAAATTTATCATTCGGAAATATTTGGTTTACGTGAAGAAAAATATAATTGGCTTAACAAGCACCATATTAAAAATGTAAAATGGCAAAAGGTTGTGCCCTACCCGGAGTTTTATCTTTTTATTCCAACAGATAATAAATTGGCAAACCATTACTTTTCCTTTTATAAGATTACCGAAATATTCCCGGTTAACAGTGTGGGAATAGTAACGGCAAGGGATGCTTTGACAATAGCATGGAGTAAAGATGCTATCTGGAAACGAGTACAAAATTTTGTTAAGCTTGATATAGAATTGGCAAGACAAACTTATCAACTTGGTAAAGATGTTAGAGACTGGAAGGTTGAATTTGCACAAAAAGATTTAACGGAGAGCGGATTAAATAAAGATCACTTGAAGAAAATACTATATCGACCATTTGATGTTCGTTTCACGTATTATACAGGCAAGTCACGTGGGTTTCATTGTATGCCACGTGAAGATGTTATGAAAAATATGCTTGATGAAAATAATATAGCTTTATGTATAGGAAGACAAAGTAGCGTAATTGGTTCAGAAGACTATGATATTGTTTTTATTGCAGAACAAATTGTAGATCTTAATTTGTTTCGCCGCGGGGGTGAACTAGTCTTCCCCTTATATATTTATAGAAAAACCCAACCAAAGAAAACAGCAGCCTCTACTCAATTATTAATGTTTGAACCTGAAGTTCAGTATCAACCTCGTCAACCAAACATAAAACCGGAATTATTTGAAGAACTAAAAAAGAATTACAAAAAAGAAGCAACACCCGAAGAAATATTTTATTACATCTATGCCGTTCTTTACAGCAACACCTACCGCAGAAAATACGTAGAATTCTTAAAAATAGATTTTCCTCGTGTTCCTTTCACAAAAGATTACAAACTCTTTATTCAACTCGGCAAGTTTGGGAAGCAGCTTGCAGATTTACATTTGCTAAAATCGAAAGAGTTAGACAAAACCATTTCCAAATTTCCTATTGACGGAAGTAATAAAGTAGAAAAACCGTGCTACGACTCCGCTCTGCGTGGCAATGGGAAGGTTTGGATAAATAAAGAACAATATTTTGACGGGATCAAAGAAGCTGTTTGGCTATATCAAATAGGCGGTTATCAAGTTTGCGAGAAGTGGTTAAAAGACAGAAAAGGAAGAACGCTTACTTTAGAAGAAATACAAACCTATTGTAAAATTGTATTTGCACTTTCAAAAACAATCGAAGCTCAGATCCAGATTGATAAATATTATGAAAGTGTTGAAAAATCTTTATAGCCTCCTGTCGACACAAAATATCTCGGAGCTCAGGTGGGTGGAACCGGAACTGTAATTCTAAACATTGCTGGTACAGACGGTAAACCTATTAAGCAGTCTCCGGTTATGTATAAATATTAGAGACGATAATTTTAATGAGAAAAAAAATGCAAAGCATTTGCAAAGCATTGTGGATAATGCTTTTGATATACTCAAATTCTTTCGGTCAAATATCTACCACTCAATTCATAGGTGAACAGTTTACCAAAAACATTTCTTCGTTTAAGGATAGCCTCAAGCTTAAACCGATTGAAGAATCTGAGTTTAAAGAAATTACCACGCTATCTTATTATGATTGGTTAGAGCCAATTTCTGTTAAAGTTTCTTATATGTTCAACAAGACAGGGCAACAGATAGGCAAATATTTAACAAACGGAAAACAAAACGATGATGATGCCGACAAGCTTTTCTTAATGCTAAAAAATACTTTAGTAAAGGAATTTAATTTGGGATATACAGAAACAAGTTTACTTGGTGTAACTATGTTAACTTTTCAAAGCGCAAAAGGCGTTACAATTCTATTAATACGAAAAGGTGAAACCACAAAGTGCACAATAATGAAAATGTAATCTCAGCTAGCAACAAGTTTTTTAACAAATTAGAATGAAAAACTAATCAGCTTAATTTTCTTTCCATTTTCTAAGTGCATCTTTTCGTACTTGGTATTAATTGTGTACTCAAACGGAAGTTGTTCTAGCGAGTAAATATCGTTGTGAACAAAATGTGTTTTTAATTTTTCCTCTTCAATTATTTGCAGCGTGTATTCGTAAAGCGTGTCATCATCGGTTTTCAAATTTATCTTACCATTCTCCGCAAGCAGCTTTCTATAGATAGCTAAAAATTTTGGGTGCGTTAATCGTTTCTTTATACTGCTTTGGAAAGGATACGGATCCGGAAAGGTTATCCAAATTTCTTCTGCTTTAAAATCTTTCAATACTTCATCAAGACGTTCTATGTAGGCGATTAGCAAAGCAACATTATTTGTTTTTCTATCAACCGCGTTTTTGGAAGCATTCCATAATCGGTTCGGTTTTCTATCAATTCCCAAGAAGCTTCTATCTGGAAAGTGTTCTGCCAAACTTATTGAGTAATCGGCTTGCCCGCAGCAAAGCTCTATTGTAATTGGTTTGTCGTTTCCAAAAAATTTTTTTATTCCAACTTCGGCGGCATCGTCTTTGTAGTCGAACACGTTAGGAAATGTTCTTACTTCAACTATCTTTTTGTGTTTTTTTCTTCCCACTTCTTTAGTTCTAAATTATGAGTGTTGAATGTTGAGTTTATTTTTTACGGTGCGAAAAATAGGAAAGTTTTTACTATTACAAGAAGCTTGTATAATTATAGAAAAGTGTGCATAAAATTTTTAACCTCCTCTTGTATCTGTTTAATTTGATTGCTATACTCGCTTCCAGATTTGAACACTTTTTCAAATGATAAATCAAAACAAAAAATATAACCCTAATAGAAAATTTTATTGCTCATCGCGTGCAAATAAAGTTATTTCTATACTTCTTCAGGCTACATCCACGTACACGCATACTATGACGCGTTAATTCCGGGCATTCTTTTTTATTTCTACATAAAATTATTTAACAACAAAGGTAAAATTTACCATGATAGTACTAAAATTTGGCGGATCAAGTGTGGGAAACGCAGAAAGAATTGATGGTGTAATTTCAATTCTTGTTGACAGCTACATTAAAAAGAAAAAGAAAATTGCAATTGTGTTTTCTGCCTTTCAAGGAGTGACAGATAAACTTATTGAAATCGGCAAACTCGCATTTCAGCGAAAGATTTTTTACAAAGCGGAAATCGAAGAACTTATTGAACGGCATTACGATACGGCGTTTCGCTTGAATCCAACAGGTAAGCATGAAGAATTAGTTGAGAAACTTGATCTTCTCTTTGATGAACTAAAAGAAGTTGTTCACGGGGTTTATCTTGTTAGAGAGCTTTCTCCGCGTACGCTTGATTATATACAAAGCTTTGGAGAAAAATTATCAAACACAATTATTGCGGAATCCCTTTGTAACCGAGGAGTGGATGCCGAGTTTCTTGATGCAAGCAAACTTGTTAAAACAAACAGCGAGTTTGGTAATGCTAAAGTTAACTTTACATCTACTAATAAAAACATTGCAAAGTATTTTAAGAAACATAAAAGAGTTCAGGTTGTTACCGGATTTATTTCATCAACAGATAAAAACGAAATTACAACACTCGGACGCGGCGGCTCGGATTACACAGCTTCGGTTTTTGGCGCTGCGTTAAATGCAGAAGCAATAGAAATATGGACAGATGTAGATGGTATTTTAACCGCTGATCCACGAAAGGTTAAAGATGCTTTTCCGCTTAAATCCGTTTCTTACGAAGAGGCAATGGAGCTATCACACTTTGGTGCAAAAGTTATTTATCCGCCAACAATGCTGCCTGCCCTTAAAAAGAAAATTAAAATTGTTATTAAGAATACATTTAATCCTACTCATCCCGGAACAAAGATAATAGAAAAAAGCGGCACCGAAAAAATGCCTATAAAAGGAATTTCATCTATTGATGATATTTCAATCATTCGCGTACAGGGCGGCGGAATGGTTGGTGTAACAGGTGTTGCCGGAAGATTATTTGCCGCGCTTGCCCGTTACGGAATAAATATTATTCTTATTACACAAGCGTCATCCGAACACAGTATTTGCTTTGCAGTACTTCCAAAATATGGCGATCAAGCAAAAAAAGTTATTGAAACAGAATTTAAACTAGAGATAATGGAAGGAAAAATAGGCGAAGTAATAGTTGAAGAGGAGCTTTCTATAATTGCCGTTGTTGGAGAAAAAATGCGCCACACAATTGGAATAGCAGGCAAAGTATTTAACGCTCTTGGCAAGAAAGGAATAAACATTATTGCCATCGCTCAAGGTTCTTCGGAGTTAAATATTTCTCTGGTTATCAATAAAAACAATTTGCAAAAAGCATTATTATCAATACATAAAGATTTATTAGCGAGGTTAAAGTGAGTACAAAAATTCCAGTTGCTGTATTGGGCGCTACAGGAAGCGTGGGTCAGCGCTTTGTTGAATTATTGTTAAACCATCCTTGGTTTGAAGTAACAGAGCTTGCGGCATCGGATCGCTCTGCCGGAAAAAGATACGCCGAGGCTACAAATTGGGTAATGGCAACTCCTCTTCCGGAAAAATTTGCAAACATGATTGTAAAAAAGTGTGAGCCGAACCTTGATGCAAAAATTGCTTTCTCCGGAATGGATGCCAGCGTTGCAGGAGAAATTGAAACCACCTTTGCAGAAGCCGGTTATTATGTAATTTCTAACGCGCGCAACCACAGGTTTGATGCCGATGTTCCTTTGATGATTCCGGAAGTAAACCACAGCCACCTCGATGTTGTAAAATTTCAAAACTATAAAGGTGGTATTGTAACAAATCCGAACTGCTCAACAATTGGATTGGCAATTGCGTTAAAACCACTTTATGATAATTTTGGTTTGGAAGCTGTTAATGTAGTAACAATGCAAGCCGTAAGCGGCGCGGGCTATCCCGGCTTGCCAAGTTTAGATATTATTGATAATGTTGTTCCTTTCATTGGCGGCGAAGAAAGTAAAATGGAAACTGAACCGCGTAAAATTTTTGGCTCGATTAGCAACAATAGATTTGTTGATGCGGATATTAAAATAAGCGCTCAATGCAACCGCGTTGGTGTTATCGATGGACATACGGAATGTGTTCAAGTGAAATTAAAATCCAACCCGAGTAAAGCAGAAATTATAAAAGTTTGGAACGAATTTAAATCACTTCCGCAAGAACTAAGATTACCATTTGCTCCAAATCCGGTTATAACTTATTTAAAGGAAGATAAATACCCACAGCCGCGTATTCATCGTAATATTGGTAATGGAATGGGTGTTGCAATTGGAAGGCTGCGAGAAGACACTCTTTTTGATTACAAGTTTGTTGTACTTTCGCACAACACAATACGAGGAGCTGCCGGCGGAACAATTCTTATTGCAGAGTTAATGAAAGCACAAGGAATTTTTGGATGAAAAAAATAAAAGTATTTGCTCCGGCTTCGGTTTCAAACGTTGGACCTGGGTTTGATATGATGGGCTTTGCTCTGCACAAACCGGGCGATGAAGTAGAATTAAAACTTAACACCGCTAAAGAAATTAGAATAACAAAAATTTCCGGCGATGGAGGAATGCTTCCGCTCGATCCAAAAAAAAACACAACCACCGGCGCAATAATATCATTGCTCAATAAATATAATATTAACATTGGACTTGATGTTTCTATCAACAAAAAAATGGGAATTGGAAGCGGACTCGGTTCCAGCGCCGCAAGCGCTGTGGCCGGTGTTTTTGCTGTAAATAAACTTCTTAACTTAAAACTTAGCAAGCATGATTTACTTGAACACGCGATTGCGGGAGAGTTTATCGCCAGCGGCAGCATTCACGCAGATAACGTTGCACCAGCTTTGTTCGGCGGATTTGTATTAATTCGTTCTTACAACCCAATTGATATTATTCAGCTCGATTATCCCCAAAATTTATTTTGCTCTGTTGTTTATCCCGAGATTGTGATTAAAACTATTGAAGCGAGAAAAATTTTAGACAAAACTTTTGAGCTTAAAGCGGGAATTGCGCAAGCCGGAAATGCTGCGGGTTTGGTTGCCGGTTTGTTAACAAAAGATATTTCTTTAATAGGTCGTTCAATCGTTGATCAATTTGCAGAACAAAAGCGTTCAACATTAATTCCTTGTTACGATGAAATTAGAGTTGCGGCAATTAGCGCCGGCGCCATAAATTGCAACATATCTGGTTCGGGTCCTTCAATGTTTGCTTTTTCTACTTCACAAAAGATTGCAGAAAAAGTGGCGCTCGAAATGAAAAAAGCGGCAAAGAAAAAAGGATTCGGTAGTAAAATCTATGTTTCCAAAATAAATGAAAAAGGTCCGGCAGTTCTCAAATGAAATATTACAGTACGAATAACAAAAATAAATTCTTCTCATTCGAAGAATCGGTAATGAAGGGATTGGCTGATGACGGCGGATTGTTTATGCCCGAATCTATTCCAAATCTTGGAAAAAGTTTTTTTGAAAACTTAGAGAAGAATTCTTTCGCTGAAACAGCTCTCGAAGTTTCCAAACACTTTGTTGGTGATGAGATTCCTCAAACTAGATTGGAAGAAATAGTTACCAATGCAATTAACTTTCCCGCCCCAATAGTTGAGATTGATAAAAACTTATTAGTGTTAGAACTCTTTCATGGACCAACATTAGCATTTAAAGATTTTGGCGCTCGCTTTATGGCCAAAACAATGAGCTACTTTGCGCAGAAAGAAAATTCTTATCTCAACATTCTTGTTGCAACAAGCGGAGATACGGGAAGCGCGGTTGCTAATGGATTTTATGATACACCCGGAATTAATGTTTACATTCTTTATCCAAAAGGAAAAGTCAGCAAGATTCAAGAACAACAATTAACAACGTTGGATAAAAACATAACCGCGCTGGAAATTGATGGTACGTTTGATGATTGCCAGCGCTTGGTTAAAACCGCCTTTATGGATGGCGAATTGAATACAAAAATGAATTTGTCTTCTGCAAACTCCATTAATATTGCCCGGCTTCTTCCTCAATCGTTTTATTACATGGAAGCTTATAAACAAATTCCGGATAAAACTCTTCCGGTTGTTTTTTCGGTTCCCTCTGGAAATCTTGGCAACATTACCGCCGGAGTGATGGCAAAGAAAATGGGATTGCCAATCCATAAGTTTATTGGTGCAACAAATAAGAACGATGTTTTTACTGATTTTATTCAATGCGGCTATTTTAATCCTCGCGCATCTGTTCAAACACTTTCCAACGCAATGGATGTCGGCAATCCAAGCAATCTTGCTAGAATTGTTGATCTATATTCAAACTCAATTGAAGAAATTAGAAACGATATTTACTCGGCTACTTTTAATGATGATCAAACCCGCGAAGCAATAAAATACTTTTATGAAGAATGCGATTACGTAATTGATCCACACGGCGCTGTGGGTTATTTAGCGCTAGAGAAGTTTTTAAAAGAAAATTCGAACACAGAATTTAATTCTGTTGTGTTAGAAACAGCTCATCCTGCAAAATTTAAAGATGTAGTTGAAGAAGAATTATTTATTGATGTTGAAATTCCAGATCGGTTAACGGCATGTTTACAGAAAGAAAAAAAATCTATTGAACTTTCTTCGGAGTACAGCATTTTAAAAGAATATTTATTTAGTAAAACGTAAAGTAATCTTTAGGTTGCCCTTTTTTCTTTTCGTGACAACAATGCCGCAAGCTGAAGCTTGCGCCTACCATTTTCTTGTTTCAAATAAATATTTTCTTGTAGCCGCAGCCTTCAGGCTGCGTTAATTAGTATCTCTCAAAACACTCTGCTTCACAATGCAAAGCGAGAGCCTGCGCCTACATACGATTTAATATTTACATCATTCTCATATCAAACGGCGAAAGGTCGGAAATAGTTATCCTTACATTAAGATCACGAATTAATTCTTTTACCGTTTTTATTTCTGCTTCAATTAAATGCTGACGGTGTTTTAACATCGAAAGCGCAGTAAATGCGATTCTCTGAGAATCCATTTCGAAGTTTAAAATTTGCTTTCTTATTACATAAAACGCAGCTTCCAATCTTTCTAATTTCTTTTTAAGTTTTATCTGAATTTCTTGTTTGCTCAAATTATGCATCAGCAAAATCCCAATATCAAATCCCGAAGAAGATGATGAGTCTTCTTCTAAAAAAGAAGTAATGGTTTGTTGGAGCTCTTCTTCACCATTTTCGGAAATCGAGTAAATAGTTTTTTCTGGCAAGTTGCCATCTTTTTCCGTTCTGCCAATAATAAGACCCTTTTTCTTAAGATTATTTATTGTGGCATATACTGTTGAGTCCGCCATTGGCAGCCATTTTTTTGTTTGAAGCTCGCTTAGCATTTTCGTTATTTCGTAAGGATTTTTTTCGCGTTCTGCAAGTATTCCTAGAATTAAAGCCGCTAATTTTGACAGCATATATTTCAATACCACTATGTTATAAGATTAGTATAAAAATATAGTATTAAATGTCTTAATTCAATCGGGATTTAGAAGATTTTTAAAAGATGTAATAACTCTTTAAAAATGTCAGTACTTAAAACTCCATAGAAATGTCAGTAA
>CAZVYT010000017.1:1483-58808 GCA_964631495.1 uncultured Melioribacter sp. | reverse complement strand
ATCTGTTGCCAGATTCGATGGAGCGGAATATCCGGCTCGCAATCTTGTTCAAAACATTAAAGCATTTTACCGAGGCTTTTCTACTTTTTGGCAAGAATTAAGAAAGTAAATATTAATCTTTAGAGGAGATAATAACTTGAAAGAGTATCAAGCTGAAGCTATTAGGAATATTGCGCTCATTGGGCACGGCGGAAGTGGGAAAACATCCGTTTCCGAAATTTTACTTTTTACTGCCGGTGAAATTAACCGTATCGGCAGAATAGAAGAGGGAAACACCACTTCCGATTTCAACCAGAATGAAGTTGATAGACAAATATCAATTGCTGCAAGTCCATTACATTTAGAATGGAACAACACAAAAATTAATTTTCTTGATACACCCGGCTTTCCGGATTTTGTTGGACAAGTGATTTCATCTTTGCATATTGCTGATTTAGGCGTATCTGTTGTTAAAAGTGCAGAAGGTGTTGAAGTAGGTACAGAGTTGACTTGGGATTTAATTAAGAAAAATAAAAAACCAGCCGCTATCATAATAAATAAAATAGATAACGAGCATTCAAAGTTTTTCGAAACATATCAACAAGCAAAAAACAAACTTAGCTCAGATGCAATTGTTGTTTCTTTTCCGGTAAAAGAAGGTGGCAATTTTACTTCTGTTGTTGACCTTACAAAAATGAAAATGATTACTTATGGCGAAGCCGGCTCGAAAAAAGTAAGTGAAGAAGAAATTCCAGCCGATCTAAAAGCCAAAGCAGATAAATTAAGAGAAGAATTGATAGAAAAGGTTGCCGAGAGTGATGAAGCTTTGATGAATAAATTTTTTGAAGAAGGTACACTCTCTGATGAAGAATTACAGAAAGGATTAAAAGCATCTGTATTACAAGCCTCAATAGTTCCGGTATTTGCTTTTTCTGCTGTTAAAGGCGTTGGAATGAATACATTCCTCGAATTTTCTTCCAAGTATTTCCCATCACCTGCTGAGTGCTCCGCTGTTGAAGCTAAAATGAAAGATGGAAATAATACTGTTAAAATTGCATGCGATGTAAAAGGTGAAGCTGCATTATTAATTTTCAAATCTCTTTCTGAAAAACATGTTGGTGAACTTTCAATTTTTAAAGTTTATTCCGGGTCTCTATCTGCTGGAATGGATTTGATAAATACCAACAGAGATAAAGTTGAACGAATGGGTCAAATTTTTGTATTAAATGGAAAGAACAGAAAAGAAGCCGGCAAATTAAATGCTGGTGATATTGGCGCAGTTGTAAAATTAAAAGACAGTCATACTGGCGATACTCTTTGTTCAAAGAATTTTACAGTACTCATACCTGCAATGAAATATCCAGAGCCAGTTATTCGTTTTGCTGTAAAACCAAAAGCTAAAGGAGATGAAGATAAGATTTCTGCTGCGCTGCATACTGCACACGAAGAAGAACCAACGCTCCGTTCTAAATTTGATCCGGAAATTTCTCAATCAATTGTATCTGGTCAAGGTGAACTACAACTTAATCTAGCTGTAAAACTTTTAAAAGACCGTTATAACGTAGACGTTGAATTAGTAGAACCAAGAATTCCTTACCGCGAAACGATTCGTGGCAGATGTGAAGACGCTGAATTCAAGCATAAAAAACAATCCGGTGGACGCGGTCAGTACGGTCACGTACACTTAAAATTGGAACCAACCGTACGCGGTGCCGGTTACGAATTTGTTGATGCAATTGTAGGAGGTGTAGTACCTGGTCGTTTTATTCCTGCTGTTGAAAAAGGTCTAAAAGAAATAATGGCAAAAGGTATACTTACCGGAAGTAAAGTAATTGATATTAAAGTTACATTGTTTGATGGAACGTATCATGATGTGGATTCTGATGAAGTTTCTTTTAAATTGGCTGCTTCTCAAGCATTTAAAAAAGGATTTATGGAAGCAAAGCCGGTAATTCTAGAACCTATTTATGATATTACTGTGAAAATTCCTGAAGAGTATATGGGTGATGTTATGGGCGATCTTTCATCACACCGTGGAAAAATTCAAGGTATGGATTCTGAAAGTCCATTCCAAATTATTAAAGCGAAAGCTCCGCTTGCGGAATTACATAAATATTCAACACAACTTCGCAGCTTAACGCAAGGTCGTGGACAGTTTAGTATGGTTTTCTCTCATTACGAAGAAGTTCCGAAAGAAGTTGAAGCTAAGATTATTGATGAATATCAAAAATCAAAAGAAGGCGATGAGGCATAAATTTCCTTTTTCCAAGGCGGAAGAAATTCTTCCGCCTTTTTCTTTTTTAAACCAACCATATTAAATTAGCATTAACAAACTGTGTCTTGTATGCAAAAACTCTGGTCTCCTTGGCGTTCGAACTATATTGAATCCTTTAAGAAGAAAAAGGAAGATAATATTTGTGTTTTTTGCCAGGCACAACAAGAAGATATTGAAAACGACGACTGTCTTGTTGTTTATAGAGCAACAAAATGTTTTGTTACCCTTAATCTTTATCCGTACAACAGTGGTCACATCATGGTGATTCCCAAAAGACATACTTCTCAGTTCTGTTCAATAACTGCCGAAGAAATGAAAGAGATAATGGATGTTGTTCAGATTTCGATGAAGGCACTTGATATTGCAATGAAGCCTCAAGGTTATAATTTTGGAGCTAATTTAGGTAAGGCAGCTGGTGCTGGTATTGATGAACATATTCACTTTCATATTCTGCCAAGATGGAATGGAGATACTAATTTTATGCCTACTTTGGGAGAAGTAAAAGTGATTTCTCAAGATTTATTAGTTACAAAGAAAAATTTATTAACCGCTTTTAAGGAAGCATTAAAACAAAGTTGAGTTATGGAAAACAAAAAATTTAATATTCTAATTGCACCTAATAGTTTTAAAGAGTGTGCTGATTCTGTGGAAATTTCTGAATACATGAAAACATCGTTGTTTAGATTGCTTCCCGAGGAAATTAGAAATCAAATTAATTTTGATTTAAAACCAATTTCTGATGGCGGTGATGGCTTTCTTCAAGTAGCACAAAGAATATTTGGTTTAGAATTTCTGCATTTCGAAATATCTTATCCTCATAGCGAAGAAAGATTTTTTTGCCCGGTTGCTTATTCCGAAGAATCAAAAACATTATATGTTGAATCTGCAGAAGTTCTTGGTCTAAAACTAGTTCCTACAGAGTTTCGCAATCCAATGCATTTATCGTCAAAAGGAATGGGTGATTTGTTGATACATATAAATGACTCAGTTGAGAATTCTGTATTAGCAATCGAAAAAGTTGTAATTGGGATTGGCGGCACTGCGACAAATGATTTAGGTCTTGGTATGCTTCAAACAATTGGCTGGAAGTTTTTAGATGATGATGAAAATGAGGTTGATCCAATTCCCGCAAACTTTAATAGAATTAGCGGATTCGAAGGAGAAAAAATTGAAGTACCTTTCAAAATTGAATTAGTAGCTGATGTAGACAATCCTTTAATTGGAAAGCAAGGCGCAAGCATGATGTTTGCATTACAAAAAGGCGCCAGCGAAGATGAAGCCGAAGAGATGGAAAAAGGATTTCAAGAAGTGCTCTCTGTTCTTGGAGTGAGCGAAAAGAAAATTGATCTTTTAAATGGATCCGGAGGCGGACTTACAGCGGCATTCGAATTATTCTTTGATGTTGAAATTAAATATGCTGCCGATTTTATTGTTGACGAACTTAAGATTCATAACACAATTAACAACAATTATGATATTGTTATTACAGGCGAAGGTCAGCTTGATGAAAAATCCATGATGAATAAAGGCGCTATGCTTGTTGTAAATGAATTTGCAGAAAAAGAAATTCCTATATATTTAGTTTGCGGACAGACGGAAGGTGATTTGCCAGTTGTGGAACAGCTTCATGTAATTGAAGTTGCCGAATATTTCAATTCGGAAGAAGAATCAATTCAGAAAATTGATAAAGGAATTGAAATGGCTTGCAAGAGAATTGGTAAAGATGTTATTAAACTATTTGCAGCAAAAAATGCTGAACCCAAGAACTAATTTAACCGCATTGTATAAATTGCGAATTATAATCATAAATAATATTGAATAATGGAAAACGCAGAAAAATTAGAACAAATAAAAGTTGAAGCTTTAGATGAAATCCTTGGTAAAAAATTTACAGTTTTAGATGATGGTTTTGTTCGTGTGGTCGATTATATGGGAACTGATGAATCTATCGTTCAAGCTGCACGCGTTTCTTACGGTAAAGGTACAAAAAAAGTAACAGAAGACCGAGGTTTGATTCGTTACTTATTAAGAAACCGACATACTACACCATTTGAAATGTGCGAAATTAAATTGCACGTTCGCGTTCCAATGGATGCTTGGCGCCAGTGGATTAGGCACAGAACTGCAAATGTAAATGAATATTCAACTCGTTACTCGCTTGCTATTGATTCTTCGCAACAAACCGATGAAAACGAATGGAGAATGCAGTCTAAGGATAACAAGCAAGGGAGCGAAGGCTTTTTCCCAAGTGAAATTGGGTCCAAACTAAAAGAACGTGAAAAGGAATTTCAAAATTTTGCAAGAGAGATTTATCATGAAAGATTAAATCTTGGTGTTGCTCGCGAGCAAGCACGCAAAGATCTTCCTCTTTCTACTTACACCGAAGCATATTGGAAAATTGATCTTCATAATCTTTTAAATTTTCTTGCCTTACGTATGGATCCACACGCACAATTCGAAATACGTTCTTATGCAAATGTTATAGGGAATGAAATTGTTTCCCGCTGGTGCCCAGTTGCATGGGAAGCATTCAAAGACTATAGAATGAATTCTATGGAATTATCTTCTATGGAAGTTGAAGTGCTTAAAAGTTTAGTGGCTGGTAAAAATGAAGATACTATTGCCGTTGCAGAAAAATATGGATGGTTAAATAAAGTAGCAGATAAACTAGCCGGCAATAGAGAAAGATCTGAGTTTGAAGATAAATTAGAAAAGCTTGGATTAACTGCACCTTGGAAATAGATTAAAGGATTAGTACTCAAGGATTGGAAAAGATAATAATTGCAGCGGTTTCTAAAAATGGAATAATTGGTAACGAAGGCAAAATACCTTGGGATTGCAAAGCCGAGCTGCAGCATTTCAAAAAAACTACCAATGGCTGCCCAATTATAATGGGAAGAAAAACATGGGAAGCTATTGGCTCTCCATTAAAAAACCGAGTTAACATTGTCATTTCAAAAAGTATTAAACTATCAAAAAAAAACAATGACTATTTAGTTTTTGCCTCGGTAAAAAAAGCCTTAAAATATTGTGAATTAAATAATCATAATAAGTGTTTTATAATTGGCGGCAAGCAGATTTACGAAACTGCCATACCTATTGCCGATAAGATGATTATTTCCGAAATGAAGTTTGATGTAAATGGAGATACAAAATTTCCAACTTTCAAAAAGATTGATTGGGAAAAGCATTCTTCGGATGAATTAAAAGAATTCTCAATACATACGTATATTAGAAAAGAAAAAATGTAAGAGTGTTATTGGTTCAAAAAATTAAAATATTGCCAGAGAATCTCGCTAATAAAATTGCTGCGGGAGAAGTTGTTAACCGTCCTGAATCTGTAGTAAAAGAATTGGTTGAAAATTCAATTGATGCCGGAGCAACAATGATAATAGTTGTTGTAAAAAATGCCGGCAAGAATTTAATTCAAGTTATTGATAACGGCGAAGGGATGAATGAAGATGATGCCTTACTTTCTTTTCAGCGGCATGCCACAAGCAAAATATCATCAATAGATGACCTTGAATCAATCAGTACTTTTGGCTTTCGTGGAGAAGCACTCTCTTCTATTTCAGCAGTTTCCATTTTTGAACTAAGAACCCAGCAAAAAGAAGCAGAACTTGGTACTTTAATAAAAATTGCAGAAGATTCTTCAATTACCAAAGAAAAAGGATCCTATGCACAAGGCACTTCAATTTCGATTAAGAATTTATTTTACAATACTCCAGCAAGAAGAAATTTTCTAAAGAGCAGCCAAACAGAACTTAAACATATTTTAGAAACTTTTAAAAAGATTGCTTTAAGTCATCCGGAAATTGCTTTTAAATTCTACAATGATGATGATTTGATATACGATTTCCCAGTCGGCAATTTAAATGAAAGAATGAATTCCATATTTGCCGATAACATTCTTGATGCTGTTTTATTTGTAAACGAGCCGACAGATTACATCAGTTTAACCGGATTTGTTACTAAACCGGCTTACTTACGTAAAAGCAAGGGCGAACAGTATTTTTTCTTAAATAATCGCTTTGTACAAAGCAAGATTATCAGTCATGCAGTTTTTTCTGCTTATGAGAACATGATGGATAAAGGAGATTATCCATTCTTTGTTTTGTTTTTACAGATTGATCCTAAAAGGGTTGATGTAAACGTTCATCCTTCCAAACTTGAAGTTAAGTTTGATGATGAACGAGAAATATATTCTTTTGTAAACGCTGTTATTAAAAAAACAATTGGAAGTTATGATTTAGTGCCTACTGTTTCTTTCCAAAGTTTGCCGGATGAAAATGACACTTTAAAATATCAAAGACCCCAAAGAAATGAGAAAGAAGATTTCTCCGATCGCCCGCTAAAACGAGAGAGAACTACATCAATTATGGGCGAAGAAGAAATTGACTTGCTTTTTGGAAACATTAATAAAGAACTGCGTTCATCATCACCACAAGATGCGGTGGCCGCACCATTTGACGAAAAGCAAAAAACTGAAGTTTATCATGAAGCTCCAAGCTCTGATTTAGAAACGCCATTTATTGTTTTACTACATAATAAGTATATCCTTTCTCAGATAAAAAGCGGTCTAATGATTATTGATGCACATGTTGCTCATGAAAGAGTACTTTATGAGCAAGCGATGCAATCATTTGAAGCTAATATACCTTTTTCGCAACATTTACTATTTCCTCAAACAGTTAAACTCGATCCAGCTGATTTTGAATTGATGAAAGAACTTGAAGTCTATCTCACGAATTTAGGATTTGAAATTAAGTTTCAAGCAAAGAATACAATATTAATTGTTGGTATTCCTTCAGATATTCAAATTGAACACGAGGTGGACACACTGTTAGAAATTCTTCTGGAGTTTAGAAAAAATGAGCAGTTTAAGCAGTTAGAAGTTCGAGATAATTTGGCGAAGTCTTTTTCTTGCAAAGCAGCAATTAAAGCCGGCGATCGCATTTCAGAAAATGAAATGAGAATATTGGTAGATAAATTGTTCGCAACTTCGATGCCTTATGTTTGTCCGCATGGAAGACCTATTGTAATAAAGATACCACTTGAAGAGTTTGATAAAAGATTTGGACGTACATAATCCTTTTCCTAATTTTATTCAAAACAAAATAATAATGAAAGCGAGGAGCTATGTTCTCTGAAGAATACAAGAGGGCAAAAGATTCTTTTCAAAATAAACTAAATAATACTTCTGATACCGGGATGAAATTTACCACTGTCTCAAGTGAAAAAATTAATCCACTCTATTCGCCGGATGATATTGGTCAAATGGATTTCTTGAGAGATATAAACTTTCCTGGAGAATATCCTTTTACACGCGGTATTCATTCAAATGGGTATAGAGGTAAAATTTGGACAATGCGTCAATTTGCCGGATTCGGTTCACCAGAAGATACAAATCAGCGTTTTAAATACTTATTAGAACATGGACAAACTGGTTTATCAGTTGCATTCGATCTTCCAACATTAATGGGTTGGGATGCTGATGCAGAAATAAGTAAAGGTGAAGTTGGAATTTGCGGTGTTGCAATTTCGTCTCTTGAAGACATGGAAATTCTTTTCGGCGGAATTCCGCTAGATAAAGTTTCAACTTCTATGACTATTAATTCACCGGCCGCAATGATTTTTGCTTTTTATTTGGCTATAGCTCAAAAACAGAACGTACCATTTGAAAAATTGCGTGGAACATTGCAAAACGATATTCTCAAAGAATACATTGCTCAAAAGGAGTTTATTTATCCGCCTCGACCTTCGATGAGAATTATTACCGATATGATTGAATATTGCGCAAATGAAGTACCGCAATGGAATCCAGTTTCGATAAGCGGGTACCATATAAGAGAAGCTGGCTCTACTTCAGTGCAAGAATTAGCTTATACTCTTGCTGATGGTTTTGCATACATCGAAGCGTGTTTGGAACGAGGCATGGATATTGATTTATTCGCACCAAGGCTTTCTTTTTTCTTCAATTCTCATTTAGATTTTTTTGAAGAGATTGCTAAGTTTAGAGCAGCAAGAAGAATTTATTCACGAAGGATGAAAGAAAAATATGGGGCTAAAAACCCAAGATCATTGTGGTTACGTTTTCATACACAAACAGCCGGCTGTACTTTAACCGCTCAGCAACCCGAAAACAATATTGTTAGAACAGCATTTCAAGCACTAGCTGCTGTGTTGGGCGGAACACAATCTCTACACACAAATTCTATGGATGAAACGCTTGCTCTTCCAAGCGAAAAAGCTGTAAAGATAGCTCTACGAACTCAACAATTATTAGCATACGAAACAGGAGTTACAAACACGGTTGATCCACTTGGCGGAAGTTATTTTGTTGAATCTCTAACAAATAAAATGGAAGAGCAAACCAATAAAATATTTGATGAAATTGATTCTCTTGGCGGTGTAATTGAGGCAATAGAAGCCGGATACTTCCAGAAAAATATTGCAGATTCAGCATATCGTTATCAAAAGGAATTAGAGTTAAAAGAAAAATATATAGTGGGAGTTAATGAGTTTGTTGAAGAAAATGAAAAAATTGATATTCCAATTCTGCAAATATCTCCGGATGTGGAAGAAAAACAAAGAAAGCGACTCGCTGAATTAAAACAAAGAAGAAGTGATATCGATGTACAAAACTCTTTGAAAGAACTATCTATTGCAGCTAAAGATGGCAAGAACTTGATGCCGGTCTTAGTCGAAGCGGCACGAAACTACGTTACATTAGGTGAAATGGTTAGTGAATTAAAAGAACAATTTGGCGTTTACGAGGAAACTGTTGTTTTCTAAATTAATCACATATAGTAAACTTATACGAGTAACAAGCTGGGCTAAAAATTTATTTGTTTTTGTGCCTTTAATATTTGCTAAACAGTTATTTCATAAAGAAGAATTTTTTGAAGTAGTTTTAGGCTTTATTCTATTCTCCGTTGCTGCAAGCTCAATTTATGTGATTAATGACATCACTGATGCTAAGCGTGATTCAATACATCCACTTAAAAAAAATAGACCTATAGCCAGCGGAAAAGTTTCAATTAGTGAAGGAAAGATTATTGCAACTTTGCTTTTTGTAGCCACTGCATCACTTTCATTTGCAGTAGATATTTCATTTGTAGCGATAGTGTGGTTTTATATTGTGCTGAATGTTCTTTATTCAAATTATTTAAAGCAAATTGTTATTGTAGATGTATTCTGCATTGCACTCGGGTTTATGTTACGTGTAATTGGAGGTGCTGTAATAATTTCGGTAAGTATTTCAAGCTGGTTAATTCTTACAACAATGTTCTTATCACTTTTCCTCGCTGTAATGAAACGCCGAGTTGAAATTGCAACCAGTGAGAATGCGATTGAACAAAGAAATGTTTTAAAGGATTACAGCTTGAGTTATGTAGATCAAATTTCCTCGATAACCGGTGCCGGAGTTATTTTCAGTTACTCTTTATATACTGTTTCGGATCGTACAATTATTATGTTCGGATCAGAATATTTTGTTTTCACAACCATATTTGTAATATTCGGCATTTTCCGCTACATGTATTTGGTATTCAAGAAAGATTTAGGAGAAAATGTTGTTGATGCTTTAATTTCAGATTTCCCAATGATTATTAACACATTTTTCTACATTTGTTCTTTATTAATTTTTATTTACACAAAATAGAATGTTTAACGAACTACTTATATTAATTATTCTTCTACTTGCTAGCGCGGTTCTTTCCGCTTCTGAAATAGCTTTTATAGTAACAAATAAAATTAAGATTGAATTGCGTGCCCGCAAAAAATATTTTTTGGCATTAAATGCAAAATATTTTGTTGATAATCCAAATATATTTTTCTCGACAATTCTTATTTCGCACAATCTAATTAATATAACGTTCGCATCACTGAGCTATATATTACTTAATGAATTGTTTGGGTTTAATTGGGTATTAACACTTTTTATTTCAAGTATGTTTCTTTTAATAATTGGGGAATTAGTCCCTAAATACTTAGGTAAAGAACTTGCTGATAGTTTAATTTTGTTTTCAGCAATCCCGGTAAGAATAATATCTTTCATTATTTATCCATTTGCAAAACTAACCTCATCAGTTTCATCGGTTTTTAGCAGAACAAGCCTTAAAGAAGATGATACAGAACAAATTTCGGAAAAGGATGATTTGCAAGACCTGCTTGAAGAAAGTACAGAAGCAGGCAAGATGGATGAAACACAATCTGATATAATAAGCAAGGTTATTGATATACGAGAGCAAAGAGTTTATGAAGCTATGACACCGCGTACTGAGCTTGTTGGTGTTGATTTGCCCGCAACAATGGAAGAAGTTTTAGATACATTTATTCAATCCGGGTATTCAAAAATTTTAGTATTTGATGAAAACCTTGATAATATAAAAGGGTGGCTGTTTACTAAAGATATTTTCAAACAGCCTGAAGATTGGAAGTCTATTATTAGAGAAGTAATGTTTGTACCCGAAACAAAAAAAAGTTTAGACATGCTTAATGAGTTTCTAAAAAAACAAATAAGCGTTGCTGTTGTTGTTGATGAATTTGGCGGAACTGCTGGCTTAATCACCGTAGAAGATTTAATTGAAGAACTATTTGGTGAAATAAGAGATGAATACGATGAAGCTGAAGAAAAAATGGTACGCAAGGTTCAAGAAAATTCATTTGTTCTTAGTGGTAAAGTAGAAATTGACTTTTTGAATGAGGAATATGAGTTAAATATTCCCGAAGGTGATTACGAGACAATTGCCGGATATATTATGTTCAAAATTGGAAGAATACCCGTAAAAGGAGAATCATTCAAAATTGATAATTATACAATACTCATTTTAAGATCAGATAAAACTAAAATTGAATTGGTGAAGATTACCGAAGAACAAAACAAATCTGAACTTCCATAATAAGTAAAGGTAGAATATGTCTGCTTCATTTTTCAATAAAATACGTGTAAATCATCTTGATGCAGAAACATTTTCAAAAAAAGTTGAAGGAACTATTGATTCAGTGCTTCTTGATGTACGAACCGAAGAAGAACATTACAGCTCGCGAATTCCAAATTCAATTTTAATTGATATTTATGAGGCTTCATTTCCAAATGAAGTGCTAAATCTTGATAAATCAAAATCATACTTTGTTTATTGCAGAAGCGGTAAAAGAAGCGAATCAGCTTGTTTATTTATGATGAAAAACGGTTTTGAAAAAGTTTACAATTTGGAAGATGGAATAATAAGCTGGAATGGTATACTTGAACAAGATGAATAGATTTTTCAACTAAAATGTAATCAAATGCTTTTTTGGTTATCTTACTGCCCAAAAAAAACAAGTATAAAAATTGTTACAGTTTTCTTTAATTCAAACAGACAAAAATTCTAAAGCACGTGTAGGCGAGTTTACAACCGGACATGGAACCGTGCAAACTCCTATATTTATGCCTGTAGGTACACAAGGTTCAGTTAAAGCTATAACGCAAAGAGTTATTGAAACCGAAGTTAAAGCTGAAATTATTCTATCTAATACTTATCATCTTTATCTGCGTCCTGGAGCAGAGATTTTAGAAAAAGCCGGCGGGCTGCACAAATTTATGAATTGGAACAAACCAATTCTAACTGACAGCGGCGGATTTCAGATTTACAGTTTATCCGAACTAAGAAAAATTAAGAAAGATGGAGTTGAATTTAAGTCTCATCTTGATGGTTCTTTGCATTATTTTACTCCACGGAAAGTGATAGAAATTCAGAGAAGTATTGGCTCAGATATTCTAATGCCTCTTGATGAATGTACACCTTATCCTTGCGAGTTTGAGTATGCTAAAAAGTCTAAAGAGCTTACATCACGCTGGGCAGTTTTAAATAAAGAAGCATTTGAACAAACTACACCGCTTTATGGGCATGAGCAATTTCTTTTTGGCATTATTCAAGGAAGTGTTTATAAAGAACTGCGTGAAAGCTCTGCAAAGTATTTGGTTGATATTGATTTTGATGGCTATTCTATTGGTGGTTTAGCGGTTGGCGAACCAACCGGTGAAATGTATGAAATGGTTGATTTTACTACTGATTTTATCCCTCAAAGTAAACCACGATATTTAATGGGAGTTGGGCGACCGGAAAACATTCTTGAAGCAATTGCCCGAGGAATTGATATGTTTGATTGTGTAATGCCAACACGAAATGCGCGTAACGCTTATTTGTTTACTTCGCAAGGTGTTGTGTCAATGCGAAATGCGGTTTACAAAGATGATTTTACTGCCCTTGATCCTTATTGTGATTGCTATACTTGTAAAAATTTTACACGAGCTTATCTTAGACATCTATTCAATGCCAAAGAAATTTTAGCAATGGAATTAGCCACTATACACAACCTAACTTTTTACTTAAATTTGGTGCGTGAAGCTAGAAAAAGAATATTAGACGGAACTTTTGTTGAGTGGAAAAATAATTATATTAAAACAATATCTATAAATGTTCAATCAAAAAAGGAGTAGTAAATGGATTTCTTGTTAGCAATGGCACCACCAGCAGACGGTCAAGGTGGTGGCGGTGGAATGATTAGCACATTAATAATGTTCGGTGCTATTTTCGCTATTTTTTATTTTATGATTATTCGTCCCCAACAGAAAAGGCAAAAGGAACATAAGAACATGTTGGATGCCTTACAGAAAGGCGATAAAGTTGTTATGAGCGGCGGTATGCATGGTACAGTTGCCGGTATAGAAGATAAGACTCTTCTTGTAGACGTTGGAAATAATGTTAAAATTAAATTTGAACGCTCTGCTATTGCATCGGTAAACAAAACCAAAGAGTAAGCAAAAACTTTAGAGCGGCTATTGCCGCTCTTTTTATAGGTGATAAATGAAAATCGCTGATAAGAAAACAAACTTCTTTTCTTTAGATAAAAAATATTCTTCTATCGATAATTCGAGAGCTTTTATAATTCCGGTTTTATTTTCAGAAAACAGAAAAGCAAAATCATTAGTTGTTAATGCACCAAAAGAAATTATTAAAGCATCTTCAATGCTAGAATCTTACGATGAAGAGATGGGTGGAGAATTATGTTATGAAAAAGGAATATGTACTTTTGAAATATTGAACTTGCAAAAAAATACTTACCAAAAAGCATGCGAAAAACTTGAAAAAGAAATAACTCCTCTTTTAGCAGAAGATAAAACCATTGTAACCTTGGGAGGAAGTCATGCAATTAGTTATGGAGCAATAAAGGCATTCTCTGATAAGTATGATTCATTGTCTGTACTCCATATTGATTCTAAAGCGAACCTTAAAAAAGATTGGCAAAGCAAAACTGAACATGATACATTAATGGCTCGTGTTGCCCGGTTAAATAAAAAAATTGTTCAAGTTGGAATCCGTTCACAGAGCAAGGAAGAAAATGATTTCCGGTTAGAGAAACAGATTCATCAGTATTTAGCTTGCGAAATAAAACTTGGTATTTATGGAACAGATTGGCAAGAACTAGTTAATAAAGATTTATCGGATAATGTTTATATTACAATTGATCTAAGTGGTTTTGACCCAAGTATAATAAACACGGTAGAAAATCCAGAACCTGGCGGTCTATTTTGGGATGAAATTATTTACTTGTTCAAAATAATTGGGCAAGACAGAAACATTGTAGGATTTGATGTAATGGGATTTGTGCCAAATTCAACAAGTTCATTTCCATACTATTTTGTGGTAAAGCTTATTTATAAAATTCTAAATTACGCATTGAGTAAAAACTAATCTCTCAAGCGAGGGAGTTATGAAAACTAAATTACTAGTATTTGTACTATTAAATTTATTCTTATCATCATTTATTTCAGCACAAAAAGTATACATTGCCAACATAGAGGGTGATATAGATCTAGGTCTAGCTCCTTATGTTAAACGTGTAGTTCAGGAAGCTGAAAGCAACTCAGCCAAAGCAATTATTTTCAAAATTAATACATTTGGCGGAAGGGTTGATGCAGCAACTCAGATTAAAGATGCTATTCTTAATAGCAAGGTAAAGACAATTGCTTTTATTGATAAGCGGGCAATATCGGCAGGAGCTTTAATAGCACTCTCTTGTAATAAAATTGTGATGGTGCCAGGCGCTTCTATTGGCGCATCAACAGTTGTTGATCAAGAAGGAAAGAAACAAGCTGAAAAATATCAGTCTTATATGCGTTCCGAAATGCGTGCAACGGCTGAGAGAAATGGCAGAAGAACGGATATTGCTCAAGCAATGGTTGATGAAACTGTTGTTGTGCCGGATTTGCAAGATGACAGCACAAAACTTGTTACACTAACAACAGAAGAAGCTGTTAAGTATAAAATGGCTGATACTACATTTACATCAATTGAAGAAGTTAAAATTGTCTATGGCTTAATGAATGAAGAAAACGTAGTTATTAGTCCTAATTGGGCTGAAGATATTGTCCGCTTTCTTAGCCATCCTATAATTTCTTCTCTGTTGATAATGATAGGCATGATTGGGTTGTTCACAGAAATTAAAACACCAGGTTGGGGTTTGGCTGGAACAGCTGGTATAGTTGCTCTTGCACTATTCTTTGGTACAAGTTACATACTACAACTTGCTACTATTTGGGAAATTTTAATTTTTATAATTGGTGTAATACTATTGATAGTTGAAATATTTGTAATCCCCGGTTTTGGAATAGCAGGTTTTGCTGGAATTGTTTTAATGATTCTTGGTTTATTTTTTGGACTTATTTCTGATTTTGATATTGCATCGACAAATTCGATTTCGCTTGCAATAATCCAGCTTGCCGCAAGTTCTGTAATGACAGCCGTAGTTATTTACTTTATCTCGAAATATCTTCCTAAATCTCAGATATTTAACAAATTGATATTGAGTGATAACATTTCTTCTAAATCCGGTTACGCTGCAAACACATTATATGAACAATTAATTGGTACAAGCGGTTCTGCAAAGACCGACCTTAGACCATCAGGAACAGCATTGTTTAATGGGTTAAGAGTTGATGTAATCACCGATGGAGATTTTATTATTAAAGGCACTGAATTATCGGTTAAACGTGTTGAAGGCTCTAAAGTAGTAGTTGAGAAAAAATAAAGGTTAATTCATTTTTGAAAGAAGAATCTCAGCATCTGAGATTCTTCTTTTTTTTTGAAGTGTTATAACAGCTCTACAATATTATTATTAGAGGACGTGGTTGTTCTCTTAGTTTTTCTCAGCTTTCCCATCGAATCTTTTCCTTCCATACTCATAGACATTATCATTTCTGTACCGGTATCTGCTTTAACAAGCTTTCCAGTTTCGTAATCAAAGATAATTGTTCCATAACCGGAAATCTTTGGTTCACCGAAAGTATAAGTAACAACATTTTCAGATGCTTTTCTTTCACCGGAAACTACCGCGGTCAGGTTTGCATTAATCTTAGCTGCTTTATTATCTCCAACCTTCACAAAATCAAGTACTGTGTATTTTGCAGTGTTGTCAATTCTTAATGATCCAATTTGTTGAGGATATTGCATTAACCAAGATGAATCTTTACCAACATTATTTTTTGGCATATCTCTAAACAACATTTGAGTTATAGGTCGGATTGCAGTTTCGCCTAATTGTTTAGCATATTGTAACTTTTGTTCTGTTGTTAGGTTTTGTTTTTGCGGCGACATTTCATTCATTTTATCAACCATCTTTTCAATGCGGCTGACTTCTATAACTTCGCCATACTGGTTTATTCTTGCACGGTATGGAGAATTACTAATAGTTTCATATTCCATAAATTTTAGTTTCTCTTCATTAGAAATCTTAGCAGTTGTTGCATAGCTAACCTTATTTCCATTAATATTAGCATTAAATTTAATATCTGAAACCTTGAGATTTAATTCAGCAATATTATCCTCATCGACATCCAGCACTTCACAATCAAACACATAAACCAGTGTTTGGTTTCCATTGCTCTTTATTGTCGAATCGGCTTCAATTACTTCGTTGTTTTTCGAAATTGTGGTTAGTTTGTACTTGAAAGTTTCTCCTTTAGAGAATTTGTATTTGAGGTAGATTTTCTCATCACCTACTGAAACACTTTCAAGCTTATCTGTTTGAATCGCAGTCCCGCTTTTTGTTTCCTTTCCGCCACAAGAAATAAACACAGTTACTAAAAACACAAAAATAAATATCATTGAAATTGATTTTTTCATTTTGATTCTCTCTAATAATAAAAACTCCCCTTAAGCGGGGAGCCGGTTTTAATTCCAACCGTTGTTATCTAAAAGTTCTTTCCTAGAAAAGAAGTGTGAAATTTCTTTTGAAGCATTTTCATCCGAATCAGAACCATGAACAATGTTTTCTTGAATGCTTTCGGCGTATAATTTTCTTATTGTTCCATCGGCAGCTTTTGCCGGGTCTGTTGCGCCAATAAGCTTGCGGAAATCTTCAACCGCGTTCTCTTTTTCGAGAGCAATTGGTACGCAAGGACCTGATGTCATGTATTCAATTAAATCATTAAAAAAAGGTCTTTCTTTATGAACTTCATAGAATCCTTTAGCAGAATCCACGGTTAAATGCACCATCTTTAATCCATTTATTTTGAAGCCGGCTTCTTGTATTTGGGCTACAACTTTGCCAATTAAATTTTTTTTAACACAATCGGGTTTAAGAATCGCTAATGTTTTGTTGCTCAATTGTAACTCCTTTTATTTTTTCTTGTTAGATTTTTTCTTAGCAGCTACTTTTTTCACTGCTTTCTTTACTGCTTTTTTGATCACTTTTTTTACGGTTTTATCATTCTTCTTAATTGATTTTTTTGGCGCAGTTTTAACTTTTATTTTGTCTATAGCCTTCTTCATTGTTATACCAATTTCTGCCGGGCTTTCAACAACATGTATTCCAGCTTTTTTCATGGCAGTCATTTTTTCATCCGCGGTTCCTTTACCACCAGAAATTATCGCTCCTGCGTGTCCCATTCTTCTGCCGGGAGGTGCTGTTCTTCCTGCTATAAATCCAACTACAGGTTTTTTAACATTTTTCTTGATGAACTCTGCCGCTTCTTCTTCTGCACTTCCGCCAATTTCACCAATCATAATAATGCCATCGGTTCCGGCATCATCATTGAATAATTTTATAACATCAATAAATCTAGAACCAATAACCGGATCGCCGCCAATTCCAACACAAGTAGATTGTCCTATTCCCAAATCTGTAAGTTGTTTAACTGCTTCGTAAGTTAAAGTTCCACTGCGCGAAACAACGCCAATCTTACCTTGCTTGTGAATGAAGCCCGGCATAATTCCAATTTTTGCTTTACCTGGAGAAATAACACCAGGACAATTTGGTCCTACAAGAGTTACTCCCTTTTGTTTGATTAGATTATACACAGAAACCATATCCTTAGCTGGAATGCCTTCTGTAATACAAACAACAAATTTGATTCCAGCGTTTGCAGCTTCCAAAATTGCATCAGCCGCAAATGGCGGTGGTACAAAAATAGCCGAAGCTTCGGCTTTAACTGCTTTTACTGCATCGGCAACTGTGTTGAAAATAGGAATGTTTGTTTCTTCAAACTTTTGACCGCCTTTACCTGGAGTTACTCCGGCTACAACATTGGTTCCATATTCAATCATTTGTTTTGTATGAAAAGAACCTTCTCCGCCTGTAATGCCTTGAACGACAACACGGGTTTTCTTATCGAGTAGGATGCTCATGTTATACCTTAGTTTAATTTAGAATTCTTAAAGTAAAATTAAGAAAGGTGGAGGAATTTTCCCTAACATTTTTAGATTAAGGTGCTTCTTATTGCTAAATTTAAGGCAACAATAAATATTAATATGATTATCGAAAAACCAAAAATATCAGCCGTAATTATTGTTTTTAATGAAGAAGCAAATCTTAATGGTTGTCTTGAAAGCATAAACTGGGTTGATGAAATAGTTGTTGTTGATTCTTACAGCACTGATAAAACTATTGAAATAGCAAAGCGGTTCACAGATAAAATATTCCAGAAGAAGTGGGAAGGATTTGCAAAGCAAAGAAAATATTCCATAGAAGTTGCATCTTACGAATGGATTTTAAGCATTGATGCAGATGAAAGGGTAACTCCGGAGCTAAAAAATTCTATTCTTAAGAATTTAGAAAGTGTAAAAGAAGTAAATGGTTATAAAGTAGCAAGGAAAAATTATTTTTTGGGTAAATGGATAACCGGCGCGCACTGGTATCCCGATCATCAACTAAGAGTTTTTAGAAAAGATAAAGCAAGAATTGAAGAAGTTCTCGTTCATGAAGGTTTTGAAGTGGAAGGGAAGTCTGAAATTATTTACGGTGATATTATTCATTATTCATATAAAAGCTTGGATGAAGCTTTCAAAAAAATAAATCATTACTCTTCTCTCGCAGCTCAACAAAGAGCCGCAAAAAAAGTAAGGGTAATTGATATTATTCTTCATCCATTTGCCGCTTTTCTTACAGATTATTTCTCACGGAAAGCATACAAAGATGGCGTTCATGGTTTACTAGTTGCCATTATGCATGCAATGACAAATTTGATGACTTACACAAAGATCTGGGAAATACAGAATGTGAAATCTAAAGAGAAATTATAATTACCTTAAAAGCATCATCTTTTTGGTTTCAATAAAATTACCAGCTCGAATCTGATAAAAGTAAATCCCAGAAGAAATTGAATTCACCTTAATATTCCATTCGACAAAATAATTGCCCGGTTGTTTTTGTTCATCCACTAAAGTTGTTACAACTCTTCCGAGAAGATCGTAAACAACAATTGAAACATTACTGACTCGAGGGAGTTGATACGAAATTATTGTTGATGGATTAAATGGATTAGGAAAATTTTGGGATAATCCAAACTTAGCAGGAACGTTTGATTGTTTATGATCAATTGCAGTACTGTTTAAATCATCTTTACCAGGCGAACCATGTATAGAATATGAAGCCCGCCATTTTGCTGCGTCGTTCAAATCTCCGATTGGATTAGATTCTTTAGTAACAAGAGAATATCCTCCTCCATCAGGAGTTGTTACCCATGGAGTAGCATCATCATATTTTATTGAAAACACTGTATCGTTTGTAGCAGAAGTTAAAACTATCTTTTCACCGCTGTTATCCAATTGCCCGCCATATTCGGCAAATGGTTCAAAACCATATCGAACTTTAAATTCATTTTTGTTTGAAGCTAATACAAGAAAATTACTTGGCTCAATCTTCGTTCTCATTGGAAAAGTATACTTAATACCATTTACAAATTTCGAATCTGAAAGATCAAGCTGAGTCTTACCGATGTTTTTCAATTCTATGAATTCATATTCTCCGTCACTAATTGAACCATTATCAAGAGGATGATAATGTATTTCAGTTACTTTCAAATTATTTAGATCTGCATTAATGTTTAGGAAAACTTCATGAAGCGCGCTCCATTTTACTCCATCAAAAACACGCGCTTTCAGAATTATGGATTGAGTTATTGTAATTTCGAATTCATCTCCGCCATCAGTAGATGTAATCGAAGGTGCTCCGCCAATTGCTCTTGGGTCATTTCCATCTATAGAATAAATTATAGTCCCATCGGGTTTATTCGGATTTGAAAGCTTTATCTTATTACCGGCAACAACGTTTAGTTTCGTGCTTGTAATATTCTTGTTTGCAATTTCAAAAACTGGTGGATTAATACTTGTATAAAGGTTTGCGTTAATCAGCTGTGCAAGTACAACATTAGGACGAAATGGGAAGTAGTTATTCATTACTTCGTTTACTGCCGGTATCCAATCGTTATCTTTAGTGCGGGCAGGAGAATAATCTGTATCACCCCAACGTGCTGACTCGCCGATAATTGCCATTTCAATTTCTTTAACACGCTTGTTGAATAGTGCTCTTGATTTTTCAGTAGTCATTATTCCATCGTTAAAAAAATGACGATAAACATGATCTGCAAACTTTAATCTATATTCGGGATTAGAAGTAAGGCGGAAATGAAGCCATTGTGGATTAAAAGAACTGAAGCTTGTTATGTTCATATTCTTAAGCGACACACGATTTTCGTACAAACCAATTCCGGGACCTTCACCTGAAGTAGTTCTAAGTGAGTGTTCTGCATCATGAGCGAAGAACTTAAATCCTTCGTTAGCATTTCTATTATAAATTGCAAAGAAATTATTAATCATGTTATCGCCGCCAAATTTTGAAACTGGCGCATCAAA
This sequence comes from uncultured Melioribacter sp., assembly GCA_964631495.1. GTDB lineage: Bacteria > Bacteroidota > Ignavibacteria > Ignavibacteriales > Melioribacteraceae > Stygiobacter. The sequence goes on along the minus strand of CAZVYT010000017.1, from coordinate 38,378 downwards.
ATTTCCGGTATAAAAAATAATTAACATGTAATCGATGAGGTTGTCAAGATCAATTAACTTTTTGTAATTGTTGTTTGGAGTTCCGTCAACATTTAGACCTTGTACCTTAAAATATTCAAAGTAAGAAGTGTAGCCTACTTTGGACGAATTCCAAAGCGCAGTGTAAGCTGTTAAATTTCCGGAAGTAGCTTCAATTTGTTTATTCTCATCGGGCTTAATTACATCATAGTCTTCTTCTTTACCACCAAGGTAACTTTCTGCAAAATTTTCTTCTGACCTTTCCTGTGTTTGATAAAGCCCCCAATAAACTCCGTTTAAATAAAGATGATAATGGCGACTTCTTGTGTAAGGATGTCCCATTTCCTTCTGAAGGTCGCGTGAAAAAACTTCTGTTACAAATGTGTTGTAACGACCTAGTCGATTTGGATAACTCCACGAATAGTTTTGAGCTGTGCGTAAATCAAGTTTATCGAACTCATCTGTTCCCTCATTTTCAAATAATGGAAATCTAAGCTTACTCTCTCCATATTCACTTCTAAAGAACAATCGGAAAGCGTGCTTTGGATTATCACCATGGCTACTCCAGCCGCCACGAATTCTTATTCCAGCGTTTATTTGAAATCCCTTGCTTCCATCTGGATTAATCAATTCAACAGAAGTTGGTCTTTCCCATGTACTTCCGCTACTAAGCGGGTTCATATAAATTCCGGTAGTTTTTGAAAAGAAATGCTCAATGTTAGTAGCAATTGAAATTGAAGGAATTGCAAGCATAGCATCACGTAAAACATTTTTATACCGAATATCGTTGTAAACATCCGGATCCATCCCATAATCAATTGTTTGCGGATTTGCACTTGTTGTTGCGGCAGGCCATGCAGCAGCCGGCTTTTGCCCTTGTGGAGAAAGTGTAGTGATTTTATCAACAAAGAAATACGTATGAGTTTCGGTTTTGCTAAATAAGTTGTCATTGGTTTTTACACAAGCTCTTACAATAACACTTGGGGATTTTGGTTTTCCGCCGACTGTTGTTTCCGGATCAATTCTAATTATTAAAGGAGAATTTTGTGTAATTGCAGTTGGTGATGTTTGAGGATCTGAACAATCGAGCGTGTATTTAATTACTGCACCGGTAATTGGAGTTGCAATTTGCAGATCTAAATTTTGTGAGTAGAAGCCTCGCTTAACAGAAAACTCTGGAGAGGCAATTGTGGTTTGTGCATTAACCGGATTTACAAAAAACAATAAAAGTTGTAGAAACAGAAGAAAGGAGAAAAGTTTTTTCATTAGAAAACACCTAATAAAATCAATCAAAGGAGTGAAAATGCTTAATTATTTACTCATGAAATATAAATGATAATTCAATACTATTTACTTCTTCCCACAATTGTTTCTTGCAAGCAAATCATGAATTCGCTTGGGTAAGAAAATTCTAAACATTTGAATGAGCTGCACAAATAAATTCTTTCGCTAAAATACTTTCTATTTAAAACTTGATTCATATATTTTCGCCTCTTAGTTATAATGTATCATTATGACTCAATTCAACCAAACAGTCGCTTAGGGAACCAAATAGTCGTAAAAATAATTCGACCATTTATAAATAGTAAAAAAAACTGCAAATGCGAGCAAAAAACAAATTCTTTTATACTGGTACACTCCTTGTTATAATAACTTAATTGCAATTAGACACTAACAATTAAAAACCATCGAAAGCCAAGAAATGAAATCTAATTTATTATACATAGTTCTCTTTGTCATAATCACAATCTTTCAAGTTAACGCACAGTCATTAAGTTTTGAAACCAAATGGTTAAAAGACGAAATACCAGCCCGAACAGATGTACAAACTTTGAGTTTAGTCTTACCAATTGGAGAAACTTGGAAAATTCGCAGCACATACCGATATCAATTTTCTGATCAAGATGAATTTGTTGGATTACCGAGAATACGAACAGCGCTACATTCTTTTGAAAATGTATTTGTTACAAGTATAAGAAATTGGAGACTGGACTTTGCCGCTGGCATTAAAACAAATAAGTATTCTGCCGGAGCGATTACTGGCGATTTTCATTTTGGAATACATTTCACTCAACCATTATTTTATTCGTTTGATGGACCAGCTTTACTAATTACTTTACACGGAGAAGCAAGTAAAAATAGGGAAACAAGTACGGCTACAGCAATTGAAGAACAGATTTCATCTCAAGATATTTCCGGTAATTTTGAATTTGATTTTAAAAAAACATTTTCACTTTCTGGTAAATACACAAAGCAATATTTTTCAGATGATAACGAAAAAACCAACGCGTATGCAGCACTGCTTTTTCATCCATTAACAAATCCTTGGATTGCTGTAGGATATGCATTTGCTTATTCAAATAGTTTGAATGATAATTGGCAATTAACAAACTCTACACGATTAGGTTTTGATCCAATATCTAGACAAACAACCTATGAGTATTCCTACTTCTATAATCCATATTTTACTCCAATAAAGGAACAAGGACACTTAGCAATCGGAGTAATTCAATGGGGAGTTTTTTCAAATGTAGCGATTTATGCAAAAGCAACAATTCCTTTTTCATCAACCGGACTTCAAAAATATTTTCCTACAACCGGAACAACGCCAGAACCTTTTGATTACGACGCTTATTATGAAATAGATGGAATTCTACCAATTCAATATGAAGCTTCTATTACAACAGATATTCTGAATCCGTTTACAATTAGAGTTAATGCTGAGTATTTCAAAAAACCATATTACTCTTATTCGGCATTTAGTCTCGACATGAGTTTATCATTTTAGAAAATAATTTTTAGTTAAATAAAAAAGGACAACAAATGGGAACAAAAGTAGCAATTCTTTGCGGAGGAAGTGGAACAAGGATTAGAGATGTGTCGGAGCTTGTACCCAAACCGATGCTTCCAATTGGTAACATGCCAATTCTATGGCATATCATGAAAATTTACAGCCACTATGGCATAAATGAATTTGTTCTTGCGCTTGGTTATAAGGGCTGGAAGATCAAAGAGTTTTTCATGAACTATAAAGCAATGACTCAGGACGTAACAATTGAATTCGATGGTAAAGAGTCATTCAATTTTCATGATGAAGTGATTGAACGAGATTGGAAAGTTACACTTGCCGAAACCGGAGAAAAGGCAATGACCGGAGCAAGATTATGGAAAATGCGTAAATACTTAGAGGGTGATGGAAATTTCGCGCTTACATATGGAGATGGTGTGGCTAATGTAGATATTCAGAAACTAATTGAGTTTCATAAATCTCACGGCAAAATTGGTACTATAACCGGGGCACGACCATCAAGTCGGTTTGGAGAATTAATGTTAGAAGATTCTTTGATTACCAGCTTTAATGAAAAACCTAATGTTAGTGAAGGATGGATTAATGGCGGTTTTATGGTTTTTGATGCAAAGCGTATTTGGGATTATTTATGGCCAGATGATAATTTGAGTTTAGAAAAAGAACCTCTTTCTTCATTGGCAAAAGATAGAAATCTCGCTGGTTACAAACACGATGGTTTCTGGCAGTGTATGGATACTATGCGAGAATATGAACAATTAAACGAATTATGGCAAAGCGGAAAAGCTCCGTGGAAGGTATGGGTAAAATAATGGAAGAGACATTTAAAGGTTACTACAAAAATAAACGTGTGCTCATTACTGGTCATACTGGGTTTAAAGGTGGTTGGCTGGCACTTTGGCTTAAAGAACTAGGAGCAACAGTACTTGGTTACTCACTTGATCCACCATCTAAACCAAATTTATTTGAAGCTGTTAAGATCAGTTCTAAGATCAATCATATTCACGGAGATATTTTAGATTACGAAAAAATGAGAAAAGTTTTCATTGACTTTAATCCTGAAATAGTTTTTCATCTTGCGGCAAAAGCACTTGTACGTCCTTCTTACATTGAACCCAGGCTCACATTTGATACAAATGTAACTGGAACATTAAATGTTCTTGAAATAATACGTACTTTGCCCGGAATTCGTTCTGTTATTGTGATTACAAGTGATAAATGCTATGAAAATCGTGAACAAGTTTGGGGTTATAAAGAAAATGATCCAATGGGCGGAGATGATCCATACAGTGCATCTAAAGGTGCGGCAGAAATTGTTTTTCGTGGGTATTTAAAATCATTTTTTCAACACCAAGATTCGCTTGGGGCTGTTACAGTTAGAGCGGGTAATGTTATTGGTGGTGGTGATTGGGGAGTTTATAGAATAGTACCGGATAGTATGCGCGCGTTAAATGAGAAACGGTCCATCGATGTACGCAATCCATTTGCAACAAGACCTTGGCAATTTGTCTTAGAACCATTAAGTGGTTATTTGTGGCTTGCGGCAAGGTTAAATGAAAATCCAAAACAATCTTCCGGCGGCTGGAATTTTGGCCCGGCAGATTCATCTGCTCGTTGTGTTAGTGATTTGGTTAAAGAAATTATAGCTCAATGGGGTTCGGGTGAATGGAAAGACATTTCGGATAAAAATGATCCTAAATTACATGAAGCAGCATGGTTACGTTTAACATGCGATAAAGCTCGTACAATTCTTCCATGGTCTGCTGTACTTACATTCGAAGAAACTCTAAGAATGACAACAAAATGGTATAAATATTTTTATGACTTTCCAGAAACAAACATGTATCAATTCTCAGCTCATCAAATTCGTGAATACACAGAGATGGCAAAAAGCAGAGGACAATTGTGGGCAGAGTAGAAATTCATAAAAGTTTTTCGGGAAAAAGATTGCTTATTACGGGCGGAAATGGATTTGTCGGAAGGCATCTTCTCAATCATCTTCATGATTCTGGTAGCTCGATAACAGCGACTCGGTTTGGTGAAGTTTTACCAGCTCTTCAAGATGGTGTTGAGTGGAGAGAACTTGATATAACAGATAAAAACGCAGTAGAGAAAATTGTCAAGGAAATTCAACCGCAGATTGTTTTTCATCTTGGTGCTTTGCTTGGAGCAGAACGTACTTATGAATTTTCAGAACGAGCATTATTAACAAATACCATTGGAACTAATAATCTTTTAAGCGCTCTTGGTAAATCTTGCAGTCAATTAGAGAGAGTAGTTTTAATAGGTACAAGTGAAGAGTATGGAAATGGAATTAATGTTCCATTCACAGAAGATTCACCCGTGAATCCGGTCTCTCCATACTCAGCATCAAAAGCGGCAGCAACTCAATTTGCACTTCTATATCATAAGCTTTTTCAACTTCCGGTAGTAATTATTCGTCCATTTATTCTTTATGGTCCGTTTCAATCATCAAAGATGATGATTCCTGAACTCATAAATTATGGTCTCGATGGAAGAGATTTTAATATGACAAAAGGAGAACAAACGCGAGATTTTCTTTTCGTAGATGATTTTATAGAGAGTATTTTATTGGCGGCAACTGTTAATGAAGCAATTGGAGAAATATTCAATATATGTAGCGGAACAGAAAAATCAATTCGAGAAATAGCAGAACTAATTCATCAATTAATGAATCCTTCGATGAAACTTCAAATAGGTTCGCTTCCTTATAGAATAAATGAAGTTTGGCGGTTATTCGGAAATAATGAAAAAGCTAAAAGAATATTAGGATGGCAGCCAACTACTTCAATTGAAGAAGGATTAAGAAAAACAATATCAAGTTTTGCCACACAGAGAGAAAAGCAATGGATATGAAACGAAACACAATTTGGCTTTTATCGTTTATAATGATAGTAACCGCAATAACTATTGTCCCTCAATCAATTGACTCAATAAAGGTAAGAGCAGAAAAATTTTTTGTTGATGAAAATTACAAAGAGGCAATTAAAGAATTGGAAAAATTACAACCAACTGCTGAAACGCAATTGAAAGTTGGTATTGCAAATATAAAAATTTGGAATATGTCGGCAGCTATGAGAGCGCTGCGCCAAGCGGAAAAACTATCTCCCAATAACCTTGAAGTAAAAGCTACAATAGCAGAAGTGATGAGCTGGAACAAGGACTTTGATGATGCTATCGAATTGTTTCGATCTGTTTTTTCAAAAGGATATAATTCAACAAATGCAAGACTTGTTTATGCCCGCACACTAGCATGGAACAAAGAATATGATGACGCAATTAAGGAATATCAAGAAATGGTTAAAAATGATTTATCTAATTATGATGCTTACATTGGCTTAGGACAAACTTTGAGCTGGCAGAAAAAATTTGATTTATCTATGAATGCTTTTCAAAAAGCGATCGCGAATTCTACAAGTGGAAAAGACAAAAGTGCTGCAACAGTTTACATAGCTCAAATACTTAGTTGGAAAGGGGAACTTGAAAAATCAATAACCACATACGAAAAGGCATTGCAGCTTAATAAAAAAAATGTAGATGCTTTATTTGGTTTGGGAGAAGTTAACGAATGGATAAGTAGATATCCTTCCGCTAAAAAATACTACGAACAAATTCTTCAAATTCAACCCGGTCATAAAGCAGCAAAAGCAAAATTATTGCAACTTATGTGGGTTAAGTAAAAAAGGAGTTAATATGAATTCTGATAATTACAACCTTGGTAAAAATGTTCAAACAATTGTTCTGGTTATTGTAGCTGTAATTTTGTTGGTAGATGTTTGGCTGCGCTTTTCAAGTACAAACAATACTCCAGATTTAATTGCGCACAATACAACAGCAGCTGTAGGATACCATCACCAATTTCCAGACGGAAGCTGGTATTATGTTTACACAATTTTTGAAGCATCAGGTGATGTTTACCAAGTATGGTGGGATGGAAAAAATTGGAATCAAAAAAAAGTAACCAACTATAGATCAGGTCAAACTAAATAAGTTATGGTACAAACACTTGAACCTAATAATAGAAAAAGAATAACCGTTTTTGAAAGGATTATTACTTGGTTGCTTATAACAATCGGTTTTGAATCAATTATTTATTTCGCAAACTGGTGGTTCAGTCCCGAACACACAACGCACCTAATCTTTTTTATTCCACTTTCCATTACAACATTTTGGCTAATGTATGAATCAGTTATTTACTGGTTTTACTTGCTAAACTTAAGAATTTCTAAATATGAGAAACCCAATGAAGGTGTAACGGTTGATATTTTCACTACAGCTGCGCCTGGAGAGCCACTTGAAATGTTCGAGAAGTCATTGGCTGCACTTGCAGCTGTTGAATATCCACACCAAACCTATTTGCTTGATGGAAGCGGAAATCCAGAACTAAAAACATTAGCTGAAAATTTGGGAATTAATAGAATTGATTGCACTAATGTTCCCGGTGCTAAAGCCGGAAAAGTAAATTATGCGCTTACCAAAACCAGTGGAGAAATTATTTTGATAATTGATCCGGATCATATTGCCAATCCAAAGTTTCTTACTTCGGTGATAGGACATTTTAAAAATCCCGAAGTTGGTTTTGTCCAGGTTGTACAAGCATATTATAATCAAGAAAGTTCTTTTATAGCAAAAGCTGCCGCTGAACAGACTTACGGATTTTACGGACCAATATTAATGGGAATGAATGGTTATGATTCAGCTCTAGTAATTGGAGCAAATTGTACATTTAGAAGAAAAGCATTGGATTCTATAGGTGGCCACGCAGTTCACTTAGTTGAAGATTTTGTTACCTCACTTAAACTTCATGCCAAAGGTTGGAAGTCTGTTTATGTTCCTGATATTGTAGCAAGAGGATTAGTACCGGAAGATATCAATGCATTTTTCTCTCAACAGTTAAAATGGGCTACAGGCATGTTTCAAGTTTTTTTTGGATTAATTCCAAAACATATTTTTCAATTAAAAGGCTGGCAGAGAATTAGTTATTTAATGAGCAGCACTTATTATTTTGTAGGAGTTGCTCTTGCTATCAATTTAGTTTTACCAATAATCTTTTTGTTTTTTGGTGTTTGGGCTGTCGAAATGCCTTTCCGAGGTTATGTTATTCACCTAATTCCATTTGTAGTATTGTTTTTATTAATTCATCTTTTTGCACAAAGATGGATGCGAGATAAAAGTGAACGAGGATTACAATGGCGAGGTATGTTACTAAAAGTAGGAACTTGGCCAATTTATGTCTTAGCATTATTGTTCTCACTCTTCGGTGTTAAAGTACCTTATTTACCAACAGCAAAAACACGTGAGCGAAAGGTTTTTTCTGGATTAGTTCTTCCACACATTTCAATTTCCATTTTATCTGTTGCTGCAATAATCTTTAGTTTGAATTCACCACTAAGTAATTATGAAGGGACCAAGCTGATGATTGCATTTGCAGTTCTAAACATTCTTCTTATGATTCCAACAATTGGCTCTGCATTTTCCGGTTTATTTGTTAAGGAAGAAAACTAGATGAAAAAAATAATTAGTAAAAGCTTCCCAGTAGTTTATGTTATCATTCTTTTTCTACTTGTGCCACAGTTTGATAACGCATTTACGTTTACACTTTCGTTCTTAAGAGTCGAATTAGGTAAGTTAGCACTGAATACAGGGTTTCAATCAAAAGAAAATGGAATTATGCTGGGTATTTATAAGCCTGAAGTTCCTTACTCTCTTTCTCGCTTAGATACATTAGAACATTTACTAAATAAAAAATTTAACATACTTTCTTTTTATCAAACATGGGGAGAACGAGAAGAGGATTTATTCCCAGCAGACATGCTAAGAGAAACAGACCGTCATGGTTCGGTTGCAATGATAACATGGGAGCCATGGTTAACGGAATTCAAAAAAAACAAAAAGAGTAAAGAAGGTATAATGAAGACAGATCTTGGCACTATTGCCCGTGGAGATTATGATGAATTTGTACGTGAGTGGGCAAGAGAAGCTGTTGTTTTTGGTAAACCTTTCTTTTTACGCTTTGCTCACGAAATGAATAATGTTCAATATCCATGGTCGGATGCTGCCGGTAATACACCAAAAGAATTTATTGCTGCGTGGAGGCATGTTCACAAAATTTTTAAAGAAGAAGGAGCCAAGAATGTTCTATTTGTTTGGTCTCCAAAAGGTACAATGCCTAATGAATTTTATCCTGGTGGAGAATATGTTGATTGGATTGGTGCCGGTGTTTTCAATTATGGCAGTTATGGAACTGGAGTATGGCACTCTTTCGAATTTATCTATGAACCAATTTACCGAAGCGCTCTTAGATATGAAAAGCCAATAATAATTGCAGAAATTGGATGCTCTTCATTTGGAGGAAACCAAACGCAATGGTATGAAGATGCCTTCAAGATTATTTCTAAATCGTATTCCGAAACTAAAGCGATAGTGTTTTTTAATAATCCAGCAGATTTTACTTTGGCTGGTTCGACAATTGACTGGTCTATAGATAACAATCCAGAGATAATAAAATTATTACGCGAACAAATTAAACTTGGTATTTTCCACCAATAGAAGGAAATATAAATGAAGCATTTATTCACATATTTAGTAACGTTCATATTTACAATTCAGTTGTACGGGCAAACATCTACAACATCAATTAGTGTACTTGATCCGTTATCAATTGCACCATCAATACCATCAGTATCAGGCAACACAGCGTCGTTTGTGGATTACCGAAATTCTATCTACTCACTGTATAAAGTCAATTTAACTACAAAACAAGAATCTATTGCTTTTCCAAATACAGGTTATACACAACCACAAATTAGAATTTCTGGCGAAAGAGTTGTTTGGATTGGTTATCCATCAACAACACAAGCCGATGTTTACGTTGGGGATGTTTCTAAAAATGTAACTACTCGAATAACAAGCGATGCGGCTTATCAAAATTTCCCGGATATTCATGGGGACAAAGTAGTTTGGCAAGATTATAGGAATACAACTAATTCGAATAAGATAAATGCAGACATTTATTATTACAATTTCTTAACTACTCAAACAAAACAGATTACGACAAATACTGCTTATCAAACTTCTCCATCAATTTGGGGAAACCGTATTGTTTGGGAAGATTATCGTAACGCTCAAACAGTTTCTACTAATGCAGATATTTATCTCAATGATGTTCTTACCGGTCAAGAAACACAAATTACTACTAATGGAGCTGCGCAAATGTTCCCTGATATATGGGAAGATAAAATTGTTTGGGAAGATTATCGAAATGGTGTTGGAGATATTTATATGTTTGATATTACTACAAAAACTGAGCGGGCAATTAGTACATTTAATTCGTATAAAACTCATCCCGTTATTTATGGTAATTGGATAATCTGGCAGGATTACCGAAATGGAAAAACACAAGCCGACCTTTATGGTTACGATCTTTCAACAAATCAAGAATATCCTATTGTTGTGCAAAGTGAGCATCAGGACCGTCCACAGTTGGATGGTCTAAATTTAATCTGGTTAGATTTTCGCAACGGCAGGCAAGATATTTATCATGCATTGCTAAAAAATAACTCACAGACAAAAATTTCTAATGAAAAATCATTTGCTACAGACTTTAAACTGTTCTCAAATTATCCAAATCCTTTTAATCCAACCACTCTCATAAGTTATGAATTACCTGCTAATAATTATGTTATTTTAAAAATATTTGACGCACTTGGAAAAGAAATTATTCAATTAGTAAACAGAGAGCAAAGTGCAGGAAGTTATACAGTTCAGTTTGATGGAAAGAATTTATCAAGTGGAACCTATTTCTATCAATTACGAAGCGGAAATTTTGTAGAAACGAAAAAAATGCTTTTAGCGAAATAAGGCTGATTTTTTTGATTTAAAGTGAGCTGAAGAGATATAGTAAGACTCGTTATAATAATCACAAAAAGGATAGGTCATGAAAAAAATATTTTCTTTACTTTCTTTTTTATTTGTTTTTATTCTAAGAATAAGTGCTCAAACTGAACCTTTTCAAATCGCAATTGAACCGTTCAATATAAGCGGCTTAGGCGGTTTACAGGCTTTTGCGCACGGACAGCATAACGGTAAGTGGCTTATCATTGGAGGGCGTTTAGATGGATTGCACCGCAGAGAACAATTTGCAGCTTTTGATTTGGCTGGGCATAACAATTTAATTTTTGTTGTTGATCCGCTTACCAAGCAGAAATGGAGTGCACCTCTCTCATCGCTTCCTATCACAATGCAAGAACAATTAAGCTCCACCAATATGGAGTTTCATCAGGAAAACGACTATTTATATGTTATCGGTGGATATGGTTACAGCGGTACTGCAGCAAACCATAAAACTTATCCAAAATTAACAGCGATAAGTGTTTCAAATGTAATTAATGCTGTTATTAACGGGACTTCATTTAATGCATTTTTCAGACAAATAACCGATGAGAAATTTGCTGTAACGGGAGGTTATTTGAACAAAATTTATGATACTTTTTACCTTACAGGCGGACAGCGATTTGATGGCAGATACAATGCCTCGAACAATCCATCATTTAGTCAATCTTATACAAACTCTATTAGAAAATTCGTCATCAATGATAACGGTACAGATTTATCTGTAACACATCTGCAGACAATTACAGATGCAACTAACTTACACAGAAGAGATTACAACGTAGTTGAGCAAATAATGCCTAATGGACAAGAAGGGCTCACTGCCTTTTCTGGTGTATTTCAAGTAAATGCAGATTTACCTTTTCTGAACTGTGTAAATATAGACAGCACTGGATATGCAGTTAATAATGCGTTTGCTCAATTTTATAATCACTATCATTGCGCACACTTTCCAATATACAGCCTCTCTAAAAATGAAATGCATACTATTTTCTTTGGAGGCATTGCTCAATATTATATTAACGGAGGGATATTAGTTAAAGATGATAATTCTCCTTTTGTTAAAACGATTGCAAGAGTTACAAGAGATGCAAACGGAATAATGACTGAATACAAACTGCCCGTTGAAATGCCTACTTTACTTGGAGCCAGTTCTGAGTTTATTTCTATAGAGAACCTGCCGCAATTCCACAATGGTGTTTTTAAGTTAGATGATTTTACTTCGGATACTACATTGGTTGGATACATTTATGGTGGAATAGTCAGCTCACTGCCAAATATATTTTTTATAAATAATGGCACTCAAAGCAGCGCGAGCAGTACAATATTTAAAGTAAAGATTATTAAAAATAGAGCTACTGATATTAATGAGTCTCATGGCTTAAGAAAAGAAACCCCAACTAATCATTTTCTTTCTCACAATTATCCAAACCCATTCAATCCTAGTACTACAATTCGATATAGTATTCCAAAAAACAGCTATGTAAAAGTGCAAATATTTAACATGCTCGGTCAAAATATTAAAACGCTGGTTAACGAACAAAAAGAGGCTGGTTATTATGAGATAACGTGGAATGCAGTTGACCAATCATCAGGTGCGTATTTCTATCGTATTGAAGCGGCTGATTTTAATAATCCTAAGTATAAATTTGTGCAGGTTCATAAAATGCTTCTTCTCAAATAAAACTGAAAAAGTAATTATGCTAATGTTGATAAATCAAAAATGACTGGCGAACTTAAAGGATGCCAGTCATTTTTTTATCAGAATAACTTTTTACCTGAAAAACAATCCTATCTAAATCAATCATAGAAATACAATCGAGATTATTTGGGCAAACCTTCTTCCAGCAAGGCGAGCAAGCCAAATCTTTCTGAAATAGCTTTTCACCACGTCCAAAGATTTCAATCTCCGCTACGCAAGAAAGTCCAAACCATGCAATTACATGTTTCTTTAGCCCGATTGCCATGTGCATACCGAATGAATCTCCGGTAATAACTAAGTTCGCAATGCTCATAAAGCATGCGCCTCGTCTTAATCCGAGTGTAGTTGGTGTATTGAGTACTTTTGATTTTATTTCTTGTGGAAGAGAATTCATTATCTCATCGTTGCGTTCCGTATCTTCTTTGCCGCCGAACAAAACAATTCTAAGATTCTCATTTTTTGCTAGTTCTTTAATTAGATGACAATGCTGCTCGATGGTCATTTTTTTATTTGGGAAAAGATTTGAACAGCCGGTGTTGAAACCAACATAATATTTTGATTCATCGTAGAGAATTTCTTTTTTGTAGCCGGCAATAAACTCTTTTTCCTCATCAGTAAATTCAAACACGTATTCATCTTTACGATAATCGAGTTCAAGAACTTCGTGGACAATATCGAGCCCGCTTCTCTGGTTTATACGGAATTTCAAATTATCATCAACGCCTAGAATGTAGCTATACATAGATGACTTGTTAGCCGGAATAATTTTACCATCTTCATTGAGTGCAAATCCAAGTTTGTTCTCGGCTGTTACTTCATTAAGAAATGCGCAAGCATAGTTGGATTTGTCTGTGTTGTAAGCGTAATCAAATTTTATTTGGCGAAGAATCATTCTGTTTTCATCAGTCCATGTAAAAACTTTATCAATTAGTGGATTGTTGAACAGAATCTTTTCAGCTGCCGGCATTGTTATCCAGTAGATTGTACTAACCGGAAATTTTCTTTTGATTGAAGTAAGAATAGCTGTGTTCATTAACACAGTTCCAAGCGCATCAAGCGAAATCATCAAAATCTTTGTGCCGATTTTGTTCTCATCGCACTCAAGTTGGCAGCCTTCTTCCAAGCAGTTCTTATAAGAAATACACGGCTTGTAGCCGTTAAATTTTTTGCATTTAGGAATATTTAACTCATTGAATTCCATTTGATTCTCACTTTATTGTAAGGAGTTTTTCGAAAGCATTTAGTACATCTTCTTCATTTAAGCCGGTTTGTATAGCGCACTTTTCTTTATCGTGACTGCAGTACTTGTTGCAGTATTCATCGGGGACTTCGAGATTAATTGAACGGGAGTTTAGTACGCCGTGAAGTTTTGATCTGCTGGCGTTTCTATGACAGAATAAACCGACACATTTAATGTTAAGAGCATCCGCGATATGTAGAGGACCGGTAGAAGGTGCAAAAAATAAATCAGCTTGAGAAATAATTTTAATCATATCGCGCAGATCGCCAATCTCATTTGAAATATCATGTATTCGTGAATTGTTCAAAGAAGATATTTTATTTCTGAACTCTTGTGACATTTCTCTTGCAGTTAGAATAACTTTATATTTTTTATCGGCAAATGAATCGCAAAATTTTTGGATCAAAGAAAAATATTTCTCTTCACTCCAATGTGGGGCGGAGCCAAGCGATCCGAAATGAAAAAATACTTTTAGATCCCCTTCGGAAATTCCTTTTTTTGCAAAGAAATCTTTTGCTTCTTGAATTTCTTTTTGCGTCAAAAAGATTTCAAGTTGAAGGTTATCTGTAACAACGCCAATTTTTCTTGCAAGATCCATACAGTAATCTGCTTCATGCCGAAGAGGAATGTACTTATTCCTCGAAACACTTCGCATAAAGGTTATCACTTCATAAAGTATATGTCCTACTCCAACTCTATATGGAATTCCGGCAAAAAATAGTTGGTAAGCAGCTCTTTCTGTTGGCTGCATCAGCAACGCGTGAGTGAATTTGTGTTTCCGTAATTCTTTAACAACTTGCCAGAATTTTTCTTTATTTAAATCATCAATAATTATTGCGTCAACATTTGGATTACTCTTTATTAAGTTACTTGTATGAGGTTGTGTCAGAGTAGCAATAAATGCGTCGGGATAGGTACGCCGAAGTTCGCGTAATGCCGGAGTTATATAACAAACATCTCCAACTCTATCTGTGCGAACTACAAGAATTCGTTTTTGTTTTTTTGTATCTAACATATTCTAAGAAATCAGTTTCGAAAATTGAAGGAGTGTTTCTTCTTTAAATTGATTTGCCATAAGCTGCATTCCTATTGGCATTCCATCGTTGTTGAACCCAATAGGCAAACTTATTCCTGGTATACCTACAAGATTAGCTGATGTTGTGTAAATATCTTCAAGATACATTGCAAGCGGATCGTTAGTTTTTTCACCAATCTTGAAAGCAACGCTAGGAGTAGTTGGAGTTAATATCAAATCAACTTGCTTAAATGCTTCGTCAAAATCGTTTTTAAGAAGTCGGCGTACTTTCTGCGCTTTTCGGTAATAAGCATCATAGTAACCGGATGAAAGTACGTAAGTGCCAAGCATTATTCTACGTTTAACTTCACTGCCAAATGATTGGGTTCGTGAGGAAGAATAAAGTTCATTCAAATTAGCCGGTTTAGAAGAACGAAAGCCGTAATGGGCTCCATCATAACGTGCAAGGTTTGAAGAGGCTTCGGCTGTTGTTAATATATAATATGTTGCGATTGAATATTGTGTGTGAGGAAGTGCAATATCAATAAAAGTATGACCTTCAGTTTTTAGTATCTCTATTTTCTTTTCAATTGCTTGGCGTACTTCTTTATCAAGTCCTTCTGCAAAATATTCCTTCGGAATTCCAATCTTAAATTTTTTCTCTTTATCAATTAGCAATTTAAATGCTGGTGCTGCTACTTTTTGGCATGTTGAGTCTTTAATGTCTTGTCCGGCAATTACTTCTAACACTAATGCAATATCATCAACAGATTTAGCAAATGGTCCAATTGAATCAAATGAGGAAGCGAATGCGGTTAAACCAAAACGAGAAACTCTTCCATACGTTGGTTTCAATCCGATTATTCCACAGAAAGAAGCTGGCTGCCTTATTGAGCCGCCGGTATCAGTACCCAAAGAAACATCGCATAGATTTGCGGCAACTGCAACAGCAGAACCGCCGCTTGAGCCGCCAGGAACCCTTGTATTATCAATTGGATTTAGAACTTTACCCAATGCAGAGTTTTCGTTAGAAGAACCCATTGCAAATTCATCGCAATTTGTTTTACCAATTATTATTGCGTCTTCATCAATTAACTTTTGAACAGAAGTTGCAGTATAAATCGAAATAAAATCTTTAAGACTGTTAGATGAACAAGTTAAAGGTTTATTTTGAAGTGCAAGTACATCTTTAATGGCTATAACCATTCCGGCAAGTTTTCCGTCATTACCAGCTTTTATCTTTTCTTCAATTTTTTCAGCAGAACTTAAACAATCTTCAAAAACAAAGTTATAAGCATTTAGCTGCCTATTCTCTGAAATTCGATTTAAAAAGAAGGAAACATTTTCTTTTAATGAAAGTTTTCCTTCTTTAATAAAACTAATTTTTTCTGAATGGTTTTTGTATGAAAGCAAAACTAATCCGGAAAGTTTTTATTTCTTGTCTTCTATTTTATCAGCGTTCTTAACTTCTTCTTGCACATCGTTTAATGCTTTTTTGAATTCGCGCATTCCTTTGCCTACACCTTGAGCGAGTTCCGGAATTTTCTTAGCACCAAAAAGAATAAGAATAACAAGAACTATGAGAATTATTTCTCCGGCTCCTAAGTTACCAAACATAGTTACCTCTTTATTAAAAGTTAAAAAATATTTTTTGCTACGGAGTTAAAAATTAAAGCGCCATCAGTTTTAGAAAGAATAGGGTCGCATGCGTTTTCGGGATGCGGCATCATTCCCATTACATTTTTTCTTTTATTCATTATACCGGCAATATTTTGTAATGCTCCATTAGGATTTGCATCCGGCTCAATTTTCCCATCTTTTGTACAGTACTTAAAAAGTATCTGATCATTTTCTTGTAAACTTTTTAAAGAATCGTCGTCTGTAAAGTAATTTCCTTCACCATGTTTGATTGGAATCTTGATAACACTTTTACCAATATCTTTGGAAAAAATGGAATTTGTGGTCTGCACTGAAAGATAAGAATCCTTGCATACAAATTTAAGAGATTCATTCTGGATCATTACACCTGGTAAAAGTCCAATCTCTAATAGAATTTGAAAGCCATTGCAAATACCAATAACAATACCGCCATTTTCTGCAAAAGAAAATACCGATTCCATAATTGGTGAAAAGCGTGCTATAGAACCAGTTCTTAAATAATCACCATAAGAGAAGCCACCGGGAAGAATAATTACATCGCTACTTTTTAATTCTTTATCCTTGTGCCAAAGAAATTCTGCTTCATAGCCTAAAACTTTTTTCATGGCATAATATGCATCATGATCACAGTTAGAGCCTGGAAAAACTACAACGCCGAATTTCGGTTTCATTTTACCTCATCCAGAGCAAATTCAAAATCTTCCATAATAGGATTTGAAAGGAGTTTTTCACTGTATTCCTTAACTTCTTTCTCGGCAAGTTCTCTATCGGTTGTATCAACAAAAAATTCTATGTATTTGCCGATTCTGGTTTTTCTTACATTGTTAAACCCAAGAAGTTTAGCTCCTTGTTCAACAGCTTTACCTTGCGGGTCTACTATAGTAGGTCTTCTTTTTACAATAACCGTTGCTTTAAACAATTTAATTCTCCAAGACTTTTATTTCTGTTTCTGTTTCGTTAACATTTTGAGGAAATATTAAATAATATAGAGCGCGCAACACACCAAATAATACCATTCCTAAGAATAGAAAAAATACAATAACTCCATCAGTAAGAATTGTTAAAACCAAAACTGCAATTAACAATACGATCAAAACCAATTTATATTTTAAACTTTTGTTTTTCACTTTTGGTAATGCATTATATCTTATTTTACTTACCATCAAAATTGCTAACCCAACTACAAGAGGCGCAGCCAAATAATTGAAAGGCGGTACTAATGAGCCTTCTTTGAAGAATGAAAAAACCATTAAAGCTACCGTAATTGCAGAAGCCGGAATAGGCAAGCCGGAAAAGTCCGATTTAGTAGTTAGATCACCAACTGAAATATTAAACCTTGCTAATCTTAATGAACCAAAAACAAGAAGGAGCGAACTGAGAACAATTCCAACTATTCCAAAATTAAATGCATAGGCTTTATAAATTAAAAATGCGGGTGCAGCTCCAAAGCTAACAACATCAGAAAGTGAATCGAGTTCAACTCCAAAACGAGAAGAAGTGCCAAGTAAACGAGCAACAATGCCATCAAAAGCATCAAATATTGCTGCAAGGATTATAAACACAGCGGCTAATTGAAAATTGCCTTCAGAAGTTTGAATAATTGATAGGAACCCACAAAATACATTTGCCGATGTAACTGTGTTTGCTATAAATGATTTTGAAAAACTTTGTTTCATTTATCTAACTCAAAAAGTATTGTCTCGCCAGCGGTAACTTTATCTCCCATTTTCACTTTAAGCTTCCATTTTTTAGGAGCAAATACATCAGAACGGCTACCAAACTTAATCATACCAAATCGGTTTCCCATTATAACATTTTCACCTTGTTTTAATGGGCAAACAATTCTTCGAGCAACAAATCCGGCAACTTGCGTAAACATCATTTTGCCATGTTTACTATCAATTCCAATCTCAGTTCTTTCATTTCTTTTATCAGCTTTTTCATACGAAGCAACTAAATATTCACCTTTTATGTAATTCATCATGCCAACAGTGCCATCAATTGGTATTCTATTAACATGCACATTTAGCGGAGACATAAAAATGGAAAGTTGTGTTGATGTTTCTTTAACAAATTCTTCTTCAAAAATATCTTTTATAATTATAACAGTTCCATCCGCGGGAGAGACAATTACATCATCACGGTTTGGCGGAGTTCTATCCGGATCGCGAAAAAAATTGAGGTTAAAAATAAAGAAAGCAATTCCTAAAATTATAAGCGGGTATTTCAACCAGACATTGTTTATGTATAACCCAAGAATAATTAACGCAACAGCAAAAGCAGAGCTGAAGAGAAATGTATTTAAGCCGTATTTTGTAATCATTTACCATTAAAATTTATTGAAAGATGGCACAAATGTAATATTTTCTCTCTTTAATTTCTTGTGATTCTTTTTTTTGCTAATTTTCGCAGAGAATGAAAGAAAACAAATCAAATTCAATTCTATAAATCAATTCAAAAGTTTCCGGAGGAACTATGAAACTGGATATGGGTAACATGATGAAACAAGTTCAAAAAATGCAAGCTGAAATGGCAAAAACACAGGCTGAGCTCGAAAATAAAATTATTTCGGAGGAAAGCGGTGGTGGAATGGTAAAAGCTACTGTTAACGGTAAGAAAGAGCTTATTTCACTTTCTATTGATGAAAGTGTATTAAAAGATAACGATAAAGAAATGATTGAAGATTTAGTAGTTGCGGCTGTTAATAAAGCTCTTCAAAAAGCCGGTAAAATGGTTGAAGATGAAATGAGCAGCTTAACTAAAGGTATGCTTCCTCCTGGTATGAACATTCCAGGTTTCTAATGCTTATAGCAGAACCATTACAAAAAGCTATAGATGAGTTAAGTAAACTTCCATCGATTGGAAAAAAAACAGCGCAGCGGCTGGCTATTTACTTACTTAAAAATGATAAAGTAGTAACTGAATCATTAATTACTTCTCTAAGAGAATTAAAAGAGAAAATTCAATTCTGTAAGATTTGTTTCAACATTTCGGTTGATGATACTTGCGATATCTGCAAAAGTGTTAAACGAGATAAAACAGTTATCTGTGTAGTTGAGGATGCAAGTGATATTATTTCTATTGAAAAGACCAATGAATATTACGGACTTTATCACGTACTTGGTGGCGTGCTTAATCCGCTTTCCGGAGTTACAGCAGATTCTCTAAAAATTAAAGAATTGATGCAAAGAATTACAAATATCGAAACACGCGAGATCATTCTCGCCTTGAATCCAAATGCTGAGGGTGATGCTACTTCACTTTACCTGAGCAGATTGTTGAAAGAAGCAAATGTTAAGATTTCTAGAATTGCAAGAGGTTTGCCAATTGGAGGAGATATTGAATTTGCTGATTCTGCAACTATTGGAAGAGCATTCATAGGAAGAATTCAGTTGTGATGAAGGACTGGTATAAAGACTGGTTTAGCTCTGAGCTTTATCTTCAGGTTTATAGCCACCGCAATGATGAAGACGCTGAGAATTTGTGTAAGTTAATTCTTGCTTCTACAAATTTGCAAAGAGAAGCCAAGATTTTGGATGCTGCTTGCGGTGCCGGTAGGCACTCTAATAAATTCAGTTTACTTGGGTTTGATGTAGTTGGCTTCGATTTAAGTAAAACTTTATTAAACGTTGCTGCAAGCTCTGCATCTGAAAAAAAAATTAGTTCAAAGTTCTTTTGCAGCGACATAAGAAATGTGCCACTTAAACAAAAGTTTAATCTTATCATAAATCTATTTACAAGTTTTGGTTATTTTGAAAGTGATGTGGAAAATTTCTCGTTTATTAAACAAGCATATTCTTTACTTGAAGAAAACGGTTTTTATGTTCTAGATTATTTTAATGAAAGAATTCTTCGCAAAAACCTTGTAATTCAAAATGAAAAGATTGTTAACGGAATCAGAATAATTGAAAAAAGAGAAATCTCCGGAAACAGAGTGATCAAGGAAATTAATGTATTGAACGAAGATCAAAATATAAAATTCTATGAGTCGGTTAAGTTATACACAAAAAAAGAAATATTAGAAAAATCAATGAGTTTTGGTTTTGCGGTACATAACATTTATGGTGATTATTTTGGCAATGATTACGATGAGAACACTTCAAATAGAATAATTGTTGTTTTTCAAAAATGAAATATTTAACAGCTTTTATATTACTTGTAAGCATGGCTTCTTGCGATCTGTTTTCAACAAGAGAACCCGAACTGCCTACAACTTCATCCAGTTCTCAAATTCCAGCCACAACTCCAGATATTTTGTTTACAAATTTTAAGTCATCAATCGAATCAAAAATTCTTGATAATTATTTAGCGTGTTTTGCCGATCCATCTTTTACAACAAAGAAGTTTATTTTTATTGCATCTGCGGCTGCAACTGTACAATTCCCAGCATTAAATAATTGGGGAATTGAATCTGAACGACAATATTTCAATAATTTGAAAACAATTTCACAAGCGGGTAATTCAATAATCTTAAACATGTCCAACCAAATAAATACATCGCTTGGCGACAGCTCAATTTATCAAGTAGATTATGCGCTAAATGTTACAACAAAAGATCAGTTAATTACAGGTGAATACAAAGGTACAGCACAATTCAAAATTTATTTAGATAAAAGGAACCAGTGGGTTATTGGCTCATGGGAAGATATTCGAAAAAGTGAACAAAAATCTTGGAGCGATTTGAAAGGGAGGCTTTATTAAAATTTGGCTGAGATTAATTGCACTTACTTTTCTTATCTATAGCTGTAATCCCTTTGCTCCGGCTTTAGATGAAACTCTTGGCTCTTCCGGTGGACTGATAAGTGATCAAAAATCAGTTCAAGGAGTATTTCAAAATTTTCAATATTCGTACACTTTTAAGGATACACTAATTTACAGCAAGCTTTTAAACAAGAATTTTACATTTAGCTATCGTGATTATAACTTAGGAGTAGATGTAAATTGGGGGCGTGATGAAGAAATGCGTGTATCAAGCGGGCTTTTTCAAAACACACAAAGATTGGATTTGATATGGAATAACATTATTTCAATGACGGTCGACTCAACAAGAATTGTTAGGAGCTTTAATTTAACCATTACATTTAATCCTACGGATATTATATTTATTGACGGGAAAGTTAACTTAACATTAAGCAAAGATAATAGTGGTATATGGAAAATAATTCACTGGATTGATGAATCTAACTTTTAGTAAAAACATGTTATCATTTTATATTTCAGAAACATTTAGATTATTTAGGAAGAACGGATATAATTCTGCTGTTCTTGTTTTTGTTACTTCACTTGCTGTATTTGTAACTATTGCCAGCATATCTATTGTTTTTGGTGTTAAAGAACTTGATAAAACAATTAAAACTGGAATTAAGTTAAATACTTTTTTAGTTGAAGGAATTTCCCAGCATAAGATTGATTCTATTAAAATTGAGATAGAAAAAATCAGTCAAGTAAAAACCGCTCTTTATGTTTCCAAAGAAGAAGCCGGCAATTATTTTATTAAAGAAACCGGAGAGAATTTTAAAAACGTACTTGATGAAAATCCTTTGCCAAGTTCTTTTAGAGTTTCACTCAAAGGAAATTTGATTGAAGAAAATACGGTTGAGATGCTATCAACTAAGATTAAGAAAATTAATGGTGTGGAAGATGTAATTTACGATTACGAAACCACACTTAAACTTCTAAAAACACTTAAAATGATTCAATACTTCTTTTACCCGCTTTCTATAGTGCTTGTTTTACTTTCTATTTATTTGGTTAACAGTAATAATAAATTACTTATTAAACAAAATTCAAATTTGTATAGAACAATGAGCTTAGTCGGCGGTAAAACAGGTAGCATTAGAATTCCAATTATATTAAACGGATTTTTTATTGGACTGCTCTCATCATTGATATGTGTGATTTTGTTCAACTTAACAGTTGTTTTATTGACTGCTTTACTAAATAACATTAAATTCGGTGCATATTTTTTCGCAATCAACGCGTTAATTATTGTGATTGGTATTGCATTAGGAATTGTGGGCAGTTACTTATCTTCACGTTTAATTATTAAACAAAAAAACAATTTTTCCAGAACGGAGTAGTTTAATGAAAAAAATCTTGTTCTTATTATTTGTATTTATAACAAGTTTAAGTTTCGCCCAATCTAAAGGGTATGATCTTGGTTCCTCCGGTATTCGCACTTTTCAACAAAGTGGTTATTTTGATTTAAGCGACCCGGAAACAGTAAATATTACTGTTTCTGTTTGGGGCTGGGTTAGATATCCTGGTAAATATAAAATTCCTTTAGAAACAGATATTAGTGATTTGCTGTCAATGGCTGGTGGACCGGTAGAAGGTGCTAATCTAGAAGATATCAGAGTGATTCGGATGGAAGAAGACTCTACCCAGAAAATGATCAAGTTTAGCTTTAATGATTTAATGTATGAAACCAAGCTTCAAAATAAATATAAAAAGGTGCCTAAACTCGATTCCGGAGATGTTTTAATAGTACCAGGCGAACCGAAACTTTATTTTAGAGATCATTTTTCCATTTGGATGTCTGTAATAAGTATGCTTATTTCTCTTTCAATTTTAGCATTAAACATTATAAAAGGTTAGCAGGTGATAAAGTGAAACAACCAGCTTCGAATCCTCATATTCAAGATTCTCATACATTGCGAGATTACATCAACTTAGTTAAGCTAAATTTTGTACCTATCTTTTTAATTGCATTAACTGGATTATTAGTAGCGATAATTTATGCAGTAAACGCGCCAGATATTTTTAAGTCCACAACAGTTTTAAAACTTTCTAAACCTCAAGGCTCTGTTCTTTCTGGATCACTATTGCCAGAGTTTCAAGATTTTGGAAGTGATAGATTTATCGCAAACGAAATAGAAATTCTTAAAAGTTATAAACTAAGATCAACTGTAGCAAACGCACTAATTGATAGTTTTAATGTTACAACTCAAAAAAACAAGTACTATCTAATTTTCGAAGACCCATCAGAGTTAAAACAAGGTAAATTTCGTGTAAAAACCATAGAAGAGATTGTACGCTTATTACCAAAGCAAGTTTCAATTGATCAGAAAAGAGGATTAGACATTGTTGAGATCTCTGTAGAAAGTCCTTCACCTGTAGAAGCTTCAATGATTGTTAATTGTTACGCCGGTGCTTATAAATCAATCAACTTATCTTATAACCGAGAACAGTTAACAAGAGTTAAAAATTTTCTTGCTCAACAGAGAGATGAAAAGCAATCTGAGCTGGCTTCCATTGAGGAATCTTATACAGCATATAAACAATCCAAAGGTATAGTTGAACTGCCAGAACAAGCCAGAGCATTAATAGATCAATCTTCTGATATTCAAGCGAAGTTAAACCTAACAAAGATTGATCTTACGATGACTGAGAAAAATCTTAATCAGTTTAAGGATGAGCTAAAGAGACGAAACCCTGAGATTCAAAATTATATTGATAATATGTCTAGCGAGCCATATATAAAAAGAATGCAGGAAGAATTAGCTGAAGAAAAAACAAAACGAGATAGAGCACAGAAGGCCGCAGGAGCAAACTCTGTTGAGGTTAAGAAAGCAGATTCAAAGATTAGCGAAATTGAAACGAGATTGAAAAATCAATTAGCTGTTTATAAACAAGGAGTTCTTGCATCTACTCCTGAAGAAATAAAAACACTTACAGCTAAAGTGTTAGAAGAGGAAACCAAATACCAATCACTTAATGCCTCTTTCAGAAAGCTTAATGAAATTGGGGGAGATTACGATAAAAAATTAAGCGCATTGCCTACAAGCAGTACCGATTTAGCACGGCTTGAAAGAGAAAAACAAGCTTATGAAAAATTATACTTGCAAGTTGAAGAAAGATATCAAGAAGCAATAATTAGTGAGCAATCAGTTCCAGGTAATGTTTTGATTATAGATGAAGGACTTATTCCCGCCAGACCGGCTAAGCCTAACCGTCTGCTTATAATAGTTATTGGTCTTGTTTTAGGCACAGGTATGGGTGTTGGTTTTGCGTTTGTAAGAAACTATTTAGATAATACTGTAAAAACTCCGGAAGATATTCAGAATAAAAACCTTAACATACTTGCTTGGATTCCGCAAATTGAAGGGCTTGAAAGCGGAATTAAAGATTTTGAATTTGTTGTTGCAAGAAAACCGGACGCAAGCGCAAGTGAAGCTTACCGCGCCTTGAGAACAAGAATTAAGTTTTCTAAACTTGATAAAGAGGCACTTAAAGTAATGCTTGTTACTTCTCCAACATCCGGTGAAGGCAAAACGACTACAACTATTAACCTGGCAGGCAGCTTTGCACAAGCAAATTTTAAGACAGTTATTTTAGACTGCGACTTAAGAAAGCCGCGTCTGCATGCAGTATTTAATCAAAAAAGATTTCCCGGATTTACTGATTACTTTTTTGGGCAAGCTACTTTTGATGAAGTATTAAGAAAAAGTGAACTAGCCAATCTTGATTACATAACTGCCGGTACAATTCCTCCAAATCCATCAGAGATTTTAAGCTCAACTCAGATGGAAGCGTTCATCGAGAAATTAAAAACAATGTATGATTATATCTTGATTGATTCACCGCCTGTAATAGCTGTTACAGATTCAGAAATTCTATCCAGCATAGTTGATGCTACTGTACTTGTAGTTTCTGCCGGCAATACAGAAATGGAATTGATGGAAAAGGCTGTTGAGCTATTAAATCATGAGCAAGGTTCATTCATTGGCATAATTCTTAACAACTTTACATACAGAAGCGGTTACGGCTCTTATTATAAATATTACTATTATTACTCCAGACCAAAAGATGGGTCTTCTAAAAAGAACAAAATAAAGGTTTAATGAAAAAAGTTGCAGTAGTTACCGGTGGAGCAGGATTTTTAGGCTCCCATTTATGCGATCGGCTTATTTCAGAAGAAATTTCGGTTATTTGCATTGATAATTTTCTAACAGGAAGAGTTGAAAACATTGAACATCTTTTTGGTAACCCAAATTTTCAGTTTATAAAACTTGATGTAACTAATTTTATCCACATTCCTGGTAATGTTGATTATATACTTCATTTTGCATCACCTGCAAGTCCAATTGATTACTTAAAATTTCCCATACAAACACTAAAAGTTGGCTCTCTTGGTACTCATAAAGCACTTGGACTTGCAAAAGAAAAAAAAGCAAGATTTCTAATTGCGTCAACTTCTGAAGTATATGGCGATCCGCTAATCCATCCTCAGCAAGAAGATTATTGGGGTAACGTAAATCCAGTTGGTCCCCGCGGAGTTTACGATGAAGCAAAACGATTTGCCGAAGCTATGACAATGGCTTATCACCGCTACCATGGTATAGAAACACGAATAGTAAGAATTTTTAATACATACGGACCGCGAATGAGACTTGATGACGGCAGAGCATTACCGGCATTCATTTCGCAAGCATTAAAAGGAGAAGATGTAACTGTATTTGGAGACGGAAAGCAGACGAGAAGCTTTTGTTTTGTTAGCGATTTAATTGACGGAATATATAGACTTCTTTTATCAAATGAATCTATGCCCGTGAATATTGGCAACCCGAATGAAATTACAATTGAAGATTTTGCAAAAGAAGTAATTAAACTAACCGGTTCTAAATCGAAACTTGTTTATCATGAACTTCCGGTAGATGACCCTAAGGTTAGACAGCCTGATATTACAAGAGCGAAAGAAATTCTTAATTGGGAA
Source organism: uncultured Melioribacter sp. (assembly GCA_964631495.1). Lineage (GTDB taxonomy): Bacteria > Bacteroidota > Ignavibacteria > Ignavibacteriales > Melioribacteraceae > Stygiobacter. The sequence continues at coordinate 12,312 of CAZVYT010000017.1, read as the reverse complement.
CCGAAAGTTGATCGTGCAGAAGGTTTAAAAATTACTTTAGATTATTTTAAGAAGGAAGTGAAATAAAAAAAACTTCTTTTGATTTTAGCAAATAGTAATGATTACGATGTTAAAAGAAAAACCCCGACTGAAGTTTGTCGGGGTTTTTGCTAACATCTAAATGCTGAATCCTATTTACCTATTAATACATTCCGTCCATACCGCCATGAGGCATTTGCGGCATTGGTTTTTCATCTTCTTTCTTTTCATAAACAACAGCTTCTGTTGTTAATAGTAGAGAAGAAACTGAAGCTGCATTTTCTAATGCTGTTCTTGTAACTTTTGTAGGATCGATTACACCAGACTTAACTAAATTTTCATATTTCTCAGTTGCAGCATTGAAACCATAATCATCTTTTCCTTCAAGAACTTTGTTAAGAACAACTGCACCTTCTAGACCAGCGTTAGCAGAAATTTGTTTTAACGGTTCTTCAAGTGCTTTCTTAATTATCTTAATGCCAGTTGTTTGATCTAAGTTTTCACCTTCTAAATTATCAAGGCTTGAGATTGCGCGAACAAAAGCAACACCGCCGCCAGCAACAATACCTTCTTCAACAGCTGCACGTGTTGCATGAAGAGCATCTTCAACGCGTGCTTTCTTTTCTTTCATTTCAATTTCGGTAGCAGCACCTATTTTAATTACAGCAACACCGCCGCTTAATTTAGCTAAACGCTCTTGCAATTTTTCTCTGTCGTAATCTGAAGTTGTTTTTTCAATCTGAGCTTTAATTTCATTTATTCTTTTCTTGATATCATCAGTTGTGCCGTAACCTTCAACTATAGTTGTATTATCTTTATCGATATTAAGTTTTTTAGCACGACCAAGATAATCTAAAGTAGCGTTTTCTAATTTGAATCCTCTTTCTTCGCTAATTACTGTGCCGCCGGTTAAAATAGCGATATCTTCTAACATTGCTTTTCTTCTATCGCCAAAGCCCGGAGCTTTAACAGCGGCAACTTTTAAAGTACCGCGTAATTTATTTACAACTAAAGTTGCGAGAGCTTCGCCTTCCAAATCTTCTGCAATAATTACTAATTGACGTCCTGATTGGGCTATTTTCTCAAGTACTGGAAGAAGATCTTTCATAGCGGAGATTTTCTTATCGTGAATTAAAATATATGGGTCTTCAAGGTTAGCTTCCATTGTTTCGCTGTTTGTTACGAAATAAGGAGAAATGTAACCACGGTCAAATTGCATACCTTCAACTACTTCCAAACTGGTATCTGCAGATTTACTTTCTTCAACTGTAATAACGCCATCTTTGCCAACTTTTTCCATTGCGTCAGCAATCAAGTTGCCAATTGCTTTATCATTATTAGCAGAGATAGAACCAACTTGAGCAATTTCTTCTCTTCCGCCAACTTCTTTGCTCATAGTCTTTAGTGTAGCAATTACTTTTGTAACAGCTAAATCAATTCCTCTTTTAAGATCCATTGGATTAGCGCCAGCTGTAACGTTTTTCAAACCTTCACGGTAAATTGCTTGAGCTAAAACTGTAGCTGTTGTTGTTCCATCTCCGGCAACATCACTTGTCTTAGAAGCAACTTCGCGAACCATTTGAGCGCCCATATTTTCAACTGAGTTTTCGAATTCTATTTCTTTAGCAACAGTAACACCATCTTTAGTAACTGTAGGCGCGCCAAATTTTTTATCAATAATTACGTTGCGACCTTTAGGACCTAATGTAACTTTAACTGCGTTAGCTAATTTATCAACACCATTTTTTAGCTGTGAGCGTGCATCGGTGCCGTATTCAACTATTTTTGAAGCCATTTTTTATTTCTCCTTTTACTTATTTTACAATTCCGTAAATATCGCTTTCGCGCATTATTAAATAATCTTCGCCTTCAACTTTAATTTCTGTTCCGGAATACTTTCCATAAAGAACAACATCACCAACTTTAACAGTTAGTTTTGTTATAGTACCGTTTTCAGCTACTTTGCCTTCTCCGGCTGCCACTATTGTACCTTCTATTGGTTTTTCTTTTGCAGTATCTGGTAAAATAATACCGCCTTTTGTTGTTTCTTCAGCCTCTTTTGGTTTTACAATTACTCTATCCTGTAGAGGTTGAATTTTGAACTTTGCCATGTTTCCTCCTTATTTATGGATTATTGATTAGCACTCTAAAATTACGAGTGCTAATATAAGGACTGGAAAAAATGTTGTCAAGATGCAAATAACGCCATCTTGTGCCATTATGACATACTTACGGCACCCATTTTTAGGCAGTTCAATGGCTGTTTAGAGGCTTGGTGGATAGGGAGTAGCATAGTTGAACATTTTGACATATGATAGATTAGACTGCCTTGATCAGATTTAAGGCAGTCTATTGTAATAATTAAACTTTTTCTACTGATCGAGCAAATATGTAATCTAAATTTTTAAGTAGTTTTTCTGGGTTGAATAATTCATCAATTTCACTTTCTGAGAGAAACTTTTTAACGTACTCCGAATTCAGAAGTTCATCTTTTAAGTTTTTGCTTTTTTCAGCCCAGACTTCCATTGCAGATTTTTGCACAAATTCATATGCATCTTCTCGTGTCATTCCTTTTTCAGTTAAACGAAGAAGCAGAGTTTGTGAGAAAATTAATCCACGAGTCAGATTAAGATTCTTGATCATGCTATCCGGATAGATTATAAGGTTATCTACTAATTTGATTGTTAATGCCAAAATATAATCAAGAGCAATGCAGCTATCTGGGATAATAACTCTTTCCACGGATGAATGAGAAATGTCTCTTTCGTGCCAGAGAGCTACATTTTCTAAAGCAGCAATTGAGTTGCTTCTAAGCAATCTTGCTATGCCGGTAATTCTTTCACTAACAATAGGATTGCGCTTATGCGGCATAGCAGATGAACCTTTTTGCCCTTTAGAGAAATATTCTTCAGCTTCCAGTACTTCTGTCCTTTGCAGGTGACGTATCTCAACTGCAATTTTTTCCAATGAAGAACCAATTAATGCAATTGTTGAAAGAAAGTGAGCATGACGATCTCTTTGAACAACTTGAGTTGCCACAGGTTCCGGAATAAGACCTAACTTTTCGCATACATATTCTTCTACTTTCGGTGAAAGATGTTCGAACGTACCAACCGCGCCGGAAATCTTTCCGCATGAAACAGTATTAACAGCATGTTCTAACCGTTCGATATTTCTTTTAGCCTCTTCGAACCATAAAGCGAATTTTAAGCCCATTGAATATGCTTCAGCATGAATTCCGTGAGAACGTCCAACACATATGGTACGTTTATGTTCAAGCGCGCGTTTCTTAAGCGAATCTTTCAACAAGTACATATCTTTAAGAAGAATTTCGCCGGCACATTTTATTTGGTAAGCAAGCGCAGTATCTAAAACATCGGAAGAAGTCATTCCATAATGAATATGACGTGATGCCGGACCAACATTCTCTGCTACATTTGTTAAGAAAGCAATAACATCATGCTTAGTTGTTTCTTCAATCTCAAGAACACGATTAACATCAAACTTTGCTTTAGATTTTATTTCGTCAAGATCAGATTGTGGCAGTTCGCCCATTTTTGCTCTTGCTTCACATGCAAGTATTTCAATTTTTAACCAAGATTCATACTTAAATTCATCAGTCCAAATTCTGCCAATTTCCGGACGAGTATAACGATCTATCATTTATTTTTTCTCCAATTTCATTTTACAAGACATTTCTTTTTCGCCGCGTATAAATTTTATTTCAACTGTTTCTCCGGTACGATATTCAAATATATAGCTAAGAAATGATTCGTAGCTGCTAATTTTATCATTTCCTAAACTAACAATTATATCGCCAACAGTTAAACCGGCTTTTTCCGCAGGAGAGTTTTTTGTTAATTGCGAAATGATTACACCGCGATTAGCAAATAAGTTATATGTCTTTGCAAGGTTTTCATCAACTGTTAAAATATTAAGTCCGGTCCAAAAATCTCTTTCAACCTTACCTTTTGTTTTTAAGTCTTGCACAACTCTTTTTATTTTATTTACAGGAATAGAAAAACCCAATCCAACATTACCATTAGAACCATTAGCAGTATAAATCATTGTATTCATTCCTATCAATTCACCAATTGCGTTAACTAAAGGTCCGCCGCTATTGCCAGGATTAATTGCTGCATCTGTCTGAAGCATATTTACATAATAGCGGTCATTGCTGGGCGAAAGAGTCATATTAGTATTTGATATTACGCCAATGGTTACAGTAGGTTTATCATTAATGTCGAAAAGTCCAAATGGATTGCCAAGAGCAATAGCCCATTCGCCAATCATAATTTTATCTGAGTCGCCAAGTTTAACAAATGGTAAGTTTTCAGCCTCAATTTTAAGAAGGCAAATATCGGAAGTTTGGTCGGTGCCAATAATTTTTGCGTCATATTTTCTTCCATCGGTAAGTGTTACAGTAGCAGTGATAGCGTTCCCGGATACGTGATCGTTTGTAAGAACATATCCATCCGGAGAAATAATTACTCCGCTGCCAAGACCTTTAATTTTTTGATTGTAAACTCTTGGAGCAAAAAATTGGCTCCAAAATGGATTTGCGCTCCATACATCCTGGTACTGTCTAAGCTCTGTAACATTAATACCAACTACTGCTGGACTAACTTCTTTAACAGTTTTTGTAATGACAGTTTGACGGGAAGAATATACATCATCATTAACTTTATCGATTTTGCTGTTTTGCGCAATTACAGAAACAATAAATGCCAAGAACAATAAGAGAATTTTCATTTTCATTTTTGCTGATCCTTTTTATTATTAAAACTTTTTATGTAATTCTTCATTGGGATAAAATGTTTGGACAAAATAATTAACATCAATATTGAAATTGAATAGCTGAATTGATTCAGCGAATATGGCTTTACGAATGAATAAGAAATCATCAAATGAGAAATAGTAAAAGAACTTATAGCAGTAAATATTGTAGCCATAAAGTTACCAAGATGAATACTTTTACTGAACAAATAAATTGCAACCCAGTTGATTAGCCAAATTGCAAGTACCGGCAATGAAATAAAGAAAGCACCGCCGGCGGCAGTAGCCAAGCCTCTTCCGCCTTTAAACTTAAGCCAAGGAGAATAGCAATGCGCAAAAACTGAAAATATCAGTGAGAGAATTGATATTGAAAATGATTCTTCAATTAAAAAATATGTAATAATTGAACTTAAAAAACCTTTCGATGCATCGATCACTAATACATAAAAACCTATCCTTTTTGAATTTGAGACTTCATATGAATTCATTGCGCCAACATTGCCGCTTCCACTTTTTGTGATATCTATTCCGCGGGATTTCTTAAGCAGAATATACGCTGTAGGAACGGAGCCTATTAAGTAGCCGATAAGCGCAGCCATTATATAATTCATTATTATTTCCTTTTTTTATATAAGCAGAGTAATGAATTTCTCAAAGTCTCATTTTATGTTCAGTCTCAAACTTTGGTCTTAAGCAAATTTAAGAAATAAATTTATTCAGATTAATTTATTTTATAGCGTTATGTGAGCTTTTGTTCCGTTAAAAGGGCTTATTTATTGCGTATAGACAATAAGAAACGTGAAACAGTGTTGTTAAATGGACTAAATTAACGTAAATTTAGTCAGTTAAATAGCGGAATTAACGTGTACATTAAAAGAAAAGCCTCAGATTTGCTAAAAATGAAAGCAGTGCCCGGTAAAGTTACGGTGATATTAGGACCAAGGCGTGTTGGGAAAACATTCATGCTAAAAGAATATATGAATGAGAATAAAGCAAAAACTCTTTTTTTTAACGGAGAAGATTTTGCAATTCATGAATTGCTGAAGCGAAGAAGCGTTCAAAATTACAAGAATTTGCTAGGCGATAGTGAGTTATTAATTATTGACGAAGCACAAAAGGTTCCCGAAATTGGCAGCATACTAAAGCTGATTGTAGATTCATTTGCTAAACTGAAAATAATTGTAACTGGTTCATCGGCGTTTGACATTTACAATTTGATTGGAGAACCTTTAACTGGCAGAAAAAATGAAATAAGATTATTCCCAATATCGGAAGAAGAAATTATTAAGATCGACGCAGCTGAACAAAGAAAAGATAATTTATATCAGCGATTAGTTTACGGAAATATGCCGGAAGTGTTTAGCATGAATACGAAAAAAGAGAAAGAAGAATATTTAAGAGAACTAATTAGTTCTTATCTTCTGAAAGACATCTTAATTTTTGAGAAAATAAAAAATTCATCTAAAATCTTTGATTTATTGAAACTGCTTGCATTTCAAATAGGCAGTAAAGCATCATTAACAGAAATAGGTACCCAGCTTGGAATATCCAAAAACACTGTAGAAAGATATCTGGATATTCTCTCAAAAAGTTTTATTTTATTCAAGCTTAACGCGTTCTCTAGAAATCTCCGCAAAGAAATTGTAAAGAGCAGTAAGTGGTACTTTTTTGATAATGGACTAAGAAATGCAATTATTGCAAATATGAATGATATTTCAATGCGGCACGATGCCGGACAACTATGGGAACAGTACATGATTAATGAAAGACTAAAGTTCCAAAGCTATAACGGGTTACATAGTAATAACTATTTCTGGAGGACATATGATCAGCAAGAAATTGATTGGATAGAAGATAGGGAAGGAATTTTATTCGCTTATGAACTTAAGATTAAAAATAAAAAGATCCGTGAGCCAAAAGCATGGAAGTTAAATTACCCGGCTTCAAATTATAGTTTAGTTCATGATGAAAATTATTTAGATTGGTTAACATAAACACGGTAGTTCTAAATAATTTTCATGAATTCATTGGCAAATAGTATACTATAAAATGGAACGCAGTTTTAACGCACTTATCAAGATACTTCGATAAATCAAGTACACGTTCACGCAGATAAATTTTTGATTAATTGTAGTTACTTTCTTTGCATCTTAAAGATTTAATCCACACAACTTGTAGATAAAGAATTAAATACTAAAATAAATAGAGGCTTTTGAAAAACTATTTTATCAATATCAGTCATTTTCATTCCGCTAATGGCGGAATAAACTTCAATGGGACTCATTATGGCATTCAATAGATCCCCGTTTTTAATGGAATGACAATATTGATAATTCAATTGACTCAAAAAAAATCTTCTGAAAATTGCTTTACTTCTGTCAATGCGAAGAGCTTTATGCTGATGCGATCTTTATTTTAACTTGAATATCAATGCTTGAGATTGCTTTCCCGAAACACTTTTGGTGAGCGAAGTCGAACTAAAACTGCGGGACAGGATATCATTTCATTCTTCGTAATGACAAAAAAATAATTTTTCAGAAGTTCCAAATAAATATTGATTTTATTTCTCTAATCCGAAATAGAACTGAGCATAGAAGTTCTCTGTATCGTCCCGAGTGGGACTTTGGTTTGTCAGCTCTTCAACTTATAAATATTTAATCCCTATGGGAATTTTAGCTCAGATAGGAGCTAAATATCCCGTTGTTCGGGATTCGTAAAGAGGCATTAATAGAATAATGAACAAACTTTATTTGTTAAGTCTCTTTGGCGACGATATAAACAATTCAACAATTCGGAGAATTGTAATTCAACTAAGATCCAGCAGTACAATAATCTTTTTCGATCCTAGCATTCCCTATCTTGGTTTTGAGGTTTTATTATAGTTAGCGCTAATCATATTTTTTTGGGTAAATATTTTTTTTTATCTTGAATCTCATTTTCGAAGTGTCAAAAGCGGAGGATCGTTTGATTAATTTTGTTGGTCGATTTAATGTTACACCTTCTCTACCGGAGAAGTTAGAAGCTTTAAGTGAAATTGTGCATAATTTGTATTGGACATGGAATCATGACGCAATTGAATTGTTTAGAAGGCTTGATAGAAAACTCTGGGATGAAACACATCATAATCCGGTTTTAATGCTTGGCAAATTAAGTCAAGAAAGATTAGACCAGGTTGCTAACGACGATAGTTTTATATCTCATATGAATCGTGTCTCCGTTCAGTTAAATGTTTATATGCAAGAAAAAACTTGGTATCAAAAGCACTACGATATAGAGGGCAAGAATTTTATCGCATATTTTTCCGCAGAATTCGGATTGACAGAATGTCTTCAAGTTTATTCCGGCGGTCTTGGTGTTTTATCTGGCGATCATCTTAAATCTGCGAGCGATTTAGGCCTTCCTCTTGTTGCAATTGGTCTTTGTTATAAAGAAGGATATTTCCAGCAGTATTTAACTAACGACGGCTGGCAGCAAGAAAGATATGACATAACTGATTTTTACAATCAGCCGATGAAACTTGTAGTAGATAAAGATCAGAATCCGGTAAAAATAGATTTAGAATTTCCGGGAAGAAATGTTGTTGTACAAATGTGGCAGATACAAGTTGGCAGAGTTCCTTTATTCTTATTAGATACCAATGTTCCGGAAAATTCGGATGAGGATAAAAAAATAACGCGCACACTTTACGGCGGTAATATTGAAACCCGAATTCAGCAGGAAATAATTCTTGGTATTGGAGGCATTAGAGCCTTAAGCGCAATAGGTGTAAAGCCTATTGTCTGCCATATGAATGAAGGACATTCAGCATTTTTATCATTAGAAAGAATAAGAAACTTGATAAAAATTCAAAATCTTACTTTTAACGAAGCAAAGGATATGAATTTTTACTCTAATGTATTTACTACACATACACCTGTACCGGCTGGAATTGATATTTTCCCAAATGAATTGATAGAAAAGTATTTTGGTTTTTATTACAGAAATGAACTTCAGATAAATGATAAAACATTTTATAGTCTGGGAACAATTATTAAAGATAAAGCCCCAAGCAGTTTTAATATGGCTCATCTTGCTATGAATATGGCAGGATATGTTAATGGCGTAAGTAAATTGCACGGACTTGTCAGTAAGAAAATGTGGAAAGCCGGGTTTCCGGAAATTCCTTTCGATGAAATTCCAATAGATTATATAACAAACGGCATTCATACACCAACTCATTTATCTAATGATATGAATGAACTTCTCTACAGATACTTAGGAGAAAAATTTGTACGCAATCCTTCAGAGGTTGAAGTATGGAAAGCCGTAGATGAAATTCCGGATGAAGAATTATGGCGCACTCATGAAAGAAGAAGAGAGCGTTTGGTTGCTTTTGCAAGAAACCGTTTAACAAAACAAATAACCGAGCGCGGTGGATCTAAATCCGAATTAGCATTTGCGCGCGAAGTTCTTGATGTGCAGGCTCTTACTATTGGCTTTGCAAGAAGATTTGCTACTTATAAAAGAGCCACTTTAATTTTTAGAGATATGGATAGACTTGTAAGCATTCTCAGCAATCCGGATTATCCCGTACAGTTTATCATTGCCGGAAAAGCTCATCCAAAAGATGAAGAAGGTAAAAAGCTTATTCAAGAGATTGTGGCTTTTACAAAAGACCCATTGTTAAGAAAGAAAGTAGTATTTCTTGAAAACTATGATATGAACGTAGCACGTTATTTAGTTGAAGGCTGCGATGTTTGGCTCAACAATCCAAGAAGACCACTTGAAGCAAGCGGTACATCCGGAATGAAGGTTATAGCAAACGGCGGACTCAATTTTAGCGTTATGGATGGCTGGTGGGATGAAGCTTATACACCAGATGTTGGCTGGAAGATTGGCAACCGTGAAGAGTATGAAAATCTTGAATATCATGATGAAGTTGAATCGCGTTTAATTTATGAAGCAATAGAAAAAGATATTGTTCCTCTTTTTTACAACAGAGGAGAAGATAAACTGCCGCGCGGATGGATTTCTACAATGAAGTCTTCTATGAAGAATCTTGGTCCGGTATATAATACTCACAGAATGGTTAAAGAATATGCCCGCAAGTTTTATTTTGCTTCTTATGAAAAGAGAATGGGCTTGATGAAAAACAATTGGCAAAAAGGAAAAGAATTCTCCGCTTGGAAACATAAGCTAAGTGAGAACTGGAACAGAGTTAGATTCTTAAGTATTTCTGAAGAAAATAAAAACGATGACATTAAGGTTGGTTTAACTTTCCCTATAATTGCTGAAATAGAACTAGGAGATTTAACTCCAAATGATGTAGAAGTACAAATCTATTTTGGAAAAGTTGATGGACCGGCAGAGAGCGCAAAATCAATAGTGAAAATGAATCATGTTAAGAAAGCAAAATCTACAAACTATACTTACCGCGGTGAAATAGATTGTAAAGATACCGGGCAGTTTGGATTTACACTAAGAATATTACCTCAACATCCTATGCTTATAAATTCTTTTGAACTTGGTTTGATAAGATGGGCATGACGATAGTGTTGAGTTATGAATTATGAGTGTTGAGTTATCAACACACAAAAAACACGAACCTTGGTTAGGAGTAAAGTGATTTGAGATTTAAGGAATATGTTTATTTTATAAATAATTGAGGGGTGACATGGAAAAAAGCAATAAAATAAAAGAACGTAGTTTTAATTTTGCTTTGAGTATTATTACTCTTTATAAAGAATTGAACAAGAATTCAGAATTTATTTTGTCAAAACAATTGTTAAGAAGTGGAACAAGCATTGGTGCTAATGTACATGAGGCTGAGGCTGCTTCATCAAAAAGAGATTTTCTTAATAAGATGGCTATTGCATCCAAAGAAGCACGTGAAACCGAATATTGGCTTAATTTACTTTCTGAAAGTGATTTAATGAAGAAAGATTATAAAGCCTATTTGCAAGAAATTCAAGAGTTAAACAAAATCCTAACTTCAATTGTTAAAACAACTAAAGAATCTTTAGCTCAAAATTAAAAACTCAAAACTGAGAACTCTC
>CAZVYT010000017.1:0-1473 GCA_964631495.1 uncultured Melioribacter sp. | reverse complement strand
AACTTTAGATTTACGCCGAAATGATGTTTTGATTTACTCTCAAAACAAATTCAACTTTAATGATAACTTTAAGATTATTTATAAGAATGAAAAAGTTAAACGGGTTAGAAGCATCAACTATTTTGATGTTTGTTCATTTGTAAAAGATCCGTCACCGAAAAACTTAATTGTATACAGACTTCTTACTAACGTAAATCACCTTGACGCATACTCAACTAAATATGGATATTTTGTTAATATCAATGGAAGAGTAGAGCTTGTTTATTTCGATCCAATTTTTGCGATAAAAGATTTACGGCACTTACGTTTTGATTTAGACCCTGATCAATTTAGATTCAAGATACAGCAAGTTGGACTTACAACACTAAATAAAAAAAACGCAGAGCCGGTTCAGCAGAAATTTGGAGAACAAAATAAAACACCGGAATCAAGCTTCAGTGAGGTATATTCGTTCGATTTGAAAGCCTTTGAAGCTCAGAACCAAAACGATGAGATTTTTGCCGATGCAATTTTTGCTTTTGATGAGGTTTTATCCGAAGACCAATATGAAGAAACAGAAGCAAAGAAATTTGAATCAGCTGCCGGCGATTTATATCCTGCGAAGAAATTTGAAATAATTGATAAATTTGAAATTGCAGAAGATAAACAAGCTTCAAAGCAAAATCTGAATAGAGTTGTCTCTCCTTCACCTGAAAAAATTAATGATCTTCGCGAAGAAATAGTTGACTTGTTGAAACAGGCATTAGGCATTAATGAAAACATAAAATCCGTGCAACAATTGCAGACCAAAACTAATCTGGAAATTGAACAGCAAGGCGAAGAAGTTCAGTTGTTCGATCTTTTTAAGACTACAAACAAAACTGATCAACTGCCATCAAATATGCGAGATACTGTTGTGCTTAAGTTTGGTAAGAATAAGATGGATTAATTTGATCCATACAATTAAAAAGTTTTGAGTGATGAATTTTGAGTGATGAGTTGAAAAGCTGAAAGTATTGTTGTGTTATTTAGATTATTCTCTTTGTTGTCTACCAGCTTCTATTTATTAATTTTGTTGTATCCCTATCAGTTGAAAATATAAAAAAAATACTATGATGGTTAACATAGTTAAACTGTCTTGCCTAAGAGCCATCTATACTAAATAATAAAAATATGTACTTGAGTAATTCAATGCTGTTTTAAGATCAAAAGCTATAAAACAGATCTTATTATTGCTGATGGTGTAATAGAGTGTTTTTATTGTAGAGTTTCAGCGATGCTGCTGCTAAAGAGTATTGCAATTAACTTGTTAAACTTTTAACCCGCCTTAAAAATATAAAGGGAAAAAATATTTCGTAGAGTAATGAAAAGCGGGAATTTCTGTTTGAGCGACGCAACTAATAATTTTGCGGAGAGAGTTAAATTACCGCCATGTAGCGAAGAAATATTTCCTTTATAATTTTACAGCGAAGTTCTTTTGGTTCTTTTCTTCAA
>CAZVYT010000016.1:0-63159 GCA_964631495.1 uncultured Melioribacter sp. | reverse complement strand
TCTTCTAATGGCGGTCATTAGAAATTTTTGACTATTGACAAATCTGGGTTAATTTTATAAAACTCAGAATTTGTAGTTTCGGATATGATTTTTGCTAGCGTTGTTTTTCCAGTGCCAGGTGGTCCCCAAAGAATAAATGAGCTAAGTGTGTCATTCTCAACCATTATTCTTATTGGCTTTCCTTCTCCAACAAGCTTTGACTGTCCTTGAAAATCATTGAGAGATTTTGGACGGCATCTTTCTGCAAGCGGTTTGTGAGGAATTCTAATTTTACTTTGCACGAATTATTTCTCTTCTATGCGAAACACATTTTCAGTTTTTTTTATCATGTGGTACTTTTCTCTTGCAACTCGTTCAAATTTTTCTTTACTAGTTTTCAAAGAATCAATTTCATTTTCGAGTAAGATCAGTTTTTCTTCCGCTTTGCTAATCTCAATATCAATTTGCTTAAGATCATTTCTGGCTTTCAGATATTTAAGTAGCCCGTTTTCATTTACAACGATGAAAACCGAAGCAGCCAAAAAAAGGAGACCAATTATAATTCGTGTTATTATTTTTTTATCAATTGATTGCATCTTTGACAATTCTGTCTATCAACTCTAAAAAAGAAATTCCCGCGGCATTAGCAGCTTTAGGAACGAGGCTTAAATTTGTCATACCCGGAAGAGTATTAATTTCCAAGCAGTAAGCTTTGTTTTCTTCAGTTAAACGAAAATCAATTCTAGAGTAGCATTTACATCCAACCGCATTAAACGCTTTTACAGCTTGTTCTTGAATTTCAACTGTAACTTTTTCAGGTATTAACGCAGGAACAATGTATTCAGATTTGCCAGAAGTGTACTTGCTATCATAATCATACAATCCGCTTTTAGGTACAATTTCCAAAATTGGCAATGCTTTTCCATCAAGAACAGCTACTGTAAGCTCTCTTCCAGGAATAAATTTTTCGATTAAAGCCTTATCTGAATATTGTAAAGCTAGTTGAATTGCTGGGATAACATCTTCCTCTTTTTTACAAATAGAAAGACTAACACTAGATCCTTGATCGTTTGGTTTAATAACACATGGAAAACCTAATAACTTTAAAACTTTCTCTGGGTAGTCGGAGAAATCTTTTTGGCTAATATCAGCAACCAGCCAATCTGGGGTTGAAACTCCAAAGTGTTGAATAACAATCTTGGTCATTGCTTTATCCATTGCAACGGCGCTAGTAAGAATTCCAGAACCAGTATATTTAATTCCACGCATGTCTAACAATGATTGAATTGTTCCATCTTCACCCCATCTTCCATGCAGAGCAAGAAAAGCTAAATCAATATCATCAAAAAGATTAGAGTTAATAACATCAATATAATTTCGGTTAGATAATTCACAAAAATCTTTTTCTGTAAAATAATCTTCTTCTTTTGTAGGTTGGTTTAAGCCGTAAGCCGGGTCAACAAGTGTTACATGATATCCCAGTTCTGTAAGCGCTGATAAAACAGATTTGGAAGTTTTTTTTGATACTTCACGTTCCGGAGACGTACCGCCTAAAAGTAATGCAATCTTCAATTTCTTTTCACCTATTTATTTATTTGTTGTCTTTCAATTTCTTCAATAATTCTCATATTTGCTAAACTATCTTCACCAGTCGCCGGAGATTGTTCATTTTTTATAAATATTTTTTGAACTGTGCGAAGCATAATAACAAACTTATTTAGTCTTTTTCGAAATACTTTTTTTGACTCACCATTTACATCAATAATTAGTTTGGAGACTGCGTTTTTCTTTCCAAAAAAGTTTTCAATAATTACTGCACCATTCTGTCCTAAGACTTCAATTCTACTACTTGCTTTTTTACAATCGTAGGAGACTGAGAAATTACCATAACCACCAGTTTTAAATTTGACCAACGCAGAAGCAAAATCTTCTATCTCACTTTTATAAACTACATTATCCAAAAAAGCTTTTGTTTCTATAATTTCTCCGCCAAAATATCTAAGTAAATCTATCATCTGAGCACCAAGTTCTCGAAGAACACCGCCACCACTTAATTCTTTTTTTGTTCTAAAATTATTTTCTGGCGGAAAATCTGAATGATATGAAGCAGTGATAGAAATGATTTTACCAACAATTTGTTTCTCTAAAAGCTCTTTAACTTTATGAACTTGAGGATGAAACCGATGTAAATGATTTATAATAAAATGTACATTGTTTTCTTTACATACTTGTATCATTTGTACTGCTTGTTCCGATGTTACAGAAATTGGAAGTTCGCATAAAATATTTTTCTTGGCATAAGCTGCTTTAATTACTTGCTCGTAATGATTAATATTTGCGCTTGAAACATAAACTGAATCTATATCGCTTTTAAGGAACTCATCATAATTATCATATGAGTTTACCGCGCCGAATCTGGAAGATATTTCCTTTGCTCGATGTAAATCGTGACTGTACACAGACACAAATTTGCTCCACTGAACAAATTGAAGAGCCGGCAAAAAATATTCTTCCGTGTAATTTCCACAGCCCGATACTCCCCATTTCAATCTTTTAGGTATTGGAGAGTTTATTCTAATTTTACTTGTGCTTGCTATCATTTTATAGATTCAATTTATTCATTAGTAGTTTTATTGGTTGTGAATTTTGCATTACATAAAAATGAACCGAAGGAACGTTCTTATTTAATAATTCTTCAACTTGTTTTTTAGTCCATTCTACTCCAACTTCAACAACATGTTCCGGTTTAGCAGATTCAACTTCATCAGATAGTTCTTGTGGAATATCAATAAAAAAGTTTTTAGGGATGGATTTAATCTGAGCTTTAGAAGTGATTATTTTTAATCCAGGAATAATTGGAACTTCAATTCCTTCTTTCTTACATAGTTCAACATATTCAAAATAAAATTTGTTGGAGTAAAACATTTGTGTTACAATGTAAGAAGCACCAGCATCAACTTTTGCTTTAGTATTTTTAATATCTGTTTGCAAATTAGGAGCTTCAAAATGCTTTTCCGGATAGCCGCCAACACCAACACAAACATCCATAGGTTCAGCATCAAGCAAACCTTCTTCTATGTATTTACCTTGGTTCAAATCCGATATTTGTTTAACTAAATCAACAGCATAATCATTCATGCTTCTACCAAACTTTAGAGGTTTTTTAAAAGCAGCATCATCCCCTCTTACTGCAAGCACATTATCAATTCCTAAATAATGAAGTTCAATTAAAAAGTCTTCAGTTTCTTCACGTGTAAATCCGCTGCAAAGCACATGAGGTACTGCGTCGATGTTATATTTGTTTTGAATTAAGGCGCATAAACCAAGTGTGCCAGGCCGTTTACGCTTAACTTTCATTTGCATCCCGCCATTGATTGTCTCTTCATACATCACTTCTGCAGCATGGCTTGTAATATCTATAAAAGGAGGATTGTACTTAACTATATCATCCAATACATGCAATAACTGTTTAACTTTACCGCCTCTTTTAGGCGGGATTATCTCGAAGCTTATTAAAGGATTCTTTGCTTTAAGAATATGTTCTATAACTTTCATGCTATCCTAAAATTGTATGGTTGCAATTTAATACTTTGTATTAACAAGTTCTCATTTGGGCAGAAGTGTTAATTTACTAATTGAATTTTGAATAAACTCACCTTCTTGCAACGGTAATTTAATATAATAACCTTTTAGCCACATCATATTCATATCTTTATAATTATTACTCATAAAATGACCAGCTTGCCCTGTAGGCAAAATAAAATTCAAATAATCCGGTTGAGAATAATCATAGATGTACCGCATAGATGGACCAAGTTTATTTTCGAACTTTTTTGTACGATGCAGTAAGTTGGAATTATGTTCCGCTTCATATAATTCAGAGAATGAATACTCTGTGTTAAAAACTGTTGTGCCATCTCCACCAATTTCAAATGGACCAATGTTTATTAGCTTATTAAGAAGTGAAGATTTGCCTCCAAACATATGTTTGAATGTAACTTTATGTATTTCTCCCCATTGCCAATTGGTTACATCTTTACCATAAATACTTTCAAGTTCACTTAAAGCATCTACTAAGCTTTTTCTAAGAATATCATCTTTGGTTTCAACAGCACTGGTTTTGATATCATCAAAAAATGATGAATTAGATTCCATGAATTCTTCAATTTTTCTGTAAGGAATATTTGCTATAAATACATATTCCTTAAGTAAATCCTTACTCATCTCGTCACCAACAATATTTGTAATAAGGTTTTTCAAAAAGAAAGAATAAATGGTTGGGACTTGACTGCGCATATCCATTTCACCGTCCCAATTCTCAAACAATTCCAATGTGGTTTTCAAATTTTTATCGTTAAGCTTAGCATCCTTAAAGGCGCTCAACAAATGTTTTGTTAGTTTTCTTGCATACGGTGATATAAAATCATTTTGATAATTTTTAAAATCAATTAAACTGTGTTTTTCTTTAGCAGTAAGCAATTCCGTAATCCTTTCGATGCGCGAAGATGGCTCCCAAATATTTGAGATGTGATAAGCAAATCCGCTTACAGTTTTATTGTTAGCAGATGCTATATAATTCTGTAAGGGATTATAAAGTTTTGGCATTTCTTCATACGGCACAAAACCCTTCCAATCAACTGCCGTGGAGGTTCCATCATAAATTAGTGAAGGAGAATTGCTTGCACGAATTGGAAGTTTAGCAGCAAAAACATAGCCAATATTTCCTAATGCATCCGCATAAACAAAGTTTTGTCCTGGCATTGTGAAGTAACGAAGAGCTTCTTTAAAATCTTCCCAATTTTTTGCCTTGTTCAAAGAAAGAGCCGCAAATATTTCATCACTTAAATCTTGTCCGGTCCAACGCATACTTAATGCTGCGGTTTCAACCTCTGTATTTGGGTAAATCTTTTTGAATGGGTGTATATCAGAAATGATGGGTCCTCTATGAGTTTTCTTAATTTCATAAACAATATCATAAGAGTCTTTAACATGAATTGTATCTTTTGCAATTGCAAGACTGCGCCAGTTGCCATCTAAATAATATTTAGAACCAGATGAATCAAGTTTCTCTGAGTAAAAATCCGCATCATCAGCCATTACGTTTGTCATTGCCCAAGATATATTTTGATTTTTACCAATAACAACTGCTGGCATTCCGGCAATTGTAAAGCCTTCAACATTCCAATCTTTGCTTCTAATCATTGCAAAAAACCATCTGCCAGGAGAAGTAAAAGCCAAATGAGGATCGTTTGCTATCATAGGTTTTCCTGAAACAGATTTGTTTCCATTAACAACCCAATTGTTAGAGCCTATGTGAGTGCCAGTAAAGCCAACAAATTCACGGTATTCTTTATCAACATCTACTAATCCTCTCGAAATAGATGAAACTCTTTGTAATGAAGTAGGAATAATTGTTGGCGCGTTTTGCGGAAAATCCGGAATTAGTTCTCGCGCTTTTGTTTCTCCAAACTTTTGAATCAAATGAGAGAACATCAAATCTGTCCACCAGCTAATGTTTAATTCCCAGCCCATTAACTTTGCAATTACCAAACTATGTTCTGGTTTCCAAGGGTAAGGATCATAGCCAAGCACATCAAATTCTAGTGTGTAATTTCCTTTTGCTTCTTTTAGATATTGATTAACGCCTTTTGAATATGCAGTAAGAATTTTCTGTGAAAGAGGATTGAGTTTTGAGAAACTCTCTTTTGCAATTTTATATATTCCAACAGTTCTAAACATTTTATCAAATGTTATTGTAGCAGTGCCAAGAACTTCGCTAAGCCTTCCTTCGCCGGCTCTACGAGCCATATCCATTTGGAACAATCTTTCTTGCGCATGAACAAAACCAAGTGTAAATGCAGCATCTTCGTCATTTTCGGCTTTTATCATCGGAATTCCCCAATTATCTCTGTAAACTTTTACTTCTTCTAAAAGCCCATCAAGTTTTACTTCAGTATCATGTTCTGGAAGAGTATTTTTTAGCATAAAATATGTTATTCCAGAAAGAACTATGAGTACTATAAAAATTGATACAGATATTCCTGTTATTATCTTTTTCCAATTTTGCATTAATCTTTTTCCGAATTGCCTGCACTAATTTATAAATTGATTTGCTGAATAAGAATATATTTGATAAATAAGTTTTCAAATTCAATTCATTTTGGGATTTTTATGAACGAACTAGTACTACTTGGTTTATTATCAATTGTGCTCGCAATAATCATTGTTTTCATTTTACTTAATAAAAAAATTGCTTCACTTGTCTCAGGCAGCAATAATCAAGATGAATTTTTACGGCTCGATAAATCATTCCGCGATGAAATAGCAAGATCAAGAGATGAAGCATCTAAAAACTCTAAGGCACAAAGAGAAGAGTTGAATGAATCTGTATTAAAGCTCGGCGATCAATTAACAAATACCATTGGAGAAATCTCCAAAAGGCAAAAAGACCAGCTCGAAATTTTTTCAAAACAAATAAACACGCTTACTCAAAGCAATGAACAAAAGCTTGATAAGCTTCAAGAGAAAGTTGAATCGCAGCTAAAAGAAATTCAAGACAAAAATGAAAAGAAACTTGAAGAAATGCGTCACACCGTTGATGAAAAACTGCACGCTACCTTGGAAAAACGGCTAGGAGAATCTTTCAAACTTGTTAGCGATAGATTAGAAGCAGTGCGCGAAGGTTTAGGAGAAATGAGAAACTTGGCTATTGGTGTTGGCGATTTGAAAAAAGTTTTAACTAACGTAAAAACACGCGGCACTTGGGGAGAAATCCAGCTTGAGAATTTAATTGAGCAAATTCTTGCACTTGATCAGTATGAGAAAAACGTTGCCACAAAAAAAGGTAGCGGTGATAGAGTTGAGTTTGCGATTAAAATGCCTGGCAGAAGCGAGAACAAAGATGGCACTTGCTGGCTTCCAATTGATGCAAAATTCCCAATGGAAGATTACCAGCGTTTACTTGCCGCTCAAGAACTTGGAGATATTAATTTAATTGAAGAAGCATCAAAAGCTCTCGAAGTTAGAATACGGGGAGAAGCAAAATCCATTTTTGATAAATACATCGATCCGCCAAACACAACGGATGTAGCAATTTTGTTTTTGCCAATTGAAGGATTGTTTGCCGAAGTTCTACGCCGTCCTGGTTTGTTTGAGAGACTTCAAAATGATTACAAAGTAATTATTGCCGGACCAACAACACTCACGGCAATTCTGAACAGTTTGCACATGGGATTTAGAACTTTAGCAATTGAAAAGCGAAGCAGTGAAGTTTGGAGTTTGCTTGGCGCGGTTAAAACCGAGTTTGGAAAGTTTGGTGAAGTTTTGGAAAAAACTCAGAAAAAGCTGCAAGAAGCAAGCAACACAATTGATGATGCTTCCAAACGAACAAGAGCAATTGAGCGTAAGTTGAAAAGTGTGGAAACTAATACGATTGATAAACCAATAATTAGTTTGGAAGAATAATGGTTACAATAGTAAAGACTGGCTATTACCAGTCTTTATTATTTATTATCGTTATTCTTTTTTGTATAACCTTATCAAAAAAGCAGAAATATTACCAAAAAAAATGTAAATACTGGCAACGAGAACCCACTTTGTAGTGTCTAACTTTGAATTTGTTACTAATGGGAAGATAAATTCTACAATTATATATAGAAAAAGACCTTGTAATGTTCCTTCAATTAGTAGTGGAATTTTTTTTTGTGATTTGGCAGCTTTATCGTTCATTTATCACCATAAATATTTAGTTTTTGTAATATTCGTAAAAATACTTAATGATCTTAAAACCAACTACTCAACCATTTATAGGCTTTTCCTACAATACCTGTTGATTGGCTCACAGCACCAGCCACCGCGGCTCCACTCCAATTTACTTGACTATGTGGACTACGTAAACTCTGTCCCATGTAACTCGATAAACCACCTAAAAGAGCCCCGCAAGCATCTGCTGCTATCCAACCTGGCAAAGCCATTACTCTATATTTATTCGTACTTTTGTGTAGATCAACAATTTGATCTTCCAAAACCGCATCTGGGTTTTGTTCCCACCATTCTATAGATGCTTGTGTTATTGCTACACAAATACCAAGTAAATTACCGGCATCTTCTTCAACAGCAGTTGCACTATAGTATTCATCGTAAGAATGGGCTATTTGATCAACTACATTTGAATATTCTGAAATGCTAATTACTCCACTACAAGCATTATAAGAAGCAACACAAAGGTTGTCTAATGCGTCTTGTTCATATTGAGCAAGCGCTGAAGATTTAAATAACTTTTGTGTTTTTCTCTTATTAATATCACTAAGGATAATTCTATCAAAAGCCGGTAGAATTTCTTGCCTATCGTGATAAATCTTATATTCATCTAATTCATCACTTATATACTTTTTAAATTCATTAGAATGTTTAAGTTTTTTATTATACTCTTTATGCATTTTAGCTAAGAAATCAATTTTCTCTGATTTATTAATTATTTTTTTATCAGGAGAGAAATTATAATAAGCATTGCTTAAAAAAGCATTATAAAATTTTCCATATTCTTCAAATGAAGCAATATTTTTAACTTTGCCTTTTAATAGAAAACTGGGTTTTGAAGAAGTTTCTGGTTCACTTGAATTCTGTTTACAACCAACAAAATAAACCACGCTAATAAAAGTTACAACGAAAAAAGCGATTAAATAGATTTTTGAATTTTTCATGATCCACCTTAATAAATTGTTAATAATTTAGCAATATGTTCTCCCTGCCAAGCAAGCGGTGTATTATTGAATGTGGAATGATATTGTTGGCTCCCCTCATTCCGCCCCAAACCAAATTTCCCTTTTTACTTAATTTGATCTCCTCCATTTTTTATTTCTATATGCAATCAAAAAAAACGAATTGTCAATAGAATTTTTGCAATTCATGAATAAAAATTTTTAATACAAACCGTTCTATCTTAAATAAATTCTTCTCTCACCGATACTTTTCCGCCGCTTACCGAAAACTCATTCAAAAACATACAACCATCAAATAACTTTGCCGTCAAAAGAAATGAAAACAAGAAGGAGAAATATAAAATGGCACGTGGAGTTCAAAGCCGTATAATAATTGGAATAATGCTTGTCCTTGTTGGGGCAATGTTATTTCTACGTAACAGCGAATATTTAGATTTTATGATTCCCGACTTTTTATTTCAGTGGGAAATAATATTCATAGTATTTGGCTTACTGTTTATTACTCTTGGTCAAAATAAAATGGTAGGTTCCGTATTTGTTGGAATTGGGTTATTTAACCTTTTTCCGGAGCTTTGGCCATTAGTATTTGTAGCAATTGGTGCATACATCATCTTTGGTTTAAACTCCAAAACCAAATCCACAAACGAAGTAAGGGATTTCGCATCAAGGAACAATCAAATTGAACAAGTAAGCATTTTTGGCGGTGGATCAAAATTTGTGAATGCTGATGCATTTAAAGGCGGAAGTATAATATCAATCTTTGGCGGTTCTGAAGTGAATTTTGCCGGTAGCAAACTTGCTGAGGGTGATAATGTTCTCGATACAGTTTCAATATTCGGTGGATGCACAATTATTGTCCCAAAAGATTGGAATGTTTTAATAGATGTATTCCCGCTTTTCGGTGGATTTAGCGATTCTCGTTTGAAAGATCCAAATTTGGTTTACGAACCGAATAAAACATTATTGATAAAAGGTATCGCGCTTTTTGGCGGCGGTGAAGTTAAGACAATATACTAAGGAGAACTAAAATGAATAATTCTAACGGAAGAAATATACTTGGTGTTATCTTAATGGTTGTTGGCGGATTGTGGATTATAGATAACTTCAATCTTTTTGGCTACATGAATTTTCCTATTTTTTCATGGCACACATTTTTTGTAATCGCCGGAGCTATAATTATTTCCAACAATAGCAAGAGCTTCTGGGGTTATTTACTTATTGTAATTGGCGCAGTTGGCTGGTTAAAACATTTGCCATTTATACCATTTGCTCAATTTTTAAACTTCCGTGATTTATGGCCATTAATAATTTTTGGTTTAGGGTTATGGTTAATTCTTAATCAGAGAGAAAAGGCAAATAATACTAATCAGAATCAAAAATGCGGAAGAGAGAACAATAATCCATTTACACAGCCAAATACAAATAATTTTGCTTCTTCAAGTACAACAGAATCCTCACTAGATTTTATAAATGAATTAGCATCATTTACATCAGTAGAAAAAAGAATTAATTCGCAATCATTCAAAGGTGGCAAAGTTGCAGCAACTTTTGGAAGTCTTCTAATAGATTTTCGCCAGTCTAAATTGGCTCCCGGCGAACACATTCTCGATTTAAGCGTTGCCTTTGGAGGAGTTGAGTTGTATTTCCCGCAAGATTGGAAAGTGATTGTTAATGTTTCATCGGTATTTGGTGGTTTCGATGATCAGAGGTATCCTAATTTTAATAACAATTCAACAAATGATTCTTTACTAATTATTAAAGGTTCTGTCGTATTTGGCGGCGGCGAGTTAAAGAACTAAGGTGATAAATGAATAATCCTTTTACTAGCAACAAAAAAGTGCTTGCAGCTTATGCTTCAATGTGGGCTCTAATATTTATTTCCCATTTTGCAATAATTAAGGTAGTTCAAGATATTAAGTTTTTCGCGGCATTAATTGATTCATCAATTTTTAATTTCTTATATCTAGTAATTGGCTTTGGTATTTGGTACACAGTTCGTTTTAACAATCTAGAGAATTATTCGCCACTTAAGATTTTTCTTAACCATATAGTTTCTGCTGTAATTACTGCTGGTATTTGGGTTGCTGCCGGAGAATTTGTAGTAAGCAAGATTTTATCTCAAGATAAATTCTATTTGGATTTTCTGAACAATTCTTTAATATGGCGTTTCCTAATCGGTATTCTTTTTTATATCGTACTTGTTTCAATTAATTATGTGATAATTTATTATAACAATTTTCAAGAAAAGGTGCTAAAGGAAGTTGAACTAAAAGGATTAGTTAAAGAAGCTGAACTGAATGCACTTAAATATCAAATTAACCCACATTTTATATTTAACAGTCTTAATTCAATAAGTTCGCTTACTATAAGCAATCCGCAGCGAGCGCAAGAAATGACAATTAAGCTTTCTTCCTTTTTGAGAAACACACTAGTTAAGAATGATACCCAAAAAAGTAAGCTAATAGATGAATTAAACAACGCTAAACTTTATATGGATATTGAAAAGATTCGTTTTGCAGATAAGTTTGAATTTGTTGAAGAAATAAAACCCGAATGCAAGGAAGTAGAAGTACCGAACATGATTTTACAACCTCTTTTTGAAAACGCAATTAAACATGGTGTTTACGAAAGTTTAGAAAATGTTTTAATCAAGTTTTCTTGTGGAATTGAAAAAGAATATTTTAAGATTAGTGTCGAAAATAATTTTGATCCGGAGTCTGTTCCCAAAAAAGGTGCAGGAATTGGGTTAAAAAATATTCAAAATCGAATGAAGCTGATTTATAATCAAGATAATCTGGTAGTTGTTGAAAAAGCTAATTCTAAGTTTAAAGTAACAATTTATATTCCCTTGAGTTAAAAATGAAAAAAATAAAACTATTAATAATCGATGATGAGCAACTTGGCAGAGATTTAATTAAATCATATCTGAAAAAAAATGAAAAATTTGATGTTCTTGGGGAGTGTAACAATGGATTTGATGGAATTAAACAAATAAATGAATTGAAACCGGATTTAATTTTTTTAGATATTCAAATGCCAAAACTAACAGGATTTGAAATGCTTGAGCTAATTGAGACACCACCTGTTATTATTTTTACCACAGCTTATGATCAATATGCTTTAAAGGCTTTTGATGTAAATGCAACAGATTATTTGCTAAAACCATTCTCGGAAGAGCGATTTAATGAAGCCTTAATTAAAGCAGAAAAACTGCTTGCAGATAAAAGCCTAACAAATAATAAGTTTAATGAGTTATTAAAAACTTCAGAGTCTCGTAACGAAGCTTTAGAGCGTGTTGTTGTTAAAAATCAAAACAAGATTACATTGGTTCCAGTTGAAGAAATCAAATACATTGAAGCACAAGATGATTATACCATGCTTTATACCGAGAAAGGAAATTTCCTGAAACAAAAAACAATGAAATATTTTGAAGAAAATCTGAATCCAAAAGATTTTATTAGAATTCACCGTTCATATATTGTTCGACTTGCACTCATTAAACAAATAGAATTATTGGAAAAAGAAACTTACCAAATCAGTTTACACGATGGCAAAAAATTACCGGTCAGTAAAAATGGTTATTCAAAATTAAAAGACCTTTTATAGATACCAAATCCATGTTTAATAATTAGAATTGAAGTTCAGCCGTTCGGTCTTTATATTTACTGCGACAAACTACGGTTAATTAGAGATGAGTTTAGACAAAGACCTTTTATCGATACAAGAAGCTCGCAATCTTGCTTCACAAGCAAAACAAGCCCAATTAGAATACAAACATTTTAGCCAGGAACAAGTTGATAAAGTTGTTAAGGCAATGGTTGATGCCGGCTTCAAAGAAGCAGAAAGACTTGCTAAAATGGCTCACGAAGAAACCGGCTTTGGTAAAGTTTCTGATAAAATTATCAAGAACCAATTCGGCACTCGTGATGTGTGGAACTCTATAAAAGACCTTAAAACAGTTGGCGTTATTGATGTACGTAACAATGGCAAAATTTTGAAAATTGCCGAACCAATGGGAATCGTTGCGGCATTAGTGCCTTCTACTAATCCTACTTCAACAGCAATGTTCAAAGCAATAATTTCTTTAAAATGCAGAAATGGAATAGTTGTTTCTCCACATCCAAAAGCAATTAACTGCACAAAAGAAGCTCTAAAAGTTGTAGCAGATGCGGCAGAACAAGCCGGAGCTCCTAAAGGATTAATTCAATGTCTTTCGATACCAACAATTGAAGGCACAGATGCTTTGATGCATGATAAAAACATAGCAGTTATACTTGCCACTGGCGGAATGCCTATGGTTCGTGCAGCATATAGCGCAGGAAAACCGGCTTATGGAGTTGGAGCTGGAAACGTTCCGGCTTTCATTGAAAAAAGCGCTAATATCGAAAAGGCTGTTGCCGATATTGTATTTGGAACCACTTTTGATAATGGAGTATTATGTTCTTCTGAGCAAGCAATGGTTGTTGATAAAACAATTAGCCAAAAAGTAATAGAAATTGCTAAGAAAAATGGCTGCTATTTTGTTAATGCAGAAGAAAAGAAAATGCTTGAAGATAAAATTGCAAAAGGTGCTAAACTTAATGCAGATATTGTAGGTAAATCTGCGGTATGGATTGCAAATTATTCGGGTTTTTCTGTTCCAGAAAGTACAAAAGTATTAGTTGCAGAATGCTCGTCAGTTGGAAAGCAAGAACCACTTTCCATTGAAAAACTTTCTCCGGTTTTAGCTTACTATGTAGTAGATGGATGGATGGATGGATGCCATAAATGTATCGAATTACTTGAGTTTGGTGGAGTTGGACATACACTGGCAATTCATTCAAATGATAAAGAAATAATTATGAAGTTTGCTCTCGAAAAACCGGCTTTTAGAATTGTAGTTAACACACCTTCTTCTGTTGGAGCAGTAGGTTATTCAACAGATTTGATGCCTTCAATGACTCTTGGTCCGGGAACTTGGGGCGGTTCAATCATCTCCGAAAATGTGAGCGCAATGCATTTGATGAATGTAAAAACACTTGCTTTTGAAACTAGAGTGATCAATCAAGGAAATAGTCTATCTTCATTTGAAGGCTACTCGACTTCAGTTAACACCCAAGCTGGCTTCAGTGTAGGTGATTTTACTAAGCAAATCGAAGAAAGATTAAGAGCTAGAGCCGGCAATCCAAAAATTAATACAGCATCCAAGGAAACGTCAACTAAGTCAGATACAAAAAACACACAGCTTGGTGTAGGCATTTCTGAAGATGAAATAAAAAAAATAATTAAAGAGTTTTCTAAGTAAAGAAATATTTAGAAGTTTTTGTTTTACAATATGATATTTATCATTCTTAAGTGGGAATATTTTTGTTATCATTGCGGTGAATATGAAAGACAACAAGAAAATGTTTCAGCCAGATAAAAATTGGTCTATTGAAAAAGGTGATTATAAACGTGATGACCAGGCGACTTGGACCTATCAACGTAATCTAAAAAGAAAGAAAAACATTAAACTAATAATAATGATAATATTGTATGCGTTAGGGGTTTCTGCGCTTACTTATTTTGCCCTTTCTTTCGCTTAAGAATATCTATCCAACTTAAATTTTTCTCCCAAATAAAGTTTACGTACATCTTGGTCTTCTGCTAATTGATTCGCGGTACCATCCTTAAATATTTGCCCGTTTATTAAAATGTAAGCTCTATCAACAATACTTAATGTTTCATGCACATTATGATCAGTAATCAAAATGCCTATTCCTTTATGCTTAAGATTTGCTACAATACTCATAATATCTTCAACAGCAATTGGGTCAACACCGGCAAAAGGCTCATCAAGCAAAATGAATTTAGGATCTGTAGCAAGCGCTCTTGCAATTTCACAACGTCTTCTTTCACCACCGCTTAACTGAAAGCCAAGTGTTTTTCTTACATTCCCTAACCCAAGCTCATCTAACAACTTCTCTTGTTTCTCAATTCGCTCTTGTGCTGAAAGCCCTGTCATTTGTAGCACAGCCATTATATTATCTTGAACATTCAATTTTCTAAATACAGAAGCTTCCTGTGGTAAATAACCTACTCCCAATTTTGCGCGTTTGTACATCGGTTCACTCGTAATATCTTCTTCGTCTAAAAATACTTTTCCATCATTTGGTTTGATCATACCAACTATCATATAAAATGTTGTTGTTTTACCAGCTCCGTTAGGACCTAGCAGCCCAACTACTTCACCTGGCTCAACTTTAATTGAAACGTTGTTTACAACTATGCGTTTTTTGTAAATCTTCTTAAGGTTTTCGCCCCTTAAGATTAAATTTTTCTGCATAATAGGATGAATCCTTTGTTAAATGAAAAAGAACTTTTTTGTTTCGAGCTAGTAGTTGTTCTTTTGTCGGTTTATTGTTAAATATTTTAAACGATGGAATTGTAAATTCTTTTTCTTTGCCTATCAAAATATTTTCGGGATGATATTCGGTAGCTGGTTTTCCATAAAGCCTAACATCATCAACTTTTCTATTATCAAAATAAATTTTTGCATTTTCAGAACTTGATTTAACTAAACCGTTTGGTTCATTTTCATCAAATAAATAATAAATACTAAGTACGTTTCCAGTAACATCAGTTAGCTTGATAGCTCCATTTTTAAAAAATATTTTTACGGCTTTACCAGATATTTGATCAAATCGAAAGGGTTTATCTTTATGCTCGGAAATAATAGTTGCGTTAGAATTAAGTTTTATATGAGTGAGTTGATTATCCTTTATATAAATAAAGATTGAGTCACCACTAAGCTGGGTTTCTTCATTCCAAATAACTGGAGGAAATTCATCCCCATCTCTTTTAAATGTTTGAATTTCGTCAGTTGTTCTGAAGAAAAATGTTTTATTACTGACAGCTGCAAATCCGGTTTTTATAATTTTCACTGAATCGGTGGCGATAATTCTTTGAGTACTATCATCAAAAGCTTCCATCAATAATGCAGAAACCATTAGCGTGTCCAACTTTCCATCTGAAGTAGTATCAATTCGAACAAAGAATGGATTATCCCAAATTTTGGTGTATTGATTTTGACCAACATCTTCTAATCTATTGCCGAAAATTGCAATACGGTCTTTAGAATTATAAATTCTAATATTATTAAACGCGAAAGTGTTTTTTGTGTTTCTAAAATAAATTAGACTATCCGCCAGCATAGTAGATGATGTATCGCTAACTATTACATTTCCACCAGCAACAGCTTTGTCTTCATCATCAAAATAATTTAAGCGTAGTGCAGAAAGATTTGAGGCGCCTTCATTCAATTTTACTTGATCATGGAAGTAAGAGCGTTTTTCATCAAAATAGTAAAATCCATTTTTTGAAAATAAATTGACATGTCCATCTGTTAATTCAACACCATGTTTAGAATATGCCACTTTTGTATTACCATAATAGTAACCGCGCACAGTTTTAATCATAATGCTGTCTTGAGTTACAACAACTTTACCAATTAATTCAGCTTCATTTTTAGCAAGATATTGAATTGCTTTATCACACGTAATTCTAACTGCTCCTTGAGTCATAACAACATTTCCATGCAGCTCACGAATGCTTTCGCCATTAACCACTTTTCCAACAAGACTGTCTCCAATGGCAACAATACGGTTGTCTTCTTGAGCATTAATGTTTGTTAAGAAAAGAGCAGTTAAAACAATGGCAACAACATATTTCATTTAGCTTTCTCACCTTTTGATAAAGAAGAAGTATATGTTGTTTTGAAAACGATATAATTATTTAAACTTTGATCAGATTCCAAACCAAAACCTTCAATTATTTCTTTTTTTGTGGTGATAGTAACAAACTTATCTGTAACAATTTTTTGATCGGAGTGACGCCATTTTAGTTCTTCGGTTTTAAGAACCAAACCACTGTCATTCCTTGCCACAACATTACCGGTAGCATACATATCGCGCAAAATATCATCTACTTTTCCAGTTAACGAAGTAAGATTTGAGGAACTTTTCTGGTCTTTATCATAAAAATCAATTTTAACCCCATTTAGCAATGTAACTTTTTGCTTTTCGAATTTTTGAAGATGATTTGAATACAAAATTGCTTTAACATTACCATCATCTGTAAACATTATTTTCGAATTCCAACTTTCATGAGAAGGTATTTCACCTTCAATATTTGTCTTTCCTATTTGCGGCTGAATTTTTTCATCTGAACATGAAGCAAACGCAAGTATAAACATGAATATAAAAAGCTTCTTCATCTTGATTGCAAACCCAATTTCACCAAATCGTGTAAGTGAACAATTCCTTCCGGATGTTTTTCCTTATCCAGCACAATTAAAGAAGTGATATTGTATTGCTCCATTTGCTGTAAAGCAAAAGAAGCTAATAGATCTTTAGCAATTGTTTTGGGTTTTCGTGTCATAACATCAGCAGCAACAAGGTTTCTCAAGTCCAAAGATTTTTCAAGCAATCGGCGTAAATCACCATCAGTTATTATTCCAACTAAAATTCCACTTTTATCCACAACACAAGTTATTCCTAAACGTTTTGAAGTTATTTCTAGTATAGAATCTTTTAGAGAAGTTTCTTCACTTACACATGGAATATCTTTACCATTTATCATTATCTCAGAAATTTTTAATGAGAGTCTTTTTCCTAAACTCCCACCAGGATGAAGAAGAGCAAAATCCTCGGCTGTAAAACCTCTCTTTTCCAAAAGTGTAATTGCTAATGCATCACCCATAACAAGTGCAGCTGTTGTTGAAGAAGTTGGAGCAAGATCATGAGGGCAAGCTTCTTCTTTCACACTAACATTCAAAATTAAATCGCATTCGCGGGCAAGTTTAGACTCTAATTCACCGAGCATACCAATTATAGTTACTCCAATTCTTTTGAACAAAGGAACTAGGTTAAGAAGCTCTTCTGTGTTGCCGCTTTTCGATATCAGAATTACAGTATCGTCATTTCTTACCATTCCAAGATCGCCATGAAGTGCGTCTGTTGGATGCATAAAAATTGAAGCCGTTCCGGTAGAGTTGAGCGTTGCAACAATTTTTCGTGCAATTAAACCAGATTTACCCATGCCTGAAAAAACAACTCTTCCGGTTGAATTATAAATATGTACTATTGCACTGGCAAAATTATCATCAATAGATTCTGCAAGACTATAAACAGCTTCAGATTCGATTCTAATAACATCTTTGCCTTTTAATATTATTTGTTCTTTATCCACCAATTCCTCTTACTTTTTCAAGAAATCAAAAAACGATTTTTTTCGTTGAACCAATTTGGGGTCGAACAAAGAATAATCAACATTTATTCTGTTCCAATATTTATTATAAAGCAAAAATGCCTGACCAAGTTTTTCATCAGGATATTCATCTAAATGAATAAATAATCTGTTAGGATTTAGAGCAACTTCCGGATTTCTTTCATCCATAATTAACATTAACTCGTTGTAAAAATTAGTTACAGGAATTAAATAGTTAACTTCATCCTTAGCGTTATAAACCCAGATTTTTCTATGTTCTGCTGCAATAACAAGCACTAAAGATTTAAGAACAAGGTGTATTTCTCTAACCGGAGAGTTATCATGAGGAGCTCTCTGACCAGGTGACCAATTGGAATATGTCCATCGGTAATTTTCATTCATTTCATTAATCTTAGGCGCCAAATCAAAATTCTGAATGTCAATTTCAATTTGATCCTCATTTTCATGATGTATTGTAACGTAAATTTCATGAGCATCGTACACAATTTTAGATATTGCAAAAATTGGCACTGATGAAGATTCCAAATCGAGTTCGCTGTCTATTGGTCCTAGAATAAAATTACCACCTCCAAATCTTCCATGTCCTATCACTACCATCTTATCAATTTTTTCACGGTATGCTCTGTATCCAATTTTATTTTCTGGTAGTGCGGTAAATAGTAATTCTTTTTCTTGTATGGTTAATTGGCGCGGAAAGTGTTCTAAATTATTTGTCATGGCAATCACTTATTAATTTGTTTTAAGTATTCAATTATTTCAGGCAATACTTCGCCACTATTCGATTTAGTTACAAAGTTTACTATTCTCTTTACTTCTCTTCGTCCATCTTTTGGAGTGCCGGATACACCAACTTTTTGAAGCAACGGAATGTCGAGTATATCATCACCAATGTAAAATACTTGCTTGTAATCTATTGAATCTTTCTTTAGGTAATTATCTACCATCTTTACTTTGTTGATTGAATTTGAAAGAACAATACATTTAGTATTTACCTTAATTTTTTCAATTGATAAATCGTCGCTTGCTGTAACAATTCCAAATTTCAATTTATGCTTTGTAAATTCTTCGCACGCATTTTTAATCTGAGTTAAGATTTTTTTTTCACTATCAATACTTTTTTCATTTTGTTTAGAAATTATGACTCCTTCCAAATCAAATAAGAAAATTTTAATGTCTTTAAGTTTAGCGAGAATATCATTTTTCATTTTTTACAATTTCGTCTATCTGTTTAATCGTTATCAAAAGTTTTTTTAGCATATCTAACGGAAGTTGACTTGCCGCATCGCTTAATGCTTTAGATGGATCCGGATGAACTTCCAAGAATAATCCATCAACACCTACTGCAACGGCAGCTTTTGCAAGTGCATATATGTATTGTCTCTCTCCTCCGGATTCATTTCCTTTACTTGGTAATTGAACGGCATGAGTCGCATCCATTATAACTGGATAGCCGAAATCTTTCATAATCTGTAAACTGCGCATATCAACAACAAGATTATGATATCCAAATGTTGTACCTCTTTCTGTAAGCATAATTTTTTTGCATTTAGATGATTCAATTTTTTCAATTACATGAACCATATCTTGAGGTGCTAGAAACTGCCCTTTTTTTACGTTAACAACTTTTCCGGATTTACCGGCTTCAACCAGCAAATCTGTTTGTCTGCATAAAAACGCTGGTATTTGCAAAATATCTGCAACTTGAGAAACCGGTTTAACTTCTTGTTCTGTATGAACATCGGTTAGAATGGGCACGCAAAATTCTTTTTTTACTTTTTCTAAAATTTTTAATGCTTTTTCAAAATGAATACCGCTAAATGAGCGAATACTTGTTCTGTTAGCTTTCTTGTAACTCGCTTTGAATACAAACGGAATTCCAAGTTCTTCAGTAATATTTTTTATTGCTTCAGCTGTTTTTAGTGTTGTCTTTTCATTTTCAACAACACATGGACCGGCAATTAAAAGAAGTGGGCTGCCGTCTCCTACATTGATTTTGTTTACCTTTACCATAACTCCACGCTATTTATTCAAAAAGATTTTCTTGTTGCTTAATTTTTCCACGCTTTTTATTGAAGCGGATATAAGCCAAATCTGTGGCCTCTCTCCCGCGTGGTGTACGCTGAATGAATCCTTGTTGAATCAAAAATGGTTCGTAAACTTCTTCTATCGTTCCGGGATCTTCGTTAACAGCAACCGCAAGAGTGCTTAATCCCACAGGACCACCATTAAACTTTTCAATTATTGTTAGTAAAATATCTTTATCCATTTCATCTAGTCCAAACTCATCAACCTCTAAAGAAAGCAAAGCTTTTTTTGCAATTTCTATGTCTATTGATTTTTTGTTCTCGTAATCTGCAAAATCTCTTGTTCTTCTTAGCAATCTGTTTGCAATTCTTGGCGTACCTCGTGAACGTTTTGCTAATTCATTTGCCGCATCGTCTTCAATACTTACATTTAAAATTCCGGCAGAGCGTAAAACAATTTTCTTAATTAAATCATTTTCATAATAATCTAAACGAGATTTAATTCCAAAACGATCTCGCAGCGGAGCGGTTAACAATCCAGCTCTTGTGGTTGCACCAATTAAAGTATAATGTGGAAGTTTTATTTGAACTGTTCTGGCATTAGGTCCGCTGTCAATCATGATATCCAATTTATAATCTTCCATTGCAGAATATAGATACTCTTCAACAATAGGGCTTAGGCGATGAATTTCATCAACAAACAGTACAGATTTTTCTTCAAGATTGGTGAGCAGTCCGGCTAAATCGCCTGGCTTTTCTAAAACCGGGCCGGATGTAATTTTAATTTTTACACCCATTTCGTTTGCAATTATGTTAGCAAGAGTAGTTTTGCCTAAGCCAGGAGGTCCAGTTAAAAGAACATGATCCAAACCTTCGCCACGTTTTCTAGCGGCTCCGATAAAAACTTTTAGATTATCAGTTATTTTCGCTTGCCCGGTAAAATCACTAAAAGATTTTGGTCTAAGCGATTGCTCTAACTTCTTCTCTTCTTCGTTTAGATTTGGTACTAGATTATCTGCACGTTTTGCCAATAAAACTCCTACGCTTGAGATGCAATTGATTTTTTCTTAAACAAAGGTTTAAATTTTTCTAACAGATGTACCATGTAAATCATAATAACAATCATTGCTAATGCAGCAAGTATAGACCATATTAAACTTAGAGACTTCGGCCAAAACATTGTGAACCCGGGAATCCAAGCGCTGCCATATAAAATAACTACATGAACTGCATAAACAACCAAAGTATATCTGCCAACTTCCTGCACGAGTAAAGGAATTTTCTTCAATGAATCTGCAAGAATAGACATGAAGCTGTTTAACAAAGTAACCACACCTAACCTTAGCAAAATAACAAACGAATTATCGGTAATGAAATATTTATAGCCAATAAAATTAGATTGAATAAAAGAAACTAAAGCCGCAGCAGCAAGAAAACCAAGACCAATAGCGCCAAGTCCGTAATTAAATTTTTTAGTTTTGTAAACTCCCGGATTTTTAGCCAGATAGGTTCCAAGCAGTGCGCCAACAAGAACATATCCGCTCCAAGGAAAAATTGGAAACAGCGAGCCGGTTCCGGTATAAAAATAGGCTGCAAAAGGAATTGGTAAATAGTTTGCCCAATTGATGTATTCTGTAACATTCCACATCATAAAAAAGAAGAGAGCTGCCAACGAATAAACCAAGTATTCATTTATTTTCAATTTTTCGGATAAATGCGAGAAAAAAAGAATAAATAGTATTCCAATTCCAATAAGATGAAGTGCATCAATTGTAAAAAATGTTAACCACTGCTCGTGAGTAACCTGACTGAAATCTACCATTCGGTAAGTTGGATACCTTAATAAATATGCTATAAGCAAAAGAACAACAAACCGCATTATTCCTTTTGATACTCTCGGGTTCTGATTAAATGGCAAATCAACTGAGCGGAATAAATATGTAAACGCAACCCCGGATGAAACCATAAAAATTGGGGCAGTAAAGCCGCGCATTGTAACCCAAAATCCGTAAACAAACGATTCGTAAGTACGGTATTCATCTGCCAGAAAAGCATCTATTGTGTGCCCTTGAACCATCATTATTACTGCAAGCGCACGCATTAAATCTATAAAAATAATTCTTTCTTTCTTACTTTTTGCCATTGATCTATTTTAATAACTGCGGAAAAATAAATAAAGAATAGCATTAATTGAAGCGAGGGAAACTGATAATTATAAATGGAAGTGAGGAATGAAAAGAAAAGCCACGCGTTGCGAGGCTTCAGGTATTTTTTTCATTAATCTTATTGTTTTAACTACTTCAATTTTTGGGATGTTGTTCTACCCATTCATTCAAATATTTAGCAATATCCTGTGTTGAAGTGCCTGGTGTAAAAAGCATTCCAATACCCATTTCTCTCAGTTTTACAAGATCGCTTTCGGGGATAATTCCACCGCCAAACAAAAGGATATCAGCAACATCTTTTTCTTTCATCAATTGCATAATTCGTGGGAATATTGTCATGTGAGCGCCTGAAAGAATGCTTATTCCAATAGCGTGAACATCTTCTTGAATTGCCGCTTCAACAATCATTTCCGGTGTTTGACGCAATCCAGTGTATATAACTTCCATTCCAGCATCTCTTAGCGCAGCTGCAACAACTTTTGCTCCTCTATCGTGACCATCTAATCCAGCTTTAGCAACTAAGACTCTGATTTTCTGTTCCATTTAATTAACTCCTAATTTTCTTACTTAAAAATAGCACTGATGCTATGAAAAGACAATTATTGATGAGTAAAATATCTTCACTTTTTAATGTGCCTATCAAAAAAACGGCGAGCTAAATCAAGGTCACGCGGTGTATCAACAGAAAGGCTATCATATTCGGTTACAACAATTTTCATCTTATAGCCATGCTCAAGAAATCTAAGCTGTTCCAATTTTTCAATTTGTTCAAGATCAGTTGGTCTAAGAGTTGTAAATTTTAGAAGAACCTCTCTACGGTAAACATACAAACCAATGTGTTTATAAATTTCTGCAGATTGAACTCTTTCCATATTTGTTCTAGCGTCACGCACAAATGGAATTGGTGAGCGAGAGAAATACATAGCAAAATTGTGATAATCAAAAACAACTTTTACCGCAGCCGGAGATTTCATTTCTTCAACACTTGTAATTCTTCTTGCCAAAGTTGAAAGACTTACTTTTTTATCAATCCATAAAGGCTCTATAGCTTGATCAATCATCTTCC
Source organism: uncultured Melioribacter sp. (assembly GCA_964631495.1). GTDB lineage: Bacteria > Bacteroidota > Ignavibacteria > Ignavibacteriales > Melioribacteraceae > Stygiobacter. The sequence continues at coordinate 39,959 of CAZVYT010000016.1, read as the reverse complement.
CTTTTATAAAAGGTTCATCGCCTTGAATATTTACAATAATTTGAGCTTCGGGAATTTGTTCAACAACGTATGCAATTCTATCAGAACCGCTTGCGCAATCTTTTGGCGTCATAAAAACTTCTGCACCAAAACTCTTAACTACTTGAAAAACTTTATCATCATCAACAGCAATAATTACTTTATCTAATAGTTTGGATTTTTTTGCACTGTTGTAAGTATGTTGAATCATTGGTTTGCCGCCAATATCAGCAAGCGGCTTTCCCATCAATCTAGATGAGGCAAATCGGGCGGGAATTATTCCTACAATCATTCTTTATAAAATTATTGGTTAATTACTTTAGGCACTCTAAAAAAATCTTCCGTCTTATTCGGAGCGTTTTTCAAAGCATCTTCAGTTGAAATGGAAGGTTTAAGTTCATCATCTCGGAAAACGTTATTGTTTTCAACCGGATGAGAAAGAGGTAATACGTTTTCTGTATCAAGTTCATTTAGTTTTTCAATGTAGGCAAGTATGTCATTAAGCTGATGAGTAAAACTTTCCAGTTCATTTTCTTCAAATTTTAGTTTTGCTAATGAAGCTATATATTCAACATCTTTTCTAGTAACAGACATAAATTACCTTTTTACCAACCCGGATAGCTAACATTAACTGGATATAAACTTCCGTGCATGCGAATTGATATTGTGTGATTTTTATAACCACGTTTAGGACTTGTTACTGTAAGCATATAAAAACTTCTTGAATAGTTTTCGAGATATGTTCTAATGTTTAGTAAGTAAGAACTAAAATCGCTACTTAAACTTCTGTTAAAGTACCCCGAAACACCAACCATCTTCAAAATATCTTCACGAAGATCTCCGGCATAACCAATTGAATAAACTCTTTTTGAAGCAACCGAATTAGTTGCTTCGGATAGGCTTCTTTTTCCGGCAGTATCATCTCCATCAGATAGTACAACCATAATATGGTTTTTAACTTCTTCTACAGTATATGAATTAAACATTGTACTTGCTACATCGGCTACTGCGCCGTAAAAATCTGTTGAAGACACACCATTTTGTATGTTGGATATTTCCAACTTTGCCTGATCTGCTGAAACACCTGGAGGAGTTATAGTTCCAACTTGCGGAAATAAGTTCTCGCTAAACTGATAAATATTAAAATATGATTTCAAAGTTGGAATTGTTGATAAGCGGGTAACTATTTCTGTTGCATCGGTTTTTATTTGCTGCAAACGATTATTTGCTTTAATACTTGTACTATTATCAATCACAATACTTACAGGCATGGATATTTTTGAAGCCGGTAAAGCTGAAAAACCTATCGATCCTTCACGTAACTGCTCGCCATCTTCTAAAACTTCGAATTGATCTTTTGTTAAGTTTATGATTCCATTGCCAGCTGGATCAGTAACTTGTAATATGATATTTATTATTCTTTCTGTGTTTAAATTATTAGGGTCGAAGTTGGTTTTATAATCATAAACTTTAAGAATATTAGATGCAGATGCCGGAATATTTTCTGTCTGAAAATATTGTACAGGTGAATCCAACCAAGTACCGCTTGGCAATAAAGCTCTAATTTTCCATGCGTACCAAGTAGAGTATGTTAACTGTCCCGGGTTATATGATGTTGAAGTTATTCCAACAGCTTTTGGAGTAGTATTCCAGCTAGCAGATGTTGGCAAAACACTTTTGCCTGTTGTAGTTTCTAGAAACACTTGAAAAACAGTTCCAATAGAAGCAGTTGATGTCCATTGCAGATTTGTTCCAAACACAGAAATACCGGTAGTTCCATCTAAAGGTGTTTTTAAAGTCAGTAGAGAATTATTTGTAGTATTTTCAGTTGGTGTAGTGGTTGATCCATTATCAAAAGAACAACCAGATGCTATTAAAAGCAACGTAATTGAAAGCAACCTAAATATTTCTATTACTTTATTCATGGTATTTCCGATTCATCTGCCGATCAAATATAAATAAAAAATATTTATGATCGTATGATAAACCGGTCATTTCAATGTTGAAGTTGAAGTTCTGTACAAAAAGCAATATTAGATTTGCCCAAAAACACTTTTCTGTATCCATCCAATTTTTCCATCAAGCAAACGGATTTTAACCCATTCGCCAACAGAATCTTCTAAACTGAATTTAACACCTTCGTGAATTACAAAAGCATCGTTGCTTTTTTCATCTGGTGAAGTTTTTGCCGAATAAATTAGTTCAGTTAGAATTCCATAATCATTTGCAACTTCCCGATTTACACGGGCAGATAATATTACAATGAGCAACACAAGAATGGAAAGTGAAATCGATCCGCTAAAAAATGTAATCCTTTGCCATGTGGTTTTTTTTGAAAAAAAGTAAATCGCAATACTTGCAAGTAAAAACCAAAACGTAAGTACTACAGAAATTAACCAACCACTAATTCCTAATGATGTAACTAATCCTTCCCACCATGAAACCAAAAACAATTTTGGAACTTCAGTGATTCTGTCGATAGTTCTAGAGTTTGCGATTTTTAAATTATACTGCAAATCTTCATCATTTGGTTCAAGTTTGAGTCCTTTTTCATAAGATAGAATTGCTTTTCCAATTCTGCCTTCTTTGAAATAGGAATTTCCAAGATTATAATACAATGTACCGCTTTCAAATCCTTGTGAGATTATTTTTTCATAATATGCCTTTGCTTCAGAATAATTTTGCTCTTGATAAAACTTGTTCGCTTTACTCATCAAATCATCTGGTGTTTGAGCAGCCAAATTTGACAAGGTAACTAAGGTTATAATGAAAGTATAAAGTAATTGAAATAAATTCTTTTTCATTTTTTGCCTCCTATAGAAGAATCTAAATCAACAATTACTTTTACGGTTTCTTCATACAGATAGTTTGCAGCAGCTTGCATTTCACCTTGCGGAGCAAACCTTGCAAACTCACACCGTTCGGCAATTTTTTTAACACGTTCTATCAATTGTGCATTAACATTTTTTTCAAACAATTTTTCTGCCGCACCTTCAATTGTAAATTCGGACTTTTCAATTGCCAGTTTATCTTCAAGATAGCCGAACAATGCAAAAGATATTTCAGAATAGAAACGAGTAGTTTGCTCAGAATCGAGCGCTGTTTTAGCTAACTTTAATCTCTTACGTGCTTCTTTTTCTGCTTTTTTGTATTTCATCAATTGTACATTGCCAGAAAGTTTATCTTGTTTATTCTTAAATATAAACGCACCAATCATAACAAAAAGCGGTATAATAATTGAGCCCCAAAACCAAGGCTTAATGAATGTTATTTCTTGCTTTGGCTCCAAATTAAAGTCATTTAGTTTGATGAAACGAATATCTTGGCTTAGAAGCTTTACATCTTCTTTTGCAAAATTATTTGATGCTACTTCCCCACCAACACCAGGACGAACGTTAAGTCTGAATGATGGCGATCTAAGTGTTACATATTTTTTCGAGGATGGATTTAAATAAGTAAACTCTATAGCGGGAATTTCTTTAGTGCCCGATGATCTAGGAATTAAAAGATAATCAACAATTTTTTGTCCCGAGACAAGAGCACTACGGTTTATATTCTCAATAGTTTTTGGTTCATACTTCTCCATGCCGGTAGGTAGTTGTGGCGTTGGTGGGTTTATCAATTTTATATTTCCGCTGCCTTGTAAGTTCATTCTTAATGTAATGCTTTCATTTGCAGTTACATCATTTTTATCAACTTCTGCACGAAATGTAAAATTGCCGACTGCACCATTAAATGATTCGGGAGCGCCTGTTGGTAAGGGATCGACTACAACTTTTAGCGTATTTGATTTTGCCAAAAACTCAACTGTTTCAGATCTGCCGAAAAAAGAATCGTTAAAAAACTCATCGAACAAATCATTACCAGTTCTTTTCTTTTTAACAATTACAGGCACATTCAACTCAAACGGTGTTACATTCAATGTGCCGGTTTTACTTGGAAACAATGCAACTTGCTTAATTTTTGCAACGCGGTATCTTTCACCGCGGAACATTTCCAATTCGAAATTGATTTGTTTGATTGGTCCGATTTCTTCTGACCAAAATCCTTCGTATGAAGGAAGCTTTGTTATTTGTGGCGAAGCTATGTTTAATTTTGTGTAAAGTTTGTACGTAACAGTAATTTGTTCGCCTTGAATCACTCTTGATTTGTTTGCTTCGGCTACAATAAAAACATTTTTAGCCATTTCTTTTTGATCATAACCACTGCCAGAATTTTGCTGCTGTTGCTGAGCTGAACCTTTTTCAACTTTTATTTTTAACAGCTGAGTGGAATAAGTTTTTCCTGCGTAATCTATAGAAGCTGAATTGATTGTAAACTCACCAATACTTTCGGTTTGTAAAATGTATGATAAACCAAGCGAACCACTTACTTTTCCATTAATAATTTGCATGCTGGATGATTGATTCGGTCCGCTTAATACTCTAAAACCGGAAAAAGATGGTGGACGGAAATTACTAACACTGTTTATATCGCCGCCTTCAAAGTTAAAATCAACTTGAAAACGCTCGTTTAAACCAATTGTAGTTCTTTCAATTGATGCGGAAAATTTTTGAGCGAACACATTATTGGCGCACAAAAGCACAAATATTAAGGCTAAATATTTCAAATAAATTCTAAACATTTTAATTCTCCAAATCGAATTGATCAAGTAATCTTCAATTCGTCTTTCTCAATTTACAATTGTGTTTACCAGTCTTTATCGGTTGCGTATGGTTTGCCCTTTACTTTGCGAAGTTTCTTCTGCATATCTTTTTCGTTATTCTTCATCGCTTCTAAAATACGTTGTGCTTCTTCTTTTGAAATTTGATTTTTTTGTTGTTGCTGTTGCTGTTTTTGCTGTTCTTTGTTTTGATCTTTTTTGTCTTGATTATTCAGCTGATTTTGCTGCTGATCTTTATTTTGATCTTTGTTTTTATCGTCCTTGTTTTGCTGATTCTGCTTATTTTGATTTTGTTTCATCATATTTAGCGCATAAGAAAGATTGTATTTTGTTTCCAAATCGTTTGGGTTACTCCTGAGTGCATTTTTATATGCTTCGATTCCTTCTTGATATTTTTGTTGTTTCAATAGAGAGTTGCCAATATTATGAAACGCTTTTGATTTCTTTTCCTTATCATCAGTAAGTGAAATTCCTTTTTTGAAGGATTGAATTGCTTCATCATATCTGCCTTGTTTATAAAAGGAATCGCCTAAATTAAAATGTCCTTGAAACAATTCCGGACTTTTCTCTAAACTCTTTTTAAATTTAACTTCAGCATCGGAAAACTTTTTGTCCTTATACAAATCCACACCATCATTATTCAAACTTCTTGCGCTCTGTGCAAACAATGTAACTGAAAAGAAAATAACCAAAAGAAGAATTACTATTTTCACTTAAACTCTCCTTTCCTAATCTGTTCAAGTTTATCAAGCCACTTTGTTCTTTTTGAAGTCATCATAAATTCTGCAATTAAAAGAAAGATTGCCGGAAACAAGAAATATTGAAACCGGTCTTCATACTCCGTAATTTTTTTGGAACCATATTCTGATTCTTGAATCTTTGATAAATCGTTAAATATTTTATCAAGTTCATCTTCTGTATTGCTTCCGCGGTAATATTTTCCGTTACCTTTAGCAGCAATATTTTCCAAAGTTTTTTCATCAAGTTTTGTTAATATTATTTGACCTTGATTATCTTTCTTATAACCAACTTGTGCTCCACTCGCATTATAATCTGGAATAGGTGTTCCTGTCAGTGAACCAAAACCAATAGCATAAACTCTAACATCTTTTGATTCCGCTTCACTTAATGCACCTTCTATATTTCCTTCATGATCTTCGCCATCGGTAATAATAACAATAGCTTTCTTAGTTCCATCATCAAAACGAAAAGACTTAAGCGCAAGATCTAAAGCCGCCCCAATATTAGTTCCAGGCTGAGGAACTGAATTGAAATCAATGGCATTTAAAAAAAGATTTGCCGCAGCATAATCTGAAGTTAATGGAAACTGAACGAAAGCTTGCCCGGAAAAAACTATTAGACCAATTCTATCTCCTTCAAGTTTTTGAATAAGTTTTGAAATCTCAAACTTTGCTTTTTCAAGTCTGCTTGGCTTTATATCTTCAGCAGCCATACTTTTTGAAACATCAAGCAAAATGTAAACATCAATTCCAATTTGTTTTACATCTTCAATTTTAGTTCCAACTTGCGGATTAGCAACGGCAAGTATTAAAAGTGTTAAGGCAAATAAATGAACACCAAACTTAATTGCAGATTTTAATTTGCTTCTTTCCGGAAAGAGAATTTTATGAAGTTTAATGTTGGCATATTTTTCAAGAAGTTTGTTTTGATTTTTTTGAAAGTACCAGTATAAAACAACTAAAGCTGGTACAAGCCACAATAAGTAAAGTATCCCGCTATGTCCAAATCTTATCATGGCAATCTTCTCAAATAAAGTTTGGATAAACCAACTTCTGCAAAAAGTAGCAACAATCCGCTTAACGCCCACCCGAAATACAATTCTTTTGCGTTACGGTATGAAGTAACTTCAACTCTAGTTTTTTCTAACCGGTCAATCTCTTCATAAATTTGGGCAAGTTTACGATTGTTTGTAGCACGAAAATATTTTCCGCCGGTTGTTTCTGCAATTTGTTTCAAAATATTTTCATCAATTTCTACCGGAACCATTTGATAGCGTACTCCAAAAGGAGTTTGAAATGGATATGGCGCCTGTCCAATTGTACCAACACCAATCGAATAAATTCTAATACCAAACTTTTGCGCAATCTGAGCTGAAGTAAGAGGATCAATATGACCTGCATTATTTACTCCATCTGTCAATAAGATCATTACTTTGCTTTTTGCTTTACTGTCTTTAAGTCTGTTAACTCCGTTTGCAATTGCGTTGCCAATTGCCGTTCCATCTTCAATCATTCCCATTTGAATGTCTTTGAGAAGATTTCGTAAAACAGAATAATCAATTGTTAGCGGGCATTGAGTAAAGCTTTCACCGGAGAATATCACCAACCCAATTTTATCTACTGTTCTTCCTTTGATAAACTCATCAATAACCTTTTTTGCGGCTTCAAGGCGGTTTGGTTTGAAATCTTCGGAAAGCATACTGCCGGAAATATCCAGCACCATGGCTATATCGATTCCTTCTGTATAAATATTTTCTCCGCTGCTAAAACTTTGCGGACGCGCGGCGGCAATTATCAAAAGAGCAAGAGCAAGTAATCTAATATAGTTGGGAATGTGAGCTAATTTTTCTTTAAGTGTAACGGGCGCCTTCCCAAATATTTGAAGTGACGAAAAAGAAACATCCGGAGTAATTTTTTCTTTCTTCTTCCAGTACCAATATGCCAAAGCTGGAATTGCAAGGAGAAGAATCAATACAATTGGATATGCAAATGAAACATCGCTAAACATTTGCTTCTCCATTTTGCGAAATTTCTAATTGAAACTGAATTGTTTGCTTAACTATTACGTAAGCTTGCTTTAACATTTCATCATTTACATGAGGCATAGGTTCAAACTTTGCAAACTTAACAAGATCCGCATTTGTGAAAAACCTATCAGCTATTTCAACAATTGCTTTTGCCTCTGCTAAATAACTTAATACAGGAAGAATTTCTGAAGAAGGCATCTCGAGTGCACGGAAATTAAACCGTTTTTCAAAATACTCTCGTACAATTTCAGTTACTTCACTGTGAAACTCTTTAACTTTTCCACTTTGCCAGAGTTTTTTACCTTCCAGCTCATCTAATTTTGCTAAAGCAATTTCATGCGGTGGAATTTTTATTTCTGGTTTTATTTCAACTTTTCCTTCTTTACGTTTCTTCAAATATTTGAACAAATAAAAACCACCAAGTGCCAAAATAACTATGCTAACAATTATTAGAAGTATAATCCACCAAGGAAGCGGTATTGTCAATGGCGCTTTTATATCTCTAATATCTTCTTGCTGATTTACCTGTAGTTTATTAATTGTAATTGTAAATGGAGTTGTTGCTAAAGATCTTTTATCAGTATTGTTTCCTTCTGTATAAAAGACTAACAAGGAAGGAATTGTTACTTGAGCTGAATCATATTTTGAAAAGATAAACTTTTGAATCTCAGTAACTTTTCCATCATTTTCTTTCTTCTCTGATGGAAGTGTTTGAATGTAATCTAAAACTTTTATGCTGTCTTTAACTGAAGGAATCTGAACTTTAATACTTTTATCATAGCGAAGTTCTAAAGTCAATGTGATATAATCACCAACTTTGTATGTGCTTGTATCAGTTGTAGCAGAAACAGAAATTGATTGTGCATTAACATTAACAAAAACAAAAAACAAAAGGAGAAATACCTTATTAAGAAATCTTACCATCTCTTCTCCCTTTTTTTGAAGAAATCAACGAGCGGTTTTACATAGGATTGAGATGTTTCAATTTCGATTTCATCCAAACGGCTGGTAAGAAAAAGCTGCCTTCTGCTATCATTCCATCTGCGGCTGTTCTCTAGAACTGTTTTTTGAACCAGCTTGTTTGTTGTATCTAAATAACGGATTTCTCCGGTTTCTGCATCTTTAAATTTTACAAGCCCTGCATCGAACAAAGCTTTTTCTCTTTGATCTTGAAGAACAACACCAATCAAATCATGCTTACGCCCAACAATTTTCAAAATCTTATCATAGCCGCCATCAATAAAATCCGAAATCAAAAACACAATAGCTTTTTTCTTAATAGTATGGTTGAAATACTCGAGAGCTTGTTTAATGCTTGTTTGATTTCCTTGAGGCTCAAATGAAAGCACTTCTCGGATAATTCTAAGTGAGTGAGTTTTTCCTTTTTTAGGTGGAATAAATTTTTCAATTCGATCAGTAAATAATATCAATCCAACTTTATCATTGTTCTTCAAAGCAGAAAATGCAAGAATTGCGCTTAGCTCGGCGGCTATCTGCTGTTTAGTTTTTGTAACTGAGCCAAAGCCGAGCGATCCGCTCATATCCACAAGTAGCATAACAGTAAGTTCACGTTCTTCTTCAAAAATTTTAACATACGGATGACCAAACCGAGCTGTTACATTCCAGTCAATGTTTCTAATATCATCACCAAAATCATATTCGCGTACTTCGGAAAATTCCATTCCGCGTCCTTTGAATACCGAATGATATTCACCACTAAAGACTTCGTTTACAAGTCCGCGTGTTCTAATCTCAATTTGCTTTACTTGTTTAAGTAATTCTTTTGTAATCATTTTTTTAAGGTTAGGTGTTAGAAATTAGCAATTAGCTAAATGCTAAAAGTAACTTCTAACAGCTGTTAAGGTACTTCAACTCTGTTCAATATTTTTGTAATTATAGCTTCGGAAGTTATGTCTTCGGCTTCGGCCTCGTAAGTAACAGCAATTCTATGACGAAGTACATCGGAACAAATTGAACGAACATCCTCCGGAATTACATAACCTCTTCTACGGATAAATGCCATAGCGCGTGCGCCAAGAGCGAGATTAATTGTAGCACGAGGCGATCCGCCATAGCTGATCAAATCTGTTAATTCATCCAAACCAAAATCTTTTGGAGAGCGCGTCGCAAAAACAATATCCAGAATATATTTTTCAATTTTTTCATCTACGTACACTTCGTTAACTAATTTGCGCGCGCGAAGAATATCCTCTGGAGAAATAACAGAATTTATCTTAGGAATATCAGATAAAGTATTCAACCTCATAATTTTTTGTTCTTCTTCGCGTGTAGGATATGTAATTTTAATCTTCAACATAAAACGATCGACTTGCGCTTCCGGTAACGGATATGTTCCTTCTTGCTCAATCGGGTTTTGTGTTGCGAGTACTAAAAACGGTTCATCGAGCTTAAAAGTGTTTTCGCCAATGGTAACTTGGCGTTCTTGCATTGCTTCTAAAAGAGCACTTTGAACTTTTGCCGGGGCGCGGTTAATTTCATCTGCCAAAATAAAATTGGCAAAAACCGGTCCTTTCTTAATTGCAAAATTTCCATCTTTTTGATTGTATATCATTGTTCCAAGCAAATCTGCCGGCAGTAAATCCGGTGTAAACTGGATTCGCTGGAATTTTGCTTTCATTGCCGATGCCAGCGATTTTATTGCGAGAGTTTTTGCAAGCCCGGGAACGCCTTCTAGTAGTACGTGTCCGTTGCCTAGCAAACCTACAACTAGGCGTTCAAGCATTTGTTTCTGTCCAACAATAGTTTTGCCTATCTCGTTGAAAAGAACATCAATAAACTCACTTTCTTTTCTGATTTTTTCATTTAGTGCTGTAATATCCAAGGTTTCCCTCACTGATTTTTAATTTCGTGTGCTTTCTACAAACCGAATTGGTAACCGGTTTCTAAAAAAATGTTAAAATCTGTTAAAAGTTAATTTTAAGCGGGACAAATATAAAAAATGAGCCAAATAAACTCTGCAAATCAGTTAGACTAATTTACCTTTCTTAAAATGCAGAACTTCAGATATTCAGTTTCCTTCATTGCAGGCAAAGAGGGATGATCTATTGAAGCTCCGTTTGTATAAATGAGCTGGATATTATTTCCGGACTTGATCCCCGCAGAGCGAATTGAATCAATAAAATTTTCTTTACTCAAATGATGAGAACAAGATGAAGTAAAAATGTAACCGCCATCATTTACAACCTCTAGGGCAAGACGGTTTAGTTTTTCGTATGCTTTTACCGCTTTGCTTAGAATTTTTTTGCTTTTGGCAAATGCAGGAGGATCAATATTAATTACATCGAACTTCTTCTTTTCGGCAACACATCTTTCTAAATAATCAAAAACATCAGAGCAAACATATTCTGAGTCTGTTGTAAATTCATTTATTGCTTTATTGTTTTTAACATTTTCAATTTCGGTGGCAGAAGAATCTACAAAAGTTACTTTTTTTGATTCATTTGCTATTGCGTGTAAACCAAATCCGCCGGAATTACAGAAGCAATCCAAAACAGTTTTTTCTTTACAGAATTCACCAAAGATTTTTCTATTATCACACTGATCGAAGTAGAATCCGGTTTTTTGACCACTCTTAAAATTCACCTTATACTTTAATGTTCCATCAGAAATTAATTCTTCGGCGGCTTCGCCCAAATAAGTTTTATCTTCTGTTGGCAATCCTTCTAATGCACGAAAGTGTTCATCATGCTTAGTAAATATGTTTCTTGCATTGAGTTTTGACTCGAGCGTTTTTACAACCGCTTCAATATTCTTTTCAATTCCTACAGAATACACTTGCAAAACAAAGGTATCGTTGTATTTGTCAATAATTAATCCAGGTAAAAAATCACTTTCGCTAAAAACAATTCTTAAAGACTCGCGGTTAGGATACATAGATTTACGGAAATTGTAAGCAGATATAATTCTATTTTCTATTATCTCGGGAACATTTATGTTTTGTTCTGTAGAAATTATTCTTACAGCTATTAATGAGTTGCCGTTATAAAAACCACTTGCAACAAAAATTCCGCGTGAATCAAAAACTTCAACAACTTGCCCATTTTCAATTTTATTTTCTTCATTATCAAGTGTTTGTACTTCATTACTAAACACCCAAAGATGTCCTTGTTTAATTCGTCTTTCTTCGTTTTTCTTTAGAATCACTTTTGCCATTTTTTTACCAATTGTTGATGCAAAGATAACTCAGTTTAGCATCAATCCGGCAGCATTTTGATATCTTTGTGTTGAAATTTTTAATTTAAATAAGAAAGAAACCATGTTTGAACCAAAAGAAGCACTTAAAAAATATTTTGGACACGAAACCTATCGCGGAAAGCAAGAGACAATTGTTAATAGATTGTTAACGGAAAAGAAACACTGTTTGGTATTAATGCCAACCGGCGGCGGCAAATCTATTTGTTATCAATTACCAGCTATGTTATTTGATGGCGGAACTATTGTAATAAGCCCCCTTATTGCATTAATGCAAGATCAAGTTGATGCTCTTAAAAAGAAAAATATTCCGGCAGAATTTATCAATTCAACAGTAAAACCGGAAAAACGTAAAGAGCGATTACAGAAATTTGTTGAAGGTAAAGCTAAACTGCTTTATGTAACTCCGGAGCGGTTTCGCAAAAAAGATTTTGTGGAAACAATAACTAAAACTAAAATTTCTTTACTTGCTATAGATGAAGCCCACTGCATTAGTGAATGGGGACACGATTTCCGTCCCGACTATTCCCGTATTTCAGAGTTTCGTGAGTTAATGGGAAATCCGTTAACAATTGCACTAACTGCCACGGCAACTACCGAAGTTCAAAAAGATATAATTGCAAAACTTGGCTTGCAGAAAAACGAAATCAAAATATTTCATGAAGGCATTCAGCGCCCAAATCTAAGGCTGGAGACTTCCGATATTTACGATGAAAAAGAAACTCTTGAAGCAATCTTTAAAGTACTGGATAATTATAAAGGTGCCGGAATAATTTATTTCGCATTGATTAAGAAACTCGAATACTATTCTCAAATTCTTAGAGACAAAGGATACTCGCATAGTATTTACCATGGGAAACTCGAACCGCAAGAACGCAAAAGAACTCAGCGGGATTTTCTAAACGGTAAACAAAACCTTATTCTTGCAACAAATGCTTTTGGAATGGGAATTGATAAACCGGATATTCGTTTTGTTATTCATGCAGAAGTTCCTTCCTCCATTGAATCTTACTATCAAGAAATTGGGAGAGCCGGACGCGATGGTCAAGATTCAGTCTGTATGCTGCTTTACAATCAGCAAGATCTATATACTCAGATGGAATTTATAAAATGGGCAAACCCTAACGCTGATTATTATTCTCGGATGTTTGACTTATTAAAAAATCAGCCTCAAGTTGTAAATGCAGAAGGTATAGATTTTTTACGTGAGCAAATGAGCTGGAAAGATAAAAGTGATTTTAGAGTTGAAACTGTTTTGGCAATGTTAGACAGATATGGTGTAACCGAAGGAACGATTGAGACAAAAGATTTACAGATAATAGATGAACTACCGCACGAACTTCATGATGAGAAACATCTTGGTGATAAATTGATGAGTGATAATAAAAAGCTTCTTTCTGTAGTTAATTATTTCAAATCTATTGAATGCAGAAGAGTCTTCATTTCTGAATACTTTGGTTTTCCTGATGAAAAGCCGTGCGGCAACTGCGATTGTTGCGCTTGAAAGAATTTACATTTCAACTCTAAATATTTTTCCTTTTACTTCGAAGATTAATCAATTGTTGAAAGGAAAAAGCCATAGAACCTAATCCTAAAGACTTTCTCATTGAAGCACACGAGTTACTTACAATGTTAAACCGTGAAGATTTTGTAATAATTGATACTCGTGAACCCGAGGATTACATTATTTCTCATATACCGGGTGCGATAAATGTTTATGATATTTTCACTTACTTAGCTACAAAAGATAACGGAGGCTACGAATCACTTAGAAAAACATTCTCTCAATTGTTTTCCTCAATTGGCATAACCGGAAATGAAAAAGTTGTTGTATATGAAGATGCAATGGATAATGGTTACGGAAGATCTTGTCGCGGGTGGTTTCTATTAAAACATCTCGGTCATAAAAACGTTAATGTGTTGCATGGTGGTTATCAATGTTGGCTTCTGAATAATTATCCAACCTCAACAAAATTTCCGTTTACAACACCGAAAGAATTTTTAGTAAGTATTGATAACTCTATGATTGTTGATTCCAACGAAATGCTTGATGCAATTAACAATCCGGATATCACAATTCTTGATGTGCGAGATCATGCAGAGTGGATTGGTGTTAGCTCATCTCCTTACGGACCCGACTTTGCGCCGCGTAAAGGAAGATTACCCAAAGCCCAATGGATTGAATGGTACAATATGATGAAGAACGATAATTCAATTCCAAAGTTTAAAAGCGCAGATGAATTGAAAAAACTTTTTTCTGATATAGGGATAAGTTCTGAAAGCAACGTGATTATTTACTGCTTCAAAGGCGCACGAACATCAAATGTTTATATATGCATGAAACTTGCCGGTATAAAAAATGTACGCTGTTATTTTTCTGCGTGGAATGAGTGGTCTCGCGATTTTTCTTTGCCCATAGAAACGGGCTACCCCAAACACTGCTAAATATTGTACTTCTTCTTCATCCAATCGTACGCGGCATTTATTTGTTTAGTTTTTACTTCTGACAAGACTTTCAATTCTTCTCCAAGATCAAAAACTTTATCGGGATGATATTGAGCTATCATCTCTAAATATTTTTTTCGAATGTATGTTTTAGATACTTTACCTGTTAACCCTAAAACTTGACCGTAATATTTTGCTTTTTCAAATTCTGTCGCCCGAGTAGAATCAAATTCTTCCTTTTTGTAGTAATGTGTATTGCTTTCAAATCGTTCATAACGTTCATACTTTTCATAACGCTCATAACTTTGATAGCTGTAACCTTCTTGTTTTTTCCCTTTTGTTTCGCTTTGCTTTTTACGATGTGTTTTCTGTCTAAAATACGTTCCAACAGTTTTATGAACAGTAGTATATAGTTCGGAAGAATTATCTCCCATATTAAAAAGATAGTCTAAAAGACAAATGTTTGCTTCTTTCCAATCTGTGGAATTTAACTTGGCTGCGTTTTCGATTAGTTGTTTCTTTACATTTGTTTCTGTTAAGCTTGGTCTAAGCTTTTTAACTCTTTGATCTTCCATTAGCGGACTTACTATTCTTAATATTGAGTTAACCCAATCTTCACCAGTTGGATCACTTACAAGAGTTTGTAAAATCATAAACTCGCTGTAAACTACATCGGATCCAATTGTTTTATTAAGATATGGTGAATAAGAAATACATTGAAGATGCCCGTAAGTAGTAAAAGTTAATTCATTAAGAGTTTGGTCGGTGTCTAGATTAAACCATTTCTTGAAGACATTGTCAGAAATCTGAACAGTAAAATTAGTTCTTAATTTATAGCTCGATTTGAAACTGCTTCCTAAATATTCATTCGAAAAGTTTGTTAATCCGGTTTGAATAACACCAATAGCACTCCAAATTCTATTATAAATTTCATCGTAAACAATGTAAGCATCTTCATACTTGCCTTGCTCAAATAAACCATCAGCTATTTCTCTAATTTTCCTTACGTTCATATCAATTTTTGTTTCTATCCTAAATTCCTACTCTAATTATCGTTAAAATAACTGAAGAATTAAACAATTATTTAATTGTTTTAAACCCGACTTTCCATTTGCAAACCTTTTGTTATTTTTACTGCCATCAAATTAAAAAGGAAGAAAATGAAATATATATTACTCGCATTTGTTGCAATTGCTTCATTTTTATTTAATGCATGTTCAAAAGAAAATGAACAGCCTAAAAAAGCAGAACAACCTGCTGTTAAAGCCACGCACGAAGTTACTGTAAAAGAAGTTGTAGATGTATCTGAATACACATACCTAAAAGTTACAGAAGGTGGAAAAGAGTATTGGATGGCTTGCCCTAAAGCGCCAATAAAAGTTGGCGAAGTTCTTACTTACCAAAATGCAATGGAAATGAAACAATTTGAAAGTAAAGAATTAAAGAAAACTTTTGATTCTATTTTTTTTGTTGATAAACTCGAATCCAAGCTTGGTGTTGGAGCAATGAACCAGCCTATGAAACCAAAAATTGAACAAGAAAATGTTCAAGTAGAAAAAGCTGTAGGCGGTATTACTCTTGCTCAGTTGTTTGCAAAGCCATCAGCTTATGCCAACCAAACTGTAACTATAAAAGGAAAAGTTGTTAAAGTTAATATTGGTATTATGGATAAAAACTGGCTTCATATTCAAGATGGAACTAAAAGCGGCTCAGATTTTGATTTGACAATTACAACTCAAGATTTAGCAAATAAAGAAGATATTGTTACTGTTACCGGAAAAATTGTGCTCGACAAAGATTTTGGCTATGGCTACAGCTACAAAGTTTTAATGGAAGACGCTAAAGTACAAGGCGGCAGTAAACCCAAAGCACACAAAATGATGAGTATGTAACAAACTCTTGATCTTGACCTTACTCTTGATCCGCTTAATTGAAGGTCTAGAGTAAGATCAAGTTCACATTACATATTTTACAAATTCCCAAATAGCCTTCCCTATTTACAACAACTCTGTTTTGTGGTAAGTTTCTGTAGAAAAAATTTAAGATTCCTTGAAGATAGGCGCAAATTAGCGTTCTCAAAAAAAATTATAGGAGAAATAATGGCGGCACCGGAAATCAATAAAGTAATTTATTCAATGATTGGAGTTAGCAAGTATTACAATCAAAAAGCAGTACTAAAAAATATTTATCTCTCATATTTCTACGGCGCAAAAATTGGGGTGCTCGGTTTAAACGGATCGGGTAAAACATCTCTTCTTCGCATTCTTGCCGGAACAGATAAAGACTTTAACGGCGAAACAGCAATCTCTCCCGGCTTTACTGTTGGAATTTTAGAGCAAGAACCAATTCTTGATGATAGTAAAACTGTAAAAGACATAGTACAAGAAGGAGTACAGGAAATTGTTGATGTACTTGCAGAGTATGATGAAATAAACGCAAAATTTGCCGAGCCGATGAGCGATGATGAAATGAATGATCTTCTTGAACGACAAGGCAAAGTTCAAGATAAACTTGATTCGATGGATGCTTGGGATCTCGACTCCAAACTTGATCTTGCAATGGATGTACTTAATTGTCCGCCTGGAGATACTCCAGTTAAAGTGCTATCCGGCGGTGAGAGAAGACGCGTTGCTCTATGCAGACTTTTACTCAAACGTCCGGATATTCTTCTTCTTGATGAACCGACAAACCACCTTGATGCAGAAACTGTTCTTTGGCTTGAAGCTGAATTAAACCGATATGCCGGAACAATTATAGCTGTTACTCACGATAGATATTTCTTGGATAATGTTGCCGGCTGGATTTTGGAATTAGACCGCGGTGAAGGTATTCCTTGGAAAGGAAATTATTCTTCTTGGTTAGAACAAAAACAACAAAGATTGCTTCAAGAAGAAAAGAAAGAAACAGAACGCCAGAAAACTTTAGCAAGAGAATTTGAATGGATTAAAATGTCTCCTCGCGCTCGTCAGGCAAAATCTAAAGCAAGAATATCTTCTTACGAAGAGATGCTTACCGAAGAAAGCGAGAAACGGCAAAAAGATTTAGAACTTTATATACCATCAGGACCACGTTTAGGAAATGTGGTTATTGAAGCTGAAGGAATTTCCAAAGCTTATGGTGATAAAGTTCTTTTCGAAAATCTCAGTTTCAAACTTCCTCCGGGAGGAATAGTTGGTGTAATTGGTCCCAACGGTGCAGGCAAAACAACTTTGTTCAGAATGATTGTTGGACAAGAAACACCAGATGCTGGTTCATTTAAGGTTGGTGATACTGTAAAACTTGCTTATGTAGATCAGAGCCGCGAGTCGCTCGATCCGGATAAATCTGTTTGGGAAATGATAAGCGGCGGGAATGATATTATTCAGCTTGGAAATAGAGAGCAAAACTCACGTGCTTATTGCGGACAGTTTAACTTTACCGGTGGCGATCAACAAAAGAAAGTTGGAAATTTAAGCGGCGGCGAGCGTAACCGTTTACATCTTGCTATCGCTTTGCGTCAAGCTGCAAACGTAATTCTTCTTGATGAACCTACAAATGATTTAGATGTTAATACTATGCGCGCGCTTGAAGAAGGTTTGTTAAATTTTGCCTGCTGTGCTGTTGTTATTTCCCACGATAGATGGTTCTTGGATAGAATTTGTACTCATATTCTTTCATTCGAAGGTGACAGCCAGGTTGTTTGGTTTGAAGGAAACTTTTCTGATTACCAAGAGAACAGACGCCAGCGCCTTGGCAAAGAAGCAGATGTGCCACATAGAGTCAAATACAAAAAGCTTACTAGGTAGTAGAAGTGTCACTAAGTTCTTTAGTGCCTGAGCAAAAGCTTAGGCACTGATTATTTCTTATATCAAAGTTTAGTTACTAATAATTGAATTTAATTTTCATTTTCTACTATCTTACCTTAAATTTTGTTTTAATTAATTGTGAGAATATAGATGAAAAATCTAGTCTATTTGTTATTAATTACTCTGCTTGCTTCTTGCAGCAGCAAAGATTATTTCATTGCTCCGGAATATGCCGATAAAAAAATAAAACGCGCATCTTTAATTATACCTACTGTTAAAGAGTTTAAAATCACTCAGGATAAATACCTTTTTACCGAAGATGAATTAAATACAATAAATAGAAAGTTTATAGAAACAATAGGAAGTAAATTAATTAATGATATCGGAGAAAGTTCTACATTTCAAAAAATTGATTTTGTCGAAATTGAAAATCGTTTCAGCAAAGAAAAAACAAAACTTAATTACACAAAAGGTGAAACGATACACTTTGATTTACCGACGAAACCTTTGAACTTTTCTGATAAAGAAAAACAAGAAATCTATATTCTTTTTTTCGATCACCTTGCGCTAGCTATATACAAAAAACAAAGAGAAACTTCCGATCCGGCAAAGCATTATACAGCCTCGGCACCAGCACCAACAGAAACAAGATTAACTCCGGCAAAACTTACGGATCAAGTATTTAGCTGCGAAATAAAATATGCAATTTATGATAATCAACGCGGACAGCCAGTTTCTTATGGAATAAAATCATTTGAAGAGCGTATTTCTGAGAATTCCGATTTGGATAAATTAGTTGCTAAATTTGTAGAGAAAATTGCTGCATTTGTTATAAAAGATACACCATTCGAAAAATAAACAATCAATAACAAGAGGTAAAAATGTCAAAACAATGGAGTACAAAACCAGATATAAAAATAGACGTTAAAAAAAACTATACGGCGATGATGAATACAAACCGTGGCATGATCGAGATTAAATTATATCCCGAATATGCGCCTATTACCGTTAACAACTTTGTCTTTCTAGCTAAGGAAGGGTTTTATGATGGTGTGTCTTTTCACAGAGTGATTGAAGATTTTGTAATTCAAGGCGGAGACCCAACTGGAACCGGTAGTGGTGGTCCTGGATATAAATTTGAAGATGAGTTCAAGAACAATCCGTTAAGACATGATCGTGGAGCAATGTCCATGGCTAATGCTGGTCCGGGAACAAACGGAAGCCAGTTCTTTATTACTCATTCCCCTCAGCCTCACTTAAACGGAAAGCATACAGTTTTTGGAAAAGTAATGAATGGTTTGGATGTGGTTGATTCCATTGAACAAGGCGACAAAATGATTGATGTAACAATTACTGAAGAATAATCAAAATGATGGGCGCCTGATTTTACTCAGGCACCCACTTATTACAAATTCTCTAATACTTTTTTTAACTTTTCAGAAATTTCTTTTGCAATTTCACCCAAAGCTTCGTTATTTACTGCTTGCATAGATTCCATAGGATTAATAGCGCTTACTTGAATTGAGTGATCTTCATGTTCTTGAACAACAACATTGCACGGAAGTAGAACTCCTAAATTTTTCTCTGTTTGAAGAGCCTTGTAAGCATATGGCGGATTGCAAGCGCCTAATATTTTGTAACGTCTAAAATCAACCTGAAGTTTTTGTTTCAAAGTTTCTTTTACATCAATCTCTGTTAAAACACCAAATCCTTCTTTCTTAAGTTCTTCAGCAACTTTCACAAGAGTTTCATCAAAAGAATACTGAACGGTTTTAGAATTATAGTAAGCCATAATTACTCCATTTTTTATTTAGTATGATGCAAATTATCTACAAACGCTTCGTACTATAAAAAGAAAATACAAGTAAAAAGTGTAATTACCAAAACGCTTACAATATCAATAAGAACACCACTTTTAGCCATATCGATTACACGTAATCTTTCGCTTCCAAAAACAATTGCATTTGGTGGAGTTCCTACTGGAAGCATAAATCCAAACGACGCTGCTAATGTAGCGGGAATCATTAACACCATTGGATTGATATTCATCTGTATACTTATTGAAGCAAGAATTGGAAGAATAATCTGTGCTGTCGCCGTGTTCGATGCGATTTCTGATAGAGCAGTTACTGAAAAACAAACAATTAAAATTAACAATACTATGTTTGTTCCGGATAGCACAGCAAGTTTCACTCCAATTAATTTTGAAAGACCGCTAGATACAAATCCATCAGCTATTGCAAATCCACCTCCAAAAAGAATTATTATATCCCACGGTATTTTTTTTAGCGAATTATGATTAAGTAAAAACGAATTAGAAGAATCGCCATTTTTTGCAGGAATGATAAAAAGAATTGTCGCCATCGCAATTGCTATTGTAGCATCATCTATAAAATCGAATTTGTGAAAGATTTTTGACCAACCAGGAATTATTATCCATTCAAGATTTAAATCGACACGGAAAATCCAAAGTAAGCTTGTTATCAAAAATATTAATGATATAACTTTTTCTTCATAAGAAAATTTACCAAGTTTTTTTCTCTCCTCTTCAATTATTGCTTTATCAATTTCAAGTTTATTAGATATTTTAAAAATAACTTTAGTTAACAAAAACCAAGTGAAGATTAACATTGTCAGTGAAATTGGAAGAGCATATTTCATCCACTCACCAAAATGTATTCCTTCGGAATTTGGAAAAGAAATATTATAGACTCGTTGAAACACCATATTTGGGGCGGTACCTATTAATGTAGCAATACCTCCAATGGAACTAGCGTATGCAATGCCAAGCAATATAGTTTTTGAAAATGGCTCGGAATTCTCTTTCCCAAAAGATTCTTCAACTTTTAGTAAAACAGCCAGACCAATTGGCATTACCATTAAAGTAGTTGCTGTATTGTTAATCCACATTGAAATGAATGCAGTTGCTACCATAAATCCAAGTACAATTCGAGAAGGGGTTGTGCCAAAAAAAGAGATAACATTTAATGCTATTCTTTTATGAAGATTCCATTTCTCAATTGCTACCGCAATTATCACCCGCCAAGAAATAAAAATATAGTTGAATTAGCGTATGCTTGGGCTGTTTTAGCACCGGAATCAATTCCTAATATTGGAAAAAGTATTAGAGGAAGAAATGCAGTTACAGCTAACGGAACCGCTTCAGTTATCCACCATATTCCCATCAAAGCAGTTACGGAGGCAACCTTTTTTGCAGATAGATAATTTGGACCAAAATCAACCCAAAACATTATTGCGGCAAACACAATAATTCCTAAGATTAACCCAGCTAAATCTTTTTTTAATGATTGCCGCTTTAGCATTTACTCCTCAGAAGAAAATAACTATTTCTTTTTAATCAGTGTTGATAGATCCAATTCAACTTCTTCTTCACTAAAAAATGCTTCTCCATACTTTTTCCCGATTTTAAAACCAAAATACTTAGCACGTGCTTCAATAAATTCTAAAAATATAGGTTGACTGATAAATGTTTCCGGCTCTTTACTTTCCGGATTATGAAATTGAGTATCATAAGCTAATATTGCCTTCATCTTTGTTTCAAATGTTTCGCTGATATCGTAAATGAAAGATGGAGTAAACTCGTAAGTCTGCATATAATAAAAAAGTTTTTGCGGTCTAAATGGAATTTGAATTCTATCGTTTTCTTCAGTTTCTATTTTTGGAAGACCTGAAAAGAAAAAAGCTTCTTTAACAAGCTGACTAGCACCTATATGATCAGGATGTCTATCATTAAAGTAAGGTGCAAAAACAAGTTTTGGCTGATGTTTTCGAATTTTAGAAATTATCTTCATTAGATAATCTTCGTTAAACTTAATTGTACCATCTTTTAATCCAAGATTTTCTCTATGCGAAATTTCTAATATTTCAGAAGCTTTCTCGGCTTCTTTTTTTCTTTTATCGGATGTTCCTCTGGTGCCAAGCTCACCTTTTGTTAAATCTATTACGCCAACTTTAAAACCGAGTTTAGAAAGTTTAATTATTGTTCCGCCCATAGAAAGCTCAGCATCATCTGGATGAGCAGCAAAGATTAAAACATCGAGAACCATTATTCCCTCAATTATTTAATTAAAAATGAACAAAAAGAAAGTAAAAGTAAAATGAAGTATTTAATTAGCTTACTTCGTTTCACTTCAAGAAATATTTATATTCGCCCAACAATTCTATTACTCTATTATGAATTCAAAATATGAAGCTGTAATTGGTCTTGAGGTTCACGCTCAATTACTTACCAATACAAAAATTTTTTGCGGTTGTTCTACTAAGTTTGGCTCATCACCTAATTCAAATGTCTGTCCTATTTGTCTCGGGCATCCTGGAGTTCTTCCAGTTCTTAATAAAAAAGTTGTTGAGTACACTGTTTTAATGGGCTTAGCTACTAATTGTAGAATAAATGAAAAATCGGTTTTTGCGAGGAAAAATTATTTTTATCCGGATTTACCAAAGGGCTATCAGATTTCACAATATGAAGAGCCGATTTGTGAATTTGGAAAAGTAACGATTGAATTCAAAGATGGTTCAGCGAAAGATATTGGAATAACAAGAATACATATCGAAGAAGACGCGGGAAAATCAATACATGATATGGGTGATGATACTATGATAGATTTAAACCGTACCGGCACGCCACTTATAGAGATTGTTAGCGAACCAGATATGCGAAGCGCAGAAGAAGCAACCTTCTACTTAAACAAATTAAAACAAGTATTAACGTATTTGGGAATCTGCGATGGAAACATGGAGGAAGGTTCATTACGATGCGATGCAAATATCAGTATTCGTTTAAAAGGTGAAAAAAAGCTTGGAACAAAAGCGGAAGTTAAAAACATGAATAGTTTCCGCAATGTTGAAAAAGCAATAACGTATGAAATAGAAAGACAAATTGACATCATTGAAGATGGCGGGAAAATAATTCAGCAGACACTATTGTGGGATGCAGAGTTAAATCAAGTTTTTCCTATGAGAACAAAAGAAGAAGCTCATGATTACCGCTACTTTCCCGACCCGGATTTAATGCCAATAATTGTAGATGAAAATTGGCGCAAAGAAATTAGAGCAACACTTCCGGAATTACCAGATGATCGACGGAATCGGTTTATTGATAAATATAAACTTCCTGCGTATGATGCTCAGATTTTGACTTCATCCAAAGAACTTGCTGAT
Organism: uncultured Melioribacter sp.; assembly: GCA_964631495.1. Classification (GTDB taxonomy): domain Bacteria; phylum Bacteroidota; class Ignavibacteria; order Ignavibacteriales; family Melioribacteraceae; genus Stygiobacter. The sequence continues at coordinate 16,888 of CAZVYT010000016.1, read as the reverse complement.
TATTACGAAGCTGTACTTTTAGAAACCGATGATTATAAAATGGCAAGCAATTGGGTAATGACAGAAGTTTTAAAAACAGTTAACGAAAAGAAAATCTCTATTAACGATTTTTCAGTTACACCGCAAAAGCTTGGCAAACTTGTTTCTTTAATAAGTAAGAATATTATAAGTGGTAAAATTGCAAAAGAAATCTTTCCGAATATGGTTGAAAAGAATGCGGATCCGGAAACAATTATAAAAGAAAAAAACCTAGTTCAAATATCCGAAACAACTGAACTGGAAAATACCATAACCAAAATATTGGATTCTAATCATAAAGATGTTCAAGATTATCTTGGCGGGAAAGAAAAAGCAATTGGGTTCTTTGTAGGACAAATAATGAAGGAAACCAAAGGAAGAGCAAACCCTCAAGTTGTAAACGAATTACTAAAGAAAAAATTAGAAGAACGCAGATAATTGCTATTTAAATTTTAGCACTTCCTCAATTGAATCAGAAAAAGTTTTCGGTTTAATTCCAATAGATTTCAGTTTTTCAATATTCATAGAAACATCCGGAACTTTATACATAGCGTTTACACCTTCCATTGTTACCGGTTCAAGTAAAGTTTCATCAAAATTGCATACGCGGCAAATTTCTTTTCCTAATTCGAATCTAGAAACTCTTCTGTCGCCGCCAAAGTTAAATGTTTCATTAGTAAGATCTTTTTCAATTAACTCTCCAATCATTCTGGCAGTTTCATTTAAAGACAATGCAGAGCGTAATTGATCAATATACAGTTTAACTTTTCTACCGGCTTTAAGTTCATCAAAAATAAATTGAAAATGAGAACGTGAATGATTCAATCCAAATCCAAACTGTAATGAAACTCTTAGGATTAAATGGTTATTCAAAACTTTGCGTACTTTTGTTTCACCCATCAATTTTGTTTCAGCATACAAAGAAATTGGGATTAATTTGGCGTCTTCAGTTAACATAGACCCACGATAACCAGCATAAACTAAATCAGTCGAAGTATAAATCATCTTTGTCGAGTGTTTTCTACAAAGCTCTGCAATTTTTTCTGTTGCAGTTACATTAATTTCATAAACTTGATCTGATGGAAGAGAATCAGCTTTATCAGCGTTAGATACCGCTGCTGTGTGTATTACTAGGTCCGGCTTATATGATTTAAAAACATTTGATAATGCATTATAATCTGTAATAGACAATTGTAAGGAATTATAATTTTTGCAATTGCCTTCATAAGTCTTGTACTGAGTTAAAATATCATGAGCCTTGCTAAGCTCTAAATTTAAATATTGACCTATTAAACCACTGCCTCCGGTTACAAATATTTTCATTCTGTTTTCCAATAGTAAATTAATGTAACAATTATACAATCTCGTTCGATGAAAATAAATAGAACCAATATATGAACTTGATATACTCAAACTGTGTTATTTTATATATGTAAATTAAAAGAGGTGGTGATGAAGCATTTACTTGGAGCACATGTTTTTGTTGAAGGCGGAGTTGATTCTGCAATTGCAAAAGCAGATGAGTTTGGATTTACAGCGATCCAAATCTTCACAAGAAATAATAACCGCTGGGCATCTAAACCGCTTTCGGAAAAAGAGATTACTAATTTCAAAGATAAACTTGCTAAGTCTAAAGTTAAGGTAGTTGTTTCTCATGATTCATACCTAATTAATCTATGTGCAATTATTCCGGAAAATCTTGAAAAATCATTGATTGCTTTTAAAGACGAATTAGACCGATGCGAAATTCTTGGAATACCTTTTATGAATTTTCATCCGGGTTCACACGGCGGTGCTGGAGAAGAAGAAGGAATTAAGAAAATTGCAGAGTCGCTTAATTTAGTTCACCAGCAAACAAAGGATTACAAAGTAAAAAGTATGCTTGAGGCAACAGCCGGTCAAGGCAAAGCAATAGGATATAAATTTGAACAGTTAGCAAAAATTATTGAGTTGGTTGAAGAAAAAGAGCGGATGTGTGTATGTATCGATACAGCGCATATTTTTGCTGCTGGATATGATATTAAAGATTCGAAGCAATACAAAAAAGTGATGAAAGAGTTTGATGAAGTTATAGGATTGGATTTGCTAAAATGCATTCACATGAACGATAGTAAAAAACCGCTTGGCAGCAGAGTTGACCGCCACGATCATATTGGGAAAGGTGAAATTGGCTTAGAAGGATTTACAAATATTATGAACGATAAGAAATTAAAAGATGTGGCTTTGATTCTTGAAACGCCAAAAAGTAAAGAACAACTTGAGGATTTAGAAAACATAAAAACACTATTGAGTTTGGTCAAATAAATATATGCGAATTAGCAATCTCAAATCTAAATGATCAGTTTACTCTAAAAACCATAATTCCATTTTGTTTTTTATTACCAGCTATATATTCATTTAAAGGTTTTTCTGTTATCTGAACTTTATAACCAACAATAGGCGCATGCATAAAATGTATTCTGCCATTATCCATCCGTACTGCAATACCAACATGAGCAATGTCTAAGCCATCAACATTGGTAGTTATGCCAATAAGATCACCTTGGTTTATCTTTTTTTCTATTGAAGCGATTTTTTTCTGCGGAATCCAATGATATTCTCTATTAGTAATCTCATTTTCTATTAAAACAATTTCTTTAACATATTGTGGGTTAGCTTTTAGTTGTTTATAAGAACTTACATGATTGCTCATAAAGTTTATTCTTTTTTTGATCAACTCACCGCCAATCTCTTTAGTAATATCTTTACCAATTCCTCTTTTATCAACATCATAAAGCCAATCGGAAAAATAATGAAGACGCGAAGGATATTCTTTCATTTCCCCGTTACGGTAACGTAAATTTTCAATTTGTTTTAGATAATCATTGAATGTAGTTTTTCCATTCTTAATGCATAGTGACAATGCCAATGTTGATTCTAAAAAAGTATAACAATCAAGCCCTTCTAAGTTAATTACAACGCTTTCTTTTTCACCTTTTTCCAATGTATGAGCCACATAATCAGTACCAATGAAGCTTTTTCCAATTTCAACAATAATTTCATTAATTGGCTTTGATTTAATTTTATCATCTATTGCAAGTTTAAATTTAGAATTACATATATCAACATCTTTTTGCGTGTAAATAGATTGAGCGTTGAATGAAGAATAAAAGAATGCAACGGTTATTATTACAATGCTAAGAAACTTATTGTTAATATTTTTCATCATTCTATCCCGTTATCTATTAGTTTTTATAATTTATCATTTGCAATTATTTAAAACGGAGCTTCTTCAACCGAAGATTGATCTATACCTTCAGGAATCACTCTAAATCTTTCTAAGTTTTCAAAGCGGGCATAATCTTTAATGAACCTAAGTCTAACATCACCAATTGGACCATTTCTCTGTTTACCAATAATTACTTCGGCAATTCCTTCTGTTGTTTCACCGTTCATATCGCCGCCGGTAAATTGTGTTATACCGTAAACCTCTGGACGATTTAAAAATAATACAACGTCTGCATCTTGTTCTATAGAACCAGACTCACGTAAATCTGAAAGCTGAGGTCGTTTATCAGTTCTTGATTCGACAGCACGGTTTAGCTGCGACAATGCAATTACAGGAATATTTAATTCTTTTGCCAAAGCTTTTAATGAGCGAGAAATAGTAGAAATTTCACGTTCTCGGCTATCAAGATTAAAAGAAGGATTTATAAGCTGTAAGTAATCAACAATCAACAAGCCAATTTTTTTTTCATTTTTTAAGCGGCGGGCTTTTGCACGAAGTTCCAGTATTGAAATACCAGGAGTATCATCAATATAAATTGGTGCCTTGCTTAATCTATGGATAATACGCGAAACTTTTGCGCCATCTTCAGCTTTAAATTTACCGGTTCTTAAGCTGTGTGCGTTAATACGAGCTTCTGCAGAAATTAAACGAGTAACCAATTGGTTTGTTGCCATTTCCAAACTGAAAACTCCAATAGGAACGCCATGATCCATTGCTGAGTTTCTTGCCGCAGACATAGCAAAAGCAGTTTTTCCCATAGATGGGCGGGCGGCAACAATAATTAAATCAGACTTCTGAAATCCGCCAAGTAATTCATCTAATTCAACAAATCCAGAAGGGACAGAAAATGTAGCAATCTTTTTTGCATGAATTGCTTCGATCAATTCCCAAGCTTCTTTTACTGCTCTTTCCATCGAGGTAAAAGATTCTTTAATTCCCTCTTCTGATATCTGAAATATTTTTGCTTCTGCCGCATCAAGAAGATCAAATACATCATCTCTTCCGTCATATGCTGCTGTTGCAATTTCTAATGAAGAAGAAATTAGTCTGCGCAGAATCCATTTTTCCATAACCACGCGAGAGTGGTAATCTACATTTGCCGCAGATGAAACATCTTGAGTAAGCTTTCCAATGTAAGCTGCGCCTCCAACATCATCAATTGTTCCGGCTTTCTTTAATTCTTCATATACAGAAACAGTATCAATCGGTTCGCCGCTTTCATATAAAGAAGTTATAGCGTTAAAGATTATTCTGTTGCGCTTATCATAAAAAGAATCTGGACGAAGTATTTCAACAGCTTTTGGTACAGCTTCTTCATCAATCATCATTGCGCCAAGAACTGCGGTTTCAACTTCTACTGCAGATGGTGGCAACTTTGAAGAAGTTTTCAGTTTCTCAACATCATAATTCGGTTCGTTAATTTTTTTCGATTGCTTAGCCATTTTTTGCCGTTAGTTCATCATGAATTTTTCTAAACTTTTTAACATCTTCCCAACAGCCGCGTTTCCAATTTGGGTTTCTTAATAATGCTGCGGGGTGATACGTAACCACTACTTTTATTCCATTAATCTCGTAAGTGTTTTCTCTTAAAGCCATTAGAGTTAATTTTTTATTTAACAGACCATTAGCAGCAACTCTGCCTAAACATAAAATAACTTTTGGTTTTATTAAATTAATTTGTTTCATCAAATAAGGCATACAAGTTTCCATTTCACCAGGCTGTGGATCCCGGTTGCCTGGTGGACGGCATTTAAGAATATTAGCAATATAAACTTCTTCGCGATTAAAATTAATTGCTTTCAAAATATCGTTAAGCAGTTTGCCTGCTCTTCCTACAAAAGGTTCACCTTGTTGATCCTCGTCTGCACCGGGAGCTTCGCCAATTAACATTGCGGTGGCATTTGGATTGCCTACTCCAAAAACAAATTTTGTCCTCGTCTTTCCAAGAGAGCAAAGCATGCAGTTGCATATCATGTTATTCAGTTCTTCTAAAGATTCAGTTTTCTGAAACTCTTCTACGAATAAACTGTTTTCACTTTTTTCTTCTTCACTACTTTCAGTAACAAGTTTAACAGCAAGTTCTTTTGTTCTTTTTGGGTGAAGTTCAAATGAGAGTTTTTCAAAAAGTGTATCGCCAAAAATTGCTTGCTGATCTTTAAGAATTTCGGTTATTTCTTTTTTAATATTATCCAAAAAGAGTTTTCCAACGTTGTTAGAATTGAATGCTAGAATTTAGTGAATCTCAATAAAAAAAGCGGAGAAACAATTTGCCTCTCCGCTTTTCTAAAAAAGTGGTTAATCTACTTTTGCTCTTTAAAACGAAACTCAATTTTACCATCACGTACTTCTTTAATTGCCTGGATGTGAGGTTTTTCTCTTTTTTCGAATTCAAGAGAAAGCTTTAATTGTTCCGGATTCTCTCTGTCTTCAAATTCTTCTTCTCTGCCGGCTGTAATAGTGCTTAGCAAAGTATTGAATTCCAACTTGTTTTCATCATTGAGTTTACGTGAACGTTTTGCAGCTACAACAACACCCTCATAAAGGTTTGTAGCATTCTCTTTGATTTTAGCAAGACTTAATGGTGTAATTCCCATTTTACTTCTCCTTTATTTCATTATCTATTATCTTTTTAACTTCTTCTTTAGCAATTTCAAGATTTATATTTGTAACAACATGATCAAACTTATCTTTGTAGCCAAGTTCCATTTCGGCGCGTTCAATTCTTTTTTTAAGATCTTCTTCAGTTTCTGTGTTTCGCTGAATTAATCTGCTTCTCAATTCATCTATACTTGGCGGAGCTATAAAAATTAATATTGAATGAGGATAGTAATCTTTAATTCTCAATGCACCTTTTACATCTACTTCGAATACAGTATGTAAGCCTTTTTCGATGTTGCAATCTATTTGGTTTTTAAGAGTACCGTAATAATAATCGTAAAACTTTTCCCATTCAACAAATTCGTTAAGTTTAATCTTTTCAACAAAATCTTTTTCAGTAATAAAGTAGTAATCTTTCCCGTCTACTTCTGAATGTCTTTTCTTTCTTGTAGTTGCAGAAATTGAAAATACAAAGTGCTTATAATTTTTTAAAACATCTTTTACAATAGTAGTTTTTCCAGAACCGCTGGGAGCAGAAAACACAAACAATCTTGCTTCTTTCTTTCCCACTCGTTACTCAATATTTTGAATTTGTTCACGAATCTTCTCAATTTCTTCTTTAATCATAATTCCACTGTGAGAAATCTCTGAAGCGAGTGATTTACTGTTTATTGTATTTGCTTCCCTGTTCATTTCTTGAACAATAAAATTTAATCTTCTGCCGGCATCTTCTGATTTTTCTAGTGTATCAATAAACAATTTGATATGGCTGCGAAGTCTTACACATTCTTCGGTAACATCGCTTCTTTCAGATAGTAATGCAAGTTCAACATTTAGCCTCTCGGTATTGTTAGCTAAATCACTAACAAGTTGAATAGCACGCTCTTTAAGTTTTTCAAAATAATCTTTTACTGTTAATCTTGCGGTTGTTTCAATTTTTAAAAGTGCTTCTTCAATAATGGATATTCTTTTACGTAGATCTTTTTCTAATTCTCTGCCTTCGGCATCTCTCATTTTGTTGAGTTCAATTATAGCAGAATCAATTGATTCGACAACTAATCCAAATTCTTCACTCGCTTGCTCAGAATCATCCTTAAAAAGCATATTTTGAAATAGTAGAATGTCACTTAATTTAACTTTATCAGTAATTTTTGCGTGCTTCTTAATATCTTTTAATAAACCCACAGCAAATTGTACGGATTTCGGGTCAATTTCGTTAAAGCGCTCTTCTAACTCACCTTTTTTAATTGTAAGAGCAAGATAAACTTTGCCTCTTTTTATTTTATTTTTTACACGTTCTCTTATCTCAAATTCTTTATTTTGAAGGAATTTAGGCAAACGTAGGGATAAATCAAGGTATCGGCTGTTGAGACTTTTAATCTCAGCTTCAACGGATAAATCACCATTTTTTGCAAGACCTTTGCCATAACCGGTCATGCTGCTAATCATATAATCCTCTGAAAAAGTGATGGCAAATTTAGTTAAAAATGGGGTGCTAACAAAAGAAGAAATTGAAGCTTAGAAAGCCTCACCAATTCCAATATGAATTTGTAAAACATCCTTCCAAAAGTATTTTTTGAAAATACTTTTGCGGTCTTTTGGATCTGAGACTTTTAATCCAAAATCAAAACGAAAAGGGATTAAATCTGTGTAAAACCTAAACCCAAAACCGGCTGCAACTGCAAATTGATTTATGTTAAATTCAGAAAAATCGTTCCACGTATTTCCATAATCAAGAAATAATGTAGCCCCAAGACTACCTAAAAATTTATGTCTAGTTTCAATAGAACCTTCAAAAAGAAAAAAGCCGCCTGTAGCCGCATTTCTTAAAAAAATAGCCTCTAAATCTTCTTGGTTCAAATTATTAAAATCTACTAAGGCACGTGTAGGAACCAATTCTCTTGTGCCCCAACCACGAACGGAGTTGCTGCCTCCGGAATATAATCTTTGGCTCATTGGAATGTTAGTTTTATCACCCCGATAAGTATAGATTTGTCCAACTTTTAACTTTAGTCCAAATGCGTCTGTCATTGTATTGTAAACATTTGGAAACCAAGAGCCAGTAAAAACACTCTTAAAGCTTTGAGGACGGTCAAAGTCTAAACCAAATATTTTACTAAAGAAGTACGCAATCGAGTTTGCATCTTCGAAGAGAAATGAAAGCGAGTAACCTTTAGTAGGATATAAAAAATCATTGGTTTTATTTGCTCCAAGGTTTGCGCCTAAAATTGTATTTGTACTAGCATAAGCTTTTGTTTTCAACTGCTGATCAACAAATATTACAGATAAAGAATCAATTGCTTTGTTTAATTCATCACCATCAATTCCAGGAAAGAAGAAATTAGAATTAGCTCTAAATAATGTCTTTGCTAAGCCAATCAAGTATTCTTGCTTATAATTGTATTCAGTCCTTTCAATATTCAAATAAGTGTTCAAAGTGTTAACAAATACATGTGGCGGTAATTCATAATCAAATCCAAGCCGTGCGCCATATAATTTTGCATTGTAGCCTTCGTTTAATCTTCTTTGTAAAGTGTAGTAAGATTCTAGTTTTATGCTAATTGGAAGACCAAGCCAAAATGGTTGTTCTAGCGCAACTCTAGCATCAAAGTAACCGTAGAAAGTTGTATCTGCTAGGGAAGGCTTTTTAATAAATTTTGATATGTTTTGTGCAGCTATGGAAGTTCCAAGTGTAAATTTTCGCGCACCGCCAAAAAAGTTCTTCCTATTATAATTGAGACCAGCACCAAGACTAAACGTATTATCTTCGTTATTCATTATAATTTCTGGTGAAAGATCATTCATTAACCCGATATCGGTATTAATGCTTAAGGGTACTTTATTCTCAATAGTATCAGATAAAACACTGTAAATTACTGCAGATTGAAAAAGATTTGTTCTGAATAGTCTTACCTGCCCACGTTGAATATCTGAATTACTATACCAGTTTCCTATTTTTAAACCAACTAATTCTTTAATAAGCGAGTCTTCAACTTCATTTAATCCACTACCGGTTTTAGCAACATAAAGGTCGGAAATTCTGTAGCGTTTACCTGTTGTAAATACTATTTCAACATCAGCCGTGTAAGTGTTTACAGTATCAATAATTACTTTTGGTTTTTGAACGTAAGCCTGCATGTACCCGTTATTCTTTAGATAAGTCAAAGTATAATTCATTTTGTCTTCTACAATTGCATCTTCATAAATTCTATTTGTTCCAACACGAGTGTAATCATAAATCCCCGCTTGAAAACTTAAATCAATTAGTTCGCAACCTTTTATATCAACTGACCTGAAATAAACTGGCCTTCCCTCTTCAATTATAAAAGAAAGTTTAGCCTCGTTATCTTTTGCATTTAGAATAAAATTTGATTTAATCTTTGCTTTGAAAAAGCCTTTTGAGCGATAGAAAGCATTCAATATTGCTATATCAGATTTAATAAGAAGTGAATCGAAATAAATTGCTTTGCCGCCAATACTGGTAAATTTATTTACAAATTGAGATAGCCACCAAGGCGATTCTTTACTATTAATAACACTTGCAAGTTTTTCTGATGAAATAAATTTGTTGCCAATAAATTCAAGGGTTGTTAGTTCATATTTTTTTTCTTGAGCATATACTAAAACCGGTATAACAAGAAACAATATTTTGAGTAATCGGAAATTCAAAAATTTCTCATTTAAAAGTTATTGAAACCGGTGTACCAATCTTTACTACTTTATAAAGTTCATCTATGTTTTCATTACTAACGGCAATAGAACCATTTGTCCAATTAAAGCTAAATGGTAGGTTTCTAAAGATCAAATCGTATGTTCCAATACCATGAATACCAATCTCTGAACCTAAATGTGTTTCTATCGGAGTGCATTCATTTAATTTATGAGCCAGCATTATTGCGTCAAATTCATCTTTGGTCAAGTATTGTCTTTTTAATCCTTCTGTAGCATCATTTTGGTTTGGATAATTCAATCGTAAAAATTTATAATACATAGCAGAAGAATTTTTATCACATATTTTGTATTCGCCTAAAGGTGTTGCTTTATCATCTCTTGCTGTTTTAACAAGGCTGTTGTTTTTACCAAATACTGCCTTATAAGATTTTACAAGTAGCTCGTCAGAATATAATTCAATCCGGAAGTTCTTTCTATCAACTTTCAACTTTGGATTATTAATCATTGTAATTCCTTTTTCTGCCATAGCCATAGAAAGAGTGACTTCCTTCATATTTAGAATCACTCCGTAAAACACCATTCCGGCAAAAAAGATTGCAGTGCTGGCTATTATGTAAAGAATATTCTTTACCAAATTAAAAAATCATTTTTTTCTAATAGAATATATGAAAAACCTTTAGGATTTTGGATAGAGAAAGGGCTTGATTTCTCAAGCCCTCCGCCATCAAGTCGTATATTGTTAAACTAAGGTTATTAATTATTTGCTGCATCCACAACAGCTATAGCGCTCATGTTAATAATATCTTGTACTGTATCGCCTCTTTGAATAACATGAACCGGTTTTTTCATGCCATTTATTATAGGTCCAACTACAGTAGCATCTGTTAATCTTTGAAATAGTTTATAAGCAATATTACCAGCTTCTAAAGTTGGAAAAATTAAAACATTTGCCGGTCCTTTTAAAGTTGAGAAAGGGAACTCAGTTTCTAATCTTTCGGAAACAACTGCTGTATCTGCTTGCATTTCTCCATCAACCATTAAATCAGGTCGAAGTTTCTTAACTATTTCTGTTGCTTTTGCAACTTTTTGAGATTGAGCATAAGTTGTGCTGCCAAAATTACTGAAAGAAAGCATTGCAATCCTTGGCTCTATATCAAATGCTTTAGCCGCATCTGCTGTAGTTATTGCTATCTCTGCAAGTTGTTCGGGATTTGGGTCAACATTAACTGTAGTATCAGCAAAGAATAAAATTCTTCTCTTAATTATTACAATGTACATGCCGGAAACAACATTCAATCCATTTCTAACACCTATACATTGTAATGCCGGGCGTAGTGTTTGAGGATAATGTTGAGTCAAACCGCCAATTAATGCATCTGCATCACCACTTTCAACCATCATTGATGCAAAATAATTTGGTTCTTTAATTGCAACGTGAGAATCCCTATGAGTCATTCCTTTTCTCTGCCGTTTCGCATATAAAGCATGTGCATAGCCATCGGTCTTTGGATAAGTTTCTGGATCAATAATTTCAAATTGATCTAGTTCATACCCAAAATCCAATATCTTTTCTTTGATTATTTTTTCATTACCCACAAGAATTGGTTTAGCAATATTCTCTTGAAAAACAGAATGCGCTGCGCGAATTATTTTTTCTTCTTCACCTTCTGGGTAAACAATTTTCTTTGGACTTTTTTGAGCTTTATGAACCATTACACGAACAATTTCAGTTGAAAAACCAAGTCTTTCTTGTAACTCTTCAGTATATGCATTCCAATCGGTTATTGGCATTCTGGCAACTCCAGTATCTATTGCAGCTTTTGCAACTGCTGGAGCAACATACCATAACACACGTGGATCGAATGGTTTTGGAATAATGTATTCCGGACCAAATGAAAATTCTTTTCCACCATAAGCATTAATTACAACTTCCGGAACCTTTTCTTTAGCTAAAGAAGCAAGAGCTAAAGTAGCGGCCATTTTCATTTCTTGATTTATCTTTGTTGCTCTTACATCAAGCGCACCACGAAAGATGAAAGGGAATCCCAAAACATTATTCACTTGGTTAGGAAAATCACTTCGACCAGTTGCCATAATAATATCATTACGTGCGGCAACACCAGCATCGTAAGAGATTTCGGGATCCGGATTTGCCATGGCAAAAACTATTGGATTTTCAGCCATGCCTTTAACCATTTCGCCACTTACAACATTTCCTTTTGATAACCCGATAAAAACATCTGCACCTTTCATTGCTTCTTCAAGACTAGCATAAGTATGGTCAGTTGCATATTTATCTTTGTACTTATTTAAGTCTGTTCTTTTTTTATGAATATGACCTTTGGTATCAAACATGGCAATGTTCTCTGCTTTGGCACCAGCCATTACATAAAGATTACAACAAGAAATTGCTGCGGCGCCTGCACCACTAACTACAATTCTTAAATCGGCAAGCTTTTTACCTGCTATCTCGGCTGCATTTATTAATGCCGCACAAGATATTATTGCTGTACCATGTTGATCATCATGAAACACCGGAATATTCATAGATTCAATTAATCTTTCTTCAATCTCAAAACATTCTGGAGCTTTAATATCTTCAAGATTAATTCCGCCAAAAGTAGGTTCCATTAATTCAACAGCTCTAATAACTTCATTTGTGTCTTTAGTTTTTAATTCAATATCAAAAACATCAATATCAGCAAATCTTTTAAACAAAACTCCTTTACCTTCCATTACAGGCTTACCAGCGTGCGGACCAATATCACCAAGTCCCAAAACGGCAGTACCATTTGAGACTACCGCAACTAAATTTCCCTTAGCGGTGTACTTGTAAACATCATCATCGTTTTTTTCAATTTCTCTGCAAGGCTCTGCAACACCAGGAGTATAAGCAAGTGAAAGTTCTCTTGCTGTGTAGCAAGGTTTTGAAGGAATCACTTCAATCTTACCTTTTCTTCCTTCGCTGTGATATCTGAGCGCTTCTTCTTTTGTAACTGCCATAATTGCCTCTGTTAAGAGTTATTAATATGTATAAATTGAATTTTCTTGCACTCACAAAATAAGCAGGTGTTTACCAATTTAGAAGTACTTTTTTTGTTTTTTGTATATAAAAAAAACCCTGAGTGATTTCAGGGTTCTAACTTATTACTAAAACTTAATGTATTATAAATACTAAACTTCCATAATTTCTTTTTCTTTGTGTTTAATTATTTCATCTATCCTAACAATATGATCGTCAGTAAGTTTTTGTGTTTCTTTTTCGGCTTCTTTCAATTCATCTTCAGTAAGTTTTTTTTCTTTTTCTTGCTTTTTCAAATGGTCATTAGCATCTCGCCTAACATTACGTAAAGCAATTTTAGATTCTTCACCAAATTTTTTAACAAGCTTAACTAATTCTTTTCTTCTTTCTTCATTTAGTGGCGGAATTGGAATTTTAAGGTTTGTTCCATCGCTAATTGGATTTAACCCTAAATTGGAAGATAAAATTGCTTTATCAATTGCTTGAACCATAGACTTATCCCAAGGAGTGATACCAATTGTATGAGCATCTATAACACTAACATTTCCAACCTGATGTAAAGGGCTCATTGTACCATAGTAATCAACTTTGATGCTGTCGAGCAATGCTGTTGTTGCTTTGCCGGTTCTAATTTTAGCAATTTCATTTCTGAATGCTTCAACGGTCTTATCCATTCTTTGTTTTGCGTCTTTAATTACTTCATTATTCATCATTTATCCTCTTTATTAGTTCTTACTCTCTGCAAAATTTCCGACTGTAGTGCCAATATGATCACCGGTACAAAGTTTAAGAAGGTTATCCGGTTTATCCATATTAAAAACAATAATAGGCAAGTTATTTTCTTTGCAAAGCGAAATGGCTGTCATATCCATAACGCGTAAGTTTTTTTGCAGTACATCTAAATATGAAATTTCATTATACATAATTGCTTTTGGATTTTTTTCCGGGTCGGCATCATAAACACCGTCCACTCTTGTGCCTTTAATAATAGCATCAGCTTCAATTTCAACTGCTCGTAAAGATGCTGCTGTATCGGTGCTAAAATAAGGATGCCCGGTTCCAGCACCAAAAATTACAATTCTTTTTTTCTCAAGATGTCTAATAGCCCTTCTTCGGATGTAAGGTTCGGCAATAGCACTCATGTTAATAGCTGTCATCAATCGAGTGTACATTTCATTATTTTCTAAAGTATTCTGAAGTGCCAAAGAATTTATCATTGTAGCAAGCATGCCCATCTGATCGCCTGTTACTCTATCAATGCCTTGATCTCCGGCATTTAAACCCCGATAAATATTACCGCCTCCAATCACAATTCCAACTTGCACGCCAAGATTATGAACTTTTTTTATCTCTTTAGCAAAGAAAGTTAAAATTTGAGGATCGATTCCAAATTCGCCTTCACCGGCAAGTGATTCTCCGGAAAGCTTTAGCAATATCCTTTTATACCTAAGATTATTATTCATAGTGTTTCCAATATAAAAAAAAAGGCCTTATTGTGAAATAAGACCTTTCCGCGTTTTACTTCTTTTCATCACTTAGATGAAAACGTTTGAATTTACTTAACTTTACTTGTGTTCCATACTTTTGATTAAATTCTTCAATGAGAGAAGAAACTTTCTTTGAATTGTCTTTAACAAAAGCTTGTTCAAACAAGCAGTTTTCTTCATAATATTTATTCAGTTTACCAGTAGCAATCTTTTCTAAAATTTGTTCTGGCTTACCTTCTTTGCGAGCTAGTTCTTTATAAATTTCCATTTCTTTTTCAATCAAAGTTTTGTCAACTTCATCACGGTAAACAGAAATAGGTCTCATTGCTGCAACTTGCATAGCAAAATCTTTTAACATTGGTACAAATTCACTTGCGTTATCCGAAGGTAAATTATCTGCCGAAATCAAAACACCAAGTTTGCTACCATGATGGATATAATCAACAATAACACCATTATCAGCATTTTCAATTGTGAAACGAGATACTTGAATTTTCTCGCCGATCTTTCCAACTAATGCATTTAATTCATTAGCTAAATTCTTTCCATTAACAGATAAATTCATTAATGAATCTATGTCGGCTGGATGATTACCAACTACAGCTTCTAAAGCTAAATTAGCAAAACTTGTAAAATCTTCATTCTTAGCTACAAAATCTGTTTCGCAATTAACTTCAACCATTGCGGCAGATTTTCCATCATTGAAAATTTTAGTTAAAACTACACCTTCGTTAGCCGCTCTCTCTGCACGCTTTGCAGCAACCGCTGCACCTTTTTTTCTTAGAATATCAATCGCAACTTCCAAATCACCATTAGAATCTTCTAGAGCCTTTTTGCAATCAATCATTCCTGCGCCGGTTTTATCTCTTAATTCTTTTACTTGTTGTGCACTTACTGCCATAAAACTAATTCCTTGTAATTACTATGTTATTAATTCTCTGATTTTGTTTCAGATGGTTTTTCTTCAGTTTTAACTTCTGGCTTAGCATCTCCTTTATGGAAAGGCTTTCTATCAGTTCTTGGTTTTCTATCTCCACCACCTCTTCTGTCATCCCGTCCTTCAAATTTTACTCGGCGAACCTTGCCTTTACCATCTTTCTTTTCAACTTCTTCTTCAATCTTATTTGTCTTTTCACCTTCTGCTACTTCGTGAGCTCTTAATTCTTTAGCTTTTGCAGAGCCTTCAATAACTGCATCTGCAATAACTCTACCAATAATTTCAACTGCGCGGGCTGCGTCGTCATTTGCTGGAATAACATAATCTATCGGATCTGGATCGCAATTAGTATCAACAATAGCAAATACAGGAATGTTTAATCTTTTAGCTTCATTTACCGCAATTGCTTCTTTCTTAACATCTACAACAAACAAAGCTCCGGGAAGCCTGCTCATAGTTTCAACGCCATCAAGAAGTTTTCTTAATTTATCTCTTTCGCGAGATTTTAATAAACGTTCTTTCTTAGTAATCTTCTCAAAAGTTCCGTCGCTTTCCATTTTATCTATTGTTTGTAAACGTTTAATGCTTTTACGTATTGTAGAGAAGTTGGTTAACATGCCGCCTAACCAACGTTCACTTACCCAATTACTATCACTTCTTTTAGCTTCTTGAGCAATAATTCCTTTTGCTTGTTTTTTGGTTCCAACAAAAAGAATTCTTTTACCTTGCGAAACTATTTCAGTCATTGCATCAGCAGCAACATCAATAGCATCTGAAGATTTCTTTAAATCAATTATATGAATTCCATTCTTCTCCATGAAGATGAATGGTTTCATTTTAGGGTTCCATCTGCGAGTTAAGTGCCCGAAATGTGCACCAGATTCGATGAGTTCAGTGAGTTGTACTCTTGGCATAAATACTCCTGTTTTTCTTCTACTCTCTTCATCTCTGCATTCCATCCCTTTTTATGTGGGACACAGGGTGCAAATCTGAGAGTATGAATAGTTAATAAAATAATTAAAATTATCTCTTAGAGAATTGGAAGCGCTTACGTGCTTTTTTCTGTCCGTATTTCTTACGCTCTACCATTCTCGGATCTCTTTTTAGAAGTCCTTCCGATTTTAGCGCCGGACGAAAATCGGCGTTAATTTCTTCTAAAGCTCTTGCTATACCTAAACGAATAGAATCAGATTGACCGTTAATACCACCGCCATTTGCGTTTGCATAAACATCATACTTACCAACTGTTTCTGTAACAACAAAAGGCATAAGAATGTTATCTCTTTGCTCTTTCATCGGAAAGTAATTATCAAATGTTCTATCGTTAATTGTAACTTTGCCAGAACCAGTTCTTAAGTAAACTCTGGCAACAGCATCTTTTCTTCTACCAACAAAGATTTTATCTATCATTAAAAAACTCCATTAAAAACTTAATACTTCAGGCATCTGTGCGCTATGCGGATGATTATCGCCAGCATACACTTTCAACTTTTTACCTAATCTTTTTCCAAGTTTAGTTTTTGGCAACATGCCTTTAACAGCATTTTCTATTACCCACTGTGGGTTCTTTGCCATAACTTCTGTAAAAGAACGGAATTTGCCGCCGCCTGGATACATTGAGTGTGAGAAATATTCTTTCTGAGTTTCTCTTTTTCCGGTCATTCGTATTTTATCTGCGTTGATAATAACAACGAAATCACCAGTATCCATATTTGGCGTAAAAACCGGTTTGTTTTTTCCGCGTATTACACGAGCTACCTGTGCAGCTAAGCGACCTAAAACCTGATCTTTTGCATCAACCACATACCATTTTTGATTGGCATCTTCTGGCTTGATGAATCTTGTAATTCTTTCTTGCTTCAAAACTTCCTCCAAACACAAAATAA
>CAZVYT010000015.1:0-66536 GCA_964631495.1 uncultured Melioribacter sp. | reverse complement strand
TTTTTACCTTACTTTATTAACCCGAAATTCCATTTCACGCTGAACCAATACAATATAGCTTTTCTTCTACCCCCTCCAACATTTAACTCTTGACACTTAATTCATGAATGTCTAGAATTAATCATGAGAGCAATAAAAAAAATCGTTTCCAGATTCTTTAAGTCTGGCGAAATTGATTCTTCAATAGAATACATGATCTTATCTATACAACTACCCGGGGAGGTATATTACTCTTTAAGAAGTAATTACTATGCATTCCGAGAGTTGTTCAAAGACTTTGACGAATACAAGTCTTGGCTTAAAAATACTTATGGCGATAAATTGCCGATTAAACTGAAGGAGTTATTATGAAAGAATTAATTACTTATACCGATGCTTTCAAAGAGCAAGTGTTGAAAGACCTTGAGACCGGAGTTTGTAGAACATATACTCAAGCACAAATGAAATACCGAATTGGTGGAAATGAGACAATAAAAAGATGGATTAACAAAGCTGGGAAAACTAATCTGTTGTATAAGAGAGTATTGAGGGATATATGAAAATAGTCCCTTTGTCTTATCCTATTCTTCTTAATGCACAGAAAAAATTGAGTTTTGAGCAAGAGGATAGATTGCGAGAATTATTCAAAAAACTTGTGCATCAAAAGAAAGCAAAAGCATTTATTAATAGAGGCCGGAGTTGATCCGGCTTTTTTGTTTAGGGGAAGGGGTATCTAAAAAATTCACCTATAATTTCACTTTTTTGCTTTTGCCACGGGGTCTTTCATACAGTGATAATCAGTGACATAACAGTGAGAATTATTAGGTCAATTCTCACTGCAATTCTTGTGTTTTTAGAGTATGGGAAAAGAAAAGTGAAGAAGTGATAAATTTTACCTACTTATATCCTACTGTAAAGCTGCTACTACCTCCTAGAATACTTTTTTATAAAATTGATATAGGAAAGAATTCTTCACTATGTCACTTTTCTTTGTTTTTGGCTCAATTCAGAAGAAAATGCAGTGATAATCTGGGGGAAAATCATCACTGCACCTTCACTGGGTTCAACTTTTTTCTAACTTAATTATCTGGTTACCATTAGAGGATCTTTCATTATAAACCAGATTCATATAGTCACAGTATTTTTTTAGATAAATTGTGAAAGTATTTGATATCATGTTATTGTATTCTGGATAATTTATTTTGAATTCATTTAGAAGTATAGATTTTATATACTCTTTTCCTACTACAACATGAGAAGAAACAAATTCATAGAAATATTCATTTGTTACTTCAATTATTTTTCTCTTAATCGTATTTATTGGAGTTGATTCGATAATTCCATTTTTAAGGTAGTAGGCGGCACACCTTACCATAAAATTGTCAAATCTACTCCACTCCTCTTCATCCCAATCCTCAAAGAATAATTTGCCAAAATCATCTTTTGGTTTATGAGAAGAATTATAAAAATCAGAGAATTCAACCTCAATCATTCTGTCACGATAACTATCCCCAACCCCCTTCACAGTATAATTTGTGCTTACCAGTATCTTTGGGGAATCCGCAAATGAAATATTAATTGCATCCATTCTCTTTTTCTCAGTAGTCATGTCATCAGTTATGATAGAAAAGAATCTTTCAAAGGGAAATCCACGTTTAACGTCGTTATAGTCAATTAATTGTGTACCCAGCTCAACTTGTTGAAACGAAAACTTATCATTAGCATCGAAGTTCTTACCGTCAACAGCCAACCTTTTTCTTAATTTCCCAATCGCTTTACCGATTAGACTTTTACCAGTTCGTCCTACGGGACTTTCTGAAATCTTCTCGTCACATAGAACTACAGCTTTTGCTAACGAAGGGTTTTTATAAGTATGCAGTAAGTATCCAATTACTGATCTTAGTGAATTGAATCTTTCATCGGACTGCCCAACAACATTAAACAAAAACTTTTCAAAGTCACCCTTTGAATCATTCTTTTTGAAGTTACGATTAATGAGTTGGTTCTTCCAAATTAATCCATTGGATTCGGGGTAGGGGATGTATTTTATTTGCCCCTCCCCTCCGACTTGTACTATATGGTTCTTAAAAAAGAAATGACAAGTATCTTTAGTATCTCGAATCATATTCTCATTTTTTGCTTTCAGATGTTCAAGCAGCTCACCTCCAAAGTATTTACTGCCACTTTCAAGCATTTTGGAATATGCGCGATCTCCATATTTTGTCTTCTCTAAATGTCTTCTAACAAAATCCTTGATGTGGGAAGTCTTAACTTCATCTAAGCAGTTATTGTTGTTGTGAACAAGAATAAAGTTTTTTTCAATATAGTATTTAGAAAATCCAAAATGTTCAAGTGTCTTAATGTAATCAAAGATGTTAATCTTAAGATCATCATTATCATCAATCTTAAAAAACTTAGCTCTATTCCAGTGAGAGTCATACATTTCTTTCACTTTCGATATAAGTTCTTTTTCATCCATTTGCGGTGAATTATACTTATTCCACACCAGAGCAAATCGGACTATGTCTTCAAACTTTTCATTGATACTGCATAACTTTACCACTAGAGATAAAAGCGTTAAATGTCTTTCCCCTTCACTTACCGGAATTACTGGTTTAAGTTCTTTGTTTTTCTTCTCTGGAAAAGTCTTCGCAATAGAGCCTTTTAGTTCAGCTAATTTTGGGTAAGATTCGAGTTCATCAACCTCAATGTATTCCACAGTTCTTGGTCTGGCGGCAAGCTCGATAATCTGTTCTGTCGATAATGTAAATACTTCTTGTATAGTAAGTGGTATTGCAAAACGATTGGTTGAACCATGGACCGAATTTACAATCCTAATTGGTCGAAGTCTATCGTAAATCGAAGTATCGAAATACATAAATCCTTCAGTTAATTTTAACATTATTTCGTGTGTTAAAGCGGGTAAATTTTTTGAAGGCTCAAAACCACCAAAAAGAATGGCTGGAATTCTTATGTGGAACCCCTTCGAACCGCTGTAGTTCACTCTTAGATGTGAGAGATTAACTTCGTAATTACTTTCTAATGATTTTAGAAAATTGCGAAGTGTTGATAGTGATTCATTAAGGTCATCTCCATTATCGATATCCAAAACGAATTCGTCTATCCAAACAGCTCCATCATACTTGGAAAGCGAATAATTATTCTGCTTGAAATAATCCTCAACTTCAATTGAATGAATAAAATGTGATCTGTAGTGATTGGTGTTGTGCTTAAAACTTGGTTTTTCCCCAAACAAATAAAAATTATGTCTATCCCATTTATCGTTTGGTTTCGCACTAATCTTTGATGAATATTCAACAATGTTGAATTTATTTAGTGTATCCTCTAAGCTACCCTCTTTAGCTTTTGTTAATTGATTGTCTACCATTATTGTTAATCGAATTTGAATTAGATGAGTGGATCACTGTCTTAAGAGATCTGATCGCACTTGAGTATGCTAATGGACTTACCATAGCTTTCATTGAGTAGTAATTATCTATTACGTCTTCAATATTTTCGTCTGATGTGAAATGAAATGTAGTAATACCCTCATTACGCAGATGTGCGGTTAACTTATAACCTTCTGAAATTAAATAGGCGCTTAAATAAAAGTCCCTATTAGAATATGTTTTCATATTTCTCCTTTTGATTAAAATGAAAAACCCCTAGCACAATACTTTCGCCTAGAGGTTTCGCCAATTTCTGGATTGGTAATTAATTATAGGGAGGTGGGAAGGAGTTTGTCAAGAGGGAAATTACTATTTACACTAAATTTCTTCAGCTCTTCTTTCGTGCCACTCGTCAATGTATCGATTTAGTAGATTGGATTTAGAAATAAAACCCAAGTATTTGTTGTTGTCTGTAACGGCAATGTTCCAGAGTTTCTTTTTTTCAAATATCTTTAAGGCGTCACTAATTTCAGCGCTAACATCTATTGTGTGAAAATCAGTATTCATTATCTCATAAATTAAAACCATATCATAAATTTCTCTGTCAAGCATTATTTCTCTCACATCATCCAAAGTTACTAGTCCTATTAAATTACCATTGTCGTTTACAACTGGGAATATATTTCTATTTGTATGCTGAATTTTATCAACTAAATCTCTAAGGCGTTTGTTGGGGTGTAAGATGTGAAAATCAGTTTCTAAAATATTATGAATGCTAAGGTGCTGCATTGAGAAGCTTTCTTTTTCAGAACGAAAATCTATTCCTTTGAGAGCAAGTGCCGCTGTATAAACTGAATATTTGCTAAAGTATTTTGAAATAAAATAACTTGTTGAACTTACTATCATGAGCGGTACAATTAACACATATCCTCCAGTAATTTCTGCTATTAAAAATATACTGGTTAGAGGTGCGTGCAGTACACCCGATAGTATTCCGGCCATTCCCACGACTATAAAATTAGCTTGATTTAATGTAATTATTCCAAGGTAGTTAAGAGTATAAGCAAGAATAAAACCCGTGATTGCGCCAGTGAATAAAGAGGGAGCAATAATTCCACCATTACCGCCGGAGCCTATTGTTAATGAGGTTGCAATAACTTTTGAAAATATAATAAAGAGTGCTAGAATAATAGTGAGCAACTTCGGATCTATTAAGCTTTTGAAAATCGACTCATTTGCAATTATATGATTATTGCCTTTCAATAAAGAAATGATAGTCGAATAGCCTTCTCCAAATAATTGCGGAAGAACAAATATCATAAAGCATAATCCAATACCTCCAACTCCAATCTTTAGTACTTGATTCTTCATTTTTGATAACTTATGCTCAATACTTAGAGTTGCTTTTATCATATAAACTGAAATAAATCCACAGATAATTCCAAGAGCTATGTAATATGGAATTGCATATAGATGCCATCCCTCGGTAGCCAAATAAAATAGTTCGCTAGTATAAATGAATCTTGAAAGTACGGAAGAGGATGCCGATGCAATTAATAATGGAATAAAGGTGGATACTGTTATCTCCGGTAATAATACTTCAATTGCAAATATTACTCCAGCTATAGGACTATTAAAGATAGCAGAAATACCAGCGGCAGATCCGCAAGCCAACAATAAAGTCCTTTGATGGTAGTTTAATTTCAGAGCCTTTGCAATATTTGAACCAATCGAAGCACCGATTACAACAATAGGAGCTTCTAAACCAACGGAACCTCCCATACCAACTGTAGCGCCACTCGTTAACATATGAGAGAAAACTTTTCTTCCTGGGATATCAGCTTTCTTTCTGATAATCAAATAGATAATATTAGTCAATCCTCTAGTTATCTTACCTTTGAATATTGTATTTATTATCAATACAGACGTAATTATTCCAAACAAAGGCAACAGAAAGATTAATTGAGGAATGCCGATAAAATTGAGAATATATTTAGACTCATTTTGAAAAAAGTGTACAACACTTTTGAGAGCTACCGCACCCAGACCAGATACTAATCCAGTGATAATACTCGCAATTAAAATAAAAGTCCGTGCATTTAATCGAAGTGTTAAATTTTGTAATGCTTTTTTGTAAAGGATAAATCCGTATATCTTTATTTTTCTTAATATCATCAATCGTATGTAATATTTTTATAAAACAATATTCGCAAAATAAACACATCATAAAATAAATGTTTATTAATTTTTAGATTACCAGCTATTTAGGTTCAAAACCAACATAAACTCATATTATTTTTGCCTTGCGGTTCGCATTCAAATAGTTTATTTTTTTTGCAGTAATGAGCAAATCCAAAAAAATATTTTTTATTATTCTAGCCTTCATTTATTTGGCACATGTTTATAGTAGACTTGTGCATACTCCACCTATTTATCTGTACGTATCAAGCAAATCGGCAAAAAGTGAGATAGAATGTAATTCTGATAAAAAACTCAAATCCTTTATTCTACATAGAAGACATTTACCACTAATAAAAAAAATTGAAGTAGGAAAACTTTATCCTACAATATTGAGTGAGAAATTTTTTCTAATCCGATCTCAAAATATTTTAACCATAACATCACTAACAAATATAGAATATACCCCAAACGAGCTGCATGTATTATCAAATAAAGCTCCTCCTCAAATAATTGCAAGTTAAGTAACCCCTTATCAATACTATCCGACTTTTGCATAGTTCCTTTGTTTGGTGAACTCGTAAGAATGCCAAACAATATAGGGGCACTGGGCTTGATGTTTCATGAACAATTTTATGTAACTATTCAAGGAGACCTCAATGACACAGAAAGTATCCGGAAATCCAAAATTTGCTGTCCTTGGTGCCGGGCATGGTGGATTAGCAATGGCTGGGCATTTAGCTTTAATGGGATTTGAAGTAAATCTTTATAATCGCTCCGAGGAAAGATTGTGGGGTGTAAAATCAATGGGTGGGATAACGCTTGAAGGAGAAATCGAAGGATTTGGAATTATCAAAAACTCTACGACCATCATGAAAGAGGCAATTGAAGACGTAGATATAATAATGGTAGTTGTCCCAGCCACCGCGCATGAATATATAGCAGAACAATGTGCTCCTATACTTAAAGACGGACAGATTGTTCTTCTAAACCCTGGAAGAACATTTGGCGCATTAGAATTTAAGCAAATAACAAAGAGGATGGGGAATGAAGCTGACGTAATATTTGCTGAAGCACAAACCTTTATTTATGCTTCGCGTGTTGTTGGGCCTGCACAAGCACATGTATTTCGAATTAAAAATTCTATTCCGGTTGCCTCAGTAAGAGCTTATCTGATTCCTAAAGTTTTGGAAAGATTAAGAATCGCTTATCCACAATTTGTTGCTGGTGATAATATTATTAAAACAAGTTTTGAAAATATTGGAGCTGTTTTCCATCCTACAATATGTGTCCTTAATTCTGGCTGGATAGAGGATGATGCTGAGTTTCAATTTTACTTAGAAGGTGTTACAGAATCGGTTGGAAGAGTTCTAGAAAAAGTTGATGCAGAAAGAATTAGGGTTGCAGAAGCTTTAGGAATAAGGGCAATGAGTGCAAAAGAATGGTTGTATCTAGCTTATGGTTCACAAGGATCTAGTTTGAGAGAAGCGATGAGGGCTAATCCCGGCTACAGAGGTATTATGGCTCCAAATAGATTAACAATTCGATACATCAGTGAAGATGTACCAAGTAGCTTAGTTCCAATGGCTTCAATAGGTAGAATGTTCAACATCCCAACCCCAACAATAAACTCAATAATTGAAATAGCCTCAATTATCAATAATACGGATTATTGGTCAATTGGAAGAACTGTGGAAAAACTACAAATCGATAAAATGTCTCTAAGGGACTTAAGGTTGTTAGCTATTGGAGAAAAGAATTTATAGAAAGGAAACCGAAATGAAAAAGAAAACAATTTTAGGCGCATCAATAGGCAACTGTGTGCACGTTGGTGGCTTATATCATTTTATGAAACTCGCAGAAGCCGAAGGATTCGAAATAATTTTTTTAGGTCCAGCGGTTTCATTAGAAAGGCTTGTTGAAGAAATTATTTTGAGAACACCAGACAAAGTAGCCCTTAGCTATAGGCTTACAGCCGAAAACGCAAAAAATTTATTTGATCAACTGAATATTCAAATTGAGTTATATAGACTAGAGAATATAAAATTCATTTTTGGAGGTACTACTCCGGTTGCTGAAGTTGCAAAGAATTATAATTTTTTTGAAAAAGTATTTACTGGAGAAGATACTGTTATTGAAATTAAAAAATATTTACGCGGAATAGATTCAACAAAATCTGAGAATCTATTTCCACAAACATTAATTGATCGTATTGATAGCAAATACCCATACCCCATTCTTAGGCATCATTTTGGGAGGCCAACTGTTAAAGAAACGATCAAAGGAGTTCAAGAAATATCTGAGGCAGAAGTATTAGATGTTATTTCCTTAGGGACAGATCAAAATGCTCAAGAGCATTTTTTCCATCCGGAGAATATGCTTGAAACTCTCAATGGTGCCGGGGGAGTGCCCGTCAGAAGCAAAGCTGATTTATCTGAAATATACTCGGCTTCAAGGTGTGGCAATTATCCTTTAATGAGATGCTATAGCGGAACAAATAATTTACTTAAATGGGCTGAAATGAGTGTTGAAACTATAAATAATGCTTGGGCAGCAATTCCACTAACTTGGTATAGCGTTATGGATGGGAGATCCAAGCGAACATTGATAGAAGCCATTACTGAGAATCAGCAAGTAATGAATTGGTATGCTCGAAAAGGAATTCCAGTTGAGGTTAATGAATCACATCAGTGGAGTTTGAGAGACGCACATGATTCCATTGCCGTTGCGATGGCATATATTGCAGCAATAAATGCAAAGAAACAAGGTGTAAAAAATTATGTAGCACAGTACATGTTTAATACACCTCCCGGCACTAGTCCTAAAATGGACTTAGCAAAAATGCTTGCAAAAAAAGAATTAATTCAATCATTGCATGATGATAACTTTACATCTTTTACAGAAGTAAGAGCAGGTATTGCTCATTTCTCTTCAGACTCAATGATAGCAAAAGGTCAATTATCAGCATCCGCACTTATTTCTCTAGCCCTTGAGCCTCACATATTACATGTTGTTGGATTCAGCGAAGGAAACCACGCAATTAAATCGGAAGAACTTATCGAGAGTTGTAAAATTATTCATGGTGTTTTACAAAACTCATTACACGGACTTCCTAATTTTTGTGTTGATAGCGATGTTCAAAGAAGAAAATATGAGCTAATTAAGGAAGCGACATACCTTATTGAAGCTATTAAAAATTTCCGCTCTGAGAAGAGTGCCGTTCCATTGACAGATCCGAAAACTTTAGCTCTAGCTATTAAGTTGGGCATTTTAGACACCCCACATTTCAAAGGCAATCCACATTTATGTGGGAAAATATCAACACAATTAATTAATGGGGGCTGGTATGCGGTTGAAAATAAAAACGGAAAGATAATTTCTGAACAAAAGAGAACGGAATTAATATACTTTAAGGAGAATTAAAATGGCCGGTATTATAGGAATATCTGGAATTAATAAAAGCGAAATTGCAAACAATATGTTATCAAAAATTTCTCATAGAGGTAAAACTCATAATATTCTAATGCTAAAAAATCATTTCACAATTGGGGTGACATGCAATTCCTTAGATACAATTAGTAACGATCTCAAAAATTCAAATGAGTTTAGCTTTTCGATGCAAGAAGATGCCACAACGATTTCATTCCAAAACAATAGTGTTGTTCTTAAAAGGGACAAATATGGAGTCGAACCACTGTATTATACTTTCCTTGATGAACAAAATATAGCCTTTGCGTCTGAAGTGAAAGCCCTTCTTGAATTTGGAACTGTTATTAATGAGCTTGACCCCGGATTTGTATTGAAGAATAGAGAGTTAAGCAAGTATTACGAATTAGAAAAGAAAAAAACACTAAAATTGGAACAGAGAGAACTAAGTCAGATGTTAAGAGAAACTTTAATCCTAGCAATTAAAAATCGATTAAGTAATAAAAAAATAGGTGCATGGTTATCTGGCGGGTTGGACTCAAGTGCAATTTCAGCTTTATTAAGGCCAAATCTTGATGATCTAAATACTTTTGCAGTAGGATTTAAGGACGCTGAAGATTTGAAATATGCCAGACTTGTAGCTGACCATATTAAAGCTAAACATCATGAAAGAATTATCTCTTTTGCAGATATTATTAATATACTACCAAATGTAATTTATCACCTCGAATCATTTGATGCTCTTTTAGTTCGGTCTAGTATAATGAATTACCTAGTTGCTCAAACTGCTTCGGAATATGTTGAGGAAGTTTTTAGCGGTGAAGGGGGCGATGAGTTATTTGCCGGGTATCATTACATTAAAAGTTTGCATGAGAGTCAAATTGAAGATGAATTAATAGACATTACAAAGAGGCTTCATAACACAGCTTTACAACGTGTTGATAGATGCTCAAGTGCATTCGGCACTGTAGCTCACGTCCCGTTTCTGGATTCAGAAGTTGTGGATCTTGCTTTTAGAATCCCTACAGAATATAAACTTCATAATAATACCGAGAAATGGATATTAAGATTGGCGCTAGTTGATGAGCTCCCAACCGATGTATTAATGAGAGCCAAGTCAAAATTCTGGGAAGGTTCTGGAATTAAAGAGCATCTTCATTCTTATGCAGAAGGATTAGTTTCTGATGTTGATTTTATGAATAACAAATTTCTAAAAAACGGATGGGAATTGAACTCAAAAGAGGAATTAATGTACTACAGAATATTTAAGGACACTTTTGGCGATTTGGAGAATTTAGATTGGATGGGGCGAACTAAAAGTGCTTCACCATCTAATACTGCAAATTAATTTTATAACAAATTTGGGAAACAAAATGAAACGAGCATTATTTATAATAATAGTTGTAACATTTGCTTCAAATAAAACATTATGTCAAACTGATAATAATAATCCGGAACTCGTAGCTCAAAATTTTCTCGACCTATGTTTGAAAGGTGAGCGACTAATAGCTGCCGAAAAGTATGCGACAGTAGAATCAATGGGTGAAATAGAAGTTTTACTAAAACAAATGATTATGAACGATAAACCATTAAAGAACGATAAATGTAAGTATCTCGTAGAAAGTTGCGAACAAGATACTTCTAAAATTATTGCAAATTGTTACTTTAAGAAAGTTTGTGAAAATAGTAGAGATAATTCCAAAGGTGTTCTGGTATTAAAATATGTTGATGAAAAATGGTTGGTAGAATACATTTATAAAAGAGATAAATATTTATAAAGAAAAATAATGTGACATAACCGTGGAGAAATATGAAAGATAGAATAAAAAGTAGGCTATCTAAACTGAAGAGCAAACAAATTGATTTGTTCAAGGACTTTATTGAAAGCGAAAAGTCAGCAGGATATATTTTAATCGCGTTGACAGCTGTTTCGATTATCTTAGCAAACAGTTCAATTGGTTCAGAGTATATTAATTTGTGGAAAAGCTATGTCAACTTATCATTTTCTGAAATCCAACTGAATTACAGTATCGAACATTGGATTAACGATGGATTAATGGTAATATTTTTCCTTTTAGTTGGCTTAGAAATAGAGAGGGAAATATATGTTGGAGAGTTATCTTCAATTAAAAAGGCTAGTTTACCCATTTTTGCTGCTATTGGCGGAATGATTGTTCCAGCGACGATTCATTTTCTTTTCAATAATGGAACTCCTACTCAAAGAGGCTTCGGGATTCCAATGGCAACCGATATTGCCTTTGCACTTGGAATATTATCGTTACTGGGAAATAAAGTGCCCTTAACACTTAAAATCTTTTTAACTGCATTAGCTATAATTGATGATCTAGGAGCGATTATAGTTATCGCAATTTTTTATACAAATGATTTGTCAATCATTTATTTGTCTTCTTCTCTAGTTGTTTTTGTTCTTTTGCTGCTTATGAACAGATTAAAAGTGAACAAGCTGGCTCCATATTTATTCTTGGGTGTTATTATGTGGTATCTAATGTTAAAATCTGGTGTGCATGCAACAATTTCTGGCGTATTGTTAGCTTTTGCAATACCATTTAATAAAAATAAAGACTTAAATATTTCTTACACGCTCCAAGAAAAATTACACAAGCCTGTAGCCTTTTTTATATTACCATTATTTGCTTTGGCTAATACTGCAATTTTATTGCCCGAAAGCATTATCGGTAGTATGTCTACAATGAATTCATTAGGAATTTTATTAGGTCTTTTTATAGGCAAACCGCTAGGAATATTTTTATTCTCTTACTTTGCTGTTCTTCTTAGTTTTAGCCAATTACCAGTAAACATAAACTGGAAATTAATTTTAGGTGCTGCAAGTTTAGCTGGGATTGGATTTACTATGTCAATTTTTATCACCAACCTTGCTTTTAGTGACAATTTAGTAATTGTTTCATCGAAGCTAAGTATTATTATAGCTTCAACTTTGTCAGCTATTGTTGGACTAATATTTCTTAAAAATGTTACTAAATCGAGTATTTAGATGAAACTAATAGATTTCCTTTAATCGAATTTTAGAATCATCGAGTCTTATTCTAAGCCATTTTTCAATTGCACTTTTCGTTTTAGAAGATAGTGTTTTGTTTGCATTTATAATTACAATTGAATTCATCTTTCTAGAAGAATCCAATATAGAAAAAGATGGCTTTATGGATATCGCTTTAATTATTGGGTAGTTGATTTGTAACTCCCTTAAAATTTGGTTGCTCAGTATGTTTGTGTTGGCTATACTATCTGAAAATATATTTTGTCTTTGTATGAACTGATCCTGTTCTGCAAGTTTTTGTGTTAGCCAAGTGATCCTTTCAGATTCCTTTTTACCTTGAAGTGAAGAAAAACCTTGTTTTATTTGCAATGAAGTTTTTTCGAGACCATATAATTGTAGCTGTGTTTTCATGTTGTCAATTTGAAATTCAGAAAGATCTTTTCCGCCAAAAATTAAAACAATACTTTGTTTCTGTGGATCAATACTTTTATTTAATAAATAAGTCCCATCTATGGAGTTCACGCTTTCAATAAATAAATTAGCGTTTTGTAAATATTTGTTTTGGCGGACCATCTCGTAACCAAAATAAATACTCGGAATTATTGTTAGTAGAGTTATGATAGTGATAAACCTTAGTGAACGCTTATCCAATTTGGGATCCGTAAGGTGATGCAAGGGATATTTCAAAAATTTTAATGTTAGAAATGTAGCAAGAGCAATGAAAACAGTATTTATTGTAAAAAGATAAATTGCGCCGAAGAAAAAATTGAGTTGAAAAGTAGCCAGCCCATAACCAGCTGTGCATAAAGGTGGCATTAACGCAGTTGCAATCGCTACTCCGGGAACGATATTACCCTTCTGTTTACTCGAGTTTGCTAATATGCCGGCAAGTCCTCCAAATAAAGCTATCATTACATCGTAAATTGTGGGAGAAGTTCTTGCTAATAATTCCGAATAGGCATTATTTAACGGAGTAATGCTAAAATAGATAAATGATGTAATTAGACTAACAATAACTGAAAAGGAAAAATTCTTTACAGCTTCCTTAGCCAATATTAAATCGTTAATCGCTATTCCCATCCCCATCCCCATTATAGGTCCCATAAGAGGAGAGATTAGCATTGCGCCAATTATAACCGCTGTCGAATTTATATTTAGACCTAAGGAGGCAATAAAAATTGCAAATACTAGAATCCATAAATTAGTTCCTCGAAAGACCGAATCTTTAGTTATCCTTTCGATTACAATTTCATGGTTTTCTAATTCATCAAATAAATTGAAATAATTGAAAAACCGGCTCATCATAAATCACCTTTATTTTGCCTATTGTGCAAAAGTAAAAAAAATGAAGCAATAATTAGTATTTTGATTTGGGGATTTGATATAATTGCTACAAAAGAATTAGGCCGAAAATGTTCGTATCAAAGAATAATCTTATTTGCATGTTTCTATGAAAATGATCTAAAAATAATAAAGACGAAATCCTCTATTAAATGTAGACCAAAACTATTTTAGTTTAGTCATATATAAATGTAATTCGATAGCGAAGAAGGGATCAGAACTTTCATAAAATTAATCTCAGACAAGTATAATTCGATGGCAAAGTAGTTCTTGCACAGAAAATTAAACACACTCCCCTCTAGGCTTCATTTTTGAGTATTAAGCTCAATACGAAGGAATTACTCCCTTTTTACTCCCTCAAACTTGAACTATAAAACAAAACCCCTGCAACTTATTGAGTTACAAGGGTTTATCATGTGAGCGCGGGTGGGGTCGAACCACCGACCTTCACCTTAAAAGGGTGTTGCTCTACCACTGAGCTACGCGCCCTCCTTCAATTTTTTAAGGCTTCAAATATAAATCGATTCAACTTTAAATCCAAGAATCGAGTAAAATTTCTAATTATTTTGTGTCTAAAACTTACAAAAAAAGCATTGTCGCCTGTAATAACTAGTTTTTTTTATATATTGTAATACAAGTAAAAATTACCATTATGAAAGATTCAAGAATTCTTATTGCTGATGACGACGAAACCTTATGTTACTTGCTTAAAGAAGAGCTGGTAAACGAAGGTTATATTGTTGATTCTGTTTATGATGGGAAAGACGCCATCGATATGTTACGAAAGCGTTATTTTGATGTTTTGCTTCTTGACCTTGAAATGCGTGAAGTGAATGGAGAAAAGGTTCTTAATTTCGTTAAAGACAATAACCCTTCGCTTCAAGTTATTGTTCTTACCGCTAAATCTGATATGAGAACTGCCATTGATTGTATTAAGCAAGGAGCATATGATTTTATAACCAAACCTTATGAGTTCGGTCAACTTTGCATTACAATTGAAAGAGCTCTTGAGCATAAAGACTTATTAATAAAAAATAAAATCCTTTCTTCAAAAATTACTCAAACCCCACCCAATACAATTATTGGCGACAGCGATGCAATAAAGAATTTAAGTAAACTAGCAGAAAGGGCTGCAAAATCTGAATCAAATATTCTATTAGAAGGCGAAACGGGAACTGGAAAAGAATTATTTGCAGAATTTATTCACAAAAACTCAAATAGAACCGATAAACCATTTGTTGCAATAAATTGTGCTTCTCTTCCTGATCAATTAATTGAAAGTGAATTATTCGGTTATGAAAAAGGCGCATTCACTGATGCTAAAACATCAAAACAAGGTTTAGTTGAAATTGCTAACGGCGGTACACTTTTCTTAGATGAAATTGGTGAGCTTAGTTTAACATTGCAGCCTAAACTACTCCGATTCTTAGAGAATGGAGAATTTAGAAGGATTGGCGGCATTAGCAATCTCAGTTCAAATGTACGAGTAATTGGTGCCACAAATAAGAACTTGATGGAAGAAGCAGAAAAGAAAAACTTTAGAAGAGATTTATTATTTAGACTAAATGTAATTACTCTAACTATTCCACCTTTAAGAGAAAGAAATGGAGATATTCTTTTACTTGCCGAATACTTCTTACAAAAAAAATCACCGGTTAGGTCTAATAAGAAATTATCACTGGATTCTCAAAAGGGATTATTGAGTTATGCTTTTCCAGGAAATGTAAGAGAACTCGAACATATGATCGAACGATCAATAATATTTTCAGAAAGTGAAATGATTTTACCTAAAGATTTGAATATACCTAAAGAAGAATTTGATTTGACAACTCATTTAGATGAAGATGGAATTATACTAACAATGGAGCAAATTGAAAAAATACATATTAAGAAAGCACTTGACCATAACGAATGGAATAGAGAAAACACCGCGCGTGCATTAGATATAAGCCAAAAAACACTCTACTCAAAGATTATTAAGTATAACCTCAAATAATGCAAAAAGAAGAAAAAGACTTATCAATTAAACATCTTGCTCATGATCTTAATAACATTTTTACACGCATTCTTGCCAGCATAGAATTACTTAAACTGAAAAATCAAGATGATGAAACTAATTCTTCCCTGCTAAACAATATTGAAACCGGAACTTATTTAGCTTCAGAAATAATCAACTCATCAATTGGTAAATCATCTGCTCAAACCAGAAGAATTAACTTAAACAACATGATTAGAGACATTGTTAATTCTTTTCAAGGTAGTGCAAGTGGAAAGATAAAATTTACTTTAATGCTTCAACCTAAAATGAAGTTTGTAAATGCAAAGTATGTTGATTTGTACCGTATTATTATGAACATAATCTCAAATTCAGTTGAATCAATTAAAGAAGCAGGTAATGTTGTAGTAACAACCAGTCTATTAAACAACGATGAATTAATTCAAATAGAAATTTCTGATGATGGAAATGGAATAGACGAAAGTTTATACGATTTGATTTTTGCTGATGGTTATTCAACTAAATCAGCAAAAGATCATTCTGGTCACGGACTTAGCATTGTGAAAAACTTGATAGAGTTATATAAAGGAACCATTGAGCTTAGTTCATCGAAGCAGAATGGCACACAATTCATACTAAGGTTTCCGGTTTTAATTGATTCAAAAGGAAAGGATAATTCGCAAAAAACAATTTTGATTGCAGAGGATGAAAACTCATTACGCTTTCTGTTAACAGAGCTATTACGTGCTAATAATTACAAAGTGCTTGAAGCATCAACCGGTAAAGAGGCGCTGGAATTATTTCAATCAAACAAATGCGACTTATTGATAATTGATAAAAAAATGCCGGAGTTAGATGGGTTGGAGTGTATAAACCAAATTAGAAAGTTAAATTCCATTATCCCGATAATACTAGCTTCCGGTTCGCAGTCAACAGATGCTGATCATATTGCAGACTTAAATATTTCATTTATTCTAAATAAGCCTTATAATTTTGAAGAGATGATTTATGCAATAGAAGAACTTATTATTTAACCTATTTAGAATTAAGGTCTACTATATTTAGATTGTTAACGTAAGGAGTGATAATAGGCTTTTTAATTGATCCAAGCTTCTCTAAGATTGACAAAATCTCCTTTGCTGCATTTTCAATAAAATCAATTCGCTTTTGAATAATTTCTGTAGAGATTTCATTTTTTGATATTTCCCTTCTTATTGCCGCAGTAGAAAGATTAATCAATGTTAAAGGTTGTTTTATTTCGTGATTTGCCGTTACAACGGTTGCCGCGTATGTTTTTATTTTTTCTATCTCTAGCAATATTTTATTCATTTCGCTAAAACGTATTGCAGAACTAATCCTAGCTAACAGTTCAGTTTTATTAAACGGCTTCTTAACAAAATCAAATGCGCCGGATTGCAACCCGGTTTTAACATCATCAACTTCGGTTAGAGCGGTAAGCATTATTATTGGTATTAAACTTGTCTCTTCGGCTGTAGATAGTTTCTTGCAAACATCAAAACCAGATATATCAGGCATCATTACATCAAGCAAAATAAGATCGGGCTTTTCTTCAAAAGCTTTTTGAATTCCCATTTCCCCATTGTAAGCTTTGATTACTTCATACCCTTCTTTTTCCAGCCTATCTTGTAGCAGAAATACATTATCCGGATAATCATCAATTACTAAAATTCTTTTCATGTTATTTTATTTATGAAGATACTTTGTGATCTTCGATGCAAGCAATTGAAAATCGATTGGTTTTGTAATTAAATCGTTAAAGCCATTCTTTTCAATTACGTTTTGGTTATCTAGCATTGCATATGCCGTTAATGCTACAACAGGAAGTTTGGAAAAACGGTTCTCGCTACGAATTCTTTTAATCGTTTCAAATCCATCCATCTGCGGCATCATAATATCCAGAAATATTAAATCTGGTATAACATGATTAAGCATTAACAAACATTCCATTCCATTGTGTGCAAATATTGTATCGTAATCTAACTCTTTTACATATTCACCAACAGTAAACAAAGCATCGTCATCATCGTCAACAATTAATATAGTTGGTTTAGACTTTTTTGTTTTTTTCTTTTCTAATTCTACTACAGTTTCTGTTTTTTCTTCGATAATTAATTCATTATTTCTTTTTGAATTATTGGCAAGATTTAGTCTGTCTCGTATCACTTTTAGTATATCCAAAGGATGCATTTTAACTTTGGAGCCTATTCTTTCGTATTCTACTACCAAGTTTTCAGCTACTTTCTCATCAAGTATATTTGGTAGAATAAACACTATTAGGCATTCCTTTAATTCCTTGCCGGAATTAATCATATAACATAATTCAAACGATCTTTCTTTTATAGAATCCACATCAATAAAGATGATATCAGTTTTTGGAAACTTATTTGTTTCAGTAAACTCATTTATTGCAACTCTATTAATAACTGTGTTAACAGTAGAATATGTAGCTGATGTTTCTTCTTTAACTAGATTGGTTATAATTAAAGCGGTACTAATATTTCTATTTGTTCGCATAGAAATATTATCGATGGTTTTATGTAAATCTTTCTCGTAATCAGTGGCAACAACATAATCATAAATATTAGGCTGCCAACCATATTTATGCTCTTCGTATATTTTAACAATTATGATAGGAGTTGTATTGTTATTTCTAATGCTTTTTATTTTGGTAATAAAGCTAAAAGATTGTTCGGTTGGGTTTATTATAATAGCCGAGTAAATATTATTCTTAATTAATTTCTCGGCATCAATAAATGTATTTGAACATTCACAAAATATTGAATAAGAAGTCAAATAATCTCGAATAATATTTTTTGTCGCTGGTGAATCTGTTATTAATAGTACAGGAATGTTAACTGATTGATTTAGTTCTTGATTTTCAGTCAATGAATCAATTGTTAAAAAATTATGTTCCTTATTTATTACTGCTTCTAATACTGAATCTTGAAGTATGAAAGAAAATGATGAACCTTTTCCAACTTTACTCTTTAATGTTAAGGCGCCACCTAAAAGCTCAACATACTTTTTACAAATTGCCAGCCCTAAGCCTGCTCCATTATATTTTCTTGATGTACTTCCATCAACTTGTTTGAACTCTTTAAAAATCAGTTTTTGATCTTCTTCTGATATACCAATTCCTGTGTCAACAACTTCAAAAAATAGATCGGTTTGATTTCTTACATCACTTTTAATTTCAATAAAACCAGAATCTGTAAATTTGATTGCGTTTACAATTAAGTTCAGAATTATTTGCTCAAGTTTATTCTTATCTGTATTAAGTATTATAGTTTCATTTTCCGGAAGAGCAAATACTAGTTTTAGATTTTTTTCAAAAGCGAGTTGGAACACATTCGATTTTATTTCTTCAACCAAGTCGTTTAGAATACATGTTTCTTTTTTTATATCAATCTTACCAGACTCGAATTTCGAGAATTCTAAAATGTTATTTATTAATCCAAGTAATTTTTTACCATTTCTATTTACTATGCCAAGTCTGTCTTTAACTTTTATTACAACTCCAGAGTCTTTTAACATCAGTTCTGTTAATCCTAATATTGAAATCAATGGAGTGCGTAATTCATGAGACATGCTTGCAAGAAAATCTGATTTAACTTTTGTTAACTCAAGAGCTTTCTCTTTTTGCTTTACAAGTTCCGCTGCTTTTTCTTTTAGTTGATTGTGAAGTGTTCTCAGCTCATCATTCTGCTCTACTATTTGTTTGTTTTGTTTCTGATATTCTTCGTTTAGTTTCTTTAGCTCAACAACTAAATTTTCCAATTGCTCAAAGGATTTTGCATTAACTAATCCTACCGCAAGTTGCTCGTGAACCGTATTAATGAATTCTTTAATATTAATAGTCGGTTTAGATTCACAAGCAAGTTTTAATACTGCAACGACCTCCTTGTTATAAATAACCGGATAAACAACTAAGTATTTTATCTTAACCGAAGTTGTGTTGGTTTTTACTTCGGGATAATTATCTTGAAAAGATAATTCAACGACTTCTCTTTTCTCCATTGCATCATTAATGAAGTCTAAGTCTTCTAACTTAAATGAATATTTAGCAATTCCGTATGAGGAGATTAGTCTAAGATTTATGTTTTCAATTAAATAAAGTGCGCCAAAAGTAAGATTGGTAAATTTTATAATATTGCGCAACGCCGCATCTGCAATTTCTTTAAGCGTAGGGTTTTGATTTATAAGTGCCAGAAATTCCGAGTATTCCTTTTCAGCCTTTTTTTTCTTTACTAACTCATCCATCATTTTATTAAATGTTTCACCAAAGTGACCTA
The DNA here is from genome assembly GCA_964631495.1 of uncultured Melioribacter sp. Taxonomy (GTDB): domain Bacteria; phylum Bacteroidota; class Ignavibacteria; order Ignavibacteriales; family Melioribacteraceae; genus Stygiobacter. The sequence goes on along the minus strand of CAZVYT010000015.1, from coordinate 46,898 downwards.
TTTCATCTTTAGATATTATTGGAACACGATGATCCAAATTACCAGCACCAGTTTCTTCTGCGGCTTTGCTTAAAGCATCAATTTGCTTACGCAACTTTGTTGTAGAAACTATAACTATGATAAATGTTATTGCTGTTCCAGCAAGCACAATAAGCAACATAACTATTTGCAAAGTATTCCTAAACTCAACACCTTCTTCGAATGCTTCAAAAACAATAAAGCTGACTCGTAATTGAGGAATTGATACTAACTTAGGAGAATAGAGAATTGCAACAAAATCGGCATCACTCAATTCTTCTGTGTAGATATCAAAATTATTTTTACGTTTCAATTCGTTAGCCGAGCTAAGTATACTTGTCAAACGGGTCTGATTATTTTCCGGCATTGATACTTCAATTTGAGCATCATTTACAACCAACGCTACTTCTGCATTAATTTTATCTCTAAAATTGTTCAACAACTGTTCAGAAATTACTCTGCCATAGTAAAAAGTCTTTCCATCTTTTAATTGAGCATAACGTAAGTATGAAGCTTGATTCTCAGTAAAAAATTTCTGGAACGATGAGGTGCGAATATTGAGATAGGAATTTGATCTAACTTTAAATTCTTTAGTATTTATTAAAGAATCATTTACTAAAGTAAAAATATAATCAATGTTTGTAGAGTCTAATTCTATAGAGCTAAAATTATTTAGCTTAGGAATTAATTTTCTGAATTCTTCATCTGTTTTCTGTAGTTCTGTTTGGAAACTGAAAGCTAAATTTGTAGCAGCGTTTCTTAATGTTTTGGACTGTTGATCTACCAACAATTTATTTACTAACGAATAAAAAATAAAAGTAGAAGAAATTGAAATTATAAGCACAATAAAAAATGTTGTTAGCAGAAATCGAATATTCAATTTCATTTAGATAGACCTTATATAGTATATAAAGCTAAAAAGAATTGCTTTTTAAGAAGAACTTTTGGTTTGTGTATTCATTTATTTGTTTTCTTCTTCCAATTTTTCCTTTTCTTTAATTTCGGAATTAGCATCTTTAACTTGGTTCTTATAATCCTTCATTTGCTCTTGTTGATTTAATATCTCTTTCTTAAGTAAATCATTCTTTTTAACATTTAATCTTTCTTTTAAAGATGGTAGAATTTCGACTTTAAGTAATGTAATTATTTCTTTTGTTGAAACCGTTTCAGAATCATATCCAAATAAATAACGTAACCCCAATACCCACCATGGCAAGTCTTTTAATATAGGTACGCCTCTTCTTTCTATCGTATTTTCATTGACTAATAAACCACCTATTGCCGCTTCTTCACCATTAAGCAAGAGTAAAGAAGTTGTTACTTCTGTCTTTGGTTTTTCTGTAGTAATAGCTCCAGGTATTACAGTGCTTTTTTCGATTTTTACTTTGCATAACACATAATCAATGCCTTCTTCATTAATAATATTTGGCGTAACCTCAATAATTGTTCCACTTTGATAAAACTTATCAATTAAGTTGCCGGCGAAATCTCTTTCTTTTATTGAGAACTCAGAACCTACTTGTGTTCTTCCCTGCACACCATTAACAGTAGAAATAGTTGGGCGTGATAATATTTTACCAAGATTTTCTTCTTCAAAAAATTTAAATAACCCTGTTGCCGTTCCATCAAACTTTCCCATAATGAAGTCTATTTTAGGAGATATGCTAAATTCTGGTGGATTTTGTGTTGTAGTGTTGGAATTTGTATTTGCAACAGAAGTTTGTGATGTAACAGTTTTACCACCAATACTTAATCCAGAGCGTGATAATAAAAACTCCCAGTTAACTCCGCGTTCATTCATATTTTTTGTATTAGCTTCAAAAATTAATGCCGATATTTTTACTTCCCTTTCCGTAACTGGCATATACACATCTTTAGTAAGAGCTTCTTTTGATGTATCCTTCTTTTTTACAACTAAATTTACTTCAGTTTCATCTACAACTAAATTTAGATATTGAACAATTATGAAAAGAGCTTTTTTATAGGGCATCTTATCAATTTCAACGCCAATTGGACTTGCTATAGGAACTAACGAAACAATTTTTTTTCCGGTTAGCTTTTCGCTTACTTTGCTTAAAACCACTATTGCTTGATTAAAAGGTAAAGCCTCAGATAGCGAGACAATTTCTTCGGGGTTAACCGACCCTTTCAATTTATCTTTAAAATCAAATTGGGCAAAGGTTGGATATGTTAACCCAATAAAAACGAGCATTATTAAAATCTTTTTCATTTTACTTGCCTGCCTTATTCTCTTTCTTTTCTTTTTGTAACTGAAGCGAGACATCTTCAATTATGCCGCCTTTATTCAAAACAAAATTTACACGATTATTTTTATAATCGAGATTGGTTAAATAACCAAGATAGACTTTATCACCTTCCCAAAGTAAATAGGTGTTTCCGCTGGCATCGGATAAGAAAGCTCCGTCTGGAATTAGAGCCAATAATTGAGCCGACTGAACATCAAGTAACCCATTACTGTTTGGAGGAATTTCGTTACGTACAAGAGGATAAAAAATATCATACGCCGGATTTGGATCAAGCGGATTTTCTGCTCCTCCTTTAAACGAGAATCTATCATCATTTGAGAAATATACTTTAGCTACAAATTTATAATTGACTAAATAAACTGGAACGGCATCTTCTGTAACTCTTACATTGCTGGATAGTTCAACATTAACAATTTTTTTTAGATTTTTGCTTTCTTCAATCGCATATATCAGCCTATAAACATCTGCATAACGAGCAATACCAGAAAGATTATAGTTATATAAGTTGTAATTTGGAAAAGTTTCTGTGTCTACGTATTCTATGTTTACATAAGAATCAGATGAAAAGTTATAACTGACTTGATTTACAAATTCAAAAAAGTTCGCTTGCGAAATATTTACCGGAATAGCATATTTTCTATTTGCAAGAATAGAATCTAATTGCGCAACTTTCTTTTTAAGACTTGCTAATTGTACTTCTAATATTTTTGTATCGTACTGATATTGTTTTAATTCTTTTACTTGTTGTTCTTTTTCAGATATTTTATTTTTTTGATAAATAAAATCAAAAGCCCCTGCGGCTAGTAAAATAACTACAAAGATAACTGCAATTATGACTGTATTTTTGGTCTTCGTACTCATTTTACTTGCGAAGTATCTCCTTCTATTCTATAATCCATGGTGAAAGAGAAAGCACTTTTTTCCCTTAGCGGTTCATAATTTATGTTTTTGAGAATAGATGATCTATTTTGTTCAGCAAACTCCGTCAAAACACTTCTTGATAATGAAAAGCCAGAAAACTTTAACTCTTCCGGGTTTATGGGTTCAATTTTTGTAAACCAAAAACTTCTACGTCGTTCAATAAAATCAGATAGTTTAGATAGATTCATATTCCAGACACCTGAACCAATAGCAGCAGAATCAATTATTCCTTGAGTTGCATCGAAAGTATTGATTCTTGCAGCCAAAGGATTAATTTCGTCAACAAGCGATTGATCAAGAGCTTTTCGCTGCATCAATCTTTCTATTTCATAGTCTTTATCTTTAAGTACTTTATAATTATCCATAATATTTATTGTAAAGAATAATGTTGCCGCAAATAAAAGTGCCGCTAACAAATAACCGTGCCAAGCAAACTGAAATGTTTTTTGATTCTCTTGTACGTATTTTGGTAAGAAGTTAGCTCCGGAATGCAGCTTACCGAGTTCATCAATATATTCAACACCAACGGCAATTGGCACTGCATATAAAGCCAAATTCTGTATTTCTTCTGCCCCAATGTAACTTGTATCAAAATTATCAAATTTTAATTCAGATACATTTGCTTCTGGGAACGTACCAAAGAAAGATAAAATCAAATTCTCAGAACGATCCTCACCGCAAATTATAATATTATCTAATTTTGGAATGTTACCATTTTCCATCTCCAATAAAATTTTGGAGAAGTAAACGTCATATGTATGTAAATTTTTTGTGCCAATATCTAAAGTGCTGCCAATGTGTTTAAGTTTTTGTCCTTCCAAGAAAATAAGTTTGCTGTATTCTTTTCCTATATATACTATTAATGAAAAGTCTTCCGGGAAGAACTTGGTGTTTTTAGACACATAATATGCAAGTGCAAGTTCAGCACTTTTTATAGTTTGAATTTTTAAATATCGTTTATCATTTAAATTTGCCAGTTGATTGACTAGCCCAACACAATGTATATCCCCTTCTAAAAACAAACCAAGTATTGATTTATTATTTGTTGTAACAACATCAATCAGATCGGGTTCAACCTTAATGCCTTTTGTAACTTGAATATCTGCAATAACAGACTGGATTAATTTTTTCTTATTACTTTCCAGCGGACCTTCATAATGGTGGTAATTTACAGTCGGTTCGGTTACTATTGGGATGTAATCCATTTTAGCAACTCTTAAACCATTCAATACTGAATTGAATAGAGATACATCTGAAGTATCTTCAAGCTGTCGGTGCGGACTGATTCCATCTGCAGAATCTAAAGCATCAAAACCAAGATCGTCGGCAGTAATTCCTCCCATTGAGTGGTTTTCAATCTCTGCCAACGCAGTTGTTTTGCCAATTGCTGTTGAAAAAGAAGTTTTACTCATAGTAAGTGATGCGGTACGTAAAATCTTTATACCAGTTTTCTCTTTTACGAGAACCGCAATCTTAGCATCAGTTCCTTCGCAATATATGCAAACAATAGGTTTCAATTCTAAATACCTTTCATCAACTGATGAATTCTCGTCTTATTATTTGAGTAAGATATTGTATTTTCTTTAGATATTTTTTTCTCATTAAATAACCTAAGCAAATCTTGTTCCATCGTTACCATCCCATGTTGGGCACCTTGATTAATCATCATGTAAATTTCACTTGTATTATTGTTCTTTATTGCCGCTCTAACGCTCGGCGTAACAATTAACACTTCTTTTGCTAATACACGTTTACCATCGAGACTTGGCACCAATTTTTGAGAGACAACTGAAATTAAAACGTCTGCCAAGCGATTTCGGACACGTTCTTGCTCTGTAGGATTAACTTCTGCGATTATTCTATCGATAGATTCTACAGCACTTGATGTATGAAGTGTAGAGAAGACTTTATGTCCGGTATCTGTAACTTCAAGTGCGGCTAAAATCGTTTCTGGGTCACGCATTTCTCCAATAACAATTATATCTGGATCTTGCCGAAGAGATTGAATAACACCTTCTTTGAATGTCGGCACATCTCTTCCTACTTCTCTATGTTTTATTATTGCTTTTTTTGAACGATGAACAAATTCGATAGGTGATGAAATAATCACAATATGACTTGGATCAAAATCATTATGGTAATCAATAATCGCATCAAGTGTTGTTGATTTACCCGAGCCTGTAATTCCAGTAACAAGAGAGAGACCAAATTTTATATAGTTATGGCTCATTGTTTTTATGGCAAATGGGTGAAACTGTAATGATTCCAATGGCCGAATACTTGCTTGAATAGATCTCATATTCATGGTTAGACTATCCAGATCAAAATATGCATCGCATCTAAATCTTAGTTGCTTTTGAATTTTTTCATATTTGAAAGTATAGCTGAAATCTAAATTTCTTTTTTCTAATAATGCGGCTATTTGATTTCGATTAAGTATTGAAATTATTAAAGCCGAAGCTTCATCCTCACTAAATTGAGGTAAATCCATAGCCCTTTCTTTTTTACCAAAAACCCGGAACCAAATATAATTCTGCGCTCCGAATCCTCCTATTTCCAAGTCAGATGCTTGTCTATCAATCATAGAAGAGAGTAAATGATTGAGCAAATGCAAAAGCATTAATTTATGATCTGTTGGAAGTTCATGGACGTGTTCTGCAATGTATCTAACTCTTTCTGGCCCCAAAACTGTTGAAGGAATTTTAGATACAAATCCGGATAATATTTGTTTTGCTTCAGCTGTCATATTAAATTCTTAATAAATTAATTCACACATTTTATAAAAATACTAGTCTTCCATAGTTGCACCAATAACTTCCTGTATCGATGTAAGTCCCATTTTTGCCTTTTCAAATCCGGCATCGCGCAGACTTAAAGTTCCATCCTTTCTTGCTTGCTCTCTAATAGCTTCTTCATCAACTTCTTCTCCGGAATGTACTATAAGTTTTCTAATTTCTTTTGTGAAATATAAAGCTTCATGTATTGCCATTCTTCCTTTGTAACCCGAATGGTTGCACTTATCACAACCAACATGTTCATAAATATCATTACCAACCCAGTCCTTTGGATCTAATCCGGAAACAGCCACATGCTCTTCGATATTTGTAACTTTTTTCTTACAAGCTTCACAAAGCTTTCTAATTAAACGTTGAGCAACAATTATGTTTATTGCGTAAGCTATTAAAAACGGTTCAACACCCATTTTATATAAACGAGCAACAGCACTTGGTGCATCGTTTGTGTGAAGTGTAGAAAATGTTAAGTGCCCAGTATTTGCAAGCTTGATAGCTGTTTCTGCAGTTTCTTTATCACGCATTTCTCCTACAAGAACAATATCCGGATCGTGCCGTAAAATTGATCTAATAGCCTGCTCAAAGTTCATCTTATGTCCAATCTTCAACTGGCGTGCGCCTTCAATAACATATTCAACCGGGTCTTCAACAGTTAATACATTTTTTGTTGGGTTGATTACTTGGTACAATGCTGCAATTAGTGTGGTTGATTTACCGCTTCCGGTAGGACCAGTTAAAATAATCATTCCTTGCGGCGAAGAGATTGCTTTAACAAAAGCTTGGTTCGAATAACCAACTAGACCAAGTTTACTTAAATCCTTTATAACTTTTCTATCATCAAGAATTCTTATTACAATACTTTCGTATTTATTTTTAAGCTCAGTACCTACAGTAGGCAAGACAGAAACACGAAAGCGAATGATGTGTCCATCAATTTCGCGCTGTATAAATCCATCTTGAGCTCTTTCTCTTTCAAATCTATCCATACCTTTTGAACGATCTTTAACAACTGCCATTACTGCTTCAGGCAAAGTATTTTCTTGAGTATGCCATAGAGCAAGTTTTCCATCCAAACGAAAATGTATTTCAGTTTTATTTCCAGATTTAGGAATTAAGTGAATATCACTTACACCTCTTCGAGTACCTTCAATAAGTGCTGCTTCAATTAAATTTATTAAGGCGCTTTTATTTATTTCGGCATCAAGTTCTTCTTCATTTACAGAAGCATCGTCTTCAGATACATGCATTTCCTCGTGGCTTTCTTGCATCATTTTAAGAAATTCATTTTCGGTAGAAACCAAAAGCCCTATTAATTTTTCATAATCCTTCTTACGGATATAATTTATTTCAAATTTTTTAACATTAAGTGCGTATGCAATTTTTGCAAGCGCCCTGTCAGTCGGATCAACAGCAGCAAGAATAAGTTTATCGCGGATAGTGTCGTCGAACTTAAAAGGAAGAACACGGTGATCTAGCAAGAGTTTTTTAATTTCTTCACCTTGCTTATTTAACATGTTTTTAATTTCAGCTAATCGTTCATCTGATAATTCTTCTATACGAACGATTAATTCTTTAAACGCGTATAGAACAGCAACTTCTCTAAATATTATATCGTGGTCAAACTTAAATTCGTCTACTAAAATTTGAGCAAGATTCCTTTTCAGTTTAGTTAGATCCGCTTCTTTAATCTTAAGAGCTTGCTCTAATATTTTATGGTCAATTATCCCTTTCTTTAAAAGTAAATAACCTATCTTATCTGTCATTTCGAGTTGTGCTTCCAACATTGGTCTTTCCTTAATTCATTACAGGTGGTTTCGGACTTATAGTTGCTGTTTCAGCAGAAACTAAAGTCAATGCAATCATTACAATCATAATTATCATTGCAATAAATACTTGAATCATTTCAATAATATTTTTTAAACGATAAACTGTTTCGCTTTCATAATAATTTGCTAATTGTAAAGCAGTGTTTTTAATAGTGCCGGTTTCTTCTCCGGAATGAAATCTTGATATAGCCGTTTCTGTAAATACTCCGCTTGCTTCAAATGCTTCAGTTATACCTACACCGCGTTTAATCATCATCGGAATTGCAACATTTTTTATTCTTTGTTCAAAATAATCATTATCTGTTGCTTCGGCAGCAATTCTAATTGGTTCAATACTTTCTGCGGATCCGCTATACAAAGTATAAAATACTCTACAAAAAACTTCTATGTTGGTTTTATGTATTAATGAACCCATAATCGGAAGTTTCATTTTATACTGGTCTACAATCAATTTTCCTTTTTTAGTTTTTGCTAAGCGAATAAGAATTAGAGGCGGAATAATCATTAATAACAAAACCATCAAAAGGTTATTAGAAAGAAAATCACTTATTGCAAGCGTAAACGCTGTCATTGGTGGTAGTTCGATCTTAAATTTTACAAACAATTTAGCTGTTTCGGGAAATATATATCCGACATAAAACAATACTGCAATCATTAAAATAAAAATTGTAACCATTGGCGAAATTAAAGCACTCTTCATGTTCTTCTTAAACTCTTGTTGCCGCTCTAAGAACTTTGCGGTTGCTTTATATATTTCTGTCATATTACCGCTTTTAGATGCTAATCCAAGCATGTATGCTGTAAATTTACCAAAGATAGATTGATAGCGTAAAAACACAGTTTCGCTGTCGCCGCCTTTTTTTAACTCGCTGTTTATTTGTTTTAATGTTTCTTTAAGAGTTTTATTCTGAATATCGTTAATGAGTAAAGTTAAAATTTCAGAATAAGGTAACTTTTGATCAAGAAGTTCTGCGCTAATTTTTACAAACGAAACTATTTCTTGTGTGGGCGGTTTAGAATTAAACTCAAAAAGTTTTCTATTAAGTGAAACAACTTCATAACCTAACTTACGAAGAGCCGTTGCTACCTCTTCTTTGTTAAATGCTCGTTGCTCACCAACTATTGGTTTTTCTTTCCCCTTTTTAATCTTGTAAAGAAATGAAACTTTTTTCTCAATACTTTGAATTTTTAGCTGGTTCTTCTCTGCCAGCTTTTGAATTTTCTTTTTTGCTAGAGGAAATGAAGGTTCAGTCAGCGTTCCGCTAATTACCTGTCCGTTATTTTTGATTGCTGTAAATCTTACTTCAACCATTCAATGCCAACTATTTATAAAAAAAGCCGATAGGTTAATCCATCGGCTTTAAATTAATAAAAATTACTCTAAAAATTAATTATTTATTGTAGTTGAAGTAATTTTATCCGGACTAACAACCATTGTAACTTGAACAACAGCTGTTCCGTTATTTCCTTTTTCTGTTCCTTTACCAACTAATGTTAATGTTTGTGCTGCAACTGTTGCCGCATAAGTTCCGTTTCCTGTTGTATCAATAGATGCTGGGATTGTCCATCCGGTAAATGTATTACCGCCACCACCTAATGCTGTTGGTTTTCTGTAATGTTGTTGTGCCAAACTTGCCAAGTTTGTTAAATCTGATATTGTTGCATCTCTGTTTGCTTGCATTGCACTTGCTGTAAATACGTTAATACCTACAACTACAGCGATACCTACTATGATAACGCCTAATACGATTAATAATAATTGTTGCTGACCCATTTGTTTCTCCTTTGTTTAGTTGTTTGTTGTTGTTATAATTTGTCCTGTAAAGGAATTAGCTATTAAATATTTTTGATTCAATATAGTTTTATTATAAAACATTTTAGCGAAACCAGTTAATATTTTTAATTCTAAGACTTACTCAATTCTGTCTTATCAGCATTACTTGGAATAATTTTATTAATTAAAAGAACGACATCAAAACGCATAAAAATAGTAGCGGTTACTATTACTAATTATTGCATACACTTCATTAAAAAAAAATTTCTCTAGTTAGTTAATAATAATAGTTTTATATGAGTTTGAACTTACACTAATTTGTACGCGTAAAGAATCATTATTAGTAACAACTTCATTACCTACTCCAATAATGACAGCACTATCTTCAAAAACAGTTACTTTATAATGACCAGCCGCGGTATTAACTAATTCTACCGGAATTGACCAACCGGTAAATTTGCGGTTACCACCACCAAGTGCAATAGGTTTCAAATAATATTGTTGTGCCATTGCAGCAAGATTTACAAGCTCATTAGTAACTATTGCTCTTTTGCCTTCTATTGCATTTGCTCTAAAGAGATTAATGCCCATGTATAATGCTAATCCTACAATAATAACACCCAAGATTATTAATAGTAGTTGTTGCTGTCCCAAAAATGCTCCAAATTAGAGTTCAGTAAATTTTTCCACTTTTTCATTTGTTATAATAAGTGGCTTTGTAATAATGACAATTATCGAACCAAAGAACCAAAAGTTTAATAAACTATAACTATTTATAAAACAATATAATAAGGAACTTACTTAAAGCAAAGAAGAAAGTGAGCTAAAAGTAAATTTAACTCACTTGGTAATTTTTACTGGTAAATTTTTCGGAAAGTTATTGTTTGATTCTTATATGAAGTTCTTTTAGCTGGTTTTCGTCTACAGAAGATGGAGATTCATCCATTAAGGACATTCCGCTAGAAGTTTTTGGAAAAGCGATTACATCTCTAATAGAATGTCTGTTTGCAAACAACATTGCTAATCTATCAAACCCAAATGCGATTCCACCGTGTGGCGGAGCTCCATACTTAAAGGCGCCCATTAAGAAGCCAAATTTTTCTTGCGCCTCTTCATCGTTTATACCTAAAGTCTTAAACATTTGGGACTGCAAGTGAGAATCATGTATTCTAATACTTCCACCGGCAATTTCATTTCCGTTTAAGACTAAATCGTAAGCACGAGCTTTAACTTTAGCAGGATCTGTATCCATTAAAGGTAAATCAACAATTCTTGGCGATGTAAAAGGATGATGCATTGCATAAAATCTTTTTGATTCATCATCCCATTCAAAAAGAGGAAAATCAGTTACCCAAAGTAAAGCAGGTTTTGCATCAGGTAAAATCAGATTCATTCGTTTAGCCATCTCGAGGCGAAGGTGCCCCATAATGTTAAGAGTCTTTAATTTATTACCACTTAATAACAACAATAAGTCTCCAGGCTCTGCATTTAAAGTAGAAACTAAGTTTTTCTTTTCATCATCTATTAAAAACTTAGCTATGGGCGCTTCTAATTCATTTTCTTTTACACGCATCCAAATTAAACCGCCGGCTCCAAGCTTTTTCACATAATCAGTTATAACATCTAGCTGATTTCTTGTGTAATCGCCACAACCTTTAGCAACAATACCTGTTACAATTCCATTTCCATCTAAGGCTTCTCTAAAAACTCTAAATTCAGATTTTTCAAAAACTTGGTTAAGTGTAACCATTTCTAAATCAAAACGAAGATCAGGTTTATCACTGCCATATTTTTCCATAGCCTCATCAAAAGTTAATCTTTTAATAGGTCCTTCTAATTCCAATCCTAAAACTTCTTTATAAAAAACCTTCATCAAGCCTTCAACAATTTCAAAAATATCTTCAACATCAGCAAAAGACATTTCAACATCTATCTGAGTAAATTCATACTGGCGGTCTGCTCTTAAATCTTCATCACGAAAGCATTTTACTATTTGGAAATAACGATCCAACCCAGCAACCATTAAGATTTGCTTATAAGTTTGCGGTGATTGTGGTAGCGCATAAAATTTTCCTTTATGCATTCTACTTGGAACTAAAAAGTCTCTAGCACCTTCTGGAGTACTTTTCATCAATATTGGAGTTTCTACTTCTACAAATCCATTTTGATCAAAATACTGGCGCGTAAGTAAATACATTTTATGACGCAGAAGAAGATTTTTCTGCATTTCGGGTCTGCGTAAATCAAGATATCTGTATTTAAGTCTCAAATCTTCATGAGCATCAATATTATCTTCAATTGGGAAAGGTGGTGTATCAGCATGATTTAATATCACAAGATGATCAACCATAACATCTATATTGCCAGTTGGTAAATCAGTATTTTCAGTTCCCTCGGGGCGTTTGCGTACTTTACCTTCAATAGAAACTACAAATTCGCTTCGCAGTTTTTTGCCAAGTTCATGTGCTTCGGAATTATATGATGGTTCGAATACAACTTGTGTTAACCCGAATCTATCACGCACTTCAATAAAAATAACACCGCCTAAATCTCTGCGTATAGCAACCCATCCGTTAAGAACAACACTTTCACCAATGTTAGATTCTCTAAGTTCACCACAAGTATGCGTTCTTTTGTTAAACTTCATTAAAACAATACTCCTTCGTTGAATTTGGGCGCAAAGATAAACATTTATTAAGGGTCGTTCAAACTTTGCGCTAAATAGATGCTTGTTTATGAATAATTATGCAAACTACTTCATCAGGGTCATTTTATTTGTTTGGATATTTTTGCCTGAGCGTAATGTGTAGAAATACACACCAGATGAAAGTGAAAATTTTTGAGAGTGAAACGTAGAATTGTAGGCGCCTGGTTGTTTGTATTCATTTACAAGTGTTTCAACTTCGTTTCCAATTGAATCAAAAATTTTTAAAGTAATATAGCTTGGCTCTGAAACTTGATAATTAATAATGGTTGATGGGTTAAATGGATTTGGATAATTTTGATTTAATTTAAAATTCATAGGTGTGTTATGAGCTACAGATGTCTCGGATATTGGAACTGCCGATGCCGCTGTAACGGCTATTCCAAGTTTAGATAACCTTTCAAAATATGGCTTATTAATTTTTGATATGTCATCAGTTATTTTATGATAATATTGATTAAAATCACTCATGCTTTCAATTAACAATACTGCCGGATAATTGTAACGCCAGAACGATGCATGATCGCTAGCATTTGAACCTGGAGTAGAAGTGAACATATTAAGACCAATAGAATAATTCTTATTAAAAGTTTGTACAAGCTGTCCAAGTTCAATTGATGTTGAAACATTTCTTGCATGAACTTCTGCCTTAAAATCATTATTGCTATCCCAAGCAATCATATCAAAATTTATTACGGCAACAATTTTATCGCCTCTCATACTTGCTTCTTGCGCGTAATAATTGCTTCCATACAAACCGTATTCTTCCAAATCCCACAATGCATAAATGATTGTAAAGTCAAATTTATACTTCGATAGTATTCTAGCCGCTTCTAAAACCGCAGCTGTTCCACTACCATTATCATCGGCGCCTTGCGCAACAGAAACAGCTGGCATGTTATCATAATGCGCACAAATAATTACATATTGATCAGTCCTTCTTCCATTCTGAATAGCATAAACATTTTGACCATCAGTCATAAAATTTTGTTGAAAAGAAACTAACCCGAGTTTCCCAAATTTCTCCATCAAATAATATGGCATATAAGAATTACCTGTACTATAACGGTTTCTCGATAAAATCTTTGTACGCACATTATTAATAGTAACTTCTTTTTCACCGCAAATTTCCCCGAGGTGACTCATCAAAGAATCTATGCTAACTTTATTAATAATCGATTGTATGGTTTGATCTGTTTGAGCTGTTAGTGTAATAGTAAATAAGAAAAAAGTATAAACAGTAAAAAGCTTTTTCATTTCTAACCTTTTTAATTAATTGCAGCAAAGATACTAATTGAATCAATCCTCTAACAATTATACTTCAGTAAATTATATACTCTCCAAATTTGCATTTTAGAAGCAGCAGCCTTATATTTTCAGTCATAAATAACTTTTTTCCTAATTAAATTAGTGATGTTATGCTAGACGACTTAGATATTACCGTATTAAAGAGACTGCAAGAGAACGGCAGAATGAAAAGAAATGAATTAGCCGAAATTGTAGGATTATCAGTCCCATCGTTAAGCGAAAGATTAAACAAGCTTGAAGACAAGGGAGTAATTAAAGGTTACTATGCAAAATTAGACAGACACATTTTCCATTATGATATTATGGCATTTGTGTTAGTAGTAATGGATTCTTCAAAAAGTTATGAAAAATTTGCCGAACAAGTTCGTAAAACCGGTGAGATTTTAGAGTGCCATTCAATTCTGGGGGAAGGTTCTCATATTCTTAAAGTAATTGTAAAAGAAACGAAAGACTTAGAAGCATTGCTTTCAAAAATTCAGTCTTGGCACGGAGTTACAAAAACGGTTACAAGCTTTGTGCTTTCAACTATTAAAGAGACGACAAGTTTAAGTATTCAATCTAAAAAGGAGTAGTAAATGGGTAAATCATCTTCGGCTATTGGCGATGTAATTTCTTACGTTAAAGCGAATAATATACAATTCGTAGATTTTAAATTCATGGATTTTCCGGGTCAATGGCAACACTTTACTGTGCCTGTTAGCCAATTCAGTGAAGATTCATTTGAAAATGGATTTGGATTTGATGGCTCATCTATCCGCGGATGGAAAGCAATTAATGAAAGTGATATGCTTTTAATTCCAGATCCAAACACAAATTTTTTAGATCCGTTTATTAAAGCGCCAACAATTTCTTTGATTTGTGACGTTTACGAGCCAGCCACAAAAGAAAAATACAGCCGCTGTCCTAGAAATATTGCTCAAAAAGCTGATGCTTATTTAAAATCAACCGGTTTAGCAGATGTAGCATATTTCGGTCCGGAAGCTGAATTCTTTGTCTTTGACGATGTTCGCTTTGATAGCGGTCCAAACTTTGCCTTTTATTCTGTTGATTCTATTGAAGGTAAATGGAACAGCGGACGCGAAGAAAATCCCAACCTTGGTTACAAACCTCGCTTTAAAGAAGGCTACTTCCCTGTTCCGCCAACAGACCAGTTAATGGACTTAAGAAACGAAATGGTTCTTAACTTAGAAAGTTTAGGAATTGAAGTTGAAGCTCAGCATCACGAAGTTGCAAGCGGCGGACAGTGCGAAATTGATATGAAGTTTGCTCCATTGTTAAAAGCTGCAGATCATTTGTTGATGTTTAAATATGTTGTGAAGAATACTGCAAAAGCAAATGGCAAAACAGTAACTTATATGCCTAAACCAATTTTTGGTGATAACGGAAGCGGTATGCATGTTCATACAAGCTTATGGTTAAAAGGTAAGCCACTTTTTGCCGGCGGCGGTTACGCCGGTTTAAGCGAAATGGCGCTGCATTTTATTGGTGGACTTTTAAAACACGCTCCGGCATTATTAGCTATTACAAATCCAACGACTAATTCATACAAACGTTTAGTACCGGGATATGAAGCACCGGTTAATTTGGCTTATTCATCTAACAATAGAAGTGCATCTATTAGAATCCCGTTTGGAAACTCGCCAAAAGCAAAACGTGTAGAGTTCCGATGCCCAGATCCGGCGGCAAATCCTTACTTAGCTTTCTCTGCAATTTTAATGGCTGGTATTGATGGCATTCAAAACAGAATTGATCCGGGTGAACCGCTTGATAAAGATATTTACGATATGTCTCCGGAAGAATTGAAAGATGTTCCATCTACACCGGAATCCCTTGGACACGCTTTAAAAGCTTTGGCTGATGATCATGAATTCTTGCTTAAAGGTGATGTATTTACAGAAGATGTAATTAATACATGGATTAACTACAAGACTGCAAAAGAAGTTAAACCTGCTGCATTGCGACCAACTCCATTTGAGTTTGAGCAGTATTTTGATGTGTAAGTGATTAGGAATTAGTGTTTGCTTTTAAGAAGAGGCGAGCGATATGCTCGCCTTTTCTATTTCTTGAAAGTTGAAGTTGGATTTATAATAATTCCAATTATCAAGGAGCCCCAATTGGGATTGAGGTTTTCAGTTGAAAGACTTACTGATCCACTAGCATAAAGAGAGAACATTTTGTTCAGATTATAATTGATAAACAATGGCGTTACCGAAATTGCAGGTTCAAAAGAATAACTTTCTGTACCAAAATACTTGTGAATTTTTTCATATTGATTTAATCCAACCCCAGCACAATAATCTAATTCTTCTGTTGCATAGTATTTATACAGAAATGAGAACCCAATACTTGTGTTCCCAAAATATGAATTGCTATTTGGATAATGTGGATTTGATCTAAAAAGAGTAAAATTGTTGTCTATACCGCTCCAATTGGAAAGTGAGATATGACATGCATATATTTCGTTAAATTCGAACAAAACAGAAACATTTACTGTATGTTCGGGAACTCCATAATTTTGTATTCCAACTATTCCATATCCAAAACCCACACTCTGAGCATTTGTTTCTATAATGCGTGCAAAGAATATTATTGACACATAAATAATAACTCTTTTCATTTATTACTCCTTCAATATTTATTTTTCAAGAATAAGATCGTCAATCAAGCAATTTAATTATTAGCATTAAAACCACATTTCCATGTTCCAATAACCCGAGCCATAAATTTCGCCTCGACCGTGTTCATAATTTATGCTTCGCATACCCATTTGATCATCAGATGTACCAATGTTAAACTTAATTGTAACAGTTGTATTAAGACCCGTTGTTTCATCTTTATAAGAAAGAGATGCAGACAATTCTTGCCCTGTTCCACCATAATCTTCCTCCCAAACAAGAACTTGCAATATCGGGCCATAATCGTTTTTAAACCACTGGATAACATTCTGATTTAAGTTATGCCAGCCAGTATCATCTACGTGAGAAAACCAAACCCAAGCACCATTAAATTCATTATCATAATAAAATCTTTCGCTTACTCCTCCTTTAACAGATTTAAATTCAACTCTGATTTCAGGTGTACCATTTGTTAAATATGGTTCTTGGTCATCCAGAATTTGAAGTTTACTCATTATTTCCCAACCGCCATCAGTACGCGGAGCACTACCACCTCCACCTCCGCCGCCAGGATTGTCATCGCCTGGAAGCAAGAGAGTGCTTACTCCATTTACAACACCACCAACAAGTATGTTTTTTTTCAGTTCACCATTTAAATTTGTTCTTTCATTAACTCCTATCAAGATGTATTGATAGTTTTTAGCTTCAGTTAAAGGAATTATAACTTCTTTACCATTAGCATCAAAGGCAGTAAGTTGTTTAATCTTGATGTCATTTTGTGCTACAGGATAATATGCAATCAGAGGGACATCTGTTCCGTTCCACTTATCATAAAAGGGCATAAAAAAGTTGATGTTGATTTTCTTTTCTAAGTCGTTTATGATTTTGTTCAAATCACGAGAGATATGTTTGTTTGACTTTGAAATTAACTTACTCTCGAAGGTAGACCTGTCCTTGAACATTTTGTTTTTAAGATTCTTGAAAATAGTCTCTGGATCACCATCAAATTTTTTCCCAATCTCTTCATGTAAGTTCTTAAGAACTTCATCATCTTTGATGATACCAGCAAGAGATTTCGCGAAATCTCTTAAATCCACCTCTGTTTCAGAATCCGTTGTTACAACCGAACTTTTACTTAAATAATAATCCTGCTTTAATGGTTGCGTTGGCTCTTCTTTACATTGTGTAAAAAACAGCAATACCATTAACGCAAAGAATATGTGAGTGAGTGAGTGAGTGAGTGAGTGAGTGAGTGAGTGAGAATGTGTGTGTGTTGTTTGTGCAGTTTTACAAATTGCTCGTTCCATGGGAACCCCATTTTTTGTTTTTGTGTGCGGTTTTTATCAAACCCCTAACCCAATAAAATAATAATATATTCAAATTGCAATAAAAATAATTTAGCTTATTAAGACTTTAGCTCTATAAAAAACTAAGCTATTATAATTTCTTGCGTTCTGTATTCTCTTGGGAATTGGCTCTTCAATCCATCTTTAGAAGCAACAGCAGTTCCAATAACATCGTCATTGTATTTAATAATCATTTGTCCGGCAACGCCAAAATCTCGTTTAATTATTCCGCCGGTTAAGTAAATTTCAATATCTCGCTTCTCCGTAAGCTCAATAACGTTCTTTGTTATTTTATCACCGAATATCTGCGCGGCAAGTGTATGCAATTGTATGTATCCGCGTTTTTCTATTGAACCAAGCTTTGAACCGATGCGGACAAACGAATCGAGATTGTGTGAGTGCCAAGCTGAATCTGAAAAATAAATATCCTTACTGCGCAGAAGATACTTGTAACTATTTAACACTTCCCAACTAACACCAAAATATTCAGAAAGAACTTCCAGCTGCTTTTTAATTTTTGTACTGTTTGCAGAAACAAGTTGTGTTTCATTGGTAAACTTGCCGCCTTCTTTAACACGTTCTGTTTCTTCTAACTTAATAAGTTTAGCAACAAAAAATCCTTCGGAATTAATTTCCCAAGGAACTATTCTTTGAGCAAGAGGAATAGAATTGTGAAGTAAAGTATTTTCAACTGAGCTTAATGCCGGGCGGCTTTTTACTGGTAAAGAAACTTCAACAAGTTCAACTGGATATTTTTGCAAAATGCGGTTAAGCATCAGTTCGTTTTCTTCAACAGAAAGAGTGCAAGTTGAGTAAACAATTTCTCCGCCGGCTTTGCATGCTTTAATTGCGGCAACCAACAACTTCATTTGAGTTTCGGTAAAAACAACAAGTTTGTTTTCGTTCCACCAGTTGCTTACTTCTCCTTTCTTTTGCGTAATTCCAAGCGCACTGCAAGGTGCATCAACCAAAACTTTATCAAAATAATTTTGATAAACAGTGTTTAATAATTCTCCTCTTCCGTGAAGAATTCCAGTGTTAGCTAAATTCATTTTATCAACATTAAACACCAAACTTTTTAATCGTTCGGTTGAAACTTCGTTAGCAATTAAAGTTCCGGTGTTGTGCATTAACTCGGCAAGTTGCGTAGTTTTGGAACCGGGCGCGGCACAAAGATCAAGAACTTTATCAGAAGATGTTGGGTTTAACACAAGCGGCGGAATCATTGAAGACAAACTTTGTATGTAATATTTGCCAAGAATAAACTCGAGAGTTTTTCCGGTAACATTGCTTCCTTTTAAAACACGAAATGCATTCGGAACATTCACTACCTTTTCCAAATCAATTCCGTACTCTTTCAATCTTGCAATTAGTTTTACTTCATCGCAATTTCTTGCAAAACGAATGTAAGGTTTGTATTCGCTTTCGTAATAAGTTTGGTATTGGCGCAGATAATCTTCCCCAAAATGATTACGTATATAGCTCGAAATGTTTTCGCTTAGTTCAATCAAGTTAGTGTCGTATTAAATCCAATGAATTAAAAACGTGCAGTGATATTCTCTTAAATCCTTTTGGATTGGTGAACAATTTTTTATACTCACTTTCCATTTCTTTAAGAAAAGAATCGAGATGTTTTTCGTAATCGCGTACAATTTCATAAGTGTGTAAATCGTTTACCGGCATTGGCAACACTTCGGGTCTTGTGCGGTTTGCATAAACAACATATTTAGCTTTAAAGTGCTCGTCTGTTGAATAAGCCGTTTCTCCGCTTTCATCAATTATTTGATAAGTGTTAAAAAGTGGTGGTGGAAATATTAAAAGTCTTGCTGGTAATGTTAGAGTATTGCACTCAGTGTTTTTTAAGAAATCGCCGGGAAACTTTTTTAATTCCACACGAATCTTATCAATCCATTTTGCTACAAACTCTTTTTCTGTCATTTGCCTTTCCAATTAAGAAAGTTCACTTTATCTAAGTGACTTAAAATTTATATCTACTTCTTCGGGATTATCAATCCAATCTGCAACAAAAACATTTGTGTCTCTTAATGTTTTTCTATCTACTCTTCTGTTTGAACAAAAAACAAGTTTTTTCCCATCAAAAGAAAACATTGGGAATGCATCAAATAACCCGGAATTAGTAATTTGTTCTAAACCTGTACCATCAATGTTAATCATAAATATATCGAATCTTCTTCCGCCTTCTTTTTGTGAATGGTGATTAGAGCAAAACAATACTTTTTTCCCGTTTGGATGAAAAAACGGAGCCCAATTTGCACCAGGTAAGTTAGTTACTTGTTTAATATTTTTTCCATCAACATCGGCAATAAATATATTCAGTTCTTTTGGCTCAACGTAACCTTCTAAAAGTAATTTTTTGTATTCATCAGTATCTTTTCCTTTGGGTCTGCTTGCTCTCCAAACAATATGTTTTGAATCGCGAGAAAAAAAAGCACCGCCATCGTAGCCAAGTTCACTTGTTAGCTGCAAAAGTTTTTTAGTTTTAATTTCATATCTCCAAAGCTCAAGATCGCCGCTTCGTGTTGAAGTAAATATTATATACTTGCCATCCGGAGAAGCGGTGGCTTCTGCATCATATCCTTTTCCGCTAATTAATAATTTAGTGTTAGAGCCATTGGGATTGGAAGTATAAATATCATAAGTATCAAAAAGCGGCCAAACGTAACGTTGTCCGGCAAACATTTTACTTTCAGGGCAGCTTTCACCGCCTTCATGTGTAGAAGCGAAAAGAAGCCTGCCATCTTTCATATAATAACTGCATGTGGTTCTTCCTTTTCCTGTTGAGACAAGTTGGTATTTTATGCCATTCTTATACGGTGATCCATCTGCTTTCATAGTAAAAATTTGATCACAGCCTTGACCATGTAATTCTTTCCAATCACTTTGAAAAATCAATTGTTTATCATCAAAGCTCCAATATGCTTCGGCATTATTTCCACCAAAAGTCAATTGCCTAATGTTTCTTAAGTGTTTTTCCCCTTGAAATCTTAATGTGTCTTTTATTGGGTTATAATTATTTTTTTTAACCTCGTTACTAAAAAAAGCGACTAAAGGAAGTGATATTATAAAAACAATAAGAGTATTTAGCTTAAAACGATTTATCATGTAGAGTCTTTCTAAAATTTTTCTAAAGGTTAATTGATTTTTTTTCTTTAATTGATAAAACATATATACCAAGAACTATTAAAGGAATGCTTAGTATTTGTCCCATATTTAAAAACATTCCGATCTCAAATTGACTTTGGTTTTCTTTCAAAAACTCAATAAAAAACCGAAATCCAAACACCAGTATTAAAAATATACCGAATAACTTACCTTGTTTAACTTTTCCTAATTTGCTCAAATAAATTTTAAGCAAAACAAAAAATACGCCTAAGTAAGCAAGTGCTTCATATGCTTGTGCAGGGTGCCTTGGCTGGCCATCTATCAAAGAAAATACAAATGCCCATGGCAGATCTGTTGGCTTTCCTAAAATTTCTGAATTAAAAAGATTCCCCATTCTGATAAAAAAGCCGGCAAGTGCTACAGTTATCACAACTCTATCCATAACCCAAAGAAAAGTAAATCCTTTTCTTGAATTTACATACAAGTATATTGCTATTAAGATACCAATAGCTGCCCCATGACTGGCCAACCCGCCTTTCCAAATCATTAGAATTTCAAGTGGATTGGCAAGGTAGTAATCTGGATTATAAAACAAACAATGACCAATTCTGGCTCCGAACACAGTTCCGGCAACCATATACCAAACAATATCATTTAAATCTTTTTCAGATCTCCCTTCTTTATTATAAATGACCATCATAAGCTGATAACCAATAATGAAAGAAGCGGCAAAAAGAAGACCATACCACCTAATTGTAATAGGTCCAATAGAAAATATGTCCGGACTAACGTCCCAATATATCACAAGCCCTCGCAGAATTAATTGATTTGAGTAAAACTTGCTCTTAAGCCTTTAAGTTGAGCCAAATTTAAACAATAGCAAGCCTATAAAACAAGTGATTACATAAAAAGACGCTCTTCAAGTTCAAGGCTTTTATTTTGCTTAAAAGAAGTATATTTTAAAAGAGTTTAAGTTTCGACAAATATTGGAATTATATTGAATTATACTAACGAGCAAATAATTAATGCATTACTAGACCTAAAGAATCCAGTTTGGGTGTCTTTATTTATAGTTCTGTTAGTTTTTGGGAGTATTTATTTTTTCTATAAATATGGAATCCGCCCATTAACTGAAAAGCATAAAAAAGAAAAAGAAAATATTGAGCTTAAATCAGCCACAATGATGGCGCTGTTTGCAAAACTTGATCCTGATCCGGTTATTAGAATTAATCATTTAGGAGAAATTTTAGAGACAAATAAAGCCGCACACACAGTTTTTGATACATCAAAACTTGTTGGTAAAAATATTTATGATATTTTGCCCTTATTTCCACCAAATGAAATTCTTGCAAAGAAAAACGAGGCAAAGACATTTACACAAACAATTGGAAAAAGGCATTTTTCCATTGTATACCGGAGAGACGCTAGCATTAACCTTACTCACATATATTTTCGGGATATAACAGAACTTAAACAATATGAAACCGCTCTTCTTGAATACCAAGCAAAGCTAAAAAACCTATCCGAACGGTTACTCGATATAACAGAAGATGAAAGGAAAAGAATATCGAGTGGATTGCACGATGGAATTGGACAAAGACTTTCATTATTTCGTATAAAATTAATGAAGTTAAAAGAAGAATCGAAGACAGATGAACAAATAGAATATTTTCAAAGCCTAATTGAAAATCTTGAAGATATAATCAGTGAATTGAAAGAAATTACATATTCACTAAAACCTAAGCTACTCAGTGAAACCGGGTTATTTTTAGCAGTGAAAAGTTTAATTGAAAAAATAAGAATTGACACTGGAGTTGAAGGCGAGATTAATCTTAGCGGGAAAGAATTTAGACTTGATGAAAAGCTTGAACTATCCATGTTTAGAATTATTCAAGAATCAATAAACAATATTCTTAAGCATTCAAAAGCTACTAATTACAGCGTTCAACTTTTTTACTCAAAAAAAATTATTCGTTTAATAATTACCGATAATGGGATTGGTTTCGATTCTAATTCTGTTTTAAAGAATAATTCAAATGGAATGGGATTATTGAATATTAAAGAAAGAATAGAAGCCTTCAATGGAATTTTCAAAATAGATTCACTAATAAAAAAAGGAACAATGCTTGTTGCAGAAATTCCTTTAAATAAAGAAAAAGAATGGCACTTACAAGACCGATACGCGTCCTAATAGCAGACGATCACCAATTATTCAGGAATGGAATCGCTTCATTGTTCGAAGATGTTACAGATATTCTGATTGTTGGTGAAGCTGAAAACGGCGCTCAACTGATAGAAAAGTATATAAATTTACAACCGGATATCTTACTTCTTGATGTTTCTATGCCGGATATGAATGGCTTTGAAGCGTTTCAGCAAATACAAAAAGACAACCTAAATGTAAAAGCTATTTTTTTAACTATGCATGATAGTGAAGAATATATTTTGTACGCCTATAAAACCGGGGCTATGGGCTTAATAAGTAAAAATACTGTAAAAGGAGAATTAGTATACGCTATCAAAGCTGTTTTTGATGGCGAAAAATATTTTGGTAAATATTTCACCGTGGAAAAACTCAAAGAAATTGAATACAATTACAAAAAGATTACCGGTCACTTTGTTGATGATTATATTCACCTTACTGCTAAGGAAAGACAAATTCTTGAATATGTTAGTACAGGACAAACAAGTTTAGAGATTGCAAAAATGTTGAACCTGAGTAAGCGTTCAATTGATCATTACAGATCAAGAATGATGGAACGGTTGGGAATTAAAACCTTGCCAGAACTAATTTCTTATGCAATTAAGTTTGTTAACACAACTAAAGTTTTAGGAAACGATTAACTATGAACTTGGCATTAAAAATTTTGATTTTTACAAGTATATTAATTTGGCTGTTCCCGCCATTACGGCAATACAAACAAAATTATTTTTGGTTTTTTTTATTTTTAGCATTAACAGATCCATTTGCTTTAATAATAGGAAGATCTTTTGGCATTCAAACAACTCAAACATATTTGGTGTTTGTTCTGTTTTACTTTTTCTCAATTTTAGGTTATAATAAAATCAACTTATACAAAATCGTAGCTTCCATAGTTTTAATTCTCATTGGAGCATTTTCATTTTTTAACCATGAGAAATATGCAGAATTTTATTTCATTTTAGTGACTACTTTAATGCTTCTCATCATAGCAAAAAACAGTTTTCAATTTATTGTAAATAGCGGCTACGTTAATTTTTTTCATATAGTGCTAGTATTTTATATGCTTACCAGTATTCTAAAGTTTTGGAATCTACATATACAATTTGATACCGGAATTGTTTTCTTTTTTGTCACTGGCGTATTTCAAATTTTTGTTGGTCTATTTTTTTCGGTTTACCGGGAAAACAATCCTAAGCTATTATTAAAAATTGGTGATGGAAAACAAGGCTAATTCAATCTTTCCAAATAAAATCAAAGAGCAGATAAGAAGCAGTTCCCATAATTACATCGTAAGAGAAAAGCACGCCAATTTCTACTAAAGAGTTTTCTACAGATTTACCATCCATAGAATATTTTGTCAATTCGAGAAGAGTTAATATCAACGGTAGCAAAATTGGGAATGAAAGCACCGGATAAAGCGTTCCCTTAGAACTTGCTTTTGAAATAATTGCCGCTATTATTGTTGATGAGACAGCTATTCCTACACTGCCCAACAAAAACGAGATGAGAAATAACCAAATGTTTTTAATGATAAAAGACTCAAACAACATTGAGAATAAAACAGTTATAGCTATATTCATCAAGAACACAAGTATTAAATTAAAAAGCAGCTTTCCAGAAAAAATTGTAGAAGGAGACGCTATAAGTTGAAGCGTTAAAGTTGTTCCTCTTTCTTCTTCCGAAACAAATGCTCTTGATAAGCCAGACATTGCAGAAAAAAATATTACCACCCACAAAAGTCCGCCAGTTAAGTATTCTGAAATCTTTTCGCTACCAACCGAAAATAATATTACACTAATTGTAACAAGAACAAACATTGCGAGCGCGTTAATTGCGTATCGAGTACGTATCTCAGACTCCCAATCTTTCCTAAAAAGTGCGAATGATTTCATTGCTTATTCTATTTATTCTTAAAATTCTGTAAATCTAATATACTTTCGCATGTAGCTAAATCGGCATCTTCATTAGAAGCAATTAAAATTACTTTAGTTTTTCCTTCAGATTTAATAAACTCATAAACTTTTTCTTTACCGGAATTATCTAAATTAGATGTTGGCTCATCCAGTAAAAGAAGGTGCGGTTCGTGTAGTAAGGCAAAAGCAAATTTTAATCTTTGTTTCATGCCGGAAGAAAATCCGCGCAGTAAATCGCCTCTTCTTTCATACAAGTTAAGTTCGCTCAGAAGAAAATCGCTTCTATCTTTATTAAACTTTATGCCTCTAATTTTTGAAATGTGCGCAAGATTTTCTTCAGCAGTAAATTCATCATAAAGAAAAAGATAAGGAGAGACAAACCCAAGGTGGTTATGCAAGTCTTCTTCTTCTATTTTCTTTCCGTTTAATAAATGTGTTACGTTACCTTTTGTGGGCGAGATTAAGCATGAGATAATCTTTACAAAAGTAGATTTGCCGGAACCATTAGGACCGGAAATACCATAAACATGCCCGGCATTAAAAGAATAGTTAATTCCATCAAAGATTAGTCTTCTGCCAAAGCATTTAACAAGATTACTTATTTCGACTGAGTATTTAGTCATTATATATTACGAATTTTCCTTTTAGAGTATCATCACCACATTTAACAACATAAAAATAAACACCGGTTGAAAGTTTTCGCTTATTGGTATCAAGTGGTTCCCATGGGACTATAATTTTTTCGGTGGCAACAATACGCTTTTGACCGGAATAAACCAAGTTCATATCCGATGAGTAAATGTACACATCAGCATCACCTCCGCCGTTGTTCAGGTTTGCCGGTAAGTTAATATATATGTGCTCGGAATATTTGAATGGCTGTGGATAAACATAATCCGTCGTTTCAACTGATATGTTTCCTTGATTAAGTGGAATATCATTAAGAATATTTGATTCAGCGAGTAAGGTTAAGTCAGTGCTGTTGAGTTTTGAATAATAGTTGTAGTTAGGATGAAGCCTTCTATATCCGCTGATTGCAGAAGTGGACAAATAATAATTTACAGATAGTTTAGTGTTTGGAGAGTTAACAGAATTATTTATATCAGCATTAGTAATTAAAGAAACCAAAGTATTGTTGCCATCTAAAAATTTGAAAAAGATGTTTGAAATTGGATCGGTTGATGAAGTTATTTCAGCTTTACCACTTACAAAATTCGAACTCATCGAAATGTTTATCAAAGGATAGTTTTGTTTCTCTTCAAAATATTTTTCTTTTGTTAAACCCGCAGCTCTTGTATTTGTAAAATAACACCATAACCCGAAAGTGTTTAATTCTGTTTTCAACGAGCTGCCGTATTCTTGCAATACTTTAGAGAATGCTTCAACTGCTCTCATTTTCGGCATTTCTTCCCATATTCTTTTAAGTATGTCAAATCCAAATCGATCTTTCAAGAAAATATTCCAGATTGCAAGATTGTAACCACGACTTGCAGTAAATGCCTTGCCTGTATTCTGAAAGTAAGAGTTTATATAAGCGTAGTAATCATTGATATCGTCATATACGAATTCTTCCATTGCAGTTGAAGTAACTTCGTGATAAAAGCTATCGGCAGATCTATATATATAATTCCCCATTTGGATCATATGATGAAGTTCATGCGCGATAGTTACTTTTGCGGCATCTATCCCATTTGTTGCATAACTCGATCCCGAAAAATCATTATCAATTAAAATAAAGTTTGATCCTTTAGTAGCATCATTTTGATCCATCTCGGTGTAACCATATTCTCCAGATGCAAGATTTTTAATATAAATATCACTTAGATTATCTCCACCGAGCCCATTATCTGAAACTGGTGCAAGATACTTAAGTATGTTTACTTCGTAATTGTAGGATGAATCTACCGCTTTAGCTAATTCACCTAAGTTATATCCCGGCATATTACTACCTGACTTATCATAATGAATTCTAAATTTGCCTGAAGGTGTAACTATACTTGTTTCCATAACCGGTCTACCAAGTAACGCAGTTAAAACATTTTTTTGTTTTGTAGAAAACTTAGTGTAATTCTGTTTCATTCCGTTAATGATTTCTGTAGAACATTTTATTGGTTCTTTCTCGTCTACAAGTATTCCGGGCCGAGTATTATCCGGAATGCCTTTAAGTCTTAGAAATTCAGAATAAAGGGAATCGAGATTTTGAGCATAATGGAGACTGCAAAGAAGTAATGCTAATGCAATTATTTTTTTCATAAATATTTTTTAATGGTGATTATATTGTTTTCTCCGCCAATGTAAACAAGAAATTTGTTATTACCATTTAAAGCAGTAATAAAATAATCAATAATATTATTCTCATCTATGCGTGCAAATTTTATGGTACTTTTAGTATTTACATTAATTTCAAAAACATTTTTTTTGTCCCAGCTTAATGTATAAAAATATACATTTTGATCATCAACAAAGTATTCTAATGTAGGATTAGGTGCCAATTTGTCTTTCAATTCTATTCTGATGTTTTTATCCTGTTGAAAATAATAAAGAACAGATTTGTTTTTAAGAGTTAAAAGTGAGGCTGCCGGCTTTGTACGGTAAACAATTGCGTTAATAGAGAGCATATGGGAATAGATTATTTCGTCTTGGGATAATTGGAATGTTAGTTTGGGAATCCTTTCAATTTCTTTTTTATCGAAGACAATTCTAACAAGATCAACATTATTCCCAAATCGTATCATCGCATAAATATCCTTGTAAATGTTATAATTAAAAGTTGCGTCTTCTACGTTGCGCGCAACTTCCTTTATTGTATTTCCCGATACATCGAAACTTCTTAATTCAAATTCATGCAAGTACAGTATATTATTCTTTAGCGTTAATGCGCAAACACGAAATATATCTTTCAATCTATCTGTGATATATTTTACATCTTTTACTGGCTCGTTTACATACAATATTTGTTTTTCTACTTTATTCTTGTCGAAATTAAATCGGATTACTTCAATTTCTCGTGAGCCGAGTTTATAACATATAAATGTAGCTGAGTTTTTCTTAGAATCATCTATAATAAGTTTTTCTGCTCTTGTTGCAAGTATTATAGAATACAGTGTTCGCATTAAATTTCTTCGTTCACTTAATCCTATTTTTAGAGAGTAACTTCCTTCATCAATAAAAGCAATCTCTTTATATTTATCATGATTATAATCAAATAACTGAACTGCTACTGCCTTTTCTGAAGCAGCTAATTGAAATAAATCATCTTGGATAGATAACGAACTAATTACAAACACATTCCCATCAGAAGATAATGCAGCAAGTTTTCTACCATTTCTGTCTACGTAAGAAACAATATCGCAAAGGTTATTGCTTGCAACGTAAGTAATTGGTTCAAAGAAAGTATTTTCAGATTTTGCGAACATTATAGACAATTTGGATTTGTTTATGTCTATAAAAGCTAAATCATTATAGCCATCGCCGTTATAATCCAATATTGAATATTTTTCTATTGCTTCTGTAGTACTAATTATAATTTTCTTTTGAAAAGAAGAAACAGAATCTCCAAGATATACTTCCAGTTTATTGTTTTTAATATAAACGAGATCTGTAAACTTATCGGTGTTAAAATCTAAAGCATTTAGCTGTCTTATTTCTGAGCCAAGCCCAATTGAACGAGTTTCTTCAAAGCTTCCAAAAGTATCGTTGTTATAAAAGACAATTGAGTTAGAGGTTAAATCTGTAGCTACAATATCTTCATAACCATCATAATTCAAGTCAATAAAAAAAGCGGCGGAAAACATTTTACCTTTTATTCTATCCAATTCTTGAATTCGACCATTATTTAGTTTTGTTATCACTAAACCATCTATTCCACTTCCAGCATATACCAATGCCGGGAGAGAGCTATCATCAATTTTTCCGGCGTCAATTGTTGTGGCGGAACCATTGAATTTAAGTTTTGCTGAAACGGTAAAATTGCCTCCACGTGAAAAAGAAACGACTCCAGTTTCTTTTGATTTTTTTGAAATAGCAAAATATTTTTTTTCATTTTTTTTACTGTTGTAGCTTATGATATCCGTTATAGAAAAATTGGAATACTTTTGAGTTGGTTTCTTAAAGCCAAAGCGGGAGTCTGCTGTTATCGAACAATAGTTGTTCAGCATTGTACTATAAAGAATTAAATCGCGGTAGCCGTCAAGGTTATAATCAATGGCGGCAAATGAAGTATAATTATTCTTTACTGAAATTTTTGTGAGTTTAGAGAATCCATTTATTGGTATTTGCGCGGAAAGAGCTGAAGAAAAGAAAAACAAAATAAATATGCTAGCTACTATTTCTTTTTTCAAGACGGGCTTTTCTTCTTTGTAATGCTTCTTCGAATCTTTTCTTTTCATCTTCAGTTTCGGGTACTATTTCAATTGCACCAACAGGTCGTGTGTTTTCATCAACACTAACAAATGTAAGATACGCAGAATTTGAATGAACACATGTACCTTCAGTATAATTTTCTGCATATACTTCTATTCCAACCTCCATAGACGTTTTAAATGTTCTATTTACAACAGCAATAATTGTTACGGCATTCCCAAGTCGAATAGGATGATGGAAATCTATTTTATCAACAGATGCTGTAACACAAACTCTTTGCGAATGTTTTGCGGCAGAGAGAGCGGCACAAATGTCTATCCAATGCATTAACTGTCCGCCGAGCAAATTGCCCAATTGGTTTGTGTGGTTTGGTAAAACCAATTCTGTCATTGTTACAGTTGATTCACTAACCTTTTTTGATTTTGCAACTTTGCTCATTTCTTTTGGCTAAGTCTTGTTTCTATTTCTTGTATTTCCTTGGCATATGAATCATCGGGGTAACGGCTAAGGAATACTGATGCATCATTGAGTGCTTCACTGTTCATTCCTTTTTTTAACTCAAGCTTAATTTTTCTATATAACGCTTGAGGAGCGTATTTTGTATCGTGATAGTACTCGGAAACATTTGAGAAATACTTAATAGCCGCTCTTTCATATTCCATTTTTTCATAAATAATGGCAGCTTGAAATTCCTTTTCCGCCATACGAGTATTTAATTCTTTTATTTTATTTGTAGCTTCTTCAACTCTTTTTTCTGCCGGGAAAAAATCAATAAATGCTTGAAATTCTTCAACAGCTTTTTTTGTATATGCTTGATCTAACTGATATGGAGGAGATAATTGGTAATAGCACTCTGCAAGCATATATTGAGATTCAGCAACAAACGGAGATGCCGGAATATTTCTAATCAATTTACTAAACTCATAAGCAGCAAGCAGAAATTGATCCCGCTTAAAGTATGTCATTGCTAAATAATATTGAGCATCATCATTATACGCGCTGCCAGAATTTTGAAGCAAGAAATTTTGAAATTCTAGTACTGCAACTTCATAATCTTCATCATTATAAAGAGTCATTAGATAATTATAATATTCTTCAACATCATATCTGCTTGTATCAACAGCACTGTTGCAATTAACCAAAAACAAGGCAAGAAGTGAAAGTGCTGCAATATTTAACTTTTTAAACAAAATATTTCTCCTTTATTAGCGTGCAAAAATAATCAATTTGAGTCTGCCGAAAAACAGTATAAATAATTACTTGCCTCTTATCGTAAACAATAAAATGACTGTTGTTACCAGAGTTGCAACAACCAAAATGGGTTCAAGTAAATTCTCGAAAAATGAGACTTCTGGCTTTGCGCCTTGAGTAAACGGGAAACCAGAGTCTTCTAAATTCTTTATTTCATCTACTTTGATTGTATCTTTTGAAATCTCATTTAACTCGGATGATTTGACACTTCCATCTTTTAAGGCTAAAGTTAAAATACCTTTCAATGACACATTCCTTTCGCAAAACAAACTTCCGAAAAGACCATCTTTTTCAACATCGCCATATTCTATATTTGTTTGACTTAATGAATAGGTAACTTCAGAACTATTGCCAGTATTATCATTCTTAATAATAAATCCATTCTTTGAAAAAGACTCAAAGATTTTTGGTTTAAGTAAGTTTATATAAGAAGGTCCAATAATTGACAAGGTAATCTCAGTATCACTTTTTGCGTGCGAAACTATATTAGAAACAGAATTGTCAATTAACTGATAAACTTTTTCGAGGTTTGTTTTAGTTTGAGCAATTATTGGTGTAAAAAAAACAAATGCTAGAAATATGATGAGTGATTTCTTCAAATAAGTCCAAATAAAAAAATCTCTCTAGAATTATCCAGAGAGACTTGTTAATATATTATCTTCTTCCAGCCGCAATTTCTTGTAGGCGTTCTATTCTTTCTTCAATTGGTGGATGTGTTGAAAACAGTTTCATTACACCGCCGCCATGTAATGGATTAACAATAAACATATGTGCTGATGATTGACCGGCGTTTCTCATTGGTATAACATCATTGCCATGTTGAAGCTTATTTAACGCCGATGCAAGTGCAAGCGGTTTTCCGGAAATATCTGCTCCGCTGTCATCAGCCATATATTCCCGTGAGCGAGAAATAGCCATCTGTATTAACATAGCTGCAATTGGAGCTAATATTAACATCAATATAGCAACAATTGGGTTTGTTCCCTCTTCACGGTCATCACTTCTTCCGCCACCAAAAAACATTGCAAACTGAGCAATATATGTTATTGTTCCAACTAAAGTTGCAGCTATAGTTGCTACAAGTATATCTCTGTTTTTAATATGTGCAAGTTCATGAGCAATAACGCCATCAAGCTCTTCTTTATTTAATAATTTCATTATTCCGGTTGTAACGGCTACTGCTCCGTTATTTGGATTTCTACCTGTAGCAAATGCGTTTGGTGTTGGGTTTTCCATAATATATACTTTAGGCATAGGTAAACCAGCTTTCATCGAAAGTCTTTCTACGCTATCATAAAGTTGTGGTGCATCATCTCTTGTAACTTGTCTAGCCCCGTACATCGAAAGAACAATTTTATCTGAAAACCAGTACGATCCGAAATTCATTACTAATGCCAGCATAAATGCTATCATCATACCGGATTGACCACCGATCATATTTCCAATTAATATGAATAAAACCATCATTGCAGTCATTAGAATAACTGTTTTGAAGCCGTTCATCTTTATCCTCAATTTATTTTAGTTCAAATTTATGCTTAAAGCTTGGTTGTTTCAAGTAACCTTTTGTATACTCTAACATAAAAGGATTTTCTTTTGTTCCAAAAAATTTACACTACAGAATGCCTTGCCTTGTATCGTCTTTTATGCTTAAAATCGCATCAAAATTTGAGAAAGTAATGAAGAAGATTTTTGCTTTAGCATTTTTATCTGTTTCAATTATTACGGCACAAAGCGCATACGAATTTCTTCGTTTGGATATGAGCCCTCGTGCTGCTGCCGTAGCGGGCAGTTATGTTGCCAATAATGATGACCCAAATGTTATGTTTTATAATCCTGCGGGAATAAATCTTTTGCAAGGAACACCAATTTCGTTTTCATTCTTAAAGCATTTAGAAGATGTTAACTCGGCAAGTCTTGCCGCTTCAAAAGAATTTGAGGGAATTGGAAAAATTTCTGCCGCCATACAATATATTAGTTACGGTTCATTTGTTAAAGCAGATGCAAAGGGGAACAAGTTGGGTAACTTTGGCGCCGGAGATATGGCTTTTACAGTTGGATATGGAAATCAACTTGATGAAAATTTTTACTATGGCGCTAATGTAAAATTTATTTACTCAAAAATAGCGGATGTTTCTTCAACTGCGGCCGCAATTGATCTTGGTTTGCATTACGCCTTTCCGGAATCAAAATGGAATTTTGGTTTTTCGGTTTTAAATCTCGGTGCGCAACTTTCTTCTTACTTCGATACGAAAGAAGAACTTCCTCTCGATGTTCGCTTTGGTTTATCAAAGCAACTGGAAAATTTACCTTTCAAATTTTTCTTTTCAATCAACAAGATAAATCAAGATCAAGAAAAATTTTTAACACGTTTTTCTCAAGTAACTTTTGGCGGAGAGTTTAGATTAGGGCAAAGTCTGCGCCTTCGTTTTGGTTATGATAATGAAAAGAGAAAAGAGCTAAAAGTTAGCTCTACCGGCGGTTTAGCTGGATTTAATCTTGGTGTTGGATTTTTGGTAAAGACTTACAATATAGATTATGCGTTCTCATCGCTTGGCTACATAGGCGCAATGCACAGATTTGGCATCAGTACTAATTTATAATTGAAAATTGATAATGGAGAATTATCTGAATTGAATTCACAATTAAAAAATCTAAATTAACATTACTTCTTATACGGTTCTTTTAAGTAGCGTTTAGCTTGTTCGTAGGAATTGTTTCTCTCTTTTATTTTAAGTGATTCATTGTAATATTTAATAGCTTTATCACGCTTGCCCATCAAATCATTCATAAATCCTAAATACAAAATCGTATTAATAAAAAATCCAGATTCCTCTTCTTTATCAATTTCTCTGGAAAGTTTTTCGGATTTTTCAAAATAGAAAGCTGAAGAATCAGCTTTATTCTTCAGCATGAAATCCATTCCAAGATAATACGCTGCTTCTCTTTCGTATCGTTTATTGTAGCCGGGTAAACCGCGCTCACATTTATTAAAAATATCTCTAAATGTTTTTGCTGCTTCCGGATAATTATTTTCTTTTATGTAAGTAAGTCCATAATACTTCTGAAAGTTGGGATTATTAGGATAATCAGCTAAAAGAGCTTTTCCCCACTTGCGGGATTCTTCCATATTCTCTTCGAATTGGAAAAGCAGTTTTTGCAAAAAGTGGCGCGATTCAATTCTTGTGTATCTTCCATTCATTGCTACATTTTCAAGTTCTTTTATGCCGCGGTTCTTATCACCTTTAGGAAAGAAAACCATAAATGGTTTTACAGCGGGATATTTTTTAGGAATTACATCTGCATAGTAATGATAGATTCCAAAGCCAAGCTGAACATCTACATTCTTTGGATTTACTTCGTAAGATTTGAATACAAGATTGAGACCATCTTTCCCATCGAGCGCTGCTTTTAGCCAGCTTTCACGAATTGCCCGAAGCTGTCCACGGAAACCAAGTGCGCCGCCTTTGAAAAACATCGCGTCAACGCTTCGTTCGTTGTCATCAAGAATATCATCGCAAAGCTCAATCACTTCTTCAAGCTGATCATAAAACTTAGCATCCATTCTTTCATCTTCGAGATCGAGAAGAATCCGCCACCAGGTTGTCATCGCTTTAAAGAATTTGCCGGAAGGATGTTTTGCATAATCTTTTACAACTACATCAAAAGTTTTATCTGCTTTGTCTAACTCAATTCCATAAATTTGATTGATTCCAGCTTTCACAAGTGAATCATGCTTAGCCCAATCATAATTTTGCGCGAGCAGCTTTACTGAAAAAAACATTAAAAGCAGAAGCAATTTTTTTGTTTTCAATCAAATCTCTATGACAATATGAAAAATTATTTTCTTTTTGGACGGTACATATCCGTAGCATGACCGTAATAAAGTTCAGCCGCAAACATCATTGTTTCAGATAAAGTTGGATGCGGATGAATTGTCAGTTCCAGGTCTTTAACAACCGCGCCCATTTCAATAGCGAGCGTTCCTTCGGCAATCATATCTCCGGCACCAACGCCAACAATTGCAACGCCAAGAATCCGTTCTGTTTCCGGTTCTACAATTAATTTAGTCATTCCATCGTTTCTATCCAAGGTAGTTGCGCGCCCACTTGCGCCCCAAGGAAATTTAGCGACTTCAACTTTAATTCCTTTTTCACGCGCTTCATTTTCAGTAATTCCAGCCCATGCTAATTCCGGATCGGTAAACACAACAGCGGGTATCGCGTTCGGCTCGAATGCAACTTTGTGACCAAGGATTGCTTCAACCGCTACTTTACCTTCTGCTGCTGCTTTATGCGCCAACATTGGATTACCAACAATATCGCCAATGGCATAAATGTTCGCATCATCGGTCTTCATAGTTTTATCTATAATAACAAAACCGCGTTCATTTACTTTTGCTTTTGTATTCTCTAATCCGAATCCGTCTGTTACAGGTCTTCTTCCAATTGAGATCAAAACTTTATCAAATGTTTGTTCCGGCTCTGTAACTTTTGCACCTTCTAATTTAACAGTAACAGAATCGCCGTTATCTTTAAGATCAACTACTTTTGTTTCGGTAAATACATTTTTCATCAATGATTTAACTCTGCGTTCAAGAACAGCAACCATATCTCTATCTGCGCCAGGCAATAATCCGGGAAGCATTTCCACAACTGTTACTTCGCTTCCAAGTGAAGCATAAACAGTTGAAAGTTCAAGACCAATATATCCGCCGCCAATAACAAGCAAACGATTAGGAACATCATTCAATTCGAGCGCGGAAGTTGAGTCCATTACCCTTGGTGAATTAATTGACAATCCCGGAATTTTTGTTGGCACTGAACCAGTTGCGAGAATAGCTTTTTCATAAACTACTTCTTCTGTAGTACCGTCTGCTTTAGCAACAGTCAATGTATTCGAGTTTACAAAAGTGGCTTTGCCATTTATGTAGTTAACTTTTCTCTGCTTTGCAAGCTGACCCAATCCGCCGGTGAGTTTATTTACAACACCATTCTTAAAATCGCGAAGCTTAGCGATATCAATTTTCGGCTCGCCAAAATCAACGCCCCATTTTTTTGCTTCTTCTGCTTCATTTATCAGCTTAGCTACATGCAGCAAAGCTTTAGAAGGAATACATCCGCGGTAAAGGCAAACTCCGCCCGGATTTTTTTCCATATCTATTAAAGTAACTTGCATTCCAAGATCAGCCGCAAGAAACGCAGCTGCATAGCCGCCCGGTCCGCCGCCTATAACCGCTAATTGTGTTTTTGTTGACATAAATTCAAAAATCCTTTCGTTATTTCTTTGCACAAAAATAGTAAAAAGTGAAAGAAAGTCTTTGCCGGTTATATAAGCTCATTAGAACGCAAAAATTATTTGCAGTAAATTTGAGCCAAAGAAACCCGTTGTGAGAAATATGCTTTGTTAGTTAAAAGCAATTATTTATTTAAAAAGGGAACGCAGATAAAACGGATTAATTATGATTTTCACAGATAAATTTTTGAATAATTGCTTTTAAATTCTTTATGTCAATTTTTAGAATCTAATTCACACAACTGATCAACGAAATATTTGGAGTGCTGGTGACCAACAAAAAAGAGTTAGTAAAACAATACAAGCAAACCGTTCAGCCAATGAGAATATTCCATATAAAGAATTTGGTAAACGGAAAAATATATTTGGCAAGCAGTAAAAATTTGCGTGGTATGGCAAGCCGTTTCGAATTTGGTCTCGATGTTGGTTCACACAGCAGTAAAGAACTTAGAGAAGATTATGGCAATTTGGGAAAAGAGAAATTCGTATTCGAAATTATTGATACGCTTGAGCCAAAGGAAAATCTGGCTTACGATTACACAGAGGATTTAAAAGTGCTGGAAGAAATGTGGCTTGAAAAACTTCAACCTTACGGAGATAAAGGATATAATAAAAAGAAAGATTGATCGCTCTAATAATTTTGTTAACCCGTGCGAAATAAATTCGTCTAATGACTACAACATTATCTGGATTTAATTGTATTTTAATTTGTATTACTAACCGGAAATGATATGAAAATATTTTGCTTGCTATTATTATTCTATTCTTTTTCTCATGCCGGTGAGAAATTAAATCCAACACGAATGATAACTCCGCCAACAATAGATGGTAAGCTTGAAGAGGTCGAATGGAAAAATGTTTTATCTATTTCAACGTTTAAAACATTTTCACCGGATTTTGGTAAAGACGCTTCTCAAAAAACTATTACCTATGCCGGATATGACAGCCAAAATCTATACTTTGCTTTCCGATGCTTCGATACAGAACCGGATAAAATAAAAACATCCATCAATAGTAGAGATAACATTCGTTCTGATGATTGGGTTTGCATCAATTTAGATTCTTTTTATGATCAGCAATCTTTATACGCGTTTTATGTTAATCCAAACGGAATACAAACCGATAGCCGGTACGCAGCCAACAAGGAAGACTTTAGTGCTGATTTTATTTGGTATAGTGCCGGACAAATTTTATCAGATGGCTACTCAATTGAAATTTCAATTCCACTTAAGAGCATTCGTTATGCAGATAAAGATACAGTCATCATGTCTATTTTTTTTGAAAGATATGTAAGTAGAATTTTAGAACACTCTTCTTATCCAGAACTCGATCCCGAATTAGGTATGGCATTTCTCGTTCAGATGAAAAAGTTGCAATATACTGGCTTAGAACAATACTCATTATTAGAAATTCTTCCCGCATTTACTTACAGCCAAAAATATGCACGAGTTAAAAATGAGATGAAAAAGAATGAAAGCAAAGGTGAAGTTAGTTTAACGGCTAAGCATGGTATTACATCGGACTTAATTTTGGATGCAACTTACAATCCGGATTTCAGCCAAATTGAATCTGATGCCGGTCAGGTTGATGTAAACTTGCGCTACTCATTATTCTATTCGGAAAAGCGCCCATTTTTTCTTGAGGGCAGCGAAATCTTTAATATAGCCGGAGTTGCTACTTCCGAAGTTGATCCACTCGGTACTTTAGTTCACACAAGAACAATTGTAAATCCTTTAATTGGAGTTAAACTTTCTGGTAAGATTGGTAGCAAGAACACACTTGCAACGATTTATTCTGTGGATGAATTATCAAATGATACTAAAGGGAAAAATGCAATCTTTCCAATTTTACGATATAAAAGAACTCTTTTTGATGATTCTTATATTGGAGCAATTTATACCGGACGAGAAACGAATGTTAGTTATAACCGGGTTGCCGGTATTGATGGTATTTACCGATTAAAACAATCGAGCACTCTTGAATACAACTTGATCTTCTCTAATTCAAAGTTTTCAACAGACAATGATAGTAGAAACGGTTCGGTTGTAACAGTAAATTATACTTCAGATTCGCGCGATTTAACCTATAACTTTGCTATTAAAAACATAACAGAAAATTTCTTTATTGAAACCGGCTACTTAACGCGTAGCGGAATTCTATCAATAACTGGATTGATAAAACCAAAATTATTTCCACCAAATTCTTTCATTTCAAGAATTGATCTTGAAGCCTTTTCGGCACAAACTAATGATAAACATAGTGAAATGTGGGAAACATTTAATCATGCTTCTGCTCAAGTTTATATGTTTGGCTCTTTGGTTGCAAAAGTTAAACTTATTTATGCGACGGAAATATACCTTAAACAAAAATTTAACACTGGAGGGTTTGCGGTTTCTTTTGGCGGACAAATTACAAAACTAATTGCCACAAGCGTTACATATAGAAAAATGAAATCGATTTACTATTCTTCTTCTCCTTATCAAGGTTATTCAAACCGAGTTAATGCTATCCTAATTTTTCGCCCGACTCAAAATCTGGAATCATATACTTCTGCTGTCTATACTGATTTGTATAAAAACTCGAATGACGAACTCGTTTATGATTATCCAATATTCCGCGAGCGTTTAACATATCAATTGAACAAATATTTATTCTTACGTGGAGTTCTTGAATTCAACAAATTCAAGAAACAATTGTTAACCGATTTTCTTGTTTCCTTTACTTATGTGCCGGGAACAGTAGTGCATTTGGGTTACGGCTCTATATATAACCAAACAGAATGGGATGAACCGCAAAACCGATATATAACAAGTAATGAGTTTAACGAAACACATCGCGGTTTTTTCTTTAAGATGAGTTATTTATGGAGATTATAAAAGTAGAGCGGCAATCTCACCGCTCTCTTATAAATTGCTAATCACTATTTACTATTGCCTGTTTTATTTAAGCATTCCTTTTTCAGCTGCGTCTTTTAATTTTTCATTTGCAAACACTGCTACTTCTACACGTCTGTTAGCTTGTCTACCTTCAGGTGTATCGTTTGTTGCAACTGGTTCGTTTGGACCTAACCCTTGCTGTGTAAATCTTGCAGGTGAAACACCAAGATTCGAAGCAAATTCAACTACAGATTTTGCTCTTGCTTCACTAAGCTTCATATTCAAGTCTAGTTTGCCGGTATTATCTGTATGTCCCACAACAAAAATGTTTGTATCAGGATACTTATTAAGAATTTTAGAAAGTTTTTCGATGTTTGTTTTTGCTTGTACTTCAAGCTTAGATGAGTTTACGGCAAAAAGAATTCCGCTGTCGAAAGTGATTTTAATTCCTTCTCCAACTCGTTCAACTTTTGCGCCTTCAATATCTTTCTGCATTTCAGCCGCCTGCTTATCCATGTTGTGACCAATTAAAGCACCTGCTGTTCCGCCAACTGCAGCGCCAATAATTGCTCCTAAAGTTGTATTACCAGCAACTTTACCAATTACACCACCAAGAACTCCGCCGGCTGCTACACCAATTGCACCGCCCTGAACTGCTTTACTTGCACCGCATCCACTTACAAGCAAAGCCATAAGTACAATTACAGCGAGTAAAGATTTTACATTTTTCATACTACCTCCTTTAAGATTATGGATTTTTATGATTATAAAAATATTACAAAGAACTATATCTTAACTTGCGATTGCGCACAAATATTTTTTTGAGGAATGATCAGTAAACAGAGGTTTTTTCAAAAATATAAACTTACTAGTAGCCGCAACTTTTAAGTTGCGCTTTCAGCAATAAGTCGCAAGCTAAAGCTTGCGACTGCATCTATTTAATGACTTTTGAGCCGCCTCTTAATATTAATACTAAAGTGAAAGTATAAACGGATTTTCGAGAGCGTTAATAACCCAGCGCAAGAAACGTATTGCGTCCGCACCATCAATAATTCTATGATCGTAAGAAAGTGAAAGAGGCATCATCAATCTTGGTTCGAACTTGCCCTCTGCGTAAACCGGCTCGTAAGATGATTTTGAAACGCCAAGTATTGCAACTTCTGGAGTATTAACAATTGGGGTAAAGTACGTTCCGCCTATTCCGCCTAAATTAGAAATTGTAAAACATCCGCCCTGCATATCTTCGATAGCAAGTTTTTTATCTCTTGCTTTCTTGGAAACTTCTGCCAAATCCAAACTGATTTGAGTTATGTTCTTCTTATCAACATCTTTAATTACAGGAACAAGCAAGCCTTTCTCGGTATCAACAGCAACGCCAATGTTAACAAACTTTTTGTAAATGATTTCACTTTTTTCCATATCAACACTGCTGTTAAACTGCGGATACATTTTCATTGCGCTTGCAATAACTTTAAGAAGAATTCCGGTAACTGTTAATTTTCCACCAGCATCTTCAACTTGTTTGCTAAACTGTTTACGGATTTTTTCTAGTTCAGTTATGTCTGCTTTATCAAATTGTGTAACATGTGGAACTGTTGCCCATGCAAAAGACAAATGTTCTGCGGTCTTGCGGCGTATGTTGCTCATAGGCTGGCGGTCAATCTCGCCCCACTTTGCAAAGTCCGGTAAAGTTTCTCTTGGCACACCTACAACTCCGGTGCCGCCAGCTCCGCCTTTCTGAAATTGCTGATTGAGTGATTTTGCAAATGCTTTAACATCATCAATTGCTATTCTTCCATACTTTCCACTTCCACGTACATTTGAAATTTCAATTCCAATTTCACGAGCAAATTTTCTTACTGATGGAGCGGCAGGAACCACAATCTTAGAAATATTCTGAGGCAAGTGAACAATCTTTGGCATGTGTGAATGATCTTTTTGAGCGTTGAGTGCTGAGTGCTGAGTATTAAGCGAAGCCGGTGCGGCTGCATTAATTTCGTTTTTACTTTCATTTTTTACATTTCTGATGGAAGTGCTCATTGAATCAGTTTCAATTACAAATGCTACAGAACCAATTGCTACTTTATCGCCATCTTTAACTTTTACTTCTTTTACAATCCCCTTAACTTCGCTTGGCACTTCAACAGTAGCCTTATCAGTTTCTATTTCGAGAACAATTTGATCGACAGAAACTTTATCACCGGTTTTTAGCAAAACTTTTGTAATCTGTGCAGAAGAGATATTTTCGCCGAGAGAAGGAATTGTAAAGTAATAGTTATTATTGATTGGTGATTGGTTGATAGTGGTTTCAGCATTTTTTTGAATTTGTTCATCTATATTTTTTTCACTTTTC
Organism: uncultured Melioribacter sp.; assembly: GCA_964631495.1. Taxonomy (GTDB): domain Bacteria; phylum Bacteroidota; class Ignavibacteria; order Ignavibacteriales; family Melioribacteraceae; genus Stygiobacter. Next base: position 5,951 of record CAZVYT010000015.1, on the reverse strand, counting down.
ACTTTTGCCGTTTCATCCCGAAAAGAGCTCGGGATATGCTCTTTCACTTCTTCTTTTTTCGTTTTAACCTCGTCCTTCCCAATTTGCACTTCGTTCTTCACTATGTCTCCAGTTTCAACCGAAATAACCGGCTCACCAACAACAGCTTTTGTTCCTTCTTTTACGTAAACTTGTTTTACAATTCCGGCAATGTCGGAAGGCACTTCAACTGTTGCTTTATCTGTTTCAATCTCAACAACAACTTGATCAACTTCAACTTTATCACCTTCTTTAACAAGAACCTTGATCACATCTGCTGAGCTTATGTTATCGCCTAAAAGCGGTAATCTAAAATCTACTATCATTTTATTTCCAATATTATTTTATAAAAAATGGAACGCGGATCATCATGATTCTTATGATTTGTTATGATCATAATGAATCATAACCATCATAATAATCAGCGTTCTATTCATTTATGATTTTGCCGGATTTAATTTTTCCGGATTAATTCCTAACTCTTTCTGTGCTTTTTTAACAACTTCAGTTTTAACTTTTCCTTCTTTCATTAAAGAATATAAAGTAGCGTAAACAATATGCTTTGCATCCACTTCAAAGAAATCTCTTAATGAAGTTCTTCCTTCGCTTCTGCCAAAGCCGAAAGTACCAAGAGAATGAAGAGGTCCGGGCAGCCACTTAGACATTGCATCACTGTGAATTTGAACATAATCGGATGCGGCTATAAAAACACCGGTTTCTTCTTTTGTAATTTCTGCGATGTATGGAATCTTTGCATCTTTATCCGGATTGAACAAATTCCATCTTTCTGTTTCTTGCGCATCAAGATGTAAGTTCTTGTAGCTTGTTACACTCCAAACATCGGAAGCAACCTTATAGTCCTTTTCCAAAATTTCAGCGGCTTTAATAACTTCGTTTAATATTGTTCCGCTTCCTAAAAGATGAGCTTGTGCTTTTGGAGTTTTTAATTCGCTCTTCTTGAATTTGTACATACCTTTCAAGATTCCATCTTTAGAACCTTCCGGCATATTGGGCTGTGCATAATTTTCATTCATAATTGTTACGTAGTAAAAAACGTTTTCTTGTTTTTCGTACATACGGTAAATTCCATCGCGAATAATTACTGCAAGTTCGTAAGCAAATGCCGGATCGTAAGAAACTAAATTTGGAACTGGATAAGCAAGCAGATGAGAATTTCCATCTTGATGCTGTAGACCTTCTCCTGCAAGAGTTGTTCTTCCGGCAGTAGCGCCAAAGATAAATCCTTTAGAACGGATATCTCCGGCAAGCCAAACTAAATCTCCTACTCTTTGCATTCCAAACATTGAGTAAAGTGTAAAAAATGGAATTGTGTTAACACCTTGTGTTGCGTATGCCGTTCCAGCCGCAATAAACGAAGACATTGAACCGGCTTCTGTAATTCCCTCTTCTAAAATCTGACCATTCTTTGCTTCTTTGTAATAGAGAAAAATATCTTTATCAACCGGTTCATAAAGCTGTCCGGTATGAGCGTAAATTCCAACTTGTCTAAATAAAGATTCCATTCCAAAAGTGCGTGCTTCATCCGGAACAATTGGTACTATTAAATGACCAATTTCTTTGTCCTTTAAAAGTTTTGCAAGAATTCTTACATAAACCATTGTTGTAGAAACTTCGCGCCCATCAGTTCCAACAAAAAACTCTTGAAATAATTCTTCACTTGGTGCTTTAATTGGAGCTGCTTTTACAATTCGTTTAGGTACATAACCTCCAAGCGCTTTTCTTCTTTCTTTTATATAACGGATTTCCGCGGAGTCTTCGCTTGGACGGAAGAATGGCATCTTGGCAATTTCATCATCACTAATTGGAATTGAGAAACGTGTTCTAAATTCTTTTAATTCATCTTCATTTAATTTCTTTTGAGAGTGAGTTATATTTTTTCCTTCACCTGCTTCGCCAAGCCCGTAACCCTTAACTGTTTTAGCTAAGATTACAGTTGGTGCATCTTTATGTTCAACGGCATATTTGAATGCTGTATAAACTTTTTCCGGATCGTGACCGCCGCGTTTCATCTTTTCTAACTGCTCATCAGAATATTTTTCTACAAGCTTAGCTAGCTCAGGATATTTACCAAAGAAATGTTCGCGTACATATTTACCGCCGCGAGTAATATAATTTTGAGATTCGCCATCAATTCCTTCATTCATTCTCTTAAGAAGAGTTCCGCTATGATCAGCTTCTAAAAGCGGATCCCAATCGCTGCCCCAAATAACTTTAATAACATTCCAGCCGGCGCCTTTGAAAACAGATTCCAATTCTTGAACAACATTTCCATTACCGCGAACCGGACCATCTAAACGTTGTAAGTTACAATTGATAACAAAAATTAAATTATCCAGTTTTTCACGTGCCGCAAGAGAAATTGCACCAAGTGCTTCCGGTTCGTCAGTTTCACCATCACCTAAAAACGCCCAAACTTTTTGATCGCTATGTTTTTTTAATCCGCGGTCTTCTAAGTAACGGTTAAACCTTGCTTGATAAATTGCCATAATTGGACCAAGTCCCATAGAAACAGTTGGGAACTCCCAAAACTCTGGCATTAACCATGGATGCGGATAAGATGAAAGTCCGCCGCCGGGTTTTAATTCTCTTCTAAAATTTTCTAATTGTTCTTTTGAAATTCTTCCTTCTAAAAATGCGCGTGCGTAAATGCCGGGCGCCGCGTGCCCTTGAAAATAAATTATATCGCCATCGTGGTTGGCATCTTTTCCGCGAAAGAAATGGTTAAACCCAATTTCATATAAAGTTGCCGCAGAGGCATAAGTAGAAATGTGTCCGCCTATTCCATTTTCTTCTTTATTAGCTTTAACAACCATTGCCATTGCGTTCCAGCGGATTAAACTTTTAATTCGGCGTTCAATTTCCCTTCCACCCGGAAACGGCGGCTGGGCAGATTTAGGTATTGTGTTTATATGCGGTGTGTTTGCTGTAAAAGGAAGCTCTACTCCGGCTTTCTGTGCGTAAGTATCTAAATTGTGTAAAAGTTCTTTAACTTTTTCCGGTCCGCCAGATTGAAGCACATACTCAAGAGACTCAAGCCAGTCTTTCAGTTCTTGTTCATCTAGTTCGGTATAACCGTTACTGCTCTGTTCACTCATTTTATTTCCTCAGTTTCTAATCAATAACAATAAATGCCATTACGCTGCGTAAAATAAAAGACGTTTATGCCTCGTAATAGCTATTATACTAATTCATTTACAATTCTAATTTAATAATTATGTAGGTTGAATTCTAATTACAATAGATAACGAGGTCTTGGTAATTGAAGTTCAATATCTGAATTAAAAATTTTTATATCACATACTTCATATTGATCTAAATTTAATCTGTAACTACGAACTCAGAGAATAAAAGTTTTACGCTTGCCCTTCTGATTATAAACACTAATAAAATAAGTTGTTTTTTCAAACTTGATTATAACAACATCATTAATTAAGTTGCTTTAAGAATGTGTGGGGTTCCTTTCTAAAAAGCATTACAACGGGGAACCGAAGATTTAGTTAGAACGAAGAACATAATGTGTAGAATTAATAAATACTGTTTTTCTAAAAAAATATTTTCGGTAGATATAAGAAGTAATACCAAATAAAACAATCTTAAGTTATGATTTCTCTTCTTACCACGGCTAAACGCACGGGGCAAGGCTCGAGATAAATTATTGAGTTATATGTATTGAATTATGTTTGGCGAATTGAAAACAAATACTTCTAACAAAGTAAAACTTTTAGAACAAGTACGGATAACTTTGCGGACTAATCACTATTCTCTTAAAACTGAAGAAAGCTACATAAGCTGGATAAAGAAGTTTATTGTTTTTAATGGTAAGAAACATCCAACCGAGCTGGGCAAAGAAGAAATAAAACAGTTTATAAATTACCTTGCAGTGGAAAGGCATGTTTCTGCATCTACGCAGAATCAAGCATTACAGAGCATTCTTTATCTCTATAAAAATATTTTTGAAAAAGAAATAGGATGGATTGAAGAAATAAAATTTGCTCATCGCAAAAAACATTTACCTGTTGTTCTAACAAAAGAAGAAGTTAAAAGTATAATTAAAAATCTTGATGGCGTTGTTAGGTTGATGACAAAATTGATGTATGGTTCTGGGATGAGGCTTGGAGAATGCTTAAAATTAAGATTGAAGGATGTTGATCTTGAACTGAAGATTATTACAATAAGAGATGCAAAGGGTGAAAAAGATAGAATTTCTGTTTTACCGGAAAGTATTATTGATGAACTAAGACTGCATATATTAAAAGTAAAAAACTTACACAAAAGAGATAAGGAAAAAGAAATAGTAGTTGCTTTACCATATGCATTAAGCAAAAAGTACCCTAATGCAAACAAAGAAATAGCATGGCAATATTTATTTCCGGCAAAAGGAATAGTTTATAATGAAATTGAAAAAGTAAAATATAGAGTTCATTTGCATGCAAGCACATATCAGAAGGAGTTTAAGAAAGCCGTAATGAAAGCAGATGTTGCCAAACAAGCAACTCCGCACACATTAAGGCATAGTTTTGCAACACATCTTTTACAGAATGGATATGATATAAGAACTGTACAGGAGTTGTTGGGACATAGCTCTGTAAAAACAACCATGATTTATACACACGTATTGAACAGAGGAATAAGCGTTAGGAGCCCATTAGATTAAAGAAGATAGTTGAGAATAATATGCGGGAATACGTACCCAAGAAACAAATGAAAAAGAAGCATAAAGTGTGCTATACAAAGAAGTTACAAAGATTTGAGCTGTATTAGACAGAAAAATAAACACGAATTTAATTCTTAAATAACTGCCGAAAGTAAAATTACTTATTCGGCATAATTAATAGTTATACTATTCAAAACAGAATAGAATTATGAAAAAGAAAAAATGGTATTATCTAGTTATAGTATTGGCAATAATTCTGTTATGCACAATCTATTTATACATAACCAGACCGATTGAGTTAAAAAATGTTAATTCACAAATGGAGTACAATGATATGAAGACTGGTTCATATCTGCCTTCTAGTGAAGTAATGGTTGATAGCGCATCAATTAATGATAAATTCTTTTTAGTTGTTCCGAATTGGTTTAAGCATTACAAGAACATATTATATTGTTATCCAGCCTTTGTCTATAGAAACAATCACTTTATTAAAAATGTAGATTATTCCAGATGGTTCTGTGATTCATCAAAAGTGTTTTATATAGGCTGGGGTTCAAAAAAAATCGGTTCCATTAAATATTCTAATGGGAGTTTAAATGTGTCTTATGACTTAGAATACAAAATAAAAATGTCAATAGATTCACTTCCAGGCCACTATTTACCTGAGAACAAGGAAATATTTGCCATAGCTGCCTCTGATTCTACAGTTTTTATTAATACTATTTTAAGAAGGCAATCGACATCAGAAGAAGCAAACATTATTTTAGATTTGGCTAAATCATATCTCATTTCTAAAGGTCGCAGTATTCCATCAGTTAGTCAAATAAAAATAGAGCAATTAGAAACACTCGAAAAAAAGTTACAAGGTAAACCAATAATAGTTGGTTCTTTTAGTTTTAGAGATGATACTAAATCTCCGACTATTTATGATAATCTATTTTTAATAGCTGAAAATAGTTTAGGGAAATATGATTCAACCTATAGTGTTTATAATGAATGCCCTAACTGTTTCAAAAATTCTAAGTATCCATTTACAGACACAAAATTTCTAGACATTTATGATTTTAATAATGATGGGCAACTAGAAATATTTGTTGAGGTACATGCATATGAATACGAAGCAGTTCAGATATTACAAAAGCAAGGTGAATATTGGAAAATAGTATTTGATAACCCCACTCGAAAGGAATAGTATAACCAGCAAATGCTAATGAACTTAGTCATTCAAGCAGCGGAGTTAGCGAGAAGCCGTAACGCA
>CAZVYT010000014.1:53743-67447 GCA_964631495.1 uncultured Melioribacter sp. | reverse complement strand
TCTCCAATTTTATGATTGAAAATAATCTCCTGTGGTCATATGACCTAAACTTTAAATAAAAGGGGAACACATGAAACGTTTAATGGTAATTTGCCTATTAATTTTAGTTACTCTCAACGTAGCGCAATTGAAAAAAATTGAAGGCAACGGATTTTATTCTGAAGCTCCAATTTATCAAGATGAAAACGGGACGAAATATTCTGAGCTAGTACGGATTAAATTTAACGGAAAGACGATTGATTTACCAAAGAATAAAAAAGAAGCCATTTTTAGTGATATTCAGGTATTAGAAACAAAAGAACTATTAATGAAAACTGCAGTGAAATATGGAGCTTTTAAACTAGAGAAAGCATTTGAGGGTTCCTTCTGGGGTGACACTATAGGAACTCATATAGTTACAAAGGAGAAAGTAAAATTGGCCGACCTTTCTCAATTCTATAAAATGAAATTTGAAAAAATTGTTTGTATAGATAGCATTCGGAATGATTTGCTTAAATCAAAAAGAATAACAACTGTTTTAGGACCATACACAACTTATACTTGTTATTCTCCTAGTGATTTTAACAGTAGTGAACAATGGGCGCTTGTTAAAACTGATGCTTCGAAAGCATGGGATATTACGAAGGGGTCAACAAACATTAAAATTTCGATCAATGATTTCTGGGAACACTGGACAAATGACTCTCAAAATGAATACCATCAAGTACATGGAGGAGGTTGTACAGGCACAGAAAGTCTAAATTATTTACACAACGAATTACGCAATAATAAAGTTGTTTATAATAACGCAAATTATAGTGGTGGGCATGGAACTGAAGTTGCTGGTGCAGCAGCTTGTCTAACTGATAATGGAACGGGTATAGCCGGTATTGGTTTTAATTCCAGTCTTGTTTTTTTGGTCTAGTTATACAGGGCTTTATCAAGCAGATCAAAACCAAGCAGATATAATTAATTTAAGTGTCGGCAATTCACAATGTTATGATTCGTCAGAAGAAACACTGATTGGAAATATTTTGAATGTAGGTAGAATAGTTGTGGCAGCAGCAGGCAATGGTCCAGATAAAGAACCAAACATTCCATCTCCAAGTTACCCTGCTGCGTATAATTATTCTGGTGGGAGGCAAGTAATTGCAGTAAGTGCAACAGGTCTAAACAATGGTGATGAACAGTTTGCTGATCCACCAATAGCAACTTCTTCATTTAATTATAGTCCAACAAATAATCCAGATTCTGATCCCACCAATTCGTTTATTGATTTTGCTGGACCAGGTGTTTTAGTTAAGCTACTGCTAAATACAACGACTGACCAATACAGGTTGGGAAGTGGTACATCAGAATCGTCGCCATTTGTTGCTGGTGTTTTAGCATTAGTGAAGTCAATTTATCCGAGTCTTACACCTCAAACAGCGTACACTATATTGAAAAATTCTGTTGATAAAGTTGATCAATCAAGACATCCAGATTCTTACACTGACGCCAATGGTTATGGGTGGAACCAATATACTGGTTGGGGTCGTGTAAATGCTTATAAGGCATTAAAATATACAATTGAGCGTTATGGTGGCACATTTAATCAAAATGTAATTTTGCCAGCAGGAGATACGTGGACTTTACAACCTGGAGTAACACTTTCATTTGCATCTGGTTGTGCATTAATTGTAAATGGAACGCTAAACGCGGTTGGTACATCTTCAAGTGGCATTACCTTTACAAAAAGCGGCGCTAGTAATTGGAGCGGCATACAGTTTAATCCTGGTAGCAGCGGCAATTTGAATTACTGTTCAATTCAGAATGCAGGCAATGGAATTTATTGTTACAATTCTTCCCCAACTATTAAACATAGTACGATAGATAATAATTCAAGCACGGGTTTATATCTGAATTATTATTCAAGTCCAGTTCTTGTGGGTAACAATTTCCGTTTTAATGGTAGTTATGGCATTAGGTGTGAATCGTATAGTTCACCCAACTTGACAGATAATGGATACCCTGGCTCTAATGTAATAAGAAACAACGGTACCGGAATACTTACATCCTATTATTCCAATCCGAATTTGAATGGTTATATGACTTATGGTAATAGTGTATTTGACAACACCGGTTATGAAGTATCGGCAAATGCCAACTGTACTGTAAGTGCACAGAGAGTATATTGGGGAAGCGGCGCAACGTATTATACATCTGGATCAACAATTGATTATTCAAATCCACTTGGAAGTAACCCTAACCCCGGAAGGTCTGTAGTAGCTGATAATTCATCAAATTCAATTAGCGGTGTAATAAGCTTAAAGGTTGTTGCTGATGACCTGAGTCCGGCTCTTGATAAGCAAAAAGATAAAAAGTACGACGAAGCTATTCCCTTGTTCCTAGAGGTATTCAAAAACAATAAAGATGCTTTACTTGGTAAATATGCGCTTAGCAAAATAGAAGAATGCTATACACAAGCCGGTAAGAAGGATTATCTTGATTATTCAAAGAAAGAAATAAAACCGCTGCTTAGAGATGGAAGTGAATCTTATGTAGTAGCCCTCGAACTTGAAACTCATCAAATGGTAAACAACGGCTATTATAAGGAAGCATTAGGCAATCTTCAAACTATATTAAAAAAATACAACATTAACTGTGAAATTGATAAAAATACATTATTCACATTAGGGGCAGTTTATAGTTTATATTATGGCGATAAAGGAAATGCGAACAAATATTTTGATGAGTTAAAACGAAAATATTCCGGCGACCAAATATTGGAAAACATTGATAGGATTCTTTCTGTTGGATTGCTTTCACCGGAATACTTATCTACCGCACCAGTTGCATCTCCAGAAATTGCTGAGAATGGTGTGAAGGAAAGTATTGCAGAAGAACTTGTTTCAAACTATCCCAACCCGTTCAACCCAGAAACAAATATTAGCTTTACTTTGAAAACTGGTGGATAAGTTAGTTTAAAAGTTTATGATGTTTTAGGTAAAGAAGTATCCAACCTTGCAGACGGGCATTATGATGCTGGAAAACACACAGCAACATTCGATGGCGGTAATTTGGCAAGTGGAATTTATTTCTACCGTTTAACAACACCAACGGCAACAATAACCAAGAAAATGGTCTTAACAAAGTAGCTTCAAGGTATAAGGTTCAAGGAACAAGCGCAAAAAACAAAGCCCCGGTGAAATAAGCCGGGGTTTTTAATTTAATGTGCATCAAGCCAATTAGCACCAACACCGGTTTCTACAATTACGGGTACGTTTAACGGAAGTGCTGATTCCATTAATTCTTTAACAAGCGGCTGTAAATCTTTAAGTTCATCCTTGTGAACATCAAAAACCAATTCATCATGTACTTGTAAAACCATTTTAGAAGAATATTTTTCTTTCAGCAAAGCTTTATGAATATTTATCATAGCAATTTTAATCATATCAGCGGCAGTACCTTGAATTGGCATATTAATAGCCACGCGTTCTTCAAACTGTTTAAGCATCCTATTGCTGCTGTTAATGTTCTTTAGGTATCTTCTTCTTCCTAAAAGCGTTTCAGAATATCCTTTTTCTTTTGCGCTTTTAACCGCATCATCCATAAATTGTTTTACATTCTTAAATGAGTTGAAATAATTATCAATTATCTCTTTAGCATATTGCTGGGTGATTCCTAATCGTGTTTTTAAACCAAAAGGACCTAACCCGTAAAGTAACCCAAAGTTTACTTCTTTAGCTTTTCGGCGCATATCTTGTGTAACTTCACTCGGATCTACACGGAATACTAATGCTGCCGTTCTTTTGTGAATGTCTTCATTATTCTTAAATGCAGCGACTAAAGTTTCATCATTGCAAATGCTTGCCATAATTCTTAGTTCTATCTGACTGTAATCAGCAGAAAGAATTACATGGTTTTTGTCCCTTGGAACAAAAGCTTTTCGTATTTCTTTTCCAAGCTCTGTTCTTATTGGGATATTTTGCAAATTAGGATCGTTGCTTGATAGTCTTCCGGTTGATACCAGCGATTGATTATAAGAAGTGTGGATCCTTTGTGTTTTTGGATTTATTAGAGTTGGTAACGAATCAGCATAAGTGGATTTTAGTTTAGCTACTTGCCTATAATTTGAAATTATGTCAATTATTTCGTGTGTGCCTTGAAGCAATTCAAGTGATCTAGCATCTGTAGAAAAACCGGTTTTTGTTTTAGTTGTAGTTGGAAGTCGAAGTTTATCAAATAATATTCTTTGCAGCTGCTGTGTGCTGTTAATATTAAATTCTTCTCCAGCGTGTTTGTAAATTTCACGAGTGTAATTATCTAGAAGTATTTGTAAATCATTACTGAATAATTTTAAACTTTCGTTATCAATTCTTATTCCTTCACGTTCCATATCTTCCAGCACAGTAACAAGAGGAAACTCAACATCAAAAGCTAATTTATCCAAACCTTCTTTTTTTAAGTCATTGCCTAAAATATGATATAAACGAAATGTTATATCCGCATCTTCACATGAATAATCGGAAAGTTTCTCAGGCTCAACTTCAAAAATCTTTTCCGGTGTTTTCTTAGATCCGATTAAATCTATTAAAGGAATTGGTTTATAACCAAGATACTTTTGAGAAAGGTCATCCATTCCATGTTTTTGGTCCGGATCAATTACGTAGCTAGCAAGCATCGTATCGAAATAGAAGTTTTCTACATTTATACCATAAGTTCTAAGAACAGCAATATCATATTTTCCATTTTGGCAAATCTTTTTGCTTTTATTGTTTTCGAAAACCGGCTTGAAAATTCTAATAAACTCGTCAACCGGCAGCCGATCCGAAAGATCAGTTGAAAATAGTGTAGAAGATTCTCTTGATGGATTTGTTGCTACAAAATAAGCTTCTTTAGGTTTCATAGAAAAAGCACAACCGGCAAGTTTAACTTTGAAGGTATCTAAACCATCTGTTTCTGTATCAAAAACAAATATATCAGCTTCAAGTAACTTTTTAGAGAGGTCATTTGCTTCTTTTGCAGAAACAATCAGTTTGTATTTCACTTTTGTACGGTCAAATGTTGAAATAGTTTCTATAGGAATAGTTTCAACTTCACTTTCGGCAGTTTCGACATTTTGTTTCTCTGTTTTTGCTGAATCAATAAAAATCTTTTTAAGCTTTCCGGGGAAAGATTTGAATTCAAGTTCAGTAAACAACGCTAATAGTCTTTCAAGATTTGGTTTTTCAAACTTTGCTTCTTCAAAATTCATATGGAAAGGTGTATCAAGTTTTATTGTAGCAAGTTCTTTAGATAAAAACGCATTTTCTTTATTCTCTATAAGCTTATTCTTGAGGCTTTGTTTTTCAATTTTGTCTATGTTTTTGTAAATGTTTTCAAGTGATTTGAATTCTTGTATTAATGGAACAGCTGTTTTAGGACCAATGCCTGCAACACCGGGTATATCATCACTTGCATCACCAACGAGAGCTAAATAATCAATCATCTGTTTTGGTTCAAAACCCATTTCCTCACGAACTTTGTCTTCATCAATAATTATTATTTCTTCTGTAGATTTACCCGGTTTAACAACACGTACATTTTCGGAGACTAATTGTATGTAATCTTTATCGGGAGTAATTGCGTAACAATCAAAACCAAGTTTAGCGGCTTCTGTAACAGCTGTCCCAATTAAATCATCAGCTTCGTAACCAGGTAAAATGTATAACGGAATATTAAATGCTTCAATTACTTCTTTTATTCTTTGTATCTGAGGAATCATATCTTCCGGCATTGCTTGCCTAGAAGATTTGTAGTTTTCATAACGCTCATGCCGAAAAGTTTTTTCTTTTGAATCAAAAGCGACAGCTATATAATTTGGTTTAGTATCTTCAATTATTTTAAATAACTGATTTATGAAACCGAAAACGGCAGAAGTGGGTTCTCCTTTTGCTGTATACAGCGGGCGCGAAATGAATGCATAGTAACCTTTATACGCCAAAGACATTGCGTCAATTATTACAAATTTTTTGGTGGTATTTTTACTCATTGTTCCCTTAACTAAATGTGTTTTTGGTTATATTTTGTATCGAAAATAGGAATTCATTATTACAATAAAAAATCGGGATTTATGAAAACAATTATTTTTAAAATATTACTTGTTTTGGTTTTCATTCCGCAATTGCTTAGTTGCCAGACTGAAAAGAAAACGACATTATACGTTGGGCAATTTAACATTGAAAACCTTTTTGACGCTGTTGACGATCCGGAGAAAGATGATGCTGAGTTTTTACCAGAATCTGAAAAATTTTGGACAGAAGGTAAGATGAATGCAAAACTAGTAAACCTTGCAAAAGTTATAAACTACATGAATAAAGGCGCTGGTCCAGATGTATTAGCTGTTCAAGAAGTTGAAAATTTTAATATGTTAAAACTTTTATCTTATGCACTAAAAGACCGAGAATATATTCCTGCACACAGAGAATCTAAAGATATAAGAGGAATTGATGTAGGGTTGCTTTACGATAGAACGCTGTTTGAAATTGAAGATTTAAAAGCAATCGAAGTTGCTTTACCAAGTGGAAGCCCAACCCGAGATATTTTGCATGTTACACTTAAACATCGGTCTACAAATGAAGTATTTCATTTCTATGTTAATCATTGGCCTTCAAGAAGAGGCGGCAAAGAAAAATCTGAACAAAACCGAGTAGCCTCTGCAAAAACTTTGAGATTATCATTAGATGATTTATTCGGTCGAAATCCAAATGCAAATGTTATTATTCTTGGTGATTTTAACGATGGACCTTTCGATCCATCAATTACAAAATATTTAAAGGCTTGGGATTTTGATTGTCATGCAAAATTAGATAGAAAAGAATTACTTAGCCTTTCTTATAAAAAAGCTGCTGAGAAAGATGGCTCTTACTTATTTGCTCGTAATTGGGATATGATCGATCAAATAATTGCCAGCCCAAACTTTATTGATGGTAAGAAATGGGAATATGAATGTGATTCATATGAAATTCTAAAACCTACTTTTATGATTATTCCTTCAGGCGATAGACAAGGCGGCGCTTTGCCAACTTATATGGGCACCAAATATATTGGTGGATTTAGCGACCACTTTCCGGTAGGTGCAAAATTTTATTTCAAAGATTAAAAATAATTGATTGAGGAAGCTATGAGCTTAAAAGAAAAAATAAATACCGATCTTAAAGATTCAATGAAGAGCGGAGATAAACTACGCCTTGAAACTATTCGGTCTATTCGTGCATTAATCCTTGAGTTTGAAAAAAGCGGAAGCGGAAAAGAATTTACAGACGAAGAAGGTTTAAGAATTTTAACTGTTGCCGCAAAAAAACGAAAGGAAGCAATTGAACAATACAATAATGCAAACCGTAGCGATTTAGCCGATAAAGAAGCAGCAGAACTTAAAATCATCGAAGAATATCTTCCTAAACAGTTAACTCATGATGAAATTCTTGATGAGGTTAAAAAGATAGCTGATGAAGTTGGTGCAAAAGGGAAAGAAGATTTTTCTAAAGTAATGCCGGTTGCAGCAAAAAACCTAAAAGGGAAAGCAGATGGTAAAGTAATTCGCGAAATTCTTGAAAAATTGTTGAGTGAAAATTGAATTATCTTGATTACATAATTCTCGTAATTGCAATTATTGGGTTCATTCTTGGCTTTAAAGATGGACTTATTAGAAAAATTATTGGCTTAATCGGCTTAATCATTGCTATAGTTTTAGCTTTTCAACTTGGAAGTAAAGCAGGAAAATTGTTTACTTCATTTTTTAATGAGGACGATTACTTAGCAAGTTTAATTGCCGGAGTTATAATATTTTTTGGAATTCTTCTTATCACTTCGATTATTAAAAGGCTGATTCATCCTACTGATAAGGTGAATAATCTTATAAACCAATCTCTTGGCGGAATTATAGGAATTATTCAGATGTTATTTTTTACAAGTACATTTTGCTTATTTCTAAACATATTCAGTTATCCTAAAGCAACTGATAGAAACAATTCGGCTTTCTATGATTTTGTTCTTAATCTGATTCCCAAGACAACAGAATTAATAATTGGCAGTCGATCAAACGCAACGGAGTTTATAAAAGACTACATTGAAAAAAACGATGTCGATAATTCAACTCAAACTGATACTATAAATTAAGATGATAATAAAAGAGATTTTAGAAAAGTTAGAATACCCGAAAGTTATTTCTCTGATAGAAAAATACTGCACAACTGAAAGCGGCAAGAAACTTGCTTCAGAAATGCTGCCTAAGTATGAAATTGAATCTATCAAGTTAGAAAATATACGAGTAAATGAAGCAAAGGAAATCTTAATAAGAAATGAAGAACCGCCTTTTGATTTTTTACCGGATTTAACAGAAACTTTATCCCGGAGTAAAATACAAGGTGTTATTCTTACAGCAAAGCAAATAAGAGAAGTTTTTAATCTTGCACAGCAATCAAGAAAACTATTTCAATTTTTAAAACCAAAAGATGATTCTTTAGAGAATAACCTAAAAGATTTAATAGAAAGATTGTTCATTGATAAAGTGTTTGAACATCATTTTACTAAAGTATTTGATGATACAGGCGAAATTAAAGATACCGCTAGTGCAAAGCTTAGAGAAATTCGCGTTGATATTAGAGAAAAAGAATCATCGCTGCAAAAGCTTGTGCAGAAGCTGTTAAAACATCTTAGCGATTCTTATTTAGTTCAAGAAGAATTTGTAACGCAGAGAGAAGGAAGAATTGTACTACCGATTAAAGCCGAACATAAAAGGCATGTTCGTGGATTCATACATTCAGAATCGGCAACTGGACAAACAGTTTATATAGAGCCCGAAGAAACGCTTGAGATGAATAATGAAATTCTTTCTCTCCATTTTGCTGAAAAAAGGGAAATTGAGAAAATCTTACGCGGGTTAACAGAAAAAATTGCCGAGCAGAATTTTGCTTTGAAGCATTCATTATTAGCTATTGCTGAATTGGATTCTATTTTTGCACGTGCTAGATATTCTATTGCTGTTATAGGTTCTCATCCTAGCTATTTTCTCAACAAACCATTCGAAATGATTGATGCAAGGCATCCTCTGCTTGTGAAACGACTTGGTCATGATAAAACAGTTCCAATGAATCTTAAGTTGAATGAAGAAAAAATTGTATTAATCACAGGACCAAATGCCGGCGGCAAAACGGTTACTTTAAAAACTTGTGGTTTATTAGTTTGTTTAGCGCAAGCCGGAATTCCAGTGCCAGTATTTCCGGATTCTAATTTTCACATTTTTGAAAATGTATTGGTTGATATTGGTGACGCACAATCAATTGAAGATGACTTGAGTACATTTAGTTCTCACTTGACAAACATAAGAAGTATAATCGAATCTGCTGATGACAAATCATTAGTTCTACTTGATGAAATTGGTACCGGAACAGATCCTGCAGAAGGATCTGCAATAGCAGTTGGTGTATTAATCTCATTAAGAGAAAAAGGCGCAAAGGTTTTAGCAACAACTCATCACGGAAGTTTGAAGCTTGTTGCAAATCAGCTAGAAGAATTTCAAAACGCATCAATGGAGTTTGATACTGATTTACTAAAACCAACCTACAGATTTAAGCAAGGCATGCCGGGCTCTAGTTATGCTTTTGAAGTTGCGCAAAGAATTGGCTTTGATGATGAGTTTATAAATCTGTCAAAACAATATCTTGATACCGATAAAACTAAAATTGAAGATTTTTTAGTCAGTTTGGAAAAAAAATCACAAGACTTAAGAGAACAATTAAACAAAAGCGAAATTGAGAATCTAAGGTTAAAAGGATTGGCAAATCTTTATCAAAGCAAAATTGAAAAACTTGAACAGCAAAAAAAAGAAATTCTTTCAGACACTCAAGAGAAAGCTCAGTTGTATCTTAAGAACGTAAATAAGCAAATTGAAGATACAATCAAAAATATTCGCGAGTCGCAAGCAAAAAAGGAAATCATTAAACAAGAAAAAGAAAAAATCGAATTACTAAAAAAAGAAACAAAAAAGATTATACAACAAAAACAAGAAGTAAATATTATAAAAGTTGAATATAATGTTGGCGATTATGTCTCGATTGTTAACACATCAACTGCTGGAAAAATATATGAAATTGATAATGATAAAAATAAAGCAGTTCTTCTTGTCGGTTCATTAAAAATTAAAACCAAGATAAGCGACCTTCTACCGGCAAAGAAATCTGAAGTAGAATTAGTTTATAAGAAAAATTATGAAAGTGATTATCAAAACCTTAACTTTAGGTTAGACTTGCGTGGTATGAGATACGAAGATGCGGAATTTGCACTTATAAAATTTTTAGACGATGCAAATATGAATGGTGTTGAAAGAGTTGAAGTTTTACACGGTAAGGGAACCGGCGTTTTGAAACAAATGACACTTGGAATATTGCGAACAAATCATTCGGTTAAAAATTTTCACTTTTCCGGAATTGAAAGCGGCGGAGATGGAATCACAATAGTTGAGTTCAAATAATGATAAAAAAAATTCTCATTGCAAATAGAGGAGAAATTGCTCATCGCATCATAAAAGCATGCAGAGAAATGTCAATTATTTCTGTGGCTATATATTCTGAAGCTGATGTTAACGCATCGCACGTTCGGCGTGCGGATGAAGCTTATTTAATTGGAGCTTCTCCTGCAAGCGAGTCTTATTTAAATAAAGAAAAGATAATTGCGCTTGCCAAAGAAATTGGAGCTGATGCAATTCATCCCGGATATGGATTTCTTTCTGAAAGATCGGAATTTATTAAGATGGTTGAAGAAGCCGGAATCATTTTTATTGGTCCCTCTTATAAATCCGTTGAAATGATGGGAGGTAAAACTGAAGCTCGCACTTTAATGAAAATTCATAATGTTCCAATTGTTCCTGGAACAACAGAACCTATTACAAACATTCAAGAAAGTATTAAAACTGCTAAAGAAATTGGTTTTCCTGTTATGTTAAAAGCCGTAGCTGGCGGCGGCGGTAAAGGAATGCGCAAAGTGTATTCTGAAAATGAATTTGAATCTTCATTTCTGAGAGCAAAAAACGAGGCTCTTAAATCTTTTGGCAACGACGCAGTTTATATTGAAAAGTTTATAGAGCATCCAAAACATATTGAAGTACAAATTCTTGCTGATAAACATGGAAATTATATTCACCTTTTTGAAAGGGAATGTTCTGTTCAGAGACGACATCAAAAAGTGATAGAGGAAGCTCCATCCATTGCTGTTGATCAAGAAACAAGAAATAAAATTACTAAAGCGGCAATAAACGCTGCAAAAGCATGCGGTTATTATAATGCCGGCACAATAGAATTCTTGATGGATCAAGACAAAAGTTTTTATTTCTTAGAAATGAATACACGCTTGCAAGTTGAACATCCTGTTACAGAAATGATAACCGGTTTTGATATTGTTAAGGAACAAATAAAAATTGCAAATGGCGAAAAGTTAAGTATAAAACAAGATGATCTAAAAATTCATGGACATGCAATTGAGTGCAGAGTTTATGCAGAGGATGTAGATAATAATTACGCACCATCAATTGGTAAAATTACTCATCACAGATTAACTTCTGGACCAGGCGTGAGAATTGACAGAGGAATTGATGTAATGAGCGAAGTACCGATTTATTATGATCCAATGCTTGCAAAAGTTATCTGTTGGGGAAAAGACAGGGATGAAGCAATTGTAAGAATGAAACGTGCTTTATGTGAATATCAAATTTGTGGTGTTACTACAAATATGCCTGCGTTTAATTGGATGCTTAATCAAAAAGCATTTTTAGATGGATCATTCGACATTAATTTTTTGGATAACGAGTTCTTGCCTTTAATTCCGGATAAGTGGAAAGGACAATCAACAGAATATTTAGAAGATGTAGTTGCAGTAATGGCAGCTCTTGTTAAAAATCAAGATTCTGAGATTTCAATTTCAAAAAATGAAACAAATTCAACAAACAATTGGCGAAATCAAATTTATGAATGAATTTGTAATAACAGTTAATAATAAGAAAAAAACTGTACAGTTAAATGATGATGGCACTGTTATTCTTGATGGAAAATCCATTAATGCAGCTATAACAAAATTTAGTAATCATTCTTACGTACTTAGATTTGGAAATAATATTTATGAAGCTGCAGTAAGCAAATCCGGAAATGGAGAATTTAGATTATTGATTGATGGTTGGTACTTCGATACAACAGTAAGAACACGCTTACAAGATACTGCTCACGAATTAATGAAGAATAAAGAAAAAAGTAATCGCCATACTGAAGTTAAAGCACCAATGCCAGGTTTGTTAATAAAAATTAAAAAGAAAATTGGAGAAACTGTTGAACTTGGTGAACCAATTTTGATTCTTGAAGCTATGAAAATGGAAAACGATCTCCGATCTCCTTCAAGTGGTATTATTAAAGAAATCAACTTTCAAGAGGGTCAATCCGTTGAAAAGGGTTCTATAATTTTAATAATAGAATAATAATTCTTATTTGCTTTTTATTTTCATTTATTTATTTTGTCCCCGAAATTTCATTAACCAAGAGGAGGTTGTGTGAAGAAGTTAACTACTTCGTTTTTAGTATGTGTTCTTTTTGCAAGTACTTTATTTGCTGGTGGTTTTCAAGTTGGTACACATAATGCAAGAGCTATGGGTATGGCAAGTGCATATGTTGGTTTAGCCAACGATGCATCTTCAATTTATTTTAATCCTGCCGGTTTAGCAAATGTTAAGGGGTTTAGTTTTATAGGAGGTACTACTTTAATTATGCCTAGTATAGAATTTACCGGGCCTAAACCATTAACTACTATAAATAGTACAGTTTCAAAAACATTTACACCAATAAATATTTATGCAGCTTATGGCGGCATTGGTGGATTATCTTTTGGTATTGGCGTTTTCAATCCTTACGGTCTAGGATCAGAATGGCCATCGGGTTGGGCTGGAAAAAGTTTAGCATATAAAACCGAATTAAGAACATTTTACATAACACCAGCTGTTTCTTACAAATTTAATGACCAATTCTCAGTAGGTGTTGCAGTTTCTTACATTTCTTCAAGTGTTAATTTTTCACAACAATTTGATATACCTGCAATTCCAGTAGCTCCTGGTGTTGTTCTTCCAGCAGGAAAAAATGCAATGGTTACTCTTGATGGAAAAGGCGATGCGGCTTTTGCTTTTAGTGCAGGCTTGTTATATAAAGCAACTAAGGATCTTTCTGTTGGACTATCATACAGAAGCGGAACTGAAATAAAATTTACTGGTGATGCAACTTTTGCAAATTTACCAACAGCAAATCACGCAGCATTATTCCCGGCAAGTAGTGGAAAATCAATGATTGCAATGCCTTCTGATTTAAGAGGCGGTGTTTCTTATAATGCAACACAAGATTTAACTATAAATGCTGATATAATGTTTGTTGGTTGGAATACTTACAAAAGTCTAGATGTAGATTTCGAAAAAAATTCTCCGGCATGGGCCGATAGTAAATCACCAAAGAATTGGGAAAACTCAATGACAATTAGAGTTGGTGGCGAATATAGAATTGATAAACTTGCTCTACGTGCAGGTTATGTTAACGATGGCTCTCCAATTCCTACAATGTATATGGATCCAGGTTTACCGGGAAAAGACAGACATGAATTTACACTTGGTATTGGATATGAAATTATGTCTAGCCTTCGTGTAGATGCTGCTTTCCAATATATTTCTTTCGAATCTGAAGT
>CAZVYT010000014.1:0-53733 GCA_964631495.1 uncultured Melioribacter sp. | reverse complement strand
ACCACTTTTTGGGTTTAATATTGCATATACAATTAATTAAGTCTTTATGGGATGGCTTGCAGCCATCCCTTTTTTTGATCTGCCTTCCAAAATCAAATCTCTAATAAAAATTAAATAATAATATTTAGTTTTATTAAATTAGCACTGTAAGCCTAAACAAATAATATTCCAGAGAATAAAATGACTATTAGAAATTTTATTGCAATTACGCCTTTGATAATACTCTCGGCATGTATTTCCGCAGAGCAGACAACTGAAGAGACGATAAAAAAAGAAACTGAAGTATATGTTTTTGATGATATTAAAAAAGCTGACGATGTAAAGCCAGATACAATAACCTCAATAAAAGAAACTAATCAAGTAGAGCCAGCAAAAGTTGAAGTAATTGAGAACAGAATAAAAGATATATCGATAAAATACACCGTTCAGCTTGGTGCTTTCACATCAAAAGAAAGGGCAGATGTTTTTGTAAAAGAAAACCAGGATAAAACATCTTTGCGTTTGCAAATTTCGTTTAATGCAAAAAATAAATTGTTTGTCGTACAAATTCCTCCATATAAAACAAAAGAAGAAGCTGATAAAATCCGAGACAATTTAAGAAAGTTCTCTGTATTTAAAGAATCATTTACAGTATTAATGGAAAACTAATGAACCCGGCATTACATAATATCATAATTACACTAGCATCTTTGATTTATGTTTTTGGAATTGTTGCTATAATGGATTTTGCAGTAAAAAAAGGCTTTCCGCAAGACTTATCTAGAAAAGTTGTACATATTGCAGCCGGTTCTTGGTTAATCTTTTGGTTGCTTTACGATTCGACACATTGGACAAAGTATTTAAATATAACATCTTCATTTCTTTGGACTATATTATTAATGCTAAAAGGATTTACTGCAACTCCGGATGATAAAGCAGTTAAAACGATGACACGAACTGGAAATAGAAAAGAGCTTTTACGAGGACCACTATATTTTACTCTTGTAATGAATTTATTTGGTACAATGTTTTACTCTACTCCTTATGCTTTAACTGCAATGGGATTTTTAACTTGGGGCGATGGGCTTGCACCAGTTGTTGGCACTAGATACGGAAAACATAGTTATAAAGTGTTTTCAAATAAGACTGTTGAAGGAAGCTTAGCATTTTTAGTATTTGGTTTATTTGGAGCCTATTTTTTTAATACGATTTTTGGCTTTCAAGTAGATTATCTATTTTTATTATCATGCGCAATTATAGTAACAATTGTTGAAGGTTTTAGTCCTAAAGATTTAGATAATATTCTAATTCCACTTGCAGTATTTATTGTTTATTTATTGTTCGGAGCAAATGTTTTTTAATAAATTTAGTTTTTATAGTTTGTATAAAAGATTAATCTTATAACAAAATAGAAGAGGGAAGTCATGGCATTTTCACTAAACAGAATAACTTTGATCGGGAATTTGGGTCAAGATGCTGAAAACAGATTTACAACAAACAATTTATCTGTTACAACATTTTCTCTTGCTACAACAAGAAGCTACAAAGGGAAAGATGGAAATTGGGTAAACGAAACTACATGGCACAATATAGTATCGTACAATCTCCCGGATTTTTATAAAGAGCAACTTAAAAAAGGTAAAAAATTCTATGTTGAAGGAAGACTTGCCAAAAGAGATTATACAGATAAAGAAGGTGTTAAACGCTATATAACAGAAGTAGTTTCAGAGCAATTGATACCTCTTGAAGGAAGAGAAGGTGGGCCATCAGGCAATAATAATTATTCTGAAAAAGCAACAACTTATAACGAGCCTGACCAAGCAGCTAGTGTTGAAGATGATTTACCATTCTAAATTATTTGTTGAACAATATAGGAATTTGCATTAGTTGGAAATTGACTGGTCATTAAAGTTAGTTCTTATTATTATTTCGCTTATTGCTATAGCTTTTTTTTCAAGCGCAGAAGTTTCTTTATTCTTAGTTGAAAAGAAAAAAATTAGAAATATATTTAAGTTTAATCGTTTAATCTCTCGTTATATAGAAACATTACAAAATAATACCAATAGATTGTTGGTAACAATTCTGTTAGGTACAACTTTATTTAGTATTAGTGCATCAATTTTAGGTGTAACTCTTGCTATAGAAGTAGCAAACTATTTTGGAATAAGCACCACAATTTCAATTACTATTCAAATTATTATTCTTACTGTACTGATTTTATTTTTTGGCAAAATAATTCCAAAAGTATGGGCAAATAAAAATCCAGAAAAAGTTGTAAAAATTGTTGCTTTTCCTATGTATTGGATTAGTATTTTCTTTTTTCCAATCACAAAGATGTTGACAGATGTTTTAGGTGTTATGACTAAAAATCTGGATAACACAAATTCTCGTACCGCATTGCAAGAAAGCGAGATTTCTGAGCTTGCAAATTTAAGCGTTGAACAAGGAACGATTAAAGAAGGTGAGCATGAGTTAATCCATGGAATTGTAAGTTTCAAAACAGTAATGGCACGAGAAATAATGACTCCTCGTGTTGATATAGCTGCTATTTCTGTAGACGATTCTTATGATGATTTAATGAAAGTGATTACTGAATCCGGACATAGCAGATTACCTTTATATGAAGAGAGTGTTGATAAAGTAATCGGCATTATTTACGCAAAAGATTTGCTGCCATATTTAAAAAATCCGGATATTAGGAATAAATTGCATTTAAAGAGCATTGCAAGAGAAGTAATTTACGTTCCGGCAACAAAGTTAATTAATGATCTGCTAAATGAGTTCCAAGAGAAAAAAATTCATATCGGTATAGTTGTTGATGAATATGGCGGCACAGCCGGACTTATATCATTAGAAGACGTCCTTGAAGAAATAGTTGGCGAAATTAGGGATGAACACGATAATGAAGAATCCGAGATAACAAAGTTAACAGAAACCAGTTTTTTAGTACTTGGAAAAGTTTCTATAGACGAAATAAATGAGTTACTAAATGCAAATTTTTCATCAGATAATGATGATTACGATACATTAGCTGGATTCATAATGAATCAAGCCGGAAGTATTCCAAAACAAGGGTACAAAACTGAGTATTCAGGCTATACAATTATTGTAAAAGAGGTTATTAATAATAGAATTAATAAGATTTTTATCGAGAAAAATTTAAACGAATGAAAAAAGGTTGCTTTTTTACATTAATCACAACCATTACTATTTTAATTATGGTAGGAATTTACGTTTACAGGACGAATAAAGATTTCTTTGAGAGCTTTGGTAAAGATAAAATAATAAATTTAGCCAGTAAAGAAATTGAAAATAAAATAAGAGAATTGAAAAATACACCTTACAAAGATTCATTAGTTGTATTTTTAAATAAGAGTGTGAAACAAATAGAGGATAAAGATTTAGAAACTGCTATGAATAAGTTTGGATTGATAGCAGAAAAAATAAAGACAGCTATTAATGATGGCGTTATTGATTCAACAGAGTTCTCAGAAGTAAAAAGAATGGTAAATAAAAATGAAAGATCAGAGAAAAACAGAAATTAAAGTTGGCATAACAGTAGTTTTAGGAATTCTCATATTTGTTTGGGTTTTCGGTTGGGCTAAAAACTTAACTGTAGGTAAAGAAAGAAAAGAAATTACTGTCTTATTTAGTTCTGTTGCCGGTTTAGAAATAGGGGATCCTGTTACTATAAATGGTGTAAGAAAAGGATATGTTTATGATATCATAATTAAAAATGAAAATGTAATTACTAAACTAAATTTGGATAATGACGTTTCTTTAAAAAAAGATTCTAAGTTTTCAGTAATGATGCTCGACTTAATGGGTGGAAAAAAAATTGAAGTTCACCCAGGAATATCAAACGAAAAAATAGATTATTTGGAAATACAAAAAGGAGAATTTGTTGGAGATATTGCAACTGCGATGGTAATGCTTGGTTCTGTTCAAAATGATTTGGTTGATGTGATCAAAGAAATTAAAATTTCGCTTAATTCTGTAAATAAAACATTAACTGATCAGCAGTTCAATAATGATTTAAAGAGTAGCGTTTCTAATCTTGTGCAATTAACAGAAAACTTAAATTCATTAATAAAAGCAAATAGTAAAGACGTTAACACATTATTAAAAAGCGGAAATGAGTTAACAAATACATTAAATGAATTTGTAAAATCGAATAAAGATACAATTTCCATTACTCTTTCTGCGGTTCAAGCTGTACTTAATGAATCTAAATCTATGCTCTCTAAAGTAAATGCATTAATTGATCAAACTAACAACAGTGAAAATAATTTCGGAAAAATATTAAACGACCCAGAATTGATTGAAAACATAAAAGTATCTATTAATCAAGTAAAAGAATTAACTCGAATACTTGTTGAGCAGTTAAAATCAAAAGGAATAGAAGTTAATGCGCATATTTTTTAAGATAATTTTCTTCACATTAAGTTTATCATCAATTTGTGTTTCGCAAGAAGGAAATCCTGTTTATTCCAAAAATGGCATGGTTGTTTCTGCTAGTACATTAGCAAGCAAAATAGGTGTTGAAATTCTTAAAAAAGGTGGTAATGCTATTGATGCTGCCGTTGCAACAGGATTTGCACTTGCAGTTACTTATCCTGCGGCGGGGAACATTGGCGGCGGCGGATTTATGGTTATTCATTTAGCAAATGGTAAAAATACAACGTTAGACTTTCGCGAAATGGCGCCGTTAAAATCTCACAAAAGAATGTTTTTAGATTCTTCAGATAACTTTCTTCCTGATTTAAGTCAGAAAAGCTGGCTTGCATCTGGAGTGCCGGGCACTGTAGCTGGATTAATATATGCACTCGAAAAGTATGGGACAATGGATTTGAAAGATATTATCGAGCCTGCAATTCACTTAGCAAATAATGGATTTTATTTAGATTATCGACTAACCAATTACATCAATTCAACAAATGAAGAATTCAAAAAAAATGTTGCTTCCAGAAATATATTTACAAATGATGGTGAAAAACTAGCAGTAGGACAGTTGTTCAAGCAAATTGATTTATCTAAAACTTTAGAAATCATCAGAGATAAAGGTGTTGAGTCTTTTTATTCGGGAGAAATAGCTGAAAAAATAGTTGCAGAAAGTGATAAGAATGGTGGAATATTTAGTATAGCAGATTTTATAAACTACAAGGTTATTGAGCGTGAACCAATAGCAGGAAATTATAAGGGATACGAAATTCTATCTATGCCACCACCTTCATCAGGTGGTATTTGTTTATTAGAAGCACTAAATACTCTTGAGCATTTCTCTTTTACAAAAGCAGAATGGGGAAGCAGTAAGTATATTCATACGCTTGTTGAAATCTTAAAACAAGTTTATTCGGATAGAACAGAACACATGGGCGACGCTGATTTTTATCCAGTTCCAGTAACTTATTTAATTTCAAAAGAATATTCTGAATTAATAAAAAATAGAATAACGGATATTGCAAAACCTGCTAGTGAGTTTTTACCGGCAGAAATTCCAAAGCAAAGAGAGAAGGAAGAAACTACACATTTTTCCATTGTGGATAAATTTGGCAATGCTGTAAGCACCACATATACATTAAATGGCTCATTTGGTAATAAAATTGTTGTTGATGGTTTAGGATTTCTGCTTAACAACGAAATGGATGATTTTAGTGCCAAACCAGGTGCTCCAAATATGTTTGGTTTGTTAGGCAGTGAAGCAAATTCAATACAGCCACAGAAAAGAATGCTTAGTTCAATGACTCCAACTATAGTTCTTAAAGATGGAAAGCCGTTATTGGTAGTTGGTTCACCTGGCGGTTCTACAATAATTACTTCAGTTCTGCAAGTAATCTTAAATGTTTTAGAATTTAAGATGAATGTTTACGACGCAATTAATGCTCCACATATACACCATCAACTTTTTCCAGATCAAATTGATTTTGAACCGTTTGGTATGAGTGATGATGTTAAGCTTAACTTAATTTCAAAAGGACATAAAATAGGAAACGAAAGATCACTCGGCAGAGTTGAAGCTATTTTTATTGATCAAATTAACAAATGTTTTTTTGGAACCAGTGATCCGCGCGGTTACGGAAAAGCAATAGGTTATTAATATGGTTCTTGGTATAGGCATAGATATAATTGAAATCGTGAGAATTAAAAAAAGTATTGATCAATATGGTGATCACTTTTTGAATAAAATATATACAAAAACCGAAATTGAATACTGCCAAAGCAAAAGTAATAAGTATCAACATTATGCTGCAAGATTTGCCGCCAAAGAAGCTATTTATAAAGCTTTATCATCAGATACAGAAAAAATTTATAGCTGGCAAGATGTAGAGATATATAATGAAATTAATGGACTGCCTAAAGTAAATTTTTACGGCGAACTTAAAGATTATTTGAATGAAGATAAGCAATTAAAAATCTCTATAAGCCATTCTGAAAACTACGTAACTTGTGTCGCTATTCTTTTTAATAAGTAATCATAAATAGATTTGTGTTAAACTAATTTCACAAATTTGATGTTTTGTTATAAAACAGAAAGGTCATTTTGAACAATAAACGTGTAATAGTAGCAATGAGCGGTGGGGTCGATTCATCAGTTGCCGCTGCCTTGCTTCATAAACAAGGTTACGAAGTAATTGGAATCACAATGAAAACTTGGGGTTTTATGGAAGTTGGCGGAGCTCCAAAACATGAATCCGGATGTTGTAGTTTAGATGCAATTTTTGATGCAAAAAATGTTGCAACTTCTTTTGGAATGCCACATTACACAGTAGATTTTACAAAAGAATTTGAAGAAGCCGTAATTGATAATTTTGTTGACGAATATTTAAATGGCAGAACACCAAATCCATGTGTTGTATGTAACCGGAAAATAAAATGGGAAGAGTTGTTAAAAAAAGCTGATTCACTTGATGCAAAGTATGTTGCTACTGGACACTATGCTGTTGTGGAGTATAACGAACAAACAAATCGGCATACGCTAAAACTTTCTAAGGATTCCAGAAAAGATCAAACATATGCACTTTGGGGCTTAACACAAGAATCGCTATCTAGGACATTATTTCCTTTGGGTGAATTAACTAAAGAAGAAGTACGAACACTAGCTCAAGAATTTGGGCTCAAAACAGCAAAAAAACCAGATAGTATGGAAATTTGCTTTGTAGCTGATAATAATTATGAACGATTCTTGCGTGAAAGAGTACCGGAATTGATAGATAAAGTTGAAGGTGGAGATTTTATTTATCACGGAGAAAAAATAGGTAAGCATAAAGGAATACCATTTTATACGGTTGGACAAAGACGTGGTGTAGGTATTGCTTTTGGTAAACCTATTTATGTAAAGAAGATTGATGAATTAAACAATGTAGTTGAACTTGCAGATAAAGAAGAATTGTTGGAAACCATTGTTATTGCACAAGATATAAACTATGTGAGTGCTGTTAAGTTAAGGGAAAATGATGTTGTGCTTGCGAAAATTCGATATTCTGATAAAGCCGCACCAGCTAAAATTATTTCTGCTGATGAATTTACTATAAAACTAAGTTTTATCGAGCCAAAGAATGCCATTACTCCGGGTCAATCTTTAGTTATATATGATGAACAAGGCTATGTTTTAGCTGGTGGAGTTATTTCCAAGGAACATTGAAAAAGTCTTAAAAAACCAAATCAAATTAGAACTATACTTTCATAGTAGTTATCTTATTACGATATTTGCACCAATTAGTTTGAAATGTCCTTAAAAGGAGGCAAATCTTCGAACATAGGCACGGCACAAACGGATCGCTTAATGCAAGAGTTCTTTTACTCAATCAGAGTTATGAACCACTTTCTATTTGTAATGTTAAAAAAGCTTTTATTTTAATGGTTTTAGGAAAAGCAGAACTAATAGCTCCAAATGAAAAAAAATTTTTACGTTCTGTCAGTACTTCTTATCCTTGGCCAAGTGTTATTCGTTTAAGCGATTATATTAGAGTACCATATAAAAGAATAATTCTAACCCGTAAAAACATTTTAAGGCGAGATAACCACAAATGTGTTTATTGCGGAAGAGGAGATTTACCACTAACGATTGATCACATTATACCAAAATCGAAAGGTGGAGATGACAGCTGGGAAAATCTTGTTGCGGCTTGTTTACCTTGTAACAACAGAAAAGGAGATAGAACTCCGGATGAAGCTGACATGAAACTGCGCGCAAAACCTTACGCTCCGAATCATATTCATTTCATCTCTAACAACAACGGTAGGATTGATGAGAATTGGAAACCATACTTATTTCAATCCTAAGAATGAACTAATTTTTATTATTTTTACAGCCCATTAAAAAAATACTTATGCAGAAAAAAAGAATACTTAGCGGAATGCGTCCAACCGGTAAACTACATATCGGTCATTACGTAGGCGCTTTAGAAAACTGGATTAAACTGCAAAATGATTATGAAAGCTTTCATTTAATTGCAGATTACCACGTTCTAACAACTGGTCTTGAAACCGAAGACATTTACCAAAATTCGATTGATATGGTTATTGATTGGCTTGCTGCTGGACTAGATCCACTGAAAAGTCCGTTTTTTAGACAGTCGCAAATAAAAGAACATACAGAACTATTTCTCATCTTTTCTATGTTAGTTACTACTTCAAGATTAGAGCGCAATCCAACTCTTAAAGAACAAGTACGTGATCTAAATATTGAAAATGTTATCTACGGCCATCTTGGATATCCAGTTCTCCAATCAGCAGATATTCTTCTTTACAAAGGTGATGCTGTTCCGGTAGGAGAAGATCAAGTTCCGCATATTGAAATTACTCGTGAAATTGCGAGAAAATTTAATAATCAATATGGTTATGTTTTTCCTGAACCAGATGCTTTGTTAACTAAGTTTGCACGTTTGCCCGGTTTAGATGGTGATTCAAAAATGAGTAAATCTTTAGGTAACACAATTTTACTTTCGGATGATGAAGATATTGTAAAACAAAAATTACGTAAGGCAGTTACAGATATACAAAAAGTTAGAAAGAATGATCCCGGAAGACCAGAAGTATGTTTAGTTTTTACTTATCACAAAAAGTTTAATGAAATAGAAGTGCCTGATATTGAAACAAATTGTAAATCTGGCAGTTTAGGCTGTGTTGATTGTAAACTTAAATGCGCAGCAAAAATGAATGAATGGCTTGCACCTATTATTGAGAGAAGAAAATACTACGAAAATAATATGAATGAAGTAAAAGATATTCTTTCGGAAGGTGAAACGAAAGGAAGACTTGTAGCACAAGCTACTATGAATGAAGTTCGGGATAAAATGAAGTTAGGCTAAATGTATAAAATTCAATTAAATACATTCGAAGGTCCGCTTGATCTTCTTCTTTTCTTCATCAAACGCGATGAATTGGATATTTATGATATTCCAATTTCACGCATTACAAAAGAATTTATTGAGTATTTGCATCTTCTAGAACAACTTGATCTCGAAACCGCTGGCGAATTTATTTTAATGGCTGCAACCTTGATGCAGATAAAAGTAAAAATGCTTTTACCACAAGAAGTTGATGAGAAAGGTGAAACAATTGATCCGCGTGCAGATCTGGTAAATGCTTTGCTTCAATATAAAAGATATAAAGAAATGTCTGAAGAACTTTCTTTCATGGAATCAAATCAGAGAAATTATATGTACCGCGGCAATTATGATTCTGATGCAAAAGAAACTCCTCCGGACTATGAAATATTATTAAAGAATATTTCTATTTATGATTTGATCAAAGCATTCAAAAAGGTTTTGATGGATAAACCGGCTGAACCAGTGCATCAAATAAAAAAATGGAATGTTACTATTGATGAGCAGATGGAATATGTAAATTCTAAACTAAGAGAAAAACCCGAAATGAGTTTTCTCGAGTTACTAATTGATCTTAATGATAGAATTAAAATTGTTGTTACTTTTATTGCAATGTTAGAAATGGTAAAAGCCGGAACGGTAGGTTTGCGCGAATCCAATGCATTTAACGATTTTATAATTTACACGGTTAACAATGGATAATATTTATTACTCAGTTATTGAAGCTTTAGTTTTTGCAAGTGATGATCCAATAACGCCGCAAGAAATATTTAACGCCATCAAAGGAATTGATGGTACTGAATCAGATGTTGATACAAACGAGATTGATTCCGCAGTTGATGAATTAAATAAAAAATATGATGAAAGTGGTAGTGCATTTACTATTCTTAAAATTGCACATGGATATTCTTTTGCTACAAAACCCAGCCATGCAAAGTATGTAGGATTTCTTTCTACCGAAAAAAGTAAGAGAAGATTAAGTAATGCAGCGCTTGAAACACTTGCCATCATTGCTTATAAACAACCTCTTACAAAACCAGAATTAGAAATGATTCGCGGAGTAAATTCTGATTACACATTAAACACTTTGTTGGAGAAAAATCTAGTAACAATTTCCGGTAGAGCCGAAAGTGTTGGTAGACCACTTTTATATACAACAACAGATGAATTCTTAAAATACTTTGGCTTACACTCCATTAATGATTTGCCAAAACCTCGTGAAATTGAAGAAATAATGAAAGATGAGGATTTCTTAGAACAAAAAAGAAAAATAATGTTGGGTGATTTGGAAGAACAAGCCGAAACTGAAGCAGAATTGGAAAAAGAACTATCCGAAAGCACAGATAATGATTCCGATGATGCAAATTATATTGGTTTTGAAAACGAAGTTGAAACAGAAATGAAAGAGGAAGAAAAAGCCTCATTTGAAAAAAATGAATTTGGAGCTGACTTAGATGAAAGTAAGACTGAATAGATTTCTATCGGAATCCGGTGTTGCGTCAAGAAGAAAATCAGAAGAATATATTAAAGGCGGTCGTGTATCTGTAAATCGTAATATTGTATTAGACCTCGCTACTTCTATTGATGAAGAGAACGATATAGTAAAAGTAGATGGTGAACGAATTAGGCAAGAAAAGAAAGTATATTTTCTTTTAAATAAACCTAAAGGATTTATTACTACTACAGAAGATGAAAAAGGTAGAAAAACTGTTGTTGATTTAATTAAGACAAAAACTAAAATATTTCCA
Organism: uncultured Melioribacter sp.; assembly: GCA_964631495.1. Lineage (GTDB taxonomy): Bacteria > Bacteroidota > Ignavibacteria > Ignavibacteriales > Melioribacteraceae > Stygiobacter. Next base: position 42,677 of record CAZVYT010000014.1, on the reverse strand, counting down.
GTTGGCAGGTTAGATTACGATACTACAGGAGTTCTTATTTTAACCAATGATGGAGACTTCGCTAACTTCTTAATGCACCCAAGCAATAAAATACCTCGCGAGTACAAAGTAACTTTAGAAAATCCAATTGAAGATGAACATAGATTCAAACTCACAAAAGGAATTACGCTTGAAGGAAGAAAAGGGAAGTTTGAAAAAATATATTACGCACATAAAGATCATAAAGACAAACTTGAAGTAACAACTGTAGAAGGAAGAAATCATTTTGTAAAAAGAATGTTTGGCGCACTTGGCTATAATGTTAAAAAGCTTGAAAGAATAAGTTATGCCGGTTTTACAACCAAAGGTATGCCAATTGCTACTTATAGAAAAATATCTGAAAGTGAAATTAGAAGCATTTATGAACAATACAGTCGGTAAAATTATTATTTTATTTTTATTGAGTGCTTCTTTTATTTCTGGGCAAATAACACAAAAAGATACTCTAAACGAAAAGAAAACTCTGCCTAATGTAAATCCACTAACTGAATTGCGGGAACAGTTAGATGATTTATTTGGAGATCAAAGTTTCAATAACGCCATTTGGGGTGTAATGGTAAAATCTTTGAGAACGGGAGAAGTTATTTACAGAAGAAATGCTGATAAGCTTTTCACTCCAGCGTCTAATATGAAACTGTTTACTAGCGCGGCAGCCTTTTTACTTCTTGGTTCTAATTACAAATACCAAACGTCTTTTATTGCTAATGGAGAATTTCTTCGTGGCACTTTAAAAGGTGATTTAATTATTCATGGTACTGGCGACCCGACTTTATCAAACAAATTTTACAGCAATCCTAAAAATGTATTTGAAAATTGGGCAGATACTCTTAAGGCAAAAGGTATCTATGAAATAACCGGAGATATTTACGGTGATGATTCAGCTTTTGATAATTATGGCTATGGAAAAGGCTGGTCATTGGATTATGAATCAAGTTGGTTTGCATCTCCTTCATCAGCTCTTAGTTTTAATGAAAATATAATTAAATTAATTATTGAACCTGGAGAAATCAATTTTCCGGCAAAGATAACAATTGAACCAGATACTAAATTTGTAACTATTTCTTCAAACGTAATTACCGCAGATGAAAGTGCTGAATCAAACGTTAAAGTGTCTCGTGTTAGAGGCTCTAATTTAATTAAGGTAAACGGACGAATTGCTAAAGGAACTAAAGAAATTGTAGAATATGTTTCTATCTCTAATCCAACTCATTATTTCTTAACTAATCTAAGAGAAGTTTTTGAAAAAAGCGGAATAGTAATTCGAGGCAAAATTTTGCGTCTTGAAGATGCAAACAAAAATATTAATCAGAATAATCTCGTCCCAATTTTCACGCATTCTTCGGTACCGTTACGGCTTATAATAAGAGAGATGAATAAAAACAGCAATAATTTTTACGCGGAGCAATTACTCAAAACAATTGGTTTAGAAGAAAATGATTTTGGCTCTGTTGATAATGGTGTAAAAGCTTGCAAAGTTCTTTTCAATGATATGGGAATTAATTCTGAAAGTATGATAATGGCAGATGGTTCTGGTCTATCTAGATTAAACTTAGTAACTCCAAGACAAATTATTAATCTTCTTACTTTTATGTTAAAGAATGAAAATTTTGAAAAGTTTTACGAATCTCTGCCGATAGCCGGAATTGATGGAACTATGGCTGAAAGAATGAAGCGCACAGTGGCACAAAATAATGTTCATGCAAAACCAGGTTATAATGAATTTGTTTCTTCGCTTTCCGGATATCTTCGAACAACTTCTGGCGAGCCGATTGTTTTTTCAATGATTGTGAATAATTTTCTAACACCTCCGGCTTTAGCAAATTATATACACGATAGTGTTTGTCAGCGTATTATAAATTTTAATAGAAACTAAAATGTTTTATTCCAGTAGGAGGATAAATTGGAAAATGTAAATATGGAACAAGATCTTAATTCGTTAATGCAAAGACGATTGGAAGAATTACATGAATTAGAAACAAAAGGCATTCCGGCTTTTGCATACAGTTATGATGTTGATTCTTATTCAAATGATATTAAAAATAATTTTGATAAATATGAAAATAAAGATGTCAAAATAGCCGGAAGGATAATGGCTATTAGAAGAATGGGTAAAGCATCATTTGCACATATTCAAGATCATCATGGGAGAATTCAAATTTATATTAAGAAAGATGATGTTGGTGATAATTATGATGTTTTTAAGCTTCTTGATATTGGTGATATAATTGGTGTAAACGGATTTGTATTTAAAACAAAAACCGGTGAGACTTCAATTCATGCAAAGTCTTTCCAACTTCTTACAAAATCAATCCGCCCAATTCCAATAGCAAAAGAACAGATTGATGAAAACGGAAATAAAGTTATACATGATCAATTTACCGATAAGGAAATGCGATACCGCCAGCGTTATGTTGATTTGATTGTAAATCCGGATGTTAAAGAAGTTTTTGTTCTACGTTCAAAAATTGTTACTGAAATAAGAAGATATTTAGATTCCAACGGATTACTTGAAGTTGAAACACCAATTTTGCAGCCGTTATATGGCGGTGCTTCAGCAAGACCATTTGTAACTCATCACAATGCACTTGATGTTGATTTATATTTGAGAATTGCTGATGAACTTTATTTAAAAAGATTAATAGTTGGTGGGTTTGATGGCGTTTATGAAATTTCTAAAGATTTTAGAAACGAAGGAATGGATAGAACACATAATCCAGAATTCACTATGCTAGAACTTTATGTTGCATATAAAGATTACGTTTGGATGATGGAGTTTGTGGAAAATATGGTCGCTCAACTAGCTCAGAAAGTTTTTGGTAAAACAGAATTTGAAATTGAAGGGAATATGGTCAATTTCAATCCGCCTTGGCAAAGAATTTCTATGGTTGATGAATTGAAAAATAAAGTTGGTGTTGATGTTCTTGCATCATCAAGCGAAGATTTAAAAAGCATTCTAAAGAGTATGCATATTGTGTTAGAAGGTGGCGAAAGTAAAGGAAAATTAATCGATTTATTGTTTGAAGCAACTGTTCAAAGCAGTTTAATTCAACCAACTTTTATAACAGATTATCCTGTAGAACTTTCTCCATTAGCTAAAAAGCATAGAACAAGAGAAGGCTTGGTAGAACGATTTGAAGGATTTGTACTTGGACGAGAAATCTGTAATGCTTTCAGCGAATTAAATGATCCAATAGATCAGAAGAATAGATTCGAGGATCAGAACAGAATGCGAGAAGAAGGAGATGACGAAGCTCATCAAATTGATGATGATTTTGTTAGAGCATTAGAGTATGGAATGCCGCCAACTGCCGGCCTTGGAATTGGAATTGATAGATTAGTTATGCTTCTGACAAATCAATCATCCATTAGAGATGTTTTATTGTTTCCACAAATGAGACCTCAAAAATAAAATGAAAAAATTTCTAAGCATTCTTCCATACTTAATTGTAGCTCTATTTGCTGGAATATACTTTGGTGTTAAGCTAAGTGGTTTTGTGGCTTTTACTGATACTCAAAGTCAAGCACAAAAATTCAAAGAAGTTCTTGAGTTTACTGAAAAATACTACGTTGATAAGGTCGACTCGGAGAAATTAGTTGAAGATGCAATTATTGGAATGTTTGAAAATTTGGATCCGCATACAGCATATATTGATGCTAAAGAACAAAAAGATTCCGAAGTAGAATTCCGTGGCAACTTTGAAGGTATTGGTGTTGAATTCCAAATTGTTAACGATACTATAACTGTAGTTTCTCCAATTACTGGAGGTCCGAGCGAAGCAGTTGGAATAATTTCTGGTGATAGAATTGTAAAGATTGATGGCAAAGATTGTGTAAATTGGAAAAGTGACCAAGTAATCAAGAAATTGCGTGGTAAGAAAGGCAGCCAAGTCAAACTTTCCATCTATCGCCCATCTTCAAAAACTTTATCGGTTTACAATGTCGTTCGAGATAAAATTAATCTATATTCTGTAGACACGGCTTTAATGATTGATAAAGAAACTGGTTATATAAATATTACTCGTTTTGCTGAGACAACCACTCAAGAAACTATCGAAGGGCTTAATAAGCTTTCAAAACAAGGAATGAAACAACTTGTTCTTGATTTGAGAAATAATCCTGGTGGTTACTTGAATCAAGCATATATGATTGCAGACCTCTTTTTAAATGATGATAAAATGATTGTTCATACTAAATCGAGGAATGAAAGATTTAACGAAGAATATCGTGCAGAAAAAAGTTATCCTTTTGAAAAGCTTCCAATAATAATATTGGTTAACGGCGGAAGCGCGTCTGCATCTGAAATTGTTAGCGGTGCAGTACAAGATTGGGATCGTGGTTTAATTGTAGGAGAAACAACCTTCGGTAAAGGGCTTGTTCAACGCCCGGTTGAATTATCTGATGGCTCGGCTGTTAGAATTACTATTGCAAAATATTATACGCCAAGTGGAAGAGAAATACAAAGAGTTTATAAAGACAAAAGAAAATACTATCAAGATATTCTAAATAGAGATGAAGCGGATAGCAATAATTTTGATCATTCTGCTGAAAAAGATTCCGCTAAACCAAAGTTTAATACAAAAGGTGGCAGAGTTGTTTATGGCGGTGGAGGAATTACACCAGATTATATTGTAGATGCTGGTAAAATATCTAACTATTCTTTTGAGTTAAGAAAGAATAATGTCTATTATCAATTTGTTAGAGAGTTTTTAGATAAAAATGGAACTAGTTTAAGGAAGAAGTATGAAAATAATCTGCAAAAGTTTAATAACGAATTTTCTTTTTCTGAAAATCAAATGAATGAGTTTGTAAAATATGCAGAAAGAATGAAAATTAAATTTGATTTAAAAGATTACATTTTAGATAAAGAAGCAATTCGAAATCGTTTAAAGGCATTTGTTGCAAGAGATTTATTTAAGAATGATGGTTGGTACTTGAGTTTATTAGTCTCAGATCGACAGTTTAATAAGGCTGTTAGTTTGTTTAGTGAAGCAAAGAAAATGAAAGGTTTACCAAAGTAAAATGAAATATTTTGAAAAAATAAAATTCGCTAATGATTATGGAAATGAAGTTAAACTCTTTCCATTTAATAAAACAGTTCCCAAACTGGATGAATCCGTATTTATAGCTTCCGGAAGTAAAATTATTGGTGATGTTGAGATAGGTAAAGATTCTTCAGTATGGTACAACACTGTTGTGCGCGGCGACGTTAATTACATACGTATTGGAGAAAGAACAAACGTGCAAGACTGCTCAATGCTTCATGTTACTAATAAAAGATTTCCTTTAATAATTGGGAATGATGTTACAATCGGGCATAGTGTTACTCTTCACGGTTGCATTCTTAAAGATTTTTGCTTAATTGGAATGAACGCCGTTGTATTAGATGGAGCAGTAATTGAAGAAAGAGCAATGGTGGCTGCCGGATCGGTTGTAAGACCAGGCTTTATAGTTCCTACAGGCAAGCTTGCGGCTGGAGTTCCAGCAAAGATCATTAGAGATCTTTCCAATGATGAAATGCAAGAATTTGAAAGATCTTCAAATAGATATATTAAATACACAGAAACTACAGTTGAGTCATTAATTGAGTTTATCTATAACAAGGATAGTAAATGAAAAATGTAAAATTATTCTCAGAAAAGGGAATAAGGCTTGAAAAAAAATGTATTGACCTTCTTATTTCTAAACTTCAAAACGAGTTTGAATTTAAAATCGATTCTCTTGAATTTAACTTTGTAGGAACTAATACGATTGTAGATATAAATAAAAAGCATTTGGATCATCATCATTCTACTGACATAATTACCTTTAATTATTCAGATGAAAGTTATAGATTTGACGCCGAAATTTTTATTTCTGTACCGGAAGCAATTGAGAATTCTAAAAAGTATGGCGTAACAGCCGATAATGAGCTAGGCAGACTGATTATTCATGGTATTTTGCATTTAATGGGATATAATGATACAATAGCATCTAAGAAACGAAAAATGAAGAAAATAGAAAACGAATTAATTGATAAGTATAAGAGATATACTAAAGGACTTCTTAAAAAATGACTTCCAAACTTGTAGATGTTTTAGCTAAAATATTAGAAGGACTTAGCCGTAATGCAACTCTTGAAGAAGTTAGCAAACGTTTAATTAAAAGCAAACAGTTTGATGATAACCTATTGAGTGCTGCCTTTTCTTTAGTTTTTGATAAGATATTACTTAGGACAAGCATAAAAAGCATCGAAAGTAATTTAATAAAGAAAAGCACAAGAATTCTTTCAGAAGATGAAATAAGTTTTATTGGGCTTGATAATTATAATTATTTACTACATTTAATGAATGTAGGTTTATTAGATTCAAACAATGTTGAAACAATTCTTAACCAAATATCTTTGTTTCCGGAACTAAGAGTAACTCGAAAAGAAATTAATTGGATAATACTATTAGCCTTAGTTGATTTTGATAGTGAACTTTTACCTGGCAGCAGATTTCTTTTATATTCTTCCGATACAGTTAATTAAGGGCAAGTAATGGGTAAAGATTTAATTCTAGTAGAATCGCCTTCAAAAGCGAAGACAATAAATAAATACGTAGGTAAAAACTATGTAGTTGAGGCAACAGTAGGGCATATTCGAAATCTTCCAAAAACTAAAATTGGCATAGACATTGAAAATGGGTTTGTACCTACTTTACTTAATATTCGTGGCAAAGGGGATATCATAAAAAAAATTCGTGCACTTGCTGTAAAATCCGATAAGATTTACATAGCAACCGATCCTGACCGCGAGGGTGAAGCCATTGCTCAAGATGTAGTTGATATATTAGACCCTAAGCAGCATGAAAAAATTGAAAGAGTTTTGTTTAATGAGATTACTAAAAAAGCGGTTACTCAAGCTTTAAAAACCACTATTAAGATTGATGAACATTTAGTTGTTTCACAAAGAGCTCGTCGGGTAATGGATAGAATCATTGGGTACAAAGTAAGTCCATTTTTGTGGCGTGCTGTTATTGATTCCTCCGGAAGTTCACTTTCTGCTGGTAGGGTGCAGTCAGTTGCGCTTAGATTAGTTTGTGAAAGAGAAGAAGAAATTGGAAAATTTGTACCGACTGAATATTGGTCTTTAGTAGCAGTATTTAAAACCGAAAAAGATGAAGAACTTACTTCGAAACTTTACGAAGTAAATGGTAAACAGATTAAGATACCTCCAAAACCAGATATGAATGAGGATGAATGGAATGAGTTTTTCAAGACTAACTTTGCCATAAGTGGTGAGTATCTCGCAAATAAAATATTGGAAATATTAAAATCTAAAAACAATTACACTATCAGTGATATAATCAAAAAGGAAAGTAAAAGAAATCCTTATCCTCCATTTATTACCAGTACTTTACAAGTAGAGTCATCACGTAAACTTAGGTTAAGACCCAGGAGAACAATGATGCTTGCTCAGCAATTGTACGAAGGAGTAGATTTAGGCTCTGAAGGTACTACTGGTCTTATTACTTATATGAGGACTGATTCTACTCGTTTAAGTGATGATATAGTTGCAGATGCTCGAAAATTTATAAATGATAAATATAGTAGCAATTACTTACCTGAAAAACCTAAGAGCTACGAAAAACAGAATAAGAAAAATGTACAAGATGCACACGAAGCAATTCGCCCTACATCATTAAAATATACACCAGAGTTTGTTAAAGAGTACTTAGATGATGCTCAGTTTAAAATATATGATCTTATTTGGAAAAGGTTTATTGCTTGTCAAATGGAATCAGCAAAACTAGAAACAACTTCAATAAATATTACTGCTGATGAATATACGTTCCGTACTTCTGGTACAACTATTCTTTTTGATGGTTTTCAAATCTTGTATGATGAAAGTAACGACGATACATCTGATAAAGGCGAAAATGGAAGCTATCAGATTCCTGCTGGATTAGAAATATATCAGAAAATGGGATTAAAAGAAGTTACTTCTAATCAACATTTTACAAAACCACCAGCTAGGTTTACAGAAAGTACATTAATAAAAGAATTGGAAATAAATGGCATAGGTAGACCTAGTACTTATGCAATGATTATGGGTACCATCGTTGATCGAGGGTACGTTCAACAACAAGACAGAAAATTATTCCCAACTACTCTTGGTATGAAGGTAAATACTGTATTGGTAAAAAACTTTCCAGACATAATAAATGTAAACTTTACTGCGCAAATGGAAGAAGAACTTGATTTGATTGCAAATGGAGAGACAGAATATTTAACAGTACTAAATGATTTTTACGGTCCATTTATAAAGGATCTAAATGAAGTTGAAGCTAATTTGGAAAAAATCATTTGTGAAAAGTGTGGTGGGGAACTAGAATTAAAAATCGGCCGATTTGGAAAATATTTTGCATGTAATAGTTATCCAGAATGCAAAAACATAAAATCTCTTAAAGAAATTGCTGGTGGCAGTAATGAACCGGAATATACAGGCGAAGAATGCCCTAAATGCAGTAGTAAAACAGTCTACCGCGAAGGGAAATTTGGAAAATTTATTGGATGTGAAAAATATCCGGATTGTGACTTTACAAAAGTGATAACTCTTGGTCTAAATTGCCCTAAATGCAGCGAAGGTGAAATTATTACTCGTAGAACAAAAAGAGGAAAAATCTTTTATGGTTGTAATAAATATCCGGATTGTGATTATGCAAGTTGGACAATGCCAAAACCAAATGAAGAGTTAGAAGAACAAGTTAATTCATCAGAAGATGATTATTAAATAAACGACAAAAATTATGAAGCAGCTTGAAATAAAATCGGTTGCTGCAGATATGCTTCTTGAGCTTTCAGGTGTAAATCGCGCATCTGAGAATACTGTTCAAGCATACACACGAGACATTAACGAGTTCATAAAGTTTTGTGATGATGCTAATATTGTTTTTCTTGATAAAATTTCTGATAGAACTATTCGACATTTTATTATGGAGCTTAGTACTAAAAAAGTTGCAAAAACAACCATATCTAGAAAATTATCTTCTTTAAGAAAATTATTTGATTTTGCAGTAAGAAATGAAATAATTGAGACTAATCCAATTTCCAAAATCCCAAACCCGAAATCAAAACGTAAGCTGCCAGAAACAATAAACCTTGATTCTTTTCTAGAAATTTATAACTTAATTACTGAGGAAAATGAATTTATAGAAGCAAAGAGAATAATTGCAATTTTTGAATTACTTTACGGCTGTGCTTTTCGTGTTTCGGAATTATGCTCGTTAAATATTGGAAGTGTTGATTTCGGGAATTCAAGTATTAGAGTACTTGGTAAAGGTTCAAAGACTAGAATTGTGCCACTTGGAACTAAATCAGCATCAGTTGTTAAAGAATACTTGAATCTATTGGAAAATAATAATCATTCTTTACCTCTTTTTGTTTCTAAATGTGGAAACAGAATTAATAGGTTTGAAGTATACAATTTGGTTAAAAAATATATTGAAAAGGTTTCGGACATTAATAAAAAAAGCCCACATATTCTTAGACATAGTGCCGCAACACATATGTTAGATAATGAAGCAGATATTTTGGCTGTAAAAGAAATATTGGGTCATGAAAATTTATCTACGACTCAAATTTATACTCACGTGAGTATAGAACGGTTAAAACAAGCTTATAAAAAAGCCCATCCAAAATCCTAAAGGAGTAGCTATGAATATCAGAATAACATCCCGTAAGTTCAAAGCAAAAGAATCTTTAAATAATTTCATTAAAGATGAAATTAAATCATTGGCAAGATTCAATGATCAGATAATGGATTGTAGAGTTATACTCAGTTTTACTCATTTAAAGGATAGCATAAAAACAGTAGAAATTATTACAAAATTACCTAAACATACTATTACTGTATCTGTTTCTAGTGATGACTTTGAAAAATCTGTAACTATAGCAATTGATAAAATCATTAAACAAATTGTAAAAGTAAAAACAAAAAAAATTGTGAGAAAAAAAGCTGAACCCAAAGGTGTAGTTGATGAAGATTGATGAAAAAAATATTTCTAGGAAAGAAAGTATTTCTGTTGAATTCTTTTTCAATACAATAAGAGAAAAATTCAAACTCAATCTTCTTAATGAGAATATTAAACTTTCCAGAAAAATTTTAGATCAGAATTTACATAGACCGGGTTTACCGCTTGCCGGATTTTTAGATTTGTTCTCTTACAAAAGAGTTCAAGTTTTTGGTAACACAGAAATGAAATATTTGGAAGACTTGACTCTTCAGGAAAGAGTTAAGTCTTTGGATAGAATTTTCAAATTCGAAATTCCGTGCATCATTATCACTAATAACAATCCGGTTCCAAGTGAAATGCTTGAACTGGCTAATAAACATGAAGTACCAGTTTTTTTAACCTCTTACGAAACCACTAAACTAGCTTATTTATTATCTGATTTTCTAGATGATCAGTTTTCTCCTAGACTTTCTATTCATGGTTCCTTTATAGATGTATATGGTGTAGGAATGTTGTTTGTTGGTAAATCTGGCATTGGAAAAAGTGAAGTAGCCTTGGATTTAGTCGAACGCGGACATCGATTAGTAGCAGACGATGTTGTTATTCTAACTAAAAAAGGGGAAGGAATTTTAATGGGTTCTGGAACCGAACTCGTTAAACATTTTATGGAAATTCGGGGAATTGGAATAATTGATATCAGAAGTATGTTTGGAGTCCGTGCCATTAGATATCAAAAAAGACTCGAAGTTATAATAGAACTTGAAATATGGAATAAAGAATCTGATTATACCAGGACAGGATTAGATACCGGAACAATAAACGTTATGGGTGTAGAAATACCACATGTTAAGCTGCCAATTTTGCCTGGTAAAAATATTACAGTGATTTCTGAAATTATTGCGCTTAATTATTTACTTAAACTTTACGGATATGACGCTGCAAAGGTTCTTCAGCAGCGTATAAACAGCAAAATTCAGCAAAAAACGAACAATTTTAATAGATCGGTCAATTATTTTGAACACGATTTTGAATAGTGTAATTGTTTAATAAATCCTTGACACCATTTTATTGATTTATTATCTTCGCACCTCTAAAAGCTATGAAAAAATTCTATTATTTTTCTAAATCGAAGTTGAAGTTTGTTGAGATTCGCAATTTCTATAAGAAATTTGTGTTCTTATTAGCATTCTTTGCAGTGCTTACATCATTTTTTGTTTTTGGTACATTTTTAGTTTTTAATGAATTCATTAATCCAGATTCTGAAGTTAAATCACTTAAAAACAATAATAAGCTTCTCAAAGAAAAATTTGAAATCCTTTTAGATAAATATGAAAAACTAGACTTAAGTGTTAATCAACTAAACGAAAAGAGTAGAGACCTTCGCCTAAAAGCAAACCTTGAACCAAAACAAACTGAAATTAATTTTGGAGTTGGTGGTAGTTTATTCGAACCACTTGAATCATTTAGCACAAAAGAAATTAGCAATTATCTAAAAGATGTAGATTCATTTGTTGATAAGGTTTCTCTTAAAGTTAAACTTGAAAAAAACAACTATTCTGAAATTGCTTCTACTCTAAAACAAAACGAACTCTTGTTTGACGCTTTGCCTGCAATTAGACCTTGTGAAGGCAGAATTGCAGATGATTTTGGAATGAGAATGCATCCAATCTTAAAATTTGTTCGTATGCATAATGGTTTAGATATAATTACAGATGTAGGAACTAAAGTATATGCTCCTGGTAGTGGTACTATTATAAGTGTAGAATGGAAAGGTGGTTACGGTTTAACCATGGAGATATCACATGGATTTGGTTACAAAACCTTATACGCACATCTAGAAAGTGTAAAAGTAAAAGTTGGACAAAAAATTAAACGCGGAGACCTAATTGCTCTTTCTGGTAATTCAGGAAGATTATCTTCCGGACCTCACTTGCATTACGAAGTACATCATAACGGTGTAACTTTAGATCCAATTAATTTTATGTTTGATGATGTTCAACTTTTTGAAATAGTAAAAAAATAAATTACAAACTAAAAGGAGTTTCTTTTATGATCTGGACCGTCGAATTAGCATCTTATCTTGATGACGCTCCGTGGCCGGCAACTAAAGAAGAATTATTGGACTACGCTGAAAGAATTGGCGCTCCACTTGAAGTAGTAGAAAATCTACAAGAACTTGAAGACTCTGATGAACCATATGAATCCATTGAAGACATCTGGCCAGATTATCCTAGTGATGAAGATTTCTTTTACAATGATGATGATGAATTTAAATCATAATCACAATGATTGATTTTTTGGATCAAGTTAAAGAACAGAATAAAGTTAAAAAACAATTAAAGAAGATTTTAATTTCAAGGCGTGTACCACACGCCTTTATTTTTACTGGACTTAATGGTGTAGGAAAATTCAACACCGCTATTCAATTTGCGAAAAGCACCTACCAGATATTATCCCCACAAATTCAAGAAAAGAACTTACACAGAATTGATGAACTTCAGGAACCATTAATTAAATTAATACTTCCGCTTCCAAGAGGAAAAGGTGAGGATAATGAAGATTCAGGAATTGAAAAACTTTCAAAAGAAATTTTAGAAGACATTAAAACTGAGATTAGCAAAAAGGCAAAAAACCCTTATTATGAAATAAAGGTTGTAGGCGCTAATAATATTAAGATAAGCAGCATTCGAGAGATAAAAAAATTCGTTTATTTGTCAGAACATGAAAGTTTGACCAGATTTATAATTATAGTTAATGCAGATTTAATGAATGACCAATCACAAAATGCATTACTAAAAAGTTTAGAAGAACCGCCAAGTGGAGTTTACTTTATATTATTGACTTCAAAAAAAGATAAATTACTTCCAACTATAGTTTCAAGATGCAGAGAAATATCTTTCGAACCACTTTCTGATAATGCTGTATCTCAAATATTAATTAATTCTTTTGGTATAGAAAGCAATATTGCTAAAAAAGTTGCCTTGTTTTCAGAAGGCTCTGTTACTCAGGCTATAAAACTGGTCGGATATGATTTTGATGTAATACAGCAAAAAACTATTTCAGTATTGCGTTTTTCTTTTGCAAAAAAATATCAATCTGCTTTTAATGAATTAATTGATTTCTCAAAAAATTATTCTGGTGATTCAATGGTGTTTTTGTTCCGAATGATAAAAGCTTGGCTCAATGATGTTATTAGACATCGAAAAACTTTTGATAATTTCAAGTTTATAGATGTGAAAGATACCATCGAAAAATTTAACTCAAAGTATCAAAATGTAGATATCACCACAACTTTCACAAATCTCGATTACTTGGAATCATGTTATAATAAAAATATCAACTTGAATGTCTTATTTTTGAACGTTATATTTGAATTAGCATCTGTTGTTAAGAGGAATTAAAAGTGACACATATAGATATCCCTTTGCACGAAGAAGTACTTCAAATAGAAGAAGTAAATTATTCTAACCATTGTAAATCAATCTACGAAAATGTTATTCTGAAGCATATTAGTGAAAAATGTAACAACTTTAGTTTTTGTATGCATTCAAATCATTTGCAAATGGAAAAAGTTCCAACAGATCCAAGAAACATTATCGAGATAACGTGTTGTGGACTTTTGCCTTCAAATTTTATTTGCATTTCTGATGAACTTACAAATAATGTTTTTCCAGAAGATTTTGTAGTAATTTCTATTGATGACTACATTGAAATTGCGCAAGTAAAATCGATAGGCGAGTTAGTAAAAAAGAAAAGACAGTATATTGGATTGTTTAACGAAGAATTGCCACATGTTCTTAGAAAAGCCACATTTGAAGATTTGGAACGAATTCGTAAAAATATTTCGGACGAACAAAAAGCAGTTCCAAAATTTAGAAACTCCGCCTCTAAATTTAATTTAGAAATGAAGTTGGTTAGTATTCACTACCAATTTGATCGGAAAAAATTATTTTTCTTTTACACTGCTGATGGTCGTATCGATTTCAGAGATTTGGCAAAAGAACTTGCCTCGGAGTTTAAAACTAGAATTGAACTAAGGCAAATTGGAGTTAGGGATGAAGCAAAGAAAATAGGGGGAGTTGGTTCGTGCGGAAGGCAGTTTTGTTGTCATGCGTTTTTAAATAATTTTAAGCGAATTACCACACAATTAGCTAGTGATCAAAACATCGTATCTAACATGGGGAAATTAAGCGGTCCTTGTAACAAATTAAAATGTTGTCTATCATTCGAATTAGAGAATCTATAAACAAAAAAATAGAGTTAAAATGAGAAAGACAGTTATTGTTGCTGCAAAAAGGACACCAATTGGTTCTTTTCAAGGTTCACTTTCAAGTTTATCAGCAATCGAATTAGGAACTGTTGTAATCAAAGATGTTTTAGAGACTTGTAAACTTGATCATGCCAATGTTGACGAAGTAATTATGGGTAATGTTATTTCCTCCGGTCTAGGGCAAGCACCAGCTCGTCAAGCTGCAATTTTTGCTGGTTTGCCTGAAAAAACAGAGTGTTTAACCATTAATAAAATGTGCGGAAGCGGACTTAAATCTGTAATGTTAGCTCACCAAGCAATTTCTTGTGGTGATGCTGAAATTGTAATAGCTGGTGGTATGGAAAGCATGTCAAACGCCCCTTATATTTTACAAAATGCCCGAAATGGTTATAGACTAGGAAATGGGACTATTCATGATACTTTAATTAAAGATGGACTTTGGGATGTATACAATAACATCCATATGGGAAACTGCGCTGAAGTTTGCGCCAAAGATTTTAAAATGACCAGAAATGAAGTTGATGATTTTGCTGTAAATTCATACAAAAACGCTTTATCTGCAATTGAAAACGGGAAATTCATAAATGAAATCAGTCCTATTCAGATTTCGCAAAAAAAAGGAACAATCAATATTACTGTAGATGAAGAACCTTCTAAAGTCAATTTCGATAAAATTCCGGTACTTAAACCAGCTTTTGATAAGGATGGCATTGTAACGGCAGCTAATGCTTCAAAACTAAATGATGGTGCGTCTGCTCTATTAATTATGAGTGAAGAAAAAGCCATTGAACTTAGCCTTACACCTCTGTTTGAGATAGTCGCTCAAGCATCCGCTGCAAAAGCTCCTGTTTATTTTACAACTGCACCGGCTGATGCAATTAATAAAGTATTAAATAAGGCTAATCTTAGAATTTCTGATATTGATTTGTTTGAAATTAACGAAGCATTCGCAGTAGTATCAATTGCTGTTAATAAAATCTTGAACCTAGATACTAGTAGAGTAAATGTAAATGGCGGAGCAATTGCAATTGGACATCCTATTGGAGCAAGCGGAGCAAGAATATTAACAACTTTAATTCATGAAATGATAAAAACTAAAGCTAAACTAGGTCTAGCTTCTTTATGTATTGGCGGTGGGGAAGCAAGTGCAGTAATAATTAAAAAATATTCATAAGGTGAAGTAATGAAAAAAATTGCAGTTATTGGATCTGGTACCATGGGGAATGGAATAGCTCATGTATTTGCTTTAAAGGGCTTTCAAGTCCAGCTTTTTGATACTAATTCTGAGTTTTTGATCCGTGCTATATCCGTTATAAACAAAAACCTTGAAAGACAAGTAAATAAACAAATTATATCTGTAGATGAAAAGGAATTTGCTCAAAAAAATATAAAGACAGAGACACTACTTGCAAACTTAGATCCAGAAGTTGAACTAGTTATTGAAGCAATTGTTGAAAACAAACAAGCTAAAGTACAGCTTTATAATGAAATAACTCCTCTTATTAATAATAGTTGCATTATTGCTACAAACACTTCATCTATTTCCATAACTGAATTGGCGCCTAAAAATATCGCAAATCGCTTTATTGGAATGCATTTTATGAATCCGGTTCCAATGATGGAACTTGTGGAAATTATTAAAGGCTATTCAACTTCAGAAGACACTTTAAATTTGATTGTAGCTACTGTTAAATTACTAAACAAAAAACCTGTAGTTGTTAATGATTATCCTGGTTTTATTGCTAATAGAATTTTGATGCCGATGATAAATGAAGCTATTTTTGCTTTATATGAGCAAGTTGCAACTGCTGAAGATATAGATCAAGTAATGAAACTTGGTATGAATCATCCGATGGGACCGTTGGCTTTAGCAGATTTTATAGGATTAGATATATGTTTGAATATTTTAGAAGTTTTATATAATGGATTTAATGATTCTAAGTATCGACCATGTCCATTACTTAAAAATATGGTAAATTCTGGAAATTTAGGAAGAAAAACCGGAAAAGGATTTTTTACATATAGTTAATTACACATAATGTATATTATGTTAACTAATTATTTTTATCAAAAATAGACTCAATATATTTCTTTGGATCAAAGTCTACAAAATCATTTAACTGCTCACCTATTCCTAAAAATTTTACTGGTACTTTATTTGCCAGGCATAATTGTAGAACAGAGCCACCTTTTGCTGTTCCATCAAGTTTAGTTATAATTAAGCCAGTTATTGCAACAATTTTTGAGAACTCAATTAATTGATTTTTTGCATTTTGCCCAGAATTTCCATCAACAACCAACAAGATTTCAATTGATTTTTCTGATGAAACTTTTTTTACCGCATTTAAGATCTTTTTTAATTCATCGAGTAGGTTTTTATTGGTATGTAGTCTTCCGGCAGTATCTATAAGCGCAATATCAATTTCTTTATCCAATGCTACTTTGCATGTCTCATAAGCTACTGCAGCCGGATCTTTTGAAAAATCTTCAATAATCTGAACATTTGTTCTTTTTGCCCAAACATTTAATTGTTCATTTGCCGCAGCTCTAAACGTATCGCAAGACCCAATGATTACGCTTTTATCCATTTTAGCATAATAATTAGCCAATTTAGCAATTGTAGTGGTTTTACCTGAGCCATTTATTCCAAGCAGAATAATAAAATGAGGATTTGTCTGTTTTATATCTTGAATTTTCATCGATTCATTATATTCTTTGATGAATACTTGCTGAATCGTTTCCTTCAGATTTTCAATGCTTACTTCTTCCCCACTTTTAATTCTCTTTTTTAATAATTCTATTAAATTTTCAGTAAACTCAATCCCAAAATCACTTTGAAGCAAAATATTTTCAACTTGCTCCAAATCTTCTTGTTCTATTTTATTTTTTACAAAAACTTCATTTAACTTTTGAGTTATTTGATTTTTTGTTTTTGTAAAAGCATTTTTAACTGAATTTAAAACAGTTGAATTAAATATTCCCATGATTTTTATAAAGTTTTAACCCTCTATTTAAGTATACAATAATTGATAAAACACTTAGAATTGCACTAAAATATAATAATGCAAGACTTGAAAAACTATCATGACCAAAAATAAGAATTGATAAAAAGTATAACCCTATTGTGAATATTGTAAATTTACCAAAATAGTTAGATGGAGTAATGGTGCCTATTTTTTTAGCTAAAAGAATGCCCCCGATAAATATTATGAAATCTCTTGCAAGTAAAATAATTAAATACATCAGTGGTACAAAATTTAGCATCCAAAATAATACAATAATAATTGCAGTTAAAATTTTATCAGATAAAGGATCAAGCAACTTTCCCAACTCTGAGGTTTGCCCTAATTTTCTAGCTACAAAACCATCGGCTAAATCAGAAATAAACGCAATAATTATAATTAAAATAATATATTTATTAGAATAGGTTATTTCATTATAATTAAATGAAATATAGATTATAGGTATAGCTAAAAAGAGCCTAAAAAGTGTGATTAAATTTGGTATCAAGAGTATTTCTTTAATATCAAAACGCATTTGTTACTTAACCCACATCAATAGGAATTGGATAATTACCGGAGAAACAAGCAGTACAGAAATCATTTTTTTCGTGATCCGACATTGCACTAAGCATTTCATCAATTGTTAAATATTCTAATGTATCAACATCTAAATACTTTCGTATTTCTTCGAGATTTGAATTAAACTTATTTGCAATTAATTCCTCTTTTGAAGGGAAATTCATTCCATAAAAACAAGGATGAGTAATCATTGGAGATGAAATTCTTAAATGAATTTCTTTTGGTTTGGCTTCTCTTAACAGCTTTATCAGTTGTTTTGAAGTCGTGCCGCGAACAATTGAATCATCAACAACAACAACTGTTTTATTTTCTAATACTCCTTTAACTATATTAAATTTAATCTTAACACCAATTTCTCTAGTTTTTTGTGTGGGAGCAATAAAAGTCCTTCCTATATAGTGGCTTCTTATCAATCCAATTTCAATTTTAGAGCTGATACCCAACTTATTTAAACCGGAATAATAACCAATTGCAGTTGTATTTGAACTATCAGGAACACTTATTACAATTACTTTTTCATTGTCTGCATCTTTAACCGGATGATTAATTGCCAAAGTTTTTCCAAGTTTTCTTCGCATCTTATCAACATTGGTACCAAAAATTTGACTATCAGGGCGCGAAAAGTATATAAACTCAAAGATACAATGCTTTTTAATATTATTTTCAGAATTGTGACTAAATATTCTATGCGAAGCAATTGTACCAGAATTTAGTGTATTTTCATCAATAATTATTACTTCTCCGGGAGCAACTTCACGTAAATATGATGCGGAGTTAATATCCAAAGCACATGTTTCTGAAGAAACAATATAAGAGCCATTTAATTTACCAATGCATAAAGGTCTAATACCCAAAACATCTCGAGCAGCGACAAGTTTATTGTTTGTCAAAATGACTAAAGAAAATGCACCTTCGATTTGAGACAATGCATCTTTAATTTGTTCAATTTGTTCAGTTTTTCTACTACGAGCTATTAAGTGTAAAATAACTTCAGTATCGCTTGTTGTCTGGAAAATTGCACCTTCATCAACCAGTTTTTCTCTAAGGGATTTTGCATTTGTAAGATTGCCATTATGAGCAACAGCTAAGTTCCCTATTCTATAATTAACAAAAAAAGGTTGTATGTTCTTCCTTGAATCGGATGCTCCAGTAGTAGAGTATCTATTGTGACCAATTGCGGAATTACCAATTAAATCATCAGTAAGGATTTTGGAATCAGAAAAAACTTCAGAAACGAGTCCCATTCCTTTGAAAATATTAAAATTAGAAGATGCATCACAAGTTAAAATACCAGCTGCTTCTTGACCGCGATGCTGTAAGGCAAGTAATCCATAATAAGAAATTAATGAAGCTTCTGGGTGCCCAAACACTCCAATTACGCCACAATTACAAGTAGGTTTATCTATTAGATTGTTCATATTTTATATTCTTTGTCGGAATGGCGGGATTTGAACCCGCGACCCCTTGAACCCCATTCAAGTGCGCTACCGGACTGCGCTACATTCCGTTTTTTAGATAGATGAGTGAATAAACAAAAGTAAATTTTTTATTTCTTCTAAGTCTTTTTTCATTGATTTTTGCTGTGGTAATACTTTTTTCTTTTCTTCTTCAACTTCCTCGGGAGCACTGATAACATTTTCAATATTTACTTCATCAAGAATTTTTTTGGCACCTTCAATTGTGTATTTCTCTTCTCTTAAAAGTTGTTTGATTTGTAAAATAAGCTTTATGTCTTTATTTGTGTAAATTCTATTCCCCGCTCTATTCTTACCGGGCTTCAATTGTTCAAACTCTGTTTCCCAATACCTTAGAATATATTGTTCTAAACCAGTTAATCTACTAACTTCACTAATTGAATAGTACAGTTTTTTTAGCCCGAAGTCCTTCATTTTCCACCTTCGATTTGCTTTGCTTCAATCATTATTTTTAATAAAAACACACCGGCAAGATAACTATTTTCTTTGAATCCCGATATATAACCTAAAGATTTTGATGAGGTTAACTGAGTTTTGCGAAAATTTTCTCGAGATGAAATATTTGATAAGTGAATTTCTATTATTGGCTTTTTAACAACTTCAAAAGCATCTCTTAATGCAACAGATGTATGAGTAAATCCTCCAGGGTTTACTAAAATTCCATCATACTCTTTAGAATTTTGAATTTTATTACAAAGTTCGGATTCTAAGTTTGATTGAAAAAAATGAAAATCATAATTCGGAAAGCTATTCTTAATTTTGTTTTCAATCATGGCTAAAGTTAGTCTGCCATATTGTAATTTATCTCTTTTTCCTAACAAATTAAGATTAGGACCATTTAGAACTAATATTTTCATGAAGTTTCACTAATTTCTTCTATCACTTCTCGTAATTTTGGTGGAAGATAAATCTCGTTTATTCCCAATTCTTTAAGTGCGCTTGTTAATATAATTATCTTTCGTTGAAGTGATGAAAGTTTATTAATTACTATAGTTTTATCTGTTTTAACAATACAATAGCCACCCTGAAAGTCTCCTCTTTCAAAACGAACTTTAGCACCCAGTTCTGCTGCTAGTTGCTTGAGATCACCTAATATACTTTCAAGTTCCTTCTCTTTTAATTTCATCACTTTTTGAAAGAGGTTTAAATATTGTTAAAAATACAATCGCAAGATATGAGAAAATTTCTATTAGAGAAAAACTGCTTAAAACTGTTATCCTATTTCTTATATTATCCAAAATTTCCATAGAATCATAATTCTGAGACAATATAAGATTTATAATTTTATAATCTTTTATCAGTAAGAAAATCTCAAAAGGCGCTGTGATAATAATAATTAGCAATGAAATGAATAACCAACCTTCTTTCTTCAGATTAATTCTTGAAGTGAACAAATATAAGAGTAATAAAATTATAAAGATAGGGAAAGTAACTAATGGTGTTACTAAAAGTGGGAAAATTATTTCAAAAATAACATTGAGATTATCTTTTGTGTAGATTGAGCGTAAAACTAAACCTTCAGGCTCAAAAAGTTGATATACTGCTAAATGTCTTGCAATATATGTTCCAAACCAAATGATGAAAGTAGAGATTACTAAAAACAAGTTAAACTTCTGGAAATAGTTGTATTTTTTCATAAGTAAATATTTTTTTTCAAAAAATATAAAAAAAGTATGACTATTGCTTCGATAGATTTAGGTTCAAACTCAGTTATTTTATTAATTGCTGAATATGATATTAATTCCCAAAAACTTATTAATTATAACAATTTTTACACTACACCAAAAATAAGCGAAAATATTACTCAAACCGGTCTTATTTCGCAAAATGCTTTATTTAGACTTGACCAAGTATTAAATGAGTTTTCTTCAATTATTAAGGACAATAATTGTGAAGTGGTACTCGTAAAAGCAACAAACGCTTTTAGAATAGCAAGCAATTCATTAATTATTAAAAATAATTTTGAAAATAAATATAAATGGAATATCACTATACTTTCTGGTGAAGTTGAAGCACAATTATCATTTATTGGTACAATATTACCCAATAATTACAATGCGAATTCTTTATTAATTGATATTGGAGGAGGAAGTACAGAATTTATTTATGGAAATAATCTTTCAATTAAATATAGAAATAGTATCCAGCTCGGAGTAGTTTCTTTATATGAAAATTTTTTTAAGAACAAAACAACAAGTAAAGTATTACTCAAAAGCGTTGAGAATTATATAGCAAATAAATTATGTGATATAAATATTCATTTCGATGATAGTTTTAACACGCTTGCAGTTGCTGGCACACCGACAACATTATCAGCTATAGCCTATAATGTTAAAAAATACTCTGATGAACTTGTTGATAATACTACTTTAACGCTAGAACAGATAACTACAATCAGAAAAATACTCGTAGACACCCCAATTCATGAAATGCAAAATGAATTTGGTGATGTTGTTACTGGAAGAGAAGAATTAATTTTAGGAGGAAGTATTATTCTTGAGTGTATAATGAAACATTTTAGAATAGAACAAATAATTGTCAGTACAAAAGGATTGCGTTATGGGGCTATTTACGATTATTTAATCAATAATAATCTTTACACAAGAAATAATTGGTAGCCAAATAGAAGCAGAAAAAAACATACTCCTATTAGTAGTGCAACAACTTTCTTTTTACTTATTTGAACATATGTAGTAAAAACAAAAAGAAGTAAAACCCATAATAAAAACAAGCCTTCAATTGAATATAAAACATAACTCACTATTGGTTTTATAACTAATGGCGAAGGGTTAATAGTGTACCAGTAAAAGCCATATAGCGCAATATGAAAAGGAGTAAGAAATACGAAAGACAAGATAATTGGAATTAATGAATAAGTATATATTGCAATGAAATCAAAATATCTAACTTCTTCTTTAAAATGCTTGATGAGCACACTGATCAAAAAGGAAGCGGCATATATTACTAATACAGAGAGTAAACCACCTTTTATAAAAGACTCAAATAAAGAAGCATTTACATTTAAATAATTACTAATAATAAAAAAATTAATAGTGGCTTTAAAAATCCAAATAGATAATAGAAACCCGATAAAATTCTTTTTTTCTGCTTGAATAATTTTTATTGCAGTTTCAGTTGGGCTTGTTAATATATTTCCTATTGTATCCCATAAATCAATATTTGGTACTCTGGCACGTAAGTAAGAATTACATTTTCTACAATTCAAAGAATATAGTGGATTATTTTCATTGCAATTGTTACAGATAAGTTTTGTGATCATTTATTAAAACCTAATTTTAAGAGAAACCAGATAATTAGCACTCACAATATCTGTCTCTACATCAAAATCAAAAAGATGAGCGTCAACATATGCATCAACTAGATTTAAGAAGTACGTCAAACCAATAAATACAGCAAACATATCCCTCTGATCCCTATAAAATTCTCTTTTCTTATAATATTCTTCAATACCTCCCATAAGTAAGCTATTAGAATATAAATCTTTATATGTTTTATAAAATTTATTATTACTATTCCATTGATATCCAAAATAACCCAGAACACCCCAGAACAAAGGAATTTTCCAATATGATTCGTTATAAAATTGACCAGAACCAGGCAAAGCTGCGCTTCGTAAAACTGCTCCCCAAGCAGATTTTTTCATTACAAATTTTGACGTATCTGCTAGAAATGAAGTATTAATTTTAGATGAATCATTTTTAGCATCAGATTGTGCTTTTACAGTAGACTGTACAATTAAACTATACAGAATAAAAAAACATAAAACTACACGAAAAATATTAATTATATCCTCTACCAATAGTTTCAAATAATTCATACAAGCGTTCAAGTTCTTCAGTTGAATAGAATTCAATTATAATTTCGCCAGCGCCTGATTTACCTTGCTTAAACATTACCTTTGTCCCAAGAATACGCTGCATTTTTTCTTCGATTTCTTTTTTTGAAGAATCGTTTACTTTACCATTTGTAGATACCAATGATAATTTTGGTTTTTTCTTTGGTGAAAATACTTTTCTTACTTCTTCTTCAACTTTGCGGACAGAATAATTATGCTTTAATATTTTATCAAGCAATTCAATTTGTTGCAATTCATTATTGAGATTTATTAAAGCACGCGCATGACCGGTAGATATTTCATCTTTAGCCAAACTTTGCTGAATTTTTAATGGTAGTTTAAGCAATCTAATAAAGTTTGTAACAGTTGTTCTGTCTTTACCAACTTTTTCTGCAATTTCTTCTTGTGTAAGACTACATTCTTCCATCAATCTTTTATAAGCATTAGCAATTTCAATTGAGTTAAGTTTTTCTCTTTGAATATTTTCTATGAGTGCAAGAGCAAGCATTGCCTCTTTTGTATCAACCTTAATTATATAAGCTGGTATTTCTCGTATGCCAATTTCTTTACAAGAACGTAATCTTCTTTCACCTGATACTAATTCAAATAAATTGTTTTGTGTTCTCCTAACAGTGATAGGTTGTATCAAGCCATTTTCAAGAATAGATTTTTTTAATTCTTCTAATGATTGTGGATCAAATTCTATTCTTGGCTGATATGGATTTGGACCAATTTTATCTACTGGTATTTTAGCAAGAACATCAATTGAAGAACCATCATCGTTTTGAATTTCGCTTGAAGAGATTGCAATTGGCGCATCAACTTTATCTTTTATTTTTGGGTTAATTAATGCATCTAAACCTCTACCTAATCCTTGTTTCATCAAATTCACGAACTCATTTCCCTTTTTTGAAGATTATTTCTTTGAATTAATTCTGATGCAAGTGAAATGTAATTTTGCGCACCGATTGAGCTTGCATCATACAAAATTACCGGTTTAGAGTGGCTTGGAGCTTCTGATAATCTTACATTCCTATGAATAATTGTGTCATAAACTTTATTGCCAAAATATTTTTTTACTTCTTCTACAACTTGGTGCGAAAGTCTTAGTCTGGTATCGAACATAGTTAAAACAACTCCTTCTACGGCTAGTTCTTGGTTAAGACTTTTTTTAACAATGTTTATTGTATTTAGCAATTGTCCTAGCCCTTCAAGAGCAAAATATTCACATTGAACTGGAATAAGAACTGAGTTTGCTGAGCTAAGAGCGTTAAGAGTTAATAACCCAAGAGATGGTGGGCAATCAATAAAAATAAAATCATAATTGTTTTGAACTGATTTTAGAGCATTCTTAAGTAAATATTCTCGAGCTTCTAAAGAAACCATTTCTACTTCTGCACCTACTAAATTTATATTTGAAGGTAGTATATCTAAAAACGGCATATAAGTGTTTTGAATACAATTCTCAACCGGTTCAATTCCTATTAATACTTGATAAACTGAAAGATCGTTATTCTCTATTCCTAACCCTGAAGTTGAATTTGCCTGCGGATCAATATCAATTAATAATGTTCTAAACTCAGCAGCGGCAACTGATGAAGAAAGATTAATTGCTGTTGTTGTTTTGCCAACGCCGCCTTTCTGATTTGCGATTACAATAGTTTTTGCCATGTTTTCCGTTTTTAGATTAGATTTCTATTTCTTCACCAAATTGCATTACAATACTTTCTTTACCTAAATCCTCTACCTTCTTTTTGAAATCATACGGGTCAGCAGAAATCATAGGAAATGTATTGTAATGCATCGGTATTGCAATTTTGGGATTTGTTAATTCAACAGCCTTTACAGCATCAGTTATTCCCATTGTAAAATTATCACCAATTGGTAAAAGCATATAATCAATTTTTGTCATTTCACCAATCAGTTTCATATCATAAAAAAGCCCAGTATCTCCAGTGTGATAAACACTTTTCCCGTCTATAGTTAAAATAACACCAGAAGGTTCGCCGGCATAGTAATTATCTGGAGTCATAGACCCATGATGGGCTATTGTAAGTTTTACTCTGCCAAATTCAAAATTGTAACTTCCTCCAATATGCATATTATGCGCGTTGAAACCTTTTGAAGATACATAATTTGCGAGCTCATTCAAGCAAATAAATAATGACTTACAACGTGTGGCTATCTTGAAGGCATCTCCCAAATGATCCCCGTGTCCATGTGTTAGAATAATGTAATCTGCATGCACTTCATCAGATTTAACTGGAGAAGTAGGATTATCGTCCAAAAATGGATCAATTAGAATTACTTTACCATTAGATGAAGTAATTTGAAAAGCAGAATGTGAAAAATATTTTAGCTTCATATCTTTTACTTAAATTTAATTATTTAATGAAAACAAATTTAGCAATTTCATTGTTCAGTAATTTTATTAAGCTATAAACTTTTAGATCCTTGGAATATTCCGCGAATACTTTTATCTGAAGATTTTCTTATTGATTCGTTAAGTATTCGTTTTAATGAATCTTTTGATAATCCAGTTTTAAGAATCCCATTTTCTGCGACAGAAATACTGCCAGTTTCTTCAGAAACAATAACACTAATAACATCAGCCATTTCTGAAATACCAAGACCGGCTCTATGTCGCATTCCAAGCACTCTTCCATCTTGTTTAGTCTCGCTAGACAGTGGTAAAGTGCATCTTGCTGCTTCAATTACTTCATTATTAATTATTACAGCTCCATCATGCAAAGGCGATCTTGGAAAAAATATTGAACGAAGCATATTTTTAGTTACTTTTGAATCAACTGGTTCTCCAGTTTCTGCAACACCACGAATTCCTCCGGTTTTTACTATTACCATTAGCGCACCATGCTGGTTTTGAGCTAATTCATATGCAGACTCAGCAATTACATCTGTGATAGATTTGTGGTCGGTTTTAACAAAGAATCTGAGTAAAGGACTCCTGCCGACTAAAACTAAAATTCTTCTTATTTCCGGTTGAAATAAAATTATAAATGCAATGACCCAAATATCAGAAAGAAGTTTAAGTAACCATCCAAGGGCTTTTAGATTAGCAGCTTGGACCAACAAAGAAAGAAGTAATACAAGTATTAAACCGAAGAATATCTGAGAAGCAATTGTACCACGAATGATAATGTAAACTTTGTAGAATATTGCAGTAACAAGTATGATATCAATTATATCAAGCATTGTTACTGAAAGAAACCCTATACGAATCAGCTCAAACATTTTCCAATAATTCCGGAGAGTCAAAATATCTGTTTAGTTCAATAGCATATTTAGCTTTTTTTACATTATGCGTGCGAATAAATTTAGCACCATTTTTAATTGCAATTGTTTCTGCAATAAGAGTTGGGTCTTCCCTTTCATTTATTTGCAAATTTAATGCTTTACCAAGAAAAGATTTTTTTGATAATCCAACAAGAATCGGGTGTCCGATCCCTCTAAATTCTTGCAATCTTTTTATGATTTCGTAGTTATCAGAAACTCTTTTTCCAAAACCAATTCCAGGATCAATAATAATATTCTTTATACCATATTTTTTTGCTAATTCTACTTTTGTAGCAAGATAATCATATATCTCACTCACAACTTCAGAATAATTTGGATTTATTTGCATTGATTTTGGAACACCTTTAATATGCATCAATACATATGAGGCATTATATTTTTTTACAACTTCTAATAATTGAATATCAGAACTAAAGCCGCTAATATCATTAATAATTTTTGCACCAACTTTTAATGATTCTTCAGCTACTTTAGCTTTACTCGTATCTACAGAGATTATTGACTCTGGTTTTATTTTTACAATTTCTTTAATAACTGGAATAATTCTGTTTATTTCTTCTTCAACATTAATTGGATCTGCACCTGGTCTTGTTGATTCTCCACCAATATCAAGGATATCAGCCCCGTCATTTAGAAGTTCAATTCCCTTTTGTACAGCATTTTCAACAGAATAGAATTTTCCCCCATCAGAAAATGAATCTGGTGTTACATTTAATATTCCAAATAAATATGAGCTGTGTAAGGGAAATATTTTATTTCCAAGTTTTATTTCTTTTTCGTTA
Organism: uncultured Melioribacter sp.; assembly: GCA_964631495.1. Lineage (GTDB taxonomy): Bacteria > Bacteroidota > Ignavibacteria > Ignavibacteriales > Melioribacteraceae > Stygiobacter. Next base: position 15,385 of record CAZVYT010000014.1, on the reverse strand, counting down.
TATCCAATTACATTATTAATGGTATGAGTTATCTTTAGGCCAAGATCTTCATTGCCAATAGCAATAATCTCTTTTGCCAACTCTTTAAATACTGAGAACGATCCTAAAACTAATAACTCACATTTATCATTCTGATCCACTTCAGTTGTGTAGCAGATTTCTTTATTACTTAAAATAATTTTCTTTATTGATTTAGAAAATTTAAAATTAAGACCTCGAACCTCAAGCCCAAATAAGTCTTTTTCATATAATTCTCTGTAAATATTGTACTTACTCGAGAATCTTTTAAAAATATCCGGATAAAAGAGCTCGATTAGATGAACTGTCAAATAGTCCTCAAAATGATTGTTAAATCAATTTCATTTGAAAATTAAGAAAAAAAATGGATTGTAATGTGTTTCTTGTAAATATATTTATGAAAGCAGATTTTTAAACTCTACCGTTGCCGCAGTAATATTATCATTCTTAAAAATCGAGTTACCTATTACAAATGAGTTACAACCAGCTTCTGAAACAATTTTAACATTCTTAAGGTCAATTCCGCCATCTACTTGAATAAGATAATTATATTTATTCGTTTCTTTAAGAGAATCTAATTCTTTGATTTTTCCTAAAGCATTTTCAATAAATTTTTGCCCGCCAAAGCCTGGATTGACCGACATAACTAAGACCAAATCAACAATTGGAAGAATTTCTATTAATGTTGATATTGGTGTTGCCGGATTAATTGCAACGCCAGCTTTAGAGCCCAAATCTTTAATTCTTGTAAGAGTTCTATGAAGATGGACAACTTCTTCTTGGTGAACAGTAACATAATCAGCTCCGGCTTTAATAAATTCTTCTAAAAGATTATCCGGAGTTTTAATCATTAAATGAGCATCAATTGGCAACTTTGTTGATTTACGAATTGCTTTCAATACAACCGGTCCAAAAGTCATATTAGGAACAAACTGTCCATCCATAATATCGCAATGAATCCAATCAGCGCCGCCAAGTTCAACAAAACGAATTTGCTGAGCAAGATTGGAAAAATCAGCCGTTAAAATCGAAGGTGCTAAAATTTTGTTTTTCATCTTTCACCAACTTTACTGCCAACTAGATCAACATTAACACTATCGCCTATTTGTATTAAAGTTCCTTCCGGTGGGTAGTGATTAATTACTGTATTAGGTAAATATGTACTTGAGCGGAAAAATGTTTTAGAACCAATTTTAAGCTGCAATTGCTTTAGCATATTTTCAGCTTCTGAAAAAGATCTACCTATTAAATCTGGAACTCTAACCATGCCTTGTTGCGGACCTATGCTAATTTTTACATTAACTTTAGAGCCTTTTGCTAATTCTCTGCCTTGAAAATATTGCTGTTCAACAATTGTGTTTGCATCTAATTCAGATTCTACTGAGTCTATATAACCTAAAGACAAACCTGCGCGTTCTAGCGTAACTTGAGCATCTCGTAAAGTTTTATTCATTATAAATGGAACTCGTACAAGTGGTTCTCCTCCGCTTATTGTAATATAAACTCTTCTACCACTTTTAACCAATTTATTTGCTTCTGGTTTTTGAAAAATGACTTTATCTTTTCCGTATTTCTCATCGTAACGTGTTGTCTCAATTACTGGTGTTAATCCAGAATCTTCTATTAGTTCAAATGCTTTTTCTTTATTAATACCAATAACATTTGGAGTATTAACCTCACCACCTCTTATAATTAATGGCATTATCACAAGGTCTAATACAAATAAAGCACCTAAAATTAGTATTATAATTGAAAGAATTGGCTTCCAGATATTTTTCGTTGGCTTTTTCATACATCAAATATATTAAAGAAGCGCTTTCTTGCAAAATTATAGATTTGAATGAATTTTAGTTTATTCAGTAGGTTCATTTCTTTATTTTAGTCTTAACAATCTGAAAATTGTATGAAAAAGAGCATTTGCATTTTTGAAGACGAATATTATGAGCATCTTTTACCGCTAGTCTTTTTGCGTCCTGTATATGATTTGCGATGCGGAATAATGACACTTCGAGAAAAAATAAATTTTTTCTTTTCAAACTTTAAATTTGTTCTTCATACAAGAAAATCTTTACACAATGCGGTACAAGAAAGAAATCCAAAGCTGGATGTTAATTTCTATCAAAAGGAAAACATTTTGTTTGTAAATGGTAGATTATTAATTGACAAGCAAATAACTAAAGAAATAAAAAAACTTGACCTTAATTCATCTCTTGTAGGTGATGGTAATATCATAGCCGCAAATATTAGCGCTGAACAAATTGAATATTTATTTTCTTCTGATTCTGACTTCATTCAGTTTGATAAAATAGAACTCAAAAGCAAAGAAGTAACTGCCAAACTAATGTCCTATCCTTGGAATTTAGTGAATGAAAATGGCAGTCAAATAATAAACGACTACTCACTTTCGGTTAAAGAGAACAATAAAATAAAGAAATTTTCTTCTGTGGAATATTCTAATAAACGCAATATATTTATTGAAAATGGTGTAAAGATTGATCCATTTGTTCACTTAGATGCAACAGATGGTCCAATTTATATTTCTAAAGATGTTCACATAATGTCTCATGTTTTGATTCAAGGACCAGCTTTTATAGGCAAAGGTTCTGTCGTAAAAGCACATTCCTCTATTTATCATGATACAAGTATTGGAGAAGTTTGTAAAGTTGGTGGTGAAATTGAAGCAACAATTATTCATTCTTACACTAACAAGCAGCACGATGGTTTTTTAGGTCACTCATATATTGGAAGTTGGGTAAATCTTGGGGCTAGCACTAATAATAGCGATCTGAAAAATAATTATAGTTCCGTTTCTGTTTTAATTAAAGGGAAAAATGTTGATACTAAATCACAATTTGTTGGTCTTATAATGGGCGATCATTCTAAAACAGCTATCAACACTATGTTTAACACTGGTACAATTGTAGGTGTATCAAGTAACATTTTTGGGTCAGGCTTCCCACCACGTTATATTCCTTCATTCTCTTGGGGCGGATCAGATTTTATCCGTAATTATGATATCGAAAAATGTTTAGAAGTTGCACGTGTTGTATTAGGGAGAAGAAAAATTCAACTTACTCAAGCAGAAGAAGAATTGTTACGTGATGTTTATGAAATGACAAAACATGAAAAGGTTAAAAAGTCTTAAATGTATAAAAGCTATTTTTATTTACTTAGAGCAATTAAAGAATTAAACTCTTTAGTGCAATTCAATAATTTAGTGGAATGCTATACACAAGAAAGAGACAAACTTTTTCTTCATATACCATCCGATAAATATCCTTACTTTCATTTAATCATATCTACAAATCCACAAGAATTTCATTTCTACTTTAAAGAGGAACATAGAAAAGCAAAAAAGAATACCGCAAATTTCTTTACAGAATTCTTTCCTCAAAAAATAGTATCTGTAAAAATTGCATATGGTGAAAGAATTATTGTTTTAGAAATGGAATTTGGAAAATTATTTATACTTTTTCGCGGCAACAAGTCGAATTGTTTTTATGTAGATTCTTTTAATGAGTTGCATCCATTTAAAAAAATAAATGAGGAACAACTCCTTAAAATAAAAGATGAATTTTCCTCTATGGAATTAATTGACACTAGTGAAACAATATTAAAAAAAATATCAGATTTAACTCAATTTACCGAACTTAAATCACTACCCTATTTATCAAAAGATATTCTGAAGCAAGTAGAATCATCCGATAAACCATTATCTGATGTTACTAAAATTGTTAATGATATTTTATACGGTAAAATTGTTGTTGGAATTGACAACAACAATGGGGATGGAATATTTAGCCCTATGTCTTTGTTGGATTCTAGTAAGGATATGAATCTTGAACTATTTGAGAGTTATTTAGAAGCAATTACTAGTTATTTTTCATTAAAAAGAAATACAGTAAAAACTTTTAACACAAAGCACGAAATAGAAAAATTTTTAGAAAATGAACTTGAAAAGATAACTTCAAAGCTCAATAAACTTAAGGCAAGAATTGATAATGGTTCAAAAGAGAATGAATACCAACAAAACGGTGAAGCTTTGCTTTCTTCTATAGGCTCAATTAATAAAGGTATGAGTGAAATAAAAATAATTGATTGGCGAACCAATACAGAATTAAAGATTAAAATTGATTCTAAATTATCTGCTCAGCAAAACATTAATTATTATTTTGACAAAGCTCGGTCTGAAAAAATCGAATATGAGAAGTCTAAACTGCTATATAATTATAGTAAGGAAAGATTTGATAAGTTACTATCAATAAGTGAAAATTTAAATAATGAGTTATCACCCGATCAATTACAATTGATGAAAAAAGAATTAAAAATGAATCAGCAGCAAAATTCTATAGAAGAAAAAAAAGAAAAATTACCATTTAAACATTTTGTAATAGAAGGTAAATATCATTTCTATGTTGGAAAAGACAGTAAAAACAATGACATGTTGACAACAAAATTTGCAAAACAAAATGATTATTGGTTTCATGCAAGATCTGTAGCTGGTTCGCACGCTGTATTAAGAGTAGAAAACACTAAAGAATCAGTTCCAAAACGAGTTCTAGAAAAGGCAGCATCTATTACAGCTTATTATAGTAAATCTAAAACATCAAAAATGGCACCAGTTACATATACACTTAAAAAATATGTAACAAAAAATTCTCGTCACGAAGTCGGGCAAGTTTCTGTAATGAAAGAAAGCGTATTACTTGTTCGCCCTGAAATCCCGGCAGACTGTGAATATATCGAAGATTAATTCCCGTTTCTTCCTTTAAATTCATGCATACTTTTATGTACACCCATTAACACAAGAAGTTTTTGGAAAAGAAAATCTGGTAGAATACCTCTTAATAAAATAGAAAAACGTAATGTAATCGGTCTTCTAACAACTTTTTTCCCTTTAATTAAAGCGTCCTTCACAATTGCTTTTGCAATTACATCATGATCTTTGACAAGAGGAATAATTAAATTACCAAGAAGATTCAGTTTTGCACCTTCAAACATTCCATGAGCAAGATAGCTAGGATGAATTGAAGTCCATTTTATTCCATTCTTCCCTTTCAATCCCGATTCAAAACGGAGTGATTCTGTTAAACCTAAAACCGCCCATTTTGTAGCAGCGTATACAGACATTCCACCAACACCGATCAAACCGGCGGCAGAAGAGATGTTTACTATATGTCCGGAGTTTCTTTGATACATTTGCGGAAGTACAGCATGAATAGTATAGATTAAAGAAGTAAAATTAACATCAATTGTTCTCTCCCAAGCATCTGCCGATTGTTCTAAAAAGTTACCGTTTTTTATATACCCGGCATTATTAACAAGAATATCAATTTTTAACATATCGTTTTTCGCTTGCTCAACTAATTGATAGACACGCGTTTTATCCGTAACGTCAGCAACATAAGTAAATACTTTCCCTCCAATATTCTCCAGATCAATTTTGGCTTTGTTCAATTCAATTTCATTTAGGTCCCAAATTGTTACCAAACATCCTTCTTGCACCAAGCGTCTGCTAGTGGCAAGTCCTATTCCCATTGCTCCACCAGTTATTATTGCAGTTTTACCTTTCAATTTCATACAAGCCTCTGTTTAAGTATTAAATTTTTGTCAGAGAAAATCATTCTTTGTAAATTGTAATCTAAGAATCATTTGAAATCTAACTTATTCTATTTTGCTATTCAATAATAATTTGAGCTCGATTTGGATAAAACTTTTTTTCCTAAAAATGAAATCAAGAAAATTCTATTAATAAAACTTCGTGGAATTGGAGACGTAGTTTGTTCTACTATTGTATTAGGTAACTTAAGAGATGAATTTCCAAACGCGCAGATTGATTTCTTAACAGAAAAACCATCATCGTTTGGATTGCGAGGATTAAATCAGATTGATAATGTCCTTATTTTTGATAAAAAGAAATTAAAAAACATAATTAAACTAGCTTGGATAATTAGAAAAACTAATTACGATCTTGTTTTCGATTTTTTCTGCAATCCGAGTTCAGCACAAATTACATTTTTCAGCGGAGCTAAATACAGAATCGGATTTCCACTTAGAGGCAGAAAATACGCTTATAATTTTTATGGTCCCGAAGAACGAAGCACTTGGCATAACGCAATTTTACATCTTAAAGTACTAGAAAAATTTGGATTGAATACAATACATCGAACCTTACACTTTTCACTTGACAAGAATAGTGTGTTATTTGCAGAAAAGTATTTCAATGAAACTTTTACGAATAATGATTTTGTTGTTGGAATTTGCCCTACCGGAAGTTGGGCTTCAAAAAAATGTGATGCTGAAAAATTTGCAGAAATTGCTGAATTAGTAATAAAAAAATATAATGCTACAATTTTAATCCTTTGGGGAAAAGGTGATGAAATTGACGGAGAAAAGTTGTTCGGATTATTAAAGGATAAAACTGTATATGCTCCCGAAACAAGCATTTTAGAAATGTCCGCTCTTATTTCAAAGTGTAATTTTTTAATAGCCAATGATAGCGGTCCAATGCACATTGCCACTGCCTTGGGAACCCCGGTTCTTAGCATTCACGGTCCAACTGCTCCAGAATTGCAAGGTCCATTTGGTGAAAAACATGAATGGATAAATTTACCAGAACTCGAATGTATAGTATGTAATCTTTTAGAATGCACAAAAAACCATGAGTGTTTCCTAAATTTATCTAATGAAAAAATTATACAAAAAATAGAATCACTTGTTATTAAGAACAATTTACATTGTTGATAATTAGTTTAGAGATATTTTTTAACTATTTTGTTTTTAATGAATAAACAAGATTTTCTGAATAAAAAAAGAGATGAAATAAAAAGACCGCTACTTCTAGATGGAGCAATGGGCTCGTATTTATCTCAGTTAGGATTTGAATCAGATAAATATTTGTGGTATTCTCACTTAAATTTCTCTAATCCTGAAACTATAACAAAAATACATAAAGAATACATTGATGCTGGCGCAGACATAATTACAACTAATACATTTAGAACTAATCCATTGGCAATAAAAAGAAGTAATTTTGAAATAACAACCGCAGAATTGGTTAAAAAGAGTGTTAAAATCGCAATTGAAGCAAAGGCTAAAACTAATGTAATTATTGCCGGTTCAAATGCTCCGGCTGAAGATTGTTATCAAAATGAAAGAACTGTTTCTTTTTTTGAACTAGAATACAATCATAAAAAGCATATCGAGTTGTTGTATGAATCGGGCTGTGAGAGTATTTGGAATGAGACACATTCACATTTAGATGAGATAGAAATAATTTGTAAATATTGCTCCGTAAATAAAATACCGTTTACAATGAATCTTTTTTTTAATGAAAACTTACACATATTAAGTGGACATCATTTAAATAATGTTATTGAAATTATTAGCAATTACTCTCCGCAATCTATTGGATTTAATTGTGTTAGACCAAGTGATATAGGGTTATTTATGCGGGATTATTCTTTACCAAATAAATTTGGATTTTATTTGAATTGCGCTAATAGTTTAGTTAACTCAACCGCTATGAATCACTTTTATACTCCGCAAGACTATATAGTTTTGATTGATGATTTTTTACAAGAAAGCCTTGTTTATGTTGGCTCTTGCTGTGGATCAAACCCAGCATTTACAAAAGCACTTAGGGAGCATATTGATGAGATTTATTGAAATAAAAGCTCTTGCAAAAATCAATATAGGTCTAGATGTATTATCAAAGAGAAATGATGGATACCACAACCTTAATACGTTATTCTATCCCATACTTGATTTATATGATACTATTTCATTTGAGCTTTCGGATGAGTTTGAATTTATTTGCGATTCTAATACCATTCCAACTGATAATTCGAATTTAGTTGTAAGAGCCACCAGACTTTTAGAAGAAATCAGTGGTAAGAAACTAAAAGTTAAAATAGAATTGCAAAAGATTATTCCCTCGCAAGCTGGATTAGGCGGCGGAAGTTCTGATGCAGCTTCAACTCTTATTTCATTAAACGAATTATTTCAACTTGGAATTAAGTATAAAAAAATGATAGAGCTAGCTCTTCAACTTGGCTCTGACGTTCCATTTTTTATTAAAGCTAAACCAGCAATTGGCAATTCACGAGGCGAAATTCTTGAACACATTTCTCTTTGTATTGAAGAACCAATATTAGTTGTTAACCCGAGAATTAATGTATCCACTAAAGAAGCATTCGCCCAAATTCAAACAAATAACATTAGAACAGATTACAAATCACTTATTAAAGAAGAAAAATTAGACTACTCCAGACTTAGGGCAACCATAAAAAATGATTTTGAAAAACCGATTCTTAATTTGTATCCTCAAATAAAAAATATCAAAGATATTTTTTACGATAGTGGTGCTTTATTTTCCTTAATGTCTGGCACTGGTTCTACAATATATGGAATATTTCCAGACTTGAATTCAGCAGAATTTGCCAAATCTAAAATGGACTCTTCATATTTCTGTTTTATGAGTACTCCTCACATGTAACCGTATCAATTTCAAAAACTACCTTTTTATATGGTAGCTGTATCATTACTGTTGTGCCAGGTGTATCAGAATTTCCAATTTTAGAAGGACTTTTTATTGAAATTTCGCCCTGATGTTTAGCAATTATTTCATGTACAATAGAAAGTCCCATGCCGCTTCCCTCTACATCGGTTTTTTTTACATTTGTAGCTCTATAAAAATGTTCGAAAATGTCTTTCTGCTCATGTTCTGGAATGCCAATTCCATTATCACTTATTTCTAGAAACAAAATATCTTTTTCTGATGATAAGATTATGAAGACCTCTCCATTTTTTCTTGAATACTTCAGCGCATTTGAAATTAGATTTGACAGTGCTAATTCCAATAATAAAGGAGCGCCATATAAATCTCGGATATCTTTTCTCTTGTCAGAAAAATTAAGCTTAATACTTTTTTCTTCAACTTCTTCTTTATGTATATCTAGAATATTTTTTATTATTTCTACAACCTTAACTAATTCATTTTTCTTAATATCCAGCAGTTTTATTCTTGAAAATTTGAGTATATCATTAATCAAAATAAGCGCTTCATCACTCCGTAACCTTGCTCGTATAAGTTTTTCTTTCACATCATCATTTATCGGACCAACAAAGTTTCCTAGAAGAAGGTCTACAATTGACTTCACAGCAATTACAGGAGATTTAATTTCATGAACTACACCTAAAGTATATCTTTGTTTGGTATTCTCGGCTTCTTTTAACTTTTCTAGAGAATCCCTTAACTGCTGCTCTCTTTGAAATAATTGTCTTGCTATCTTGTTGGTAATGTAAACACAAACTAATAGTGTAAATGAAAATGTCAAAATAAATACTACTTCATATTGAAAAGAGTTAGAATTAGGAACCAACATTAAACCGGCAATTTTATAATTTGTAATTATATAACTACTCTCAAGATATAGTAATAAAGATATACTGATTGAAATAATTGCGGCTGCTGTGTAAACAATAAATCCCGGTAAAATCATACTCCCAATTATCATATGAAATACAAAAAGCATTATTAATGGTGAATCAATTGTCCCAGTGAAATAAACAAGTAAAAGTAATTCAAACAAATCCAGAATTATCATTATCAGAGAAGTGTGTAAGCAGTTAAATTTATTAGGATCGCAGCCAATTCTTAATCTTAAAACATGGATTATTACATTATAAAGTAGAATAGATAAAGATATTAAGAGAATGGATATAAATTGAACATAAGTAAAGCGAAAATCGAGCAGAAATTGCCCAATTAATAAAAAGGATATTAAGATTGCTACGGCTATGTAACGTAACTTAATAAACCATAAATTTCTAACTCTTATTGCTCTCCAAAATTCTCCGTAATGATGTGCCCAATCCGGAACTAGAGAAAGCATATCTATCTCACTTGAATGAATGTGCTATTCAAACTGAATTCAATATAAGTGATGCCGATAAAAAAGTAAATTTAATTCTTTGGTAAAATAATACGAAATTGTGTGCCGCGGTGGATGAGATTTCCAATTTTAGAAGGGCTTTTTACTTTAATTCTACCGTTATGACTTTCAATTACTCTTTTGATGGTTGATAAGCCGGTTCCAGTTCCTTCTATTGTTTTTACATTTGAAGCTCTGAAATATTCTTCAAATATATTGGGCAAATCAGAATCTGGTATTCCAATCCCATTATCACTAATCGAAATCATTATTACGTTTTCTTCTTCTTGTAGCTCAATTAATACTTTGCCCTTTTCAAGTGTATACTTAATCGAATTTCCAATTAGATTTGAAAAAGCAATTTTTAATAATAAATCATCTCCGTAATAATTAATTTCATTTGATGGCTGGAAATTAATCTGAATATTCTTTCTATCAGCAATTTGCTTCTGTTTATCTATTAAATCTTTTATAAGAGTATTAAGGTTGATGTTTGCTTTTTCCAACTTGTTCAACAATCTGAACTGAGAAAACCTTAAAATATTGTTAATGGAGTTAATAGATTCTGATAGCTTTTCTTTAGAACGAGAGAGTTTTTCTAATGCAGTAGAATTAACTTCGCCAACATAATTCCCAAGTACAAGATCAAGATTTGCCATTGATGCTGAAATAGGTGATTTTAGTTCGTGTACTACTGCCATCATGTATTTCTGTTTTGATATTTCCGCCTCGTCAACTTCTTTTAAAGCTCTTTTTAATTGATTTTCACGATTGTAGATTTCTCCAACTATTCTACTTGTTAAATAAATACTAATAATCATAATGAATGAAAATACAGTCAGAAATCCAATGATAAATTGTGCTGATTTGTATATAGCAAATGGATAAAAACCAATTATTGTTTGGTGAGTTATTAGGTTATAGTATTCTAAAAATGTAAAAAGTGACATAAATATTATTAAAAGTGCCGCGATAGAATACATTACTTTTTTTGGAAGTATTATACTTCCAATTATCATATGGAAAACGTAAAACAGAAATATGGGTGCTTCAATTCCACCAGAAAAATAAACTAAAATACTTAAGAAGAATAAATCAAGTAGAATTTGAATTAAAGATTCTTTTTGGGCGGAATTAATTTTCTTTTTTTCACTTTTATTTCTTTTATGAAAGAACAAATTATAAACAGCAATTAGTATTGTTACTATAATAAATGAAATGAATTGTAAGGGAGTTAAACTTATAGGAGATGCAAACTCTAATGTGAAAACAAAAACTAAAAGAGTAATTACAGCATACCATCTAAGCTTTACAAACCAAATGTTATTTCTTTGGTGTAAATCTTCATGCTCAATATTGAGTTCTAAGATGCTAGTAATTTTCATTCAATTTATAGTTATAGCAATTATTGCTAAATTAAAAAGGGCTCGGTATACCGAGCCCAAGTTAGTTGTTATGCAATATATCTTCCACGTTTTACGTAATGAGTATGTAATAATTTATGAGACTTATGCCCGCATGGACCATCTGTTAAAAACTCTTCATATATTTTAACTACGTTAGGATTGTCGTGAGATTTACGCATTTCAAGCGATTCATCTTCAGCATAAATAGCTTTAGCGCGTTTCTTTCGAATTTCGGGAGTTGTAGGAATTGGCTGTCCTCCACCGCCCAAACAACCGCCTGGACAAGCCATAAATTCAATAAAATGACATTCAGAGAATTTACCTCCGGCTTTGATATCATCCATAATTTTCTTTGCATTAGCTGTGCCGTGTGCAACTGCAACTTTTAAAGTAGCACCTTTTAGCCAATCCCAATCAGAAACAATATGCTTAATAATATCTGGAACAGTACCAAATTTTTCACCTAATGGAAGCTCAACATATTTAATTCCTTCGAAACCTCTAACTGGAGTTACATTAGCATTTGCAAAGGCATCTTCTGTTTTATTGCCGGTAATAAATTCATAAATTGATCTTATTGCCGCTTCCATTACACCACCAGTTGCACCGAAGATTAATCCAGCACCGGAAGCTTCTCCAAAAGGTGAATCAAAATCACTCTTTGGCATTTCTGGTAGATTAATTCCGCATTCCTTAATCATTTTTGCTAATTCTCTTGTGGTTAAACCATAGTCAACATCCTTATAACCGCTGTCAATCATTTCTGGTCTGTTACACTCATACTTCTTTGCAGAACAAGGCATAACCGCCACAGAAACAATATCCTCTGGTTTAACACCAGCTTTTTCTGCATACATTGTTTTTATTAATGCTCCAAACATTTGCTGCGGAGATTTTGCTGTAGAAAGATTATCTATATACTCGGGATAATAATGTTCTAAGAATTTAACCCAGCCAGGTGAACAAGAAGTAAATTGTGGTAAAGCAACAGGTTCTTTTTGAACGAGTGCTTTGTACAATCTAATAACCAATTCTGTACCTTCTTCGAAGATTGTTAAATCTGCCGTTGTATTAGTATCAAAAACCTTGTCGAAACCAATACGGCGTAAAGCTGTATTTAATTCTTTTGTCAATGAAGTTCCGGCTTCCATTCCGAATTCTTCGCAGATAGCTGCACGCGGCGAAGGAGCTGTTTGAATTACTACATGTTTTTTCGGATCATCAATTGCAGCCCAAATTTCATCTGATGGATCATTTGCGCGCAATGCAGCCGTTGGACAGCGGTTAATACATTGTCCGCAATTAATACAAATAACATCCAACAAAGGTTTATCTAAGAAAGTACTTATGCATGTTTTGTGTCCTCGCTCTACTGCTTCAAGAACGCCAACTTCTTGTAAATCAATACACGTTCTAACGCATCGTTTACATAAGACACATTTGCTCATATCTCTTATTACCGAATACGAAGATTCATCTAATTCGTAACGAGGAGCATCAACATGCCCAAAAGTGAAATTATCTACACCATATTCTTTTGCAAGATTTTGAAGTTCACATTTGCCATTTCTAAAACAAGAATAACATTCTCCATAATGTTCGCTTAACATCAAATCAATAATATGACGGCGAGCTTTACGAACTGTAGGTGTTGAAGTCTTTATTTTAATTGGAGATGTAATTGGATACGCGCATGAAGCTTGCAGTGTTCTCATTCCTTCAACTTCAACAACGCATACACGGCAAACACCGGCAACGCATAGATCTTCATGATGGCAAAGAGTTGGCACAGAAACACCACTCATTTTGCATGCATCTAGAATTGTTGTACCTAAAGGAACTGATACTTTCTTTTCATTTATTTCAATTGAGATCGATCCTCCAATGAATGAAGGGTCAACCGGTTTCTCAATAACGTGCGGCTTTTGGCTAACCGGAGCTCTTAGTTTGTCTTTATTTTCCATGATTTCCTCCGTTATTGAAAATTTCTTCTTTGAAGTTTTCTAAAATTGATAAGAATGGGTTAGGGCTTGATTGTCCTAATCCACACTTTGAAGATACTTGCATTGTTTTTCCAAGTTCTTTTAGTTTATTCATGTAACCAAAAGTGTATTCATTCTTTTCTAACATTTCAACACCTTCAAGAAGCTTTACATTTCCAATCCGACAAGGTGTACATTGACCACAAGATTCTTCAACAAAGAATTCCATAAAATTCTTTAAAACATGAAGCATATTTCTGCTTTCGTTGAAGACCATAATTGAACCGCCCGTTGCGGCATCTTCATAACCAAGAATTCTATCAAATTGATCTTTTGGGATACAAATACCAGAAGCGCCACCTACTTGAACTGCCTTAGTGTTTTTAGCTTCTACAAGTTTAAGAAGTTCAGATATTTTTGTTCCCCACGGCAATTCATAAACACCTGGTTTATCACAATCACCACTAACCGAAAATAACTTAGAGCCTGTTGATTTGTCAGTTCCATATTTGCAATACCATAAGCCACCTTTAATTACTATATGAGCTACAGAAGCAAATGTTTCAACATTATTAACTGTAGTTGGTTTGCCCATAAAGCCAGTGTTTACAGGATATGGCGGACGATTGCGAGCTTCTCCACGGTTTCCTTCAAGAGATTCAATTAATGCAGTTTCTTCACCACAAATGTAAGCGCCGCTACCTAAACGTATTTTAATATCAAAATTAAAATTTTCTTTGCCGCAAATATTTTTGCCAAGCAAGTTTTCTTTGCGCATTGATTCTAAATAGTCTTCAAGAGATTTTAACATATACTCATACTCGCCGCGCAAATAAACTATACCAAGTTTTGCTCCTATAACATATCCGGCAATAACCATTCCGTCAAATACTAATTCAGGATATTCTAAAAGAAGAACTCTATCTTTAAATGTTCCAGGTTCTCCTTCATCAGCATTACAAACTACATATTTTTCATCCGCAGAAGCAGCAGCAACAAGAGTCCATTTAGTAGCTGTTGGAAAACCAGCGCCGCCTCTTCCCTTTAGTTTTGATTCACGAAGATCAAATAAAATATCTTCACGTTTCAATGAAACTGCTTTTTTAATAGATTCACCTTTTACGTAAGGCGAGAATATAACTGCTCCTTCTCTATTCTTTTTTTCCATTCTTCACCTCACTTAATCTCGTTTAGAATTTGAATAGCTTTTTCTGGAGAAACTTTTGCATATACTCTTTCATTAACTAGTAATGCCGGACCTTGATCACACATTCCTAAACAATTAACATATTCAAGTGTTATTTTATTATCCTTTGTAGTTTCACCAAATTTAATTCTGAGTTCTCTTTCAATTGCTTTTGCAACGCCAACTTTACCTGCCAAATCACAAGTAATTGTCTGGCATAGACGAACAATATTTCTTCCTTTAGGGTTTGTGTTCAAAAAAGAATAGAAAGAAATTACACTAAATACTTCAACTGGATGAATATCCAACAAACGTGCTACTTCTTGTTGAGCAAAATCCGGTACATGCTTATGTTTTCTCTGTATATCCTGAAGAATTGGGAGAAGCGACGATCTTAAATTACCATGTTTATTAACAAGTAATTCTATCTCTTCAGTCATAGCGTTTTTTTCAAGTACAAGCATTATTCTTTCTCCCCAACTTTGTTAAGCAATGATTCTACTTTTGCAACTAGTTGATCAGGAGAGATTGGTTTTTCTACAAAGTCATCTACAGGTACCATTTCACTTTTGTTAAAATCCATTCCAATAGCTTTTGAAACAGATGTATACATAAGAATTGGAGTATGAATATTTTCTCTCCTTAATTTTTGAGCAAGAAAAAAACCATCATCCGGTTCATCCATCATTACATCAAGAATAATTAAATTAGGTTTGCTTTCAGAAATGATTTTAAAACCATCTGTTGGGTTAGATGCGGTTACAATACTGTAACCTTTAGATTTTAATACTAACGAGCTGGCTTCCAGAATATCTGGATCGTCGTCGATAATAGCTATTAGCGCCATAGCTTTCTCCT
>CAZVYT010000013.1:0-69906 GCA_964631495.1 uncultured Melioribacter sp. | reverse complement strand
TTATTCTTTTGCACAAATTAAAAAGCCGTCCCAAAATCACTTTTGAGACGGCTTCCTTTTTTTTACATCTAGTTTATTACGCTTCGTGTTCTTCTAACCAGCGTTGAGCATCTAAAGCTGCCATGCATCCACTTCCCGCAGCAGTAATTGCTTGTCTGTAAACATGATCTGCAACATCGCCTGCAGCAAAAACACCTTCAACATTTGTATATGTTGACCCCGGTTTAATTTTTAAATAACCGGTTTCATCCATTTCAAGTTGACCTTTGAAAATTTCAGTATTTGGTTTATGTCCAATTGCAAGAAATACGCCATCAATTGGTTCTTCTCTTATAGAACCGTCTTTTGTGTTTTCTAAGAGTACACCTGTAACCATTTTTTTACCGGCATCTTCTTTTCCAAGAATTTCTTTGATTGTAGTGTTTGTAACAAACTTCACTTTTGGATTTTTCTGTGTTCGCTCAGTCATAATTTTTGAAGCTCTAAACTCTTCTCTTCTGTGTACAAGTAAAACTTCGCTGGCAAAGCGCGAAAGATAGTTTGCCTCTTCCATTGCAGTATCACCGCCTCCAATAACAATTACGCGTAAACCTCTAAAGAAAAATCCATCACAAGTTGCGCAAGCAGAAACACCATAACCTTGATAATATTTTTCACTTGGAATACCAAGCCATCTTGCAGAAGCGCCGGTTGCTACAATTACAGAATCTGCAGTGTAGGTATCATCTTCAGTTTTTACTATAAACGGACGTTTAGATAAATCAACTTCAGTAACATTTTTGAATAATGATTTAGCACCAAAACGCAATACTTGTTTACGCATAATGTCCATTAATTCTGGACCTTGAATACCATGTTCAAAACCCGGAAAATTTTCTACTTCTGTAGTAATAGTCAACTGTCCGCCAGGCTGCATTCCTTCTAGAATTACAGGATTTAAATTCGCTCTGGAAGTATAAAGAGCCGCTGTAAGACCGGCAGGACCACTTCCAATTATTATTACTTTGTGATGATTCTCTTTCATTTCTTTCTCCATTTTACACACAAAATTATTGAATGTTTTCGAATATTAATAATTGTTAGATGTTTCAGCATAAATTAAGATTCACTTGAAAGGAATAATGCGTTTCTTTTTAGACCAGTTAGCTTTGTTCTTTTTATTGGACTAGTTTCAAAGCGTTTCTTAAACTCATTTTCATCCATTTCAATTACTTCGTCTAAAGATAAATTTGTATTTGTTGGTTGAAATTCTGGAATGAGTGTCGGTTCACTAAATCTCTTATTCCAAGGACATACATCTTGGCAAACATCGCATCCAAAAATCCAATCATCAAACTTTCCTTTAAACTCTTCTCCTATTTCGCCCTTGTTCTCAATTGATAAAAACGAAATACATCTATTAGCATCAACAACGTAAGGTTTTGTAATTGCATTAGTTGGACATGCATCTAAACAAGCAGTACATGTACCACAAAAATCTGCAATTGTTGCGGAGTAGTTAAAATCATAATTAGTAATAATATTGGCTATAAAAAACCAACTGCCAATCTCTTTGTTAATTACATTAGTATTTTTGCCTAACCACCCAATTCCACTTTTAACTGCCCATACTTTATCCATCACCGGTCCGGTATCCACATAACTCTTAGATTCAAAACCAGGTTCAAGATTTTTTAAGTACTCTTCAAGGAGAGATAACTTTTCCCAAATAACTAGATGATAATCTTTTCCCCAAGCATAACGGGATATTTTTCCACTACTTTTTTCTTTCTTATGTTCAAAGGGAGTATAATAATTGATTGCTAAAGAGATTACACTTTTTGCATCTGTAAGAATTTGGGTAACATCTTTTCTTTTTTCAATGTTGCGGCTCATGTAATCCATCGAACCGTGAAATCCTTTATCGAGCCAAGTTTGCAATTTTTTTGTTTCTTCTTCAAGTAAATCTGCTGTAGCAAAGCCAACTAGATCAAATCCAAGCTCGTGCGCTTTATGAATAACTATTTCGTTTGTGATTTTCATAAAATCAAAAGAAAAGACTTCACCATTTTAATTCTTTCTTAAAAACTTTAACGTAAACATTATCTTCAATAATTTGAACTTGGTATGAATCTAATCCTTTTATACCATTTGGAAATTTTCCGGTTTTTAGATCAAACATCCAGCCGTGTGCCGGACAGTAAACACAATTGTTTTCAATGTATCCATCATAAATTATTGCAGCTTTTTGGTGAATGCAAATATTGCTGAGAGCATAAACTTCTTCATTAACTTTGAACAACGCTACATCAACATCATCAATAAAAAAGCGCCGTCCAATTTTTTCTTTGAGATCATTTACTTTGCATACTTTTGAAAATCCATCTAAAGCTATCATTCAGGCAACTCTGTAATTTTATCTTTTACAATAAATCCACGATCGGTTTTTGTTATTGTAGATGCTACACCAAAAGCATCATGTTCAAAAAACAAAAGCCATTCCTCATCAACTGCTTTAGGAAGAATATCCTTCTTCTCTTTTACAGTAACAATAGGCTGAAGATCATAACCCATAACATAAGGAACTGGAATGTGAGAACTAGTCGGTATCAAATCACCACAGTATAATAATGTTTTTGATGAATCAGATATTTTAACAAGCTGTTGGTAGAAAGTATGTCCGTTAACAACAATTAATTGAATATTATCATTGAAATCTGAATCTTCCCAAAATTTCAAAATCCCTTCATCCATCAATGGCATAAAACGCTCTTTGATAAAGCTTGCCTTATCTCGTTCAGAAGGTTCAATAGCCCACTCAAAATGTTTTTTCTGGATGTGATATTTCGCGTTAGAAAAAGTCGGCAGCCATTTTCCATCTCTAAAATATGTCGAACCGCCGGTATGATCGAAATGCAAATGAGTCAAGATTACATCTGTAACTTTTTCCGGATCAATACCATTTTGTTCAAATGATTTTTGCTGCGAATATTCAGAATAATCAACTCCATAGATTCTGGCAAACTTTTCGTCCCAATAGTTTCCAATTCCAGTATCTATAAGAATATTTTGATTTTCTTTGCTCAACAAAAGATTGCGTGCATGTAGAGTTATTCTATTCAATTCATCCGGCGGATTGGACATTTGCCAAAAAGGCTTGGGTACAACACCAAACATAGCTCCGCCATCAAGAGCAAATGAACCTGTTTCTATTACTTTTAGTTTGTAGCCGCCAATAGTCATTATAAAACTTTATGTTTGTTATAGAAATTTTGTATTACTAAAAACTATGGAAATTTAACATGAACAACAAAAGCCTAAGATCAAGTGTTCAATTTGTAATAAACTTTTTTTTATTCAATGTTTTTGTTTTTATTCTTTTTCAAAACCATGCACTAGCACAAAATTGTGTCTCTGCCGAACTTAAAGTTATGTCTTTCAATATACGTTATGGAACGGCTAACGATGGTGAAAATAGTTGGCAATATCGTAAAGAAAATGTGATGGAAACTATTAAGAAATTCAATCCGGATTTCTTGGGATTGCAAGAGGCTTTGGCATTTCAGATTGATGAAATTTTGAAACACTTTCCAAATTTTGAATTGATTGGAGTAGGAAGAGATGATGGCAAACAAGCCGGAGAGTATTCTTGTATATTGTATGATAAAACCAAATTCAGCGCTGATACAACGGAAACTTTTTGGTTTTCGGATACTCCAACAATCCCAGGTTCAAAACATTGGGGAAACAACATAACCAGAATCTGCACTTGGGCAAGATTCAATTCTCTTATTACAAAGAAACAATTCCTCGTTTATAACTTGCATATAGATCATGAATCTCAACCGAGCAGAGAAAAAAGTACAGAAATGCTTGTTACAAAAATAAAATCTCAAAAAGTATCTTTACCAATTATTGTAACTGGTGATTTTAACAGTGGAGAAAATAATCGGGCAATTAAGAATGTTTTGCAAAATGGATTATTAGACTCATACAGAGAGTTAAATTCAAAGAATGACAATGAAGGAACATTCAATAGTTTCAAAGGCGAATTGAATGGTGAGAGAATAGACTTCATCTTCATTTCAAAAGAAATAAAAGTAAAAAGCGCAGAAATTGTTAGAGAAAGTTACAACGGCAAATTTCCTTCGGATCATTTTCCTGTAACGGCAGTTTTAAGATGGTAAATTTTTTGTTTTGAATTAGACTTTCGTTTTTTATAAGTTGGAAAAATATCGGGGTATTATGCACTTACTTAAGAATTTGCTTTTAATTCTCTTCATTGTGAAGACAACTATATTTTGTCAAACGGTAACAATTAGCGAAATCTTAGACGCAAATCTATTTAGGCTTTCCAACGGGCGTGTTGTTAAACTTGCCGGAGTCGATGCACCTCAAAAGAATGTTGAATTTGAATTTTTAAAAGAAATTGCTCAAGAGACTATTGAGTTTTCTAATAGCTATTTAAGAAATCAAAAATTCAAATTAGATGTAATCGAACAATGCAAAGACTTTCAGCTTGTAATTATTTCAAAGGAATACCCATTTGAAACAATAATGTTTAATTATCGTTTTTTAGAAAAAGGATTTGGCAAGTATATTTCAAATAATAAAAATTATGATACTAAAGAACTTGTTAGAGCACAAAATTTTGCAATAGAAAATAACATTGGGATATGGAAATATTATAAAAAGAACACCTTAGATACCCTTGATTATTTTTTATCAAAAAGTGGCTCTATCAGTATAGTAGATTCTTCTATTTTTTTGTGCAATACTAAAGAAACATTAATTAAAACTAAATCATCCATACCATTGCAGTTTTTAACTGGTGCCGGTTTATCGTTAGTTAGTTCCATTGTAGGTGGTATAGCTGGCTACGGAATAGAAATTTCTTTAGCTAATGACGGAGCATTTCTCCGGGGTTTAGGTGGAGCAATTATTGGAACTTATGCTGGTTATTTTGTTGGTTTTACATCTGGAGTATATCTTAATGTGAGGAAAAGCTATCCTAATATTGATTATACAGAATTTCTTGGAATGACATTTGGAATGTCTATTCTTTCAATAACTACAGCAGCATTGCTAGTTAATGATAAAAGCAACGGCATCCCGTATGTTGTTGGGTTGCTATCTCCAATTATTTTTTCTCTGACAATCGCCAACACTTTTTATAACCAACCAGTAGTCAAAATTGAAAATGAAGTTGACAGAATAAAATCTTTCCATGATTTCAGAGAATCTCAAACTACAAGAATAGAATTGTTCAGAATTAATTTTTAAAACAAAAAAGGGCTTGAACTCCAAGCCCTTTACATATCCATTATATTAAAAAATTATCTTCCTAAACCATCTAATTGATCTTTCTTAGCTAAAAGCGCATCTTTATCTTCAACATGTTTTGGATCCGGTACGCAGCAATCAACTGGACAAACAGCAGCACATTGCGGCTCATCATGAAAACCAACACATTCTGTACACTTATCTGGTACAATAAAAAAGAAATCTGATGAAAAGAATCCGTTTGCGCCAGCTGGTGTTGTTGCATCTCCGCTAAATGAATCGTTGCCAATTTTATAATCAGCACCGCCTTCATAAATAGCTGTGTTTGGGCATTCGGGTTCGCATGCTCCACAATTGATGCATTCGTCTGTGATCATTATTGCCATTACGGCCTCCTATCTTTAATTAGAAAAATTTATTTTGTTGTTTCAATTATCGGAATTCTGTTCCAAAATTTTTTAGGATCTACATTTTTAGGTGTGTCTCCTAAATCAACCACTATATTTTCTATAGAAATAAGTAATTGGATTAAATCAATATTTTTATAAACTGGTAAATACTTATAAAACTTTTTTATTGCTTTTTTATATTGGCTTACACACCCTTTATAGTTTCCTGAAATTAAATGATAGCTTCCAACAGAAACTTGTACCATACCTTGATAGAAAAATCTTTCGTCTCGCTCACATTCCATCCATAAATCTTCAAAGAAATCATGAGCTGCAAAAAAATCACTATCATTAAATAGCGCTATGCCTACACTAATGTTATCCAATGCCTTTGAAATAATACTAAAACGTAGTTAATACTGCAAGGAAGAAAGGTTAACTTATTAAAATATTTTAGGTCAGCTATAAAAAAACTACACTTTTTCAAATAAATATCGAAAATTGACCGAATTACCAACTTCCGCTAGAACCTCCACCACCAAAAGAACCGCCGCCGCCGGAAAATCCTCCAAATCCACCACCCCCAAAACCACCTCCGCCGCCCCAGCTGCTTCCTCCAAATCCACCTGATCGCCTTCCGCCACTACCCATCGAACTTAAAATGAGTAACGGCAAAAGTCCTCCGCCGCCGCCTTTGCCACCTTTTCCGCCAAGTGAAGCAATTATTATAAAAATAATAACTATAAGTATAAATGGAACTCCAGTACCTTTTCCCTTTCCTTTACCTTTAGGATCACCTTTATATTCACCTTTAGTAGCTAAAATTATTGCTTCTAATCCGGCAGTTATACCAGCATAGTAATCACCGCTCTTAAAAAATGGTTTAACTTCGTTTCTAAGTATTGAATTAGCCAATGCATCAGGTAACGCACCTTCAAGACCATAGCCGACTTCAATTCTCATTTTGCGGTCATCTTTTGCTATAAAGAAAAGCACGCCATTATTATTCTTCTTTGAACCAATCTGATTTTTACTTGCGGTTTCGAAACAGAAATTTTCTAATGGATAACCATCCAATGAGTTCATCATTAAAAACACAATTTGATTTGTGGTAGAATCATCAAATGATTTTAGTTTGGATTCAAAAGTGTAAAGCTCGGAACTATTTAATGTGCTTGTTAAATCATTAGCATAGTTTTTCAAAACTGGGATTGGCACTTGAGCAAATGCGGTGCTAATAAACAAAACTAGCAAAGTAAACATCATGCTGGTTTTTCGATCTACCTTCTTCACTTTACACTCTACGTTCGTAATTAGAATTGTACTTTTGGAGCTTGATCAGCACCTTCGGCAGCTTTGAAGTAAGCTTTTTCTCTAAATCCGCCAAAGTTAGCAATAATTACGCCCGGGAATTTTTTAATAGCTGTATTATATTCTTGAACAACAGTATTAAATTTTTGGCGTTCAACTGTAATTCTGTTTTCAGATCCTTCTAATTGCGCTTGAAGTTGTAGAAAATTTTCATTTGCTTTAAGCTGAGGATAATTTTCTGAAACAACCATCAAACGCTGCAATGCTCCGCTTAATCCATCTTGAGCTCTTTGGAATTTTGCAAAAGCTTCAGGATCTTCAAGTTGAGTTGCATCAATTTTCATTTGACCAACTTTTGCTCTTGCTTCGGTAACTGCTGTATATGTTTCCTTTTCAAAATTAGCTACGCCTTTTACTGTTGCAACTAAATTAGGAATAAGATCCGATCTTCTTTGATAAACGTTTTCTACTTGACTCCAAGCTCCTTTAACACCTTCATTGAGTCCAACAAAACCATTGTATTTACCAGTAGCCCAAGAAACTACCATGATTACTAATACTATTATTACACCCAGTATTCCTAACCCGATCTTTAGACCTTTACTCATTTCTACTCCTATAAGTTACTTTATTATACTAATTTGTTAAACTTCTCATTGGTGCCGGAATTTTACCGCCGCGACCAACAAAACCTTTCGAGCTGATTGTTCTGACTTCCATCACCGGTGCTAAACCAAGTAAGCCGCCGTAATCAACCATCTCTCCAACTTTTTTTCCGTACGCCGGAATAATTCTAACAGCTGTTGTTTTATCATTAATAATACCAATTGCTGCTTCATCGGCAATTATACCGGCAATAGTTGAAGCTGGAGTGTCGCCCGGAATCGCGATCATATCGAGACCAACAGAGCAAACAGCGGTCATAGCTTCTAATTTTTCTAGAGAAAGATTTCCCGCTTGTACTGCGCGAATCATTCCCATATCTTCACTAACAGGAATGAATGCGCCACTCATTCCACCAACGGATGAACTTGCCATCAATCCGGCTTTCTTGACTGAATCATTCAACATGGCAAGCGCGGCAGTTGTTCCTGGAGCGCCCACATCTTCCACACCCATAGCCTTTAAAATATCAGCAATACTATCACCTTCTGCCGGAGTAGGTGCAAGAGAAATATCCACAATTCCAAAAGGAACGCCATTTTTCTCAGCTACTTTTCTTCCTATTAACTCACCGGCTCGAGTAATTTTAAAGATAGTTTTTTTGATAACCTCAGAAAGTTGTTGCAAGTCAACATTACCAGCTTCTTTAATTGCATCGAGAACAACACCAGGTCCACTGATACCAACATTTAATACAACTTCCGGTTCTGTTACGCCATGAAAAGCTCCGGCAACAAAAGGATTGTCTTCGACTGCATTAGCAAACACAACAAGTTTAGCACATCCTATAGAATCTTTATCTTTTGTTAATTCAGCAACATGTTTAATTGCGTCGGCCATCATGTTTACAGCATCCATATTAATTCCAGCTTTAGTGGAACCAATATTTACACTAGAGCATACTCGTTTTGTCTGTGCAAGCGCGTAAGGAATAGCTTTGATAAGCTCA
Organism: uncultured Melioribacter sp.; assembly: GCA_964631495.1. GTDB lineage: Bacteria > Bacteroidota > Ignavibacteria > Ignavibacteriales > Melioribacteraceae > Stygiobacter. Next base: position 61,332 of record CAZVYT010000013.1, on the reverse strand, counting down.
CGTTCACCATTTGTCATTCCTTTTTGAACAAGCGCAGAAAAACCGGCTATGTAATCAATTCCAATTTCTTCGGCAACTTGATCAAGTGTTTTAGCAATTTCGATAAAGTCTTCCATTTTGAAAGAATCAAATGGAATTGAAATTGGAGTTACAGAAACTCTTTTATTAGCAATTGAAATTCCATACTGCGCTTCAACTTCTTTTGCGTTTTTTACATGCGCTTTGCCATATCGTAAAATTTTATCATAAATTTTTTGTTTTGTTACTTCAATGCTTCTATCGTGGCAATCTCGTAAACTAATTCCTAGTGTAACTGTACGGATATCGAAATGCTCAATTTCCGTCATACGTATTGTTTCTAAAATCTCCGTAAAATCGTAATTCATATTTCCTCTTTAAACATTCTGTATGTACCGGAAAAGAAATTTTCATTTTCCGTTTGTAATGTGTTTGTTTTACTAAATTCTATGCATATACCTAAATACATCTTCGTGCTGTAAATATATCTTTATATTTAATGGCTCAGCGGTTTTGTACATCTCTTCTTGAATATCTTTTAAATCTTTTTTTGAATTTGTGATATCAACAATCATAATCATTGTAAAAAAATCGCCCATGATTTTTTGGCTGAGGTCTTGTATATCACAATTAGAGTTACCAAGAGAAGTTGTTATTGCTGCAACTATTCCAGGTTTGTTTAATCCGAATGAAGTTAATATAACTCTACCGGAAATAGAATCTTTTTTTGTTGCATCAAATGGTGTAGAGGAGTTTGTTTCAACTTTTTTACGAACAGCTTCTTTAACCACATCCGGGGTTGCATTAGCGCCAAGTTCTGTAATTGTTTCAAAAGTAATTCTTCTAATGTCGTTTTCTGTAAATTTCACGGTTTTTGTCCTTTGTATTCATTCTGTAAATATTCTAAAGCATTATTTGCTATTTTCAGATTTTTCTCCACAGCAAATTTTTCGGCATTTTCTAAATTCCCTTTATAGAATCTTAGCCATACAAGTTCAGCAATTACAATTCCATCAAAAGCACGATTTGCCATAAACGCATTAATTGTAAAATAACCAGCGCTAAAATTCCAGGCTAAAGACATTAATCCAGAAAATATTTTGCCAGAATAAATCTGTCCAGCACCGGGCAAAATATAAGAAATAACCTTTGCAAAAGTAACGGAAACTTTATCATCAATTACTTGCTTGCAAAGCTTTTTTAATTCTAACTGTCCCTCTTTTTCCGAGAAAGCATTTTCGGCTTTTTCCCAATCACCAGAAAACATATGTGCCCATCCACGCCAATAATTTATTTCGTCTTTCTTTGATAAATAACTCAGATTTGTTTCAAGATCATCTGCAAGCTGAAGGGCTCTAGCTGTGCTTTTTCTAAGTATGTTACAGCGAATAATTTCGATTTTTTTACTAAAGGAAATAGAGTCATTTGCAGAAGATTTTTCTGCCAATGAAAAATATTTAATAGCTTCTTCAAAATGCGCGCCAGCCTTGTAGCATAGAGCAATGTGTGAATATATATAAGAGTGAAGAACACTATCGGGTCTGAAGAACAATAAACGCTTATATTCCGTTATTGCATCGAAATATTGATTTGACACAAAAAGTTTATTTGCAAATTCTATTTGCTCATCAATTGAATTTTGAGCCACAACAATATTAAAGCAAAGAAATCCAGCAATAAATATTTTTGCGAAAGATGGCATTTTCAAAATTCTATTTTTGGAAGAAAATAATCTCGTTCTTCGAAGTATCGTAAAATATCTTCATCAATTTTAGATTTCAGTTTTACATTATAAATCTTTGCAGAAGCAGCGGAGCCATAAATATTTCCGCCATAGAAAAACGCTGTCAAGCCGGTAAATAACCATCCTCTAAACTCATGGTTATTTTTAAAATTGGTTACAGCTAAAAAACCGGAGAGCAAGGTTGCTCCAAATGCAATTAAGCCATCCGAAAGCTCGCCAGTATATAATTTGCCGGCACCCGGAATAATAGCAGATAGCAAAACAGCAGTTGTTGCGTTTTTCTGCGGCGGATTCTTTATCAATTGATAAAAATGTTTGAGCTTAGTTTGAATTGTGTCCGCAAATGGCTTTAATAACACATTTTCTTCGGGTAAATTACTTTTTTGAAGGAAATAACTCGAGCTGTTTATTTGTTCAATTACTTTCGAATACTTCTGAGGTAAGAAATATCCATTTTCGTAGTTTGTTCGGAATGCATTTATATCACTACTAAAGAATAACGATTTATAATAACTTAGTTGCGCTTCTTCCACTAATTGCGAGCCAACGAATAAAGTCTTAAAATTTTGAGCCGCTTCATCATATCTTCCAATTCTAAAAAAACTGTTTGCAAACCTAAAACGTATAGTATCGTTCTCGTATAATTTAAGAACTTCTTTGTATTCACCTATTGCTCGCAAATAATCTTTTTCTTTATAAAGATGGTTTGCAAATTTTAACCTATTAGAAATTGAAAATAGATCGTTCTGCTGATTTGATTGTGCGTTCGATATTGAAGCAAGCAGAAAAATACTCAGAACGACTAGATTTATATTTTTAACTAATTTATTTCGTTGCAATTATCTTTCTTCCTTATAAAAAGTGTAATCACTCGGAGGGTCAAAATACTTTCCATTTTTATGAAGAGTATAATGATTGTTGTCTTTAAGAAAATTCATATCACGTGTAAATCTATCAGCAAAGATTAAGAACCCAGTAAAAATATTTGTCTGCTCTACAGCTTCAACAAAAAATTCGGAGCATGAAGGAGAAAAAGGACAGTTATCGCCATCATAGTTACTAATTGTTAAAGAGTATAAATTTTTTAATGAATTTAAAATTGTTTTTGTAACCGATTTATTCTCATTTTGAATTCTCAGTTCGGTCATTATAGGAAGCCGATAAGAAATATTTTTTGCTTCCCATTTATGCCAATCAGTTTGAGCTAAAGCAAATGAGTTAATAGCTAAGTATAAAAAAACAATCACTTTCATTAATCTTTTAATAAATCTCTTGCAATAACTATTCTTTGAATTTCAGAAGTTCCCTCATAAATCTCGGTAATTTTTGCATCTCGCAAATATCTTTCAACTAAATACTCGCGAACATATCCATAACCACCATGAATTTGAATTGCTTCAAGTGCGCATTCAACGGCAACCTTAGAAGAATAAAGCTTTGCCATTGCGGCTTCTTTTACATATTTCTTTCCCGCATCTTTTAGGAAAGCAGCTTGCAGAGTTAACAATTTAGCCGCTTCTACTTTTGTTGCCATATCTGCAATTTTAAATTGAATTCCTTGATGATTAGATATTTCCGTACCAAAAGCTTTGCGTGTTTTAGCATAATTCTTTGCCGCCTCAAGAGATGCTTCAGCAATTCCAACAGCTTGAGAAGCAATTCCAATTCTACCGCCATTAAGTGTATTCATTGCAAAATTAAATCCTTTACCAACTTCCCAAACAATATTTTCATCGGGTACGACACAATTTTCGAAAGAAAGAGAGCATGTATCGCTGCTGCGGATTCCGAGTTTGTCTTCTTTAGCGCCATAAGTAAAACCAGGTGTTCCTTTTTCAACAACAAAAGTAGTTATTCCATGATGCGCCTTTTCTTTATCCGTTTGTGTCATCACTAAATGATAATCTGCGTTAATTCCATTTGTAATCCAGTTTTTCATTCCGTTAATAGACCAACCACCATCAACTTTATGCGCTTGAGTATGCTGTTTAGTAGCATCACTTCCGGCTTCGGGTTCTGACAAAGCAAAAGCACCTAATTTTTCTCCTTTTGCCAAAGCACGAAGATATTTATTCTTTAAATGCACGCTACCCCATTTATCTAATCCATAACAGACAAGCGAGTTATTTACTGACATAATTACTCCAAGGCTAGCATCAACCTTGGAAATTTCTATCATTGCTAAAACATAACTTACTGTATCTAAACCGGCACCATCATACTCCGGCGAAACCATCATTCCCATAAAGCCAAGTTCACCAAGCTTCTTAACTATTTCGTAAGGAAACTCAGCATTTTTATCACGTTCAACAGCTGAAGGCGCAATTTCGCTTATGGCAAACTCGCGTGCTGATTGCTGGATCATCAATTGATCCTCAGTGAATTGAAAGTTCATTATTACTCCGTATTTGGTTTGTGACCTTTTATACGAAAACTACACAATGCCAATCTTAAAAAAAAGACTTTTCTGTATAATGTCGTATTCTATTTGTTAAACTTGTTCAGAACTTCTTTGGTTACTTAAGAAATGGATATATTTGCTCTATGAATAATGATAAGAAAATACAATTAAAAGGACTTACTTTAAGCGAGCTTGAAGAATATTTCATTTCGTTCAATCAACCCAAATTTAGAGCACATCAACTTTTTAACTGGATGTACAATCATGTAAGTTTTGATTTTGCTGAAATGAAAAATCTATCAAAAGAACTTAGAAACTTCTTAATTGATTCTTGTTCCATTCAAGCACTAAACTTATCCGGAATTCAAAACTCTTCATCAACCGGAACTAAAAAATTTCTCTTTGAAACTTTTGATAGAAAAAAAATTGAAACTGTATTAATTCCAGAAAATGATAGGAATACCTTGTGTATCTCAACACAAGTCGGGTGCCCATTAGATTGTAAGTTTTGCGCTACCGGATTAATGGGTTATAAGAGAAATCTAACTGTTGGCGAAATTGTAGATCAATATTTAATGGTTGCAAAAGATGTTGGGAAAGACAAAATAACAAATATTGTTTATATGGGAATGGGCGAACCGTTACTAAATTTTGAGGCAACATTAAAGTCAATTGAAATTTTTACTCATGAATTAACAAAAGGACTAAGTAGAACAAGAATTACCGTTTCTACAGCTGGAATTCCTAATAAAATTAAGGAATTAATGGATAGTCCTTTTAGAGTAAAACTTGCATTTTCGCTTCATTCACCATTTGAAGATATTAGAAATAAAATAATGCCAATTAATAAAAAATATTCTCTGCACGAAAACTTAAGTATTTTAAAAGCATATGCACAGAATACAAAAACACGAATAACTTTTGAATATACAATGCTAAAAGATTTGAATGACCGAGATATTGATGTTAAAGAGCTAACCAGAATTTGTTCTAAACTTCCTTGTAAAATAAATATCATTCCTTTTAACAGCATAAAGCATATGAGCCCCAGTGGTATTTCTGCAGAATTAGAACCTACTCCAACACACGCAATTCATAAATTTGCTGATAGACTACGCAACAATAATATAACCGTTATGATTCGTGAAACACAGGGTGAAGATATTGCCGCTGCTTGCGGACAACTCGCTGTAAATAACTAAACAAAGCATAAAAAAGATTTCTGCCTTGCTTCTTGTTTTTTCATTTTTTAATATTCATACAACTTATGGAGAACTATAATGAAATTAATTCTCCTTTTAATACTTCTTGCTTGTGTTGTTCCAAATAAAGCTCAAACTAAAGCTTCAGAAAAACAGCCTGTTAAAGTTGTTGTTATGCCATATAATAGGTTTGAAAGATTCCCATATCAATTTGATCAAATAAGAGAAGCATTACAATTGGGATTATTGGAGAAAGGTTTTTCTGTAGTTAACGATGATGCAACATGGGAATTAATACTTGAAAAAGATTATTCACTTTATGACTTATCCATGTCGCAAGCTGATTCTTTAATTAACTCTATTAATGCGGACTTAATTGTATTTGGTTACGCAGATTTTTTTCAAAACAATAGACAGACAGGAATGTACTCCGAAAGAAAAATAAGTCGACCGATTCTTGTAAAAGTTTTTGATAAAAAGAAAAATGATATTATTCTGCATGAAAGAGTTGACTTTTTTCAATACTGGGGACTAAATGTAAAACAATTAAACTTTCGAGATTTTGGCATTCAGATTGCCTATAAATTAAAACAATTGGGATATTAAGAAATAAATTGAGGTTATCTATAAGTTCTTTTTGAACAACACAAAGCTCTGAATTATAAATGGATAAACTTCTACACTTGAAAAGTTAATATGGTTGTTAATGTCAGTTTGCGATTTACTCAGACAGACATAATCATAATTTTGAGAAAGCCAAAAAAAATCAATTGGTTTAATTTTTGTTAAAATCGTTTTCGATATTTTCTGTTAAGCATATTTTCATTAAGTCTTCTTTTGTGTCAACATCTTCAAGAATAAACTTATAATCTGTAACCCAATACTTCTTTTTAATTTCGTCATCTGCACGAATTAGTTTCATTTTATAATTTGCTGGAGCGTTAATTATTTTGGGGATTACAGTATTCTTGAAAAGTACCGGATGACCTTGTTTTAGATCATAAACTGGTTGAATCCAATCATAAGTGTCATCAATTTGCGAGATTAATTCGTTGTAAAAATTAATTGGTATTATTGGTTGATCAACAAAATGAAACAAAATCCAATCGGAATCTTGCATATCAACAACACCGGCTTTCACAGAAGTGAACATTCCGCCATAAAAATCAGAATTAAATACAAATTTTATTCTTGATTCAAATTGTGGAAAATTATTTTGAAACGAATTCCTAATTTCTTCTTCAACATCAATATTACGAAATCCGGTTACCACAGTAACAGTTTCACAAACATCAAGCAACTTTTCGGTAATTTTTGTTACGAAAGCTTTATTTTCCAATTTAATAAGTGGTTTAAAATCCCCCATTCTGCCGGAAAGACCAGCAGAAATCAGCAATGCGTTAATCTTGGGTCTATACATTATTCGAAATATTTATCCTTAATTTGTTTTGGAGTAAGCGGGCAAATATTTTCATTCCATTGTGCTAAAGACAAAATATCTTTCAATCCATTTCCTGTAAACATCAATAAAGATGGTTCGCCAATGCTTTCAGAAGTTTGTTTTACTTTTCTATAGGCTGCAAATACTGCTGAGCTGGATGGTTCAAGCAGCAAACCAAATTTTTGGGCAGTAATTCTTTGAGCATCAAGAATTTCTTCATCACTAACAACCTCAACCGATCCGTTTGATTTTTCAATCGCTTCAATACCAAGATATAAAGCTCTTGGCGCTCCGGCACAAATTGAATCCGCAACACTTGCCGCAGAACGATAATCGAAATATTTGTTTTCTATGTAGCGAGCAAAAGCATTACTTCCTTTTGCTTGTACCGAAATTAATCTAGGTATTTTTTCAATCCATTCTAACTCTTTTAACTCTTTAAAACCTTTATATAATCCGGAAAGAATTACACCATCCCCTGTTGGCACAAAGATAGAGTTTGGAAGTTTATTTTTAAGTGCAATAAAAATATCGTATGCGGCAGATTTTTTTCCTTCTATAGTTAACGGATTGTAGGCAGTGTTTCTGTTATACCATTTTTTTTGCTTAGAGATTTCAAGACAAGTATCAAAAGCCAAATCGTAGTCACCATCAACTAAAACCAATTCAGCTCCAAAAGATTGTATCTGAATTCGTTTGGCTTCGGGTATGTTTTTAGGAACAAATATGACCGATTCTAAACCGAGCCTCGCACAAATTCCCGCAAGTGATGAGCCAGCATTACCAGTTGAAGCGGCTGCAATTTTACTTATTCCCAGCTCAATTGCTTTTAGGGCTACCAAACTTGATGCACGGTCTTTGAACGAAAGTGTTGGATTGCTGGTATCGTTCAAAACAAAAAAATCATCATCTTCATAGTTTAGTTTCTGAAAAGAATTTGAAGGCAAAGATATATTTTGAAGTTTATCTGGAACCGAATCAAGTTTGGGTTTATCAAGTGGCCAGAGATAATAGTATTGCCAAAATTTTCCAAGCTCATAATTGAAAAAACTTTCTCTACTATTTTTCTTTTTGATTGAATTGTAATCGTATTCAATCAAAAGAATTCCTCTTAGCGGTTTATTCTTTTCAATCTTGCCACAATTAGAACAAAGATAAAGCAGATTTTTTTCTACTTCATCTTTGCTAAAAGTTTTTCTGCAATCAAAACATCTGTAAATGTATTCGTTCATTTTATTGCTTTTCACAGCGCTTACATTGTTAATCCCATAATAGCTTTAGCAGTATGTAAGCGGTTTTCTGCTTCATCAAAAACTATTGAGATATTTGGATTATCAAGAATTTCATCAGTTACTTCGTTGCCGCGGTCTGCTGGCAATGCGTGCATCAGCTTAACATTTTTATCAGCCAGTTTTATTCTTCTGTCATCGCAGATCCAGCTCTTATATTTTTCCAAATTGGATTTCATTTCTTTCTTGCATTCTTCTTCATTTGACAAATATTGTTCTTCGCCATAGTAACCAAATCCGCCCCAGTTTTTAGGAACGACAATTTGCGCGCCTTCAAAAGCTTCATCCATGTTGTTTGTAAATCGTAAACTTCCGCCTCCTTCTTTTGCATTAAGTTGTGCTTTTTCTACAATCTTTTTATCCAAAGGAAATTCTTTTGGATGGGCAACAGTTACATCAATTCCGTAACGAGGGAAAAGTAATATTTGCGTTTGCGGAACACTTAGCGGTTTTGAATGAGTGTTAGCATAAGCCCAGGAAACAGTTACTTTCAAATTTTTAGTGTTGCGACCAAGATGTTCAAAGATAGTCATCAAATCTGCCAAACCTTGGAACGGATGATAAATATCATCTTGCAGAGACATTACTGGTTTACGAGAGTTTTCTGCTAGTTCATTTAGGTATTTATTTCCAACACCATAAAAGCAGTTACGGCATGCAATTCCATGACCCATTCGACTAAGAATTATAGCTGTATCTTTTGCAACTTCTCCATGTGTTATTTGCATTTTATCAGGAGTCAAATCATGAGCATGACCGCCAAGCTGTGTCATACCGGCTTCCATGGAATTTCTTGTACGAGTTGATTGCTCAAAGAACATCATGAAGAGAGTTTTGTGTGGTAACCAAAGTGTTTGTTCTTCTGCGTAAAACTTCTTCTTCAGATCAAACGATGTTTCAAACACAACATCCAATTCTTCTTTTGTCCAGTTATCTTCAGTAATAAAATGTTTGCCTTTAAATCTAGTTTCCATTTTTTCTCCAAAATATTTCAATACTTATTTTTGTTTTCACTCATATTAAAAGGGAACAGCGAATAAAACTTTGTCGCTTTCAAAAGATCATTAAGAACTAATTCTTCTTTTGATGAATGAGAAAGTTCTTCTCTTCCAGGTGCAAAACCAATTGTTGGAATTCCAAATATTCCGGCTGTTGCAACTCCATTAGTTGAGAAACTCCAAACACCGGCTTTTGCTTTTCCAGTGGCTGTCTTGGCTGTTTGCATAGCTATATTAACAAGCTGGTGCTTTTCGTCAAACAACCAAGTTGGAAAGTAAGCCTCTTGACAAAAATTAGTTCCTTTCCAGCTAACTCCTTCCACATTTGGGATAGAAATTTTTGCGTCACTTTTATGTTTCTTAATTATTTCTTTCAATTCCTTCATAACAGATTTTTTGTTTTCACCAAGTGTCATTCTTCTATCGATATGAATTTGGCAGTAATCTGAAACAGAGCAAAGAGAAGGAGCTTTTGATGTAATTTGGCTTACAGTTATTGAGCCTTTCCCAAGTGGCTTTTTCGGTTTTAATTTTTTATCAAGCTTTTCTATTTCCGCAAGTATTGGTTGTAACTTATAAATAGCATTAACTCCTTTTTGATTGTGAGCACCATGCGCGGATTTTCCGGTTGCTGTAATTTTTAATTCCATTCTGCCACGCTGACCGCGGTAAACTTGTAAGTTTGTTGGCTCGCCAAGTACAACATAATCCGGTTTTATTTTTTCATTTTGGATAATATGATATAGCGGATAGCCGTCTGCGTCTTCTTCGAGAACAGAACCAACAACGTAAAGTGTAAATGGAAACTCATTGCCGTAAACTTGTTTTAATACTTTCCCGGCAATCATAAAACCAGCCATTGCCGGTTTTTCATCAACAACACCGCGTCCGTACATTTTACCATTTTTAATAACGCCGCCAAATGGTGGATGAACCCAGTTTTCTGTTTCAGTAACTTTCACAGTATCAATGTGGGCATCAAACAATATTTTGATTGGACCCTTGCCAATTTTTCCAATCGCGTTTCCAAAACCATCATGATAAGCTTCATCAAAGCCATATTCTTTCATCTTAGCTACAATAAACTCTACAATTTCTTTTTCATCACCACTGTAACTTTTTATTTGAATTAATCTTTGAATTAACCCAAATAGATTTTCTTTTTCTTCTTCTACGGATTTAAATAGTTTTTCTTTGAAAGTTTTTTCCATTGTAACACCATTATATATTGATTTATTCTTCTTTCATTTCTAAAGCGTGAGTTGGGCATACCTGAGTACAGATTCCGCAGCGAACACAAATTTCTTTTTCAAGTTCTAACTTGTCTTTAATTTCTAAAGCATTGTGAACGCAAATCTTTACGCACGCACCGCAATTATCGCATTTTGCATAATCAACTGTTGGATAAACTTGTGCGCCATGGTAAAGAAAATGTTGCTTCTTTTCTTCTTCTGGATCGAATATGCCTATCAAAGATTCTATGTTTGGATAGTTATGCGCATCCATCCATTTTTCCAAATCTTTAGCAAGCTTTCCGTAAACTGTTTGCCCTTTCAAAATTGAAAGAGAACAAACTTGCACTGCCGAGGCGCCAACCATTAAATACTTTACAACATCTTCTGCTGATTTTACGCCGCCGACTCCAATAATTGGTTTCTTAGAAAGTTTATGGATCGAAGCGACGAAGTGTAAACCAATCGGCAAGATTGATCTGCCACTCAACCAGCCGCGCCCGTCGAGACTTCCTAAAAATGATTTGCGTGTTTCGATATTAAAATCCAAAGCTGGACCAACAGAATTAATTGCGACATAACCGTCAACAACATCATCTAACATTGAGATAGCTAAAGGCAAATCTGAAACGCCGGGAGAAAATTTAGCAAAGACCGGAACATCAATATTATTTTTTAATGCAGCTGCTGTTTTGCGTAAGTTGCTCGCGTCTTTATCTATATAGTGAATCGAAAACTCTACGGCATCAATTAATCCGCAGCCATTTAATTCTTTGCCAAGTGTTTCCAAATCTTGAGGAGAGTAGCCCACAGAAGCTATAACCGGTGTGCCGAGTGTTCTAATTCTTTTTAATTCTTTTTCAATAAATTCTTTGTAGCCAATTTCGCTCCAAAGTTCAGCATTAAGCAAACTGTTAGGATTAAAATTGGAAATATTTGGAATAGGAACTTTTGCCGGCTCAACACTAATTGTTTTAAGAACCAAGCCACCGGCACCGCCATCTCTTGCTCGTTTCAACATTGCATAATTGGCAGCAGTTGGTCCGGCTGCTGTAAAAATAGGGTTGCTAAAATTGATTCCAAGTATATTGGTTTTAAGTTCTGCCATATAGAGCACTATTTGGTTATTGTATTTAGTTCTTTTGCAGTTTGCTTAACTGCATCTATAATTTGTTTGTAACCGGTACAGCGACACAAATTACCAGCTATAGCATCTTTAATTTCTTCTTCTGAAGGATTAGTATTTCCTTGCAATAAAGCATAAGATGATAGAACCATACCCGGTGTACAAAAACCACATTGAACTGCCCCAGAACTCAAGAAATTTTTCTGGAGGAGATGAAGTTCTTCACCATCGGAAATTCCTTCGATAGTTAATATTTCGGATCCTTGTGCTTGCACAGCTAAAACCAAACAAGAATTCACCGCCAAACCATTCATTATTACAGTACAAGCTCCGCACTCACCAACACCACAGCCTTCCTTCGTTCCGGTTAAATTGAGTTTCTCACGTAGCAAATCTATCAAGCGTATACTTGGTTCAGATTCAATTACAATTTCGCTTCCATTTAGAATAAACTTTATTTCCATATCATATTCATGAACGTGATTAGCGTTCAATACCCTTTAATAATTGATAAAACATTTGCTGAACTACTGGTAGTTTATATGCGCTTGACCATCGTAATCCAGTAACAGATAAAACTTCTTCTCCCATTTTTTTTGAAAGATCCATGCAAAGATTTTCTGTTAGGATTTTCCCTTTGGCGTACTGTTCGAGATTGGGAAATCTTGTTCCAATTGGTGTGAGTGCGCCAGATGCAATTTTAATATCAATAATGCTTTTTCCTTTAAGATGAATTAAAATAGCTAAAGTTAAACGACTGATTGCAACCGCGCGTCTTCTTCCAAGTTTGTAATACTCGCCGTAATAGTTTTGATCATTTCTTGGAATAAGGATTCTAGTTACAAGCTCAGTTTTCCCTAATTGTGTTTTATAAGGACTTTCTAAAAAATCTTGAAGAAGGATTGTTCTTACAGAATTGAGAGATTTTATTTCGAGGCTAGCATCATAAACCAATAAAGCAGGAACAGTATCAGCACAAGGTGCATTGTTTACAAAGTTGCCGGCAATTGTTGCTCTGTTTCTTATTTGTTGACTGCCAACTGTTGATGCAGCTTTTCTTAATAGAGGTAGTTTTTCTTTAACAATATTACTCTCATAAATTTCATTGAAAGTTGTTGAAGCGCCAATAGTAATAATTCCATCATGTTCCTCTATACCTTTCATTTCAGGAATACTATTAATATCTATAAGAGCATTTACATTGATAAATCTTTTCGATCCTTGAGTTTTTCCAACAATAACATCTGTACCACCAGCAAGAATTTTTGTGTGCTCATCGGCATTTGATAATAGTTGTAATGCCTCGGTTAATGATTTTGGAGAAAGCACTTCACATTTTAAATCTATCATAAGCTGCCTCTTTTCAAGTCTTGAGGACGCAATTTTTTTCCAAGTAAAACTTCTTCAATGTTTAAAGGAAGATTATAAAATCTTTTACCTAATGCGTTACAAACTGCATTTGCAATTGCGGCCGCACCAAGCTCTAAAGTTGGCTCGCCTAAAGATTTTGCACCCCAAGCTCCATACTTCTCTTCACCTTCCAAAAACAATGGCTTAATTTCATCAATATCTTTTGCCGTAGGAATTAAGTACTGATCAAAGTTCAGTTCGCGAATCATTCCATCTTCAGTTGTTACTTCTTCTAAAATACCATATCCAGCACCTTGAGTAACACCTCCCAAAACTTGTCCTATTGCGCCGAGACGATTAATAACTGTTCCCGGATCATGCACTGCTGTAATTTTATTTAAGAATACTTCTCCCGTTCCGGTATTAACACTAACTTCAGCAACTTGACAGCCGTAAACGTAAGTAAAGTATGCGTCGCCTTGCCCGGTGTGCTCATCCCAAGAAACATCCGGACTTTTATATCTACCAATTACGGAAAGCTCAATTCCTTTTTGTAGTGCAATCTTTATAACTTCATCAAACTTTGTAATCATTCCTTTTTTTCTTGAGAAAACAATATTCTCTCTGAAAGAAATAAAATCTGTTTCATCCAAACTGAACTCATCTTTTATTATTTCCTTCAATCTCTCTCGGAGAATTTCACCAGCGTTTTTTGCGGCAGCAGCGCCCATAATTGTTCCGCGCGATGCAACTGTTGGACCGCTGTCTTCCATTCTAAAAGTATCACTTTCTAAGAATGATATTTTATCTGCAGAAACGCCAAGTGCTTCGGCAGCAGCCATAATTAAAGTCATTCTTAATCCTTGTCCATTTTCAGCAAGTCCACTAAGAATAACAATTTTTCCTTCTGGCTGAATTGAAACAAAGCACGATGCTTGATCCAAACCTTCAGCACCAAGAGAACATCCGCGAAAGCTTACTGCTAGTCCAATACCTTTCTTAATCAATTTTTCCGGTTGTATAAAATGAACATCTTTAAATATTGGTTGATCAAAAACATATTCATTCAGTTTTTCTTGATTTCGTTTATACTCGTTCCACTTTTTTGGAAAATTTGTGAATGCACAAGCTTTATCTAAAACCGGAATTAAATTAACATCATGATTGCCTAATGTTTGTCCAGTAGCAGTAACAGAGCCAAGTTTTAATCCGTTAATTCTTCTAATTTCATCTGGTGTAATTCCAACTTTTACAGCTATTTCATCCATAATTGATTCTTGCGCAAAAATCGGTTGAGGAGATCCAAAGCCGCGCATAGCTCCGGTGTAAGGGTTATTTGTGTAAACCGCACGAACATCAGTATGAACATTTTCAATTTCATACGGACCTGTAGCCTGAACTACTGAACGCCAAGTTACAAAAGGGCTCATCGAACAATAAGCGCCGCCATCAGCCAGTAAATCAATTTTCATAGCATTGATTTTTCCGGTTTTGCTGTATCCAACTGTGTACTTTAATATATATGGATGGCGCTTGTAAGATTCTAGAATTGATTCTTCACGAGAGTAGCGGATTTTTACCGGTTTATTGATTTTTAAAGCAGCTACCGCAGCGCGGGCAGAGAGCATGCACATTGTATCATCTTTTCCGCCAAATGAGCCACCAAGTTGCGCTTGTATTACTTGTACTTTTTCTGGAGGAAGATTTAATACATTACAAACAATTCTTCTTGCACTAAAGGGATTTTGAATTGACCCAATTATTTTGACACCATTATTAATTGGAATTGCGATTACTGCTTCCGGCTCTATATAAGCATGTTCAATTGTTTGTGTTGTGTAAACTTGTTCTAGAATTTCATCGCTTTCTGCAAATCCTTTTTCAATATCTCCTTTGCGAAGCGGATGATGACAAATTAAATTGCTGCCAAACTCCGGATGAATTAACATAGCATTTTCTTCAAGAGCCTTCGATGGATCAGTTAATATAGGAAGCAACGAGTAATCAACTTTTATTTTTTTTACTAATTCTTTTAATTCGTTTTCATCCTCACCGAGAATCATTGCTAAAACATCACCAGGAGTTACAATTTTATCGTCACAGAATATTGGTTGGTCATTTTTAATCATCCCCATTTTCTTTGCACCGGGTACATCTAGTAAAGTTATTATATCCTTAACTGAAGAGTTGTTTTGTAAAGCAGAAAAATCGATAGAATTTATTTTTGCATGGGTTGCCGGAATGCGAAGCATTGCAGAGTAGAGCATTCCATCGTATTTGTAATCGTCAGCAAATTTTGCTTTGCCCGTTATTTTTTCTTTTCCATCTTCACGTACAAGTGATTTACCAACAACTGAAAAATCTTTGCTCATTCCTTTCTCTTCTCAATAATTAGAAGCAATCATTTTAGTTTGTTAAATAATCTTTCGCCTTCATGATAAATATTGTTGCGTATTTTTTGTACATCTTCATTAATATATTGAAAATCTTTCATTAAAAATTTTCCTTTTTGTACAACACTTAATATTTGAGTTTCCAACATACCATAAATTAAGTGTCCCCAAAAATTTTCGTTATTAATTGGTGTTGGCGGTATATAATCCCAAACAATGAAATCTGCCCGCTCTTTTTCCAGCAATGTAGGAAAATCATTAAAGTATTTTTTAACAAACCGTATTTGATCGAAATAAACTTTTTTTATTAAGTAGAAAGACTGTTCATTGTTCATCCCTTGATCTCTTGAAACAAGAAAAAGTTGTTTTAATGATCGAGCAATATTAGAATGCATTCCATCAGTTCCAACAAGTAAAGGAATTGGATTTGGTATTTTTGTCAGCTGAGGTAACCCGACTGAATTATTCATGTTAGAATCTAAGCACAAAGCTAATGCGCTTTCTGTTGCTATTATTTTTAAATAATCTTTTTGCTGTAAATGAACTCCATGAACAAGAATACTCATATCATTTAACAGTTTGTATTTCTTTAACCGAGCTATTGGGAGCGCACCAGTATATTCAGTGCTCAATTTGTTATCACTTACATCTTCAGAAACATGTATATGAATTCCAAAATCATTTTTTAGCATTCTTCTAGCTTCATTTAAAGTCTCATCAGAGAGTGTAAAGGAAGCATGCAATCCAATCATTGATTTGATGTTTTCTGTAGTATTATTTTTTAATCGGGCATTTTCTTCTAACCCAGCAACTGCTTCATCAGAACTATTTCGATCTGTTGTTTCAAAGCATAAAACGCCTCGAATTTGAAACTCTTCCAAAACATCTTTTATTACACTTAATGAATTTTGAATAGCTGTTTGAGAAGAATGATGATCAAACACATAAGTTACGCCATTTTGAATAGATTCAATTACGGCAACTTGCGCTGAGGCTTTAACCATTTCGAGATCTAATGCGCGATCAAGTTTCCACCAAAGATTTTTTAAAACATTTTGGAACGAGTCTAACTTTCCTGTTAAAGGCATCCCTTTTGCTAATCGCGAATAAAAATGATCATGGAAGTTTACATTTGGAATTGTAACTACTCTTCCAAATGCATTGTAAGAATCTTTGCCAGTATTATTTGGATTTTTTTGAAACGACAAAAAGCTTTTCGGTCTAATTTTAGTGATTACTCCTTCATTTATTAGAAGATCACCAAAGAATGGAATTATTTCAGATTCTATAACAGAGCAAATCCAAGCATTTTCGATAGTAAGATTATCTTTCATTGCTTGCTCCTTTCATACTTCATAAGCTTTCCGTTAATAAATCGCTCTTTAATTATTGCATTAAACTTTACTCCTTCAAATGGTGTGTACTTACCTTTTGAATGCATGTTCCTTGCTTTAACTATCTCAGAATTCCAAAGATCAACAAACACCATATCGGCATCTTTGCCAATTTCTAATTTCCCTTTTTCTTTCAAATTAAAAAACTTTGCGGCATTTACGGAAAGCAATTCTATTGTTTTTTGCAACGTCAGTCTGCCTGATAAAAATCCTTCACTAAGCATATAAGGAACACGATGCTCTACGCCGGGAATGCCACCATAAACTTTCCAGAAATCGTCAGAACTTTTATCAACTTCAGGAATGCTTCCAGCATGATCTGTTGTTACAAATTCTATTGAACCATTTTGCAACCCTTCCCATAATGCGGTTTTATCTTCTTCAAGTTTTACAGGAGGCGCAGTTTTTAAAAAATTTCTGATTTTATTGTTTTCAAAATCTTTTTGTGTAAAGTGTAAATAGTGAGGACATGTTTCTGTAGTAATATTTGTTCCAAATTTACGAGCCTTTACGATATCCTTTAAAGCTAGTTGAGAACTTAAATGAACAATATGTATTCTGCATTCAGTTTTTTGGGAGATTTCTATAAGCTTTTGAACAGCAGCTGCTTCAGTTTGCTCATCACGGCATTCACAATATGCTTTCCAATCACTCCGATGCATTGCTTTGAATCTTTTTTCACGATAACAGATAAGTTCTTTATCTTCTGCATGAACAGCCATTGGTAAACCGGTTTTTTTAATAATTGAAGCGACATATTCAATTTGTTCATAAGAAAGATCACTAAATGTATCCATACCGCTCATTACATAAACTTTAAATCCAACAACTCCTGCATCAGCGAGTTCACTTATATTATTAGCAATTTCTTTTTTATCAAAATTACAGCCGCTAACTCCTCCCCAGAAAAATGTGTTTACATTGCCTAGACCTTTGAGTGCATTTTTCTTTACTTTTAAATTAATTGCATTTGTAACTGGTGGAAGTGATGTGCAGGGCATATCAATTACACTTGTTGTTCCACCATAAATAGCCGCATTTGACGCATGAGTAAAATCTTCTCTTATTTCAAAACCGGGAGTGTTGAAATGAACATGAGGATCAATTCCGCCGGGCATTACTAAAAGAAGATCATTAACATCATTATCAACAAACTTTTTAAATACTTCGTTACGTCTTTCAATACTAACTATGTCTGCCCAATCAAATTCATGATCAGTGATTGAATTGATCTCTTTGATTTTTTCGTTAAAAATAATGTTACAAAGTTTTAGTTTATTATCTCTAAATGAAATTAATACATTATTTATTTTTTCTTTCTTCATAAGCTGAGCATTATTATAATCCTACACGAATATTGAATTCTTCTATTAATTTATCCCATGTAGGGACAATAGAGAATCTCTCTTTCCAATAATTTTCATCATACCATTGAGCGTTTAATTCTTCAACAGATTTACCTTGTTGTTCAATCCAAGTAAAATATTTTAAGTTATGAATTCGTTTTTTATCTTGATAGCTAAGCTCCGCAAAGTTATCTATTTTTTGTCTCATTAAAACAGAATACCAATCTTTATCAGCTTGATGCGAAGAATATTTTCCCCACATCTCGTTCATTTCTTCTAACCGCGAACCATAAAGTTCTACTGAATCAGTAAAAATTGTAAATATTATGTCATTCTCATTCATTTCATAGTACTTAGCAAGTTTAATAGCACTAATTAAATTACTGATACAAGAAATACCCAGCCAAGGTAATTTTGAAATTGTATCTTCATCAACTCCAAGCTGTTGTAAATACTTTTTCCCATTCTCTTCATTAAACAACCTCAATATTCTCATTGGATCTTCATCATCTATAGCAACCACTACGTCAGTATTCTTAACATTGTGAATCCAAGGAATATGCTTATCGCCAATGCCCTCAATTCGGTGAGCGCCATATCCGTTTGATAATAGTGTTGGACATTGCAATGCTTCACTGGCTACAACTTTCATTATTGGAGAAATCTCTCGCAAGTAATCTCCCGCCCCGATTGTGCCGGCGGAACCGGTTGCGCTAACATATCCGCTTAATCTTTGATTATCTTTTTTTATTTGGTTGAATAATGTTTCAATAGTAGAGCCGGTTACTTCGTAATGCCAAATAGGATTTCCCATTTGAGCGAACTGGTTAAAAATCAAATATTGATCACTTGTTCTCTCCAGTTCATGACACTTGTCATAAATTTCCTTCACATTACTTTCGCAACCGTATGTAGCATAAATTTCGGCGCCCATATTTTTAAGCCAATCAAATCTTTCTTTGCTCATTTCTTCCGGCAGTATAGCAACACCATCAACAGCTAATAAACGAGAGTTGAAAACTCCTCCGCGGCAGTAGTTTCCAGTTGATGGCCAAACAGCTTTGTGATACTCGGGATTAAACCTTCCGGTAACTAAGTATGGAGCTAAGCATCCGTAAGTAGCGCCAACTTTATGCGCACCGGTTGGGAAGAATTTTCCAACCAAACCAACAATGCGCGCTTTTACACCTGTAATAGTGGATGGAATTTCGAGATAATTTATTTGACCAATGCCGCCAGTCTGAAAATCATTTCTCCAGTTAATCCTAAATAGGTTAAGTGGATTAATTTCTTGCATCCCAATTTTTGGAAGTTGCTCTTTGATTTTTTCTGGAATCGTATCCGGGTTTTTCAATTCACTAAACTTTGGTAATAAAATATTCTTTTCTTTGCATCGTTTAACTGTTTTTTCTAGATAATCTTCATTTTCAATTTTCCATGAAAAACTTTCCATTCTTTCTCCTAGTTATTAGTCTTATACAATGTTAGCAAAACTTTTTCCGGTGTGAGTGGTGAATCAAATTTTATTTCAATATTCGGATTGAATGCGCGCATTGCGTTAAGTAAAGCAAAATAAACAGCAATGCCATATAAGAAAGGCGGTTCACCAACTGCTTTTGAGCGAAGCGGACCAAAATCGTTTGGCGAATCTTTTAAGAACTCAATATTCATTGCTTTCGGCATTGCGTGAATATCCGGCACTTTGTATGTTGAAAGAGAATCAGTGATTAACCTTCCGTCGGCATTCCATATTAATTCTTCGCTTGTCATCCAGCCAATGCCTTGAACAATTCCACCTTCTGCTTGACCTAAATCTATTTCTTTGTAAAACGAGTCGCCGAAATCATGAACAACTTTCATTGAATCTACTTCGTATGTTCCTCTTAGGCAGTCAACAGAAACCTCTGAAATACATGTACCGTAAACATGATAAGAAAATGGATTTCCTTTATTAGTTTGTTTATTGAAGTTGATATTAGGAGTTGAATGAAAAGCTTGAGCTGTTAAACTAATTCGTTTTAAATATGCCTTTAATACAATTTCATCGAAAGAAAGATTCACCGGTTTTTCTTGAAAATAAAATCTTTCATTCTTAACACTAATTTCAGAAATATCTTCTATACCAAATTCTCCGGCAACTACTTTTTTTAATCGCTCCAATAGAATTTCACAAGCAGCAATTACTGCCAATCCGTTTAAATCTGTTCCTTTACTTGCGGCTGTTGGAGATGTATTTGAAACACGTGATGTATTTGTAGATTCTACTTTAATTCTATCTTCGCTAACATTAAGAGTTCTAGCTGCAATACGCCTCATTTTTGCATTAACACCCTGTCCCATCTCTACTGCGGCGGTGCTAATGTTAATACTTCCATCGGTATAAACGTGTATAAGTGCAGATGCTTGATTGAGAAATGTTGTTGTGAAAGAAATGCCGAAACAAATCGGCAGAACAGAAATACCTTTCTTAATTAATCTGTTTGAATTATTAAATGTATTTACACTTTGTATGATTTTATTGATATCATATTTCTCATCTAATTGAATAAAAGTCTTTTCAGCTTGGCATTCATATGTTTTCTGACCAAAAGGAAATTCATCTCCTTCTTTTAACAAATTAGCTTTTTGAATTTCGACTGGATCAACTCCCATAACTTGAGCTGCTTTATAAATGGCAGATTCAAAAACAAAAATTCCTTGCGGTCCTCCAAAGCCTCTAAAAGCAGTAAACGGAGTTAGGTTAGTTTTACAGCTTATTGCAGTAGCACGAACATTTGGTACGTAATAAGAATTTGTACAATGAAAAAGTGTTCTATCAAGAATCGCAGGTGATAAGTCTGCAGTTGCGCCGGCATTTTGATAATACGTGGCTTCAAATGCCAAAATCTTTTTATTCTTGCTTAAACCAATCTTAAAATCACTTGAGTAAGGATGACGTTTACCAGTAATTCTCAAATCGTCTTGGCGATTTAAAACCAGCTTAACAGGCTTTTTCAAATTGTAAGCTGCAACGGCTGCAATACATGCCCATGGTGTACCTTGATCTTCTTTTCCGCCAAAGCCTCCTCCTAATCTCTTTACGTCAACTTCAACCTTGCTCATTGGCAATGCAAGTACACGAGCAACCATTTTTTGAACATTTGTTGGACCTTGTGTTGCGGAAGAAATAAATATTCCACCATTATCTGTAGGAATTGCAATTGCACCTTGCGTTTCTAAATATAAATGTTCTTGACTTCCACTATCAACTTTCCCTTCAATAATGTAATCGCAATCTTTCCAAGCATCATCAACATTTCCAAGTTCAAATTTTCTTGGTGGAATGATTAACAAGTTTTTTTCAGCGGCTTCACGTGGATCAAGCACAGGTTTTAACTTTTCGTATATCGCATGTATTTTTTTTGATGCCTCTTTTGCGTGTAAGTAAGAATCAGCAGCAACAACCGCAATAGGATGGCCTATGAAATGCACTTCATCTTCTGCAAATAAATTTTCATCTGGTATTATTCCGCCAATTTGGTTTTCACCTGGAATATTTTTTGCGCAAAATATTCCAGCTACGCCATTGGAATTTAGAGCTTTAGAAAAATCTAATTCTAATATTTTACCATGAGAAATCGGTGAATAGTAAACATAAGAAATAAGAGTTCCTTCTGGTGTTGTTAAGTCATCAATAAATTGAGACTCACCTTTAACGTGACGGATAGAATCGTAATTCTTCATAACAATTCCTCCAGATTAAACTTATCCGGAAAAATTTTTATAAAATGTGCAAATAGTAATTGTCTTAACAATAACCTTTTGTATTCGACAGTTCCACGTGCATCACTAATAGGAGAAATTTCTTGCATTGCTGTCTCAGCACAATCTTTCACAAGTTTTGCAGAAATTTCTTTCCCAATCAAAATACCAGAAGTTTTTTCCAATAAAAGTGGAATTGGAGCAACTCCGCCTGCCGATATTTTAACAGAATCTAACTTTCCTTTATTCAGCACTAAATAGATGCTCGAGTTTACACTTGCTATATCTAAATAAGTTCGTTTGGATACTTTTTCATAATTAAACAAATAATTTTTGGGAGGAATATTTATTGAAACAAAATCAACAATTTCATATTTCTTCTTCGCAAGTGTTTTATAACCAAGGTAAAACTTATTTAGAGGAATAATTCTTTTCTTCTTACCATTTAGATGAATAATCGCATCAAGCGAAAGTAGAATGTTAGTCATATCACCAATTGGTGAAGCATTTACTATGTTTCCTGCAATTGTTGCTTTATTCCTGATAGGTAAAGAGCCAAATAACTCTAATTGTTTTTGTAGTGAAGGGAAATATTTATTAATTATTTTGGATTCCAATACTTGCTGTATTGTGCAAGCACCTCCAAGCAAAATTTTATTTTTTACAATACTGATTTCACTTTTTATACTTTTGTCAACAACAAATTCTGATTCTGATTGAACAAGTTCTTCCCATCTTTGAACATATAAATCTGTTCCGCCACTTACTAAAAATTTGGATTTCGTCTTGGACTTTTGATTCTTTATTTGCGCCAATTTCTTAGGTATTTCAAGAAAGTATTTCGGGATAAACTTTGACTCTACTAATTTTTTAAGATGAGTACTTTGCTTTTTTGTGTTGTTATATAGCTCTATAGATTTTTCTACCGCACGAATTATTCCGGCATAACCTGTACATCTACAAATATTTCCGCCAAGAGAATTAATCGCGTTTTCTATATTTGGCTTAGGATCATTTAAAAAGTAATTGGTAATCGAAACAACAAAACCCGGAGTGCAAAAACCACACTGAGTCCCGCCTTTATCTACCATTGCTTCTTGTAACGGCGATAATTCATCAGGAATATTTGAAATAGGATTTAGACCTTCTACTGTAACAATGTGTTTTGCTTTAATAGACCCAAGCGGTACTAAGCAAGAATTGACTGATTTATAAATGGCTTTAGAATTATGCAGCGAGCCTACAAGAACAGTACAAGCTCCGCAATCGCCTTCACGGCATCCTTCTTTCGTTCCAGTCAGTTTTGATTCTCTTCGAATGTAATCAAGAAGAACTGTAGTTGGTGGAAGATCTGCAATCATCAATTGGTTGTTTAGAATAAATTCGATCATTGTTTCCTCTTTGGAATTTTTGCTCCACGATCGATCAAGAATTTGTTAAGAACTTTCTAACCACTTAAAAAATAACGTTTTGGATTGCGGAAATCAAAAAGTTAATTTTAGATTAATTATTAACTTGATTATGCATTCAGAATCTTTTTGGAAGAAAAATCTTTTTACACTTTTTATTAGCCAGTTTTTCTATAGAGCTGGTAACAGAAGCATTATCCCTTTCCTTCCGCTGTATGTCAAAGAATTAAGTGATGGGAATGTGGAATCAGCAGCTTTATGGAGCGGTTGGATTTTCTCTGCTCCTTTTTTAGTCTCTTTTTTTACAACTCCGTTTTGGGGAAGCATTGGCGATAAATTCGGAAGAAAAATAATTGTTTTACTAGCTATTACCGGATTTGTTTTATCATATTTTTTCATGAGTATTTCCTCATCCTTAATTTTTCTTTTAATTGCAGCATCTACACAAGAAATTTTTGGTGGAGCTTATCCCGCAGCGATATCTCTAACAGCAGCAAATTCACCAAAAGAAAATACAATCGAAGCTTTAAGCTATCTACAATTTGCAAATGCCCTCGGAAATATTTTGGGTCCTGTAATTGGTGGAATTTTATCAGATATTCTTGGATATAAACATGCTTTGCAAATTATTGCTCTAATAGTAGCTTTTACTTCTTTGCCAATAATATTTTTTGTTACAGAAAACAATATTGCTAAACAGACCAATTATCACACAGTTTTGGAAAACTTTAAATACTTTTTCACAAAGCATAGTTTAATTGTCTGCGGTATAATGCTTCTTGGTTTTACATTAAGTGTAACAATGATTAGGCCGAATTTCGCTTTTTTTATACAACAGCAATTCTCTGATTTTAAAAATATCGGGACACAAACCGGCTTACTATTAGGCTTATTTGGTTTTGGTGGAACTGTTTCTGTTGCTTTGCTGCCTTATTTTTCAAAAAAAATACATCGCTGGAATTTACTTTTATCTGTTTTTACAATTTCTGCTTTTTTGTTTTTTCTTTTAACATTCATTAATAACATATACATATTTGGAATTGTTTTATTTCTTGTTGGCTTTTTGCTTGGGATTATTTTGCCATTAGTATATTCTTTAATGAGTGATTCCACAAATCATGAAAGAAAATCGGGCATTATGGGAATTGGTTCCAATTTTCAAATGGCTGGTAATTTAATTGGTCCTTTGGCAGCTGGATATTTTGTTTTAATGGTTGGTATTAGTTTTTCATTTGTGTTAAGCGGAATTATTTTAACATGTGCAATTATTATCTATAAAGTGTTGGAGAAAAATGTTAAGAAGAATAATTAAGAAGCTGATAAAAAATGATAATAAACAAGACCAATTACGTTTGATTTATAACAGCGTAAAGACAATTTCTCCAAATCTACTTTTGGAAGAAATGAAAATGCGTAACAATGGATCGCCGGATGGTTTTTCTTTCCCGCCATCAAAATTAATTTTTACTGTAATTGCAATTCCTTGGATAAGTGAATTCTACAAATCTGGTAAAATTATTTTTGATGATATGTTGAAAACATTTGACAACAATGGAATTAATCTGCAGAACAACTCTAATATTTTGGATTTTGGGTGCGGTTGCGGTAGAGTTATAAGACACTTTGCGGCTACTAAAAAGTTTAATCTTTACGGATCCGACCTGAACTATAATTTGATTGATTGGTGCAATAACAATCTGTTTTTCGGAAAATTCAATACAAACAATCTTTTCCCTCCACTTAAATACGAAGATGATTTTTTCGAACTTGTTTACGCAAGATCAGTATTTACACATTTAGGTTCTGAGGCTCAGCTTGAATGGATAAATGAAGTGAGAAGAATTCTTAAGCCAAGTGGTTTATTTTACTTTACAACTCACGGAAAAAACACAATAGCACCTTTAAGCATTGATGAAAAAAATAGATTTAATGATAATGAAATTGTGCTTCATAATGATTTTGGCGAGGGCGATAATAAGTATAGCAGTTACCAATCTTATAAATGGACAACGAATAATTTACTAAATGGATTTGAGTTGGTAGAATTTAAAGAAGGAAGTGAAAAACCACATTTGCGTCAAGATGTTTATATTTTAAGAAAACTGTAAAAGACACGAAGTGTTTTAAGAAGCATTTCTTCACTGAAAATTCTCTTAGCATTAAGTATATTATAGCAACAAATAGTTGGCAAATGTAAAATGCTAACCTTATCAAAATCATCTCGCCGTTATTGTTTTAATTTACTAATTCGTAGGAGTATATCATGAAAACATTTAAAGTATTCTTTATGGTTTTCATTTTATTAAGCTTGCAAGAATATTATTCACAGACAGATATTAATTATTCTGACCCAAAAGAAGTTGCCGAAAAGTTTCTTGAATACTACTTCAAAGGGCAATGGTTTGATGCAGCAAAATACTGCGGGGCTGCCGACTGCCAAAAGCAAATTGAAATTATGATGCAAAAAATGGCACTAGATGACGTTACAATAGAGGAAGGAAAATGTAAAGCTGTAATCGACAATGTAGTAATCGATCCATCGGGCATAAAGGGTCAAGTTTACTATACAAAAACTTGTTCTATCACAGATAAACCTGAGAAGAAAAAAATAGAAATGGTAAGAATAGACGGAAAGTGGCTTGTAGATTATGTTTTTAGAAGAGATAAATACTTATGAGTTCACAAAGTTCAATATTTTTAATAGTTTCTTTGCTTATTGCTTTATTGATAGTTAATTGCAAAGATGAGATTCTATATACAGAGCCAACAGCCAACATTTGGCAAGTTAGCAAATGCAACGGACAAGGGCTAAAGAAAAGTTCTGAGGAATGTTTTGAATATATATTTACAAATTCACTTGAAATAAAGTTCTGCGTAAGCGGTAATTGCTGTCCAGATTCCGCAAGGTTTGTATCAAATTATAAAATTGATGGAGAGATAATTACAATTTTTGTTAAAGATATAGCACCTAATTTGTGTAAATGTTATTGTACCTATACAATACAAGCTAGTTTTAGTAATCTTTTGCTAGATTCCTACAAAGTATTTTGCTATCAAGAAATTGAGAGCGGTAATAAACAGTTATATATGCATTCTGTTTTAAAAAGGGGAAAACAGTAACTCATTTTCCATTATAAGACAATAACCATTAGTTAAATACTGCTCTTATTTTAACTTTAACGGAACTATTTTGCTTCGTAACGCATTTAAATAAAAAAACTAATTACTATATGATTAAGAAAATATTATTAATTCTTACAATATTAAGTTTTGCATACCAAATTCTTTATGCCCAGAATGAAGGCACTATAAGCGGATTTATATATGATAAAGGTTCCGGTGAAGGATTAATCGGGGCTAATATTTATATCAAGCCACTTAACAGAGGCGCTGTTACAAATGTTACTGGTTATTTTGTAATACCAAAAGTTCTACCCGGGAATTATGATTTAACAATTAGTTATGTAGGTTACAATAGCTATACAACTAAAATAAATATCAAACCAAAAGAAAATAAAGATATAGATATTAAACTTCAGCAGAAAGACATTCAGGGTGATGAGATTGTTGTTCGTGCAGATTCAATGAAAGTGATTGACAAACTTTTTAATAAACCAGTTTCAAAAATAGATTTGTCGCCCGCCCAAATTGCAAAAGTGCCAAGAGTGGTTGAAGCTGATCTTTTAAGAACTCTTCAAACTTTACCTGGAATTGTTCCTCTTTCAGATTTCTCTTCTGCTATTTATGTCCGAGGCGGTACGCCAGATCAAAATCTTTTTATGGTTGATGGAACAGATGTTTACAATCCTGAGCATGCGTTTGGCTTATTTTCAACATTCAATACAGACGCTATTAAAAAAGTTGAAGTTTACAAAGGGGGTTTTGGCGCTGAGTATGGAGGAAGACTTTCATCAGTAATTAATATTACAAACAAAGATGGCAACAGAAATAATTTTGAAGGACAAACTCAACTCAGTTTACTTTCTTTAAGCACTACTTTATCTGGACCAATAGGAAATATTGGTTCAATTTCCGGATCACTCAGAAGAACTTATTTTGATCAAACACTTGCTAAAGTTGTAAAAGAACTTCCAGATTATTATTTCATAGATGGTAATTTCAAAGCATATTTTGATCTAAGTAAAGCGAATAAACTTAGCGTTAGTTTTTTTGGAAGCCATGATGATCTAAATTTTTTACTTGATAAAGAACGTCCGGAATCTCTTGGTTTTGATTATATATGGGGAAATTTAACAGGAAGCATAAACTGGCGAACTATTTTTACTCCAAATTTATTTGGAAATTTCTGGGTAACGGCAAGCAAGTTTAATTCTGATTTTAATTTTACGGCTGTTGAAGTGAAAGAGAAAAATGAAATTAACGATTTAACTTTCAAGGGCGCTATAGAATATTTTTATAACGATAATCTCAATTTCAAATTTGGGTTTGAACAAAAGAATCTTTCTGGTGGATTGAAGCAAGATTTTCCTAGCGGTAAAGTTGATGTAACTCGAATACGTAAACTATATTCCATTTATGGTTCTGCTAACTGGAAACCAACAATACTTTGGAATATCGAAGCCGGGCTACGCACTGATTATTTTGATAGCGAAAAAACATTTACAAATTTTGACCCGCGTTTAACAATTAAATATAGACTAAGTGAACAAGCAAACCTAAAATTCTCCACCGGCATTTTTCATCAGTACGCTAACAGAATACCACGTTTGTTTTTTATAAGCATTTGGACTTCTGCAGATGAACATGTTTCCGGTTCAAATTCAAACCACTTTATTCTAGGTTATGAACGTGCGTTGGGTGAAAAGTTCGAATTGGAAGTTGAAGCTTATTACAAAACTTACAAAGACATTTATTCATACAATCAAACCTTTGTTGCAGATGTTACACCGGAAAGCTATACCGTAGATAATATGCCAATTTATAAGAACCAAAAAGGTTTGTTTAATCGTGGAGATGGTAATTCCTATGGTGTAGAGTTTTTATTAAGAAAGGAAGATGGAGCTATTTCCGGTTGGCTTTCATATACTTATTCAAAAACTCTATTTACAATCGATGGAATAAATCAAGGAATCTCTTTTGAACCTCGACACGATAGAACTCATGGAGTAAATTTAGTAGCTAATGTTGATCTTAATAATTTTCTTCGCGAAATAAACGGTGAAAAGTTAATTCATCCAGATAATCATTGGACTTTAGGATTAAACTTTACATTTTTTACTGGTCAACCTATTACGCTTCCCGGATCTATTTACTTGATGAATCGGCTGCCGGATTGGGACATAAACACTAACTCTATAGCAATTTATCCTTCAGCAATAAACACTTATAATCTGCCATATTACTCGCGTTTAGATTTCAGTTTAACTTATGATATTGAATACGACGGCTGGACTCTTTCACCTTATTTACAAGTTTTTAATATGTTGAACCGAAAAAATGTATGGTTCATTCAATACAAAAATGAAGTGAAAAATAATTTAGTTAAACAAGAAATTGATTATCAGTATATGTTTCCAATTTTACCAAGTATTGGTGTAACCATAAAATTTTAAGGAAGTAAAATGAAGTTTAGAAAATATCTGATGCTAATGATAACAACAGCTTTAGTTTTTTCGTGTGGCGAAAGTACAGTAGAACTTGAACAAACATACGAACCTAAAATTGTTGTTAATGCTATTATTTATCCTGGGCAGAAAGCTGCTAACATAAGTATTACAAGAAATATTAGGCTTAACACACAGCCAAACCCTTTAACTTTGTTTTTAAACAATGCAACTGTTAGTATAACTGATTTATTGTCTGGTAAAGTTTATAATTTAACGTATAACAGTGCAAAGTTTGCTTATGAGTATAAAGGAAATGATTGGCTGGTTGATTATGATAAAAGCTATCAGTTGTTTATTTCAGCTGTTATTGATGGTAAAACATTAAGCGCGACTTCTGTAACCAAAACTCCCAAAAAAGGTTTTTCTATTATTGACTCTGAAACTATCAGCGGTGATATTTTATATCGCGAGAAAGATAAAGACAATAATGTGAAAGAGATTCCGCTTAAAATAAATTTATCTCAAGGCACAAATTTTTATCCAATTTCTTTAATTGCTCTTGATGCAAGTGACACAACCTTTATTTACAATAACTCTTACGTTGAAGTTAAACGTGAAGATGTTAAAAAGGATTTAGATAGATACAAGTATGTGCAAAGACAAATACAAAACATTAACCCCGGCGCTAATCAATTCAAATTTGATATTAATTGGATTTCTATTTGGTTTTACAGTCGATATAGAATGGTGGTTTACGCTGCTGATGAGAATTTTAGACTTTATAATTTGACTTATAGGAATGTTCAAGAATTCGATGGCAACTTCCATGAGCCTAAAATAAATTTTCAAGGCGATGCTATTGGTGTGTTTGGATCAATGATTGCAGATACAGTTTATTTCAAAGTGAAGAAGTGATTATATCTAATTAGTTTGCAAATACGAAATGTTAATTTGTCTGCATAATTTTATTATTTTTAAACAACAATTGACTTACTAGGCATTTAATGAATTGGTTCTACATTTTAATTGCTTCACTTTTTGAAATAAGCTGGGCTATCGGTCTTAAATATTCTGAAGGCTTTACTCAACTTAGGGCTTCAATCTTTACAGTAATTACTATGATACTCAGTTATGTATTTCTCTCTATGGGAATTAAAACACTACCATTAGGAACTGCCTATGCTGTTTGGACTGGAATTGGAGCCGTTGGAACAGCAGTTTATGGTATGATATATTTTAATGAACCACGCGACTTAATAAGAGTTTTTTTCATTTTCTTAATCGTAGTTGGAATAATTGGTTTACGGTTGACCTACAAGTCAAATTGATTTATGAGAAAACTAAAACACGAAGAAATTTCACTGAACAGAAAAACTTTAGAAACTATTGATCAAGCAAAAAAGCTTCCGGTTATTGTAATTCTCGACAACATTAGAAGCAGTTATAATGTTGGTTCAATCTTTCGTACTTCTGACGGAGCAATGATCGAAAAACTATTCCTTTGCGGTTATACACCATCGCCACTTAATAAAGATGTTCTTAAAACTGCACTTGGTTCAGAAAAAAGTGTTTCTTGGGAATATGTTAATGATGCAAAAGTTGTTATAGAAAAGCTCAAATTAGAAGGGATAAAGCTTGGAGCATTAGAAATAACTGAAAACAGTCTTCCTCATTATAATTTTTCAAAAATTAATTTTCCAATTGCATTAGTTATTGGAAATGAAATTACCGGAGTATCTCAAGACTTACTAGATTTGTGCGATTTCACTCTTGAAATACCTCAATATGGAATCAAACAATCGCTAAATGTGGCCGTTGCATATGGTATTTGTGTTTTTGATTTGAGAAGATTGTTTGACACTTAAAACCTATCCCGCATAAGTAAAATAACTTTCCCCATTATCTTTATTATGAATTAACAAAATATTTGCGCGGACTAATTTAATAAGTGTTCTAGATGCGCGCCTATCGGAAATATTTGCAAGTTTACTCAGCTCTTTAACCGTTATTTTTTCATTTTTATCCAAGTATGAAAAAGCGGTCTTTTCATTTGAACCAACTTCATAATGTTCAAGTGATTTACCACGTGTTTGCGTTTGTAGAATCTTTATCATCTCTTTACTTGCCGGAATGCTTTTATAATTTACTCTTACATAAACTTCTGCGGTATTTAAATCCAGCATATTTTTATAATCTTGCAGCCTATGAGGTTTATAATGAGATTCTGGTATTTCAACAATAAGAATATCCTTCTTATCGATATTCATACATTCCAAGTTAATTTCTACTTTTGGTTCGCAATACTTATCCGCCACTTCTTTAATTAAATCATTATCACTTTTTTCGCTAGCTATACCATAAATTTTTCTGTTATCATCAATACCAATAAAAAGATAGCCTCCGCGAGTGTTCGCAAAGGCTATCATTTCTTTAGCAATTTTCTCGTGAGTAGAAAATCTCTGTTTATACTCTACATTGAGACTTTCCCCGCCTTCAATCATTTCAATAATTTTCTTACGAGAAATCATTTATAAAGGTAATTATTCTTTTATAACTCTTTTAGTTGAATCTATTTTAGACTTATTCTCTTTTTGTGGTGTTACCTGAGATTTCCTATTTAGTATTGTGCTGTCAGTTTTTGATTTATGATCCACATGCACAGAATCATCAATTAGCGGTTCAATTATTTTTTTAGTTGTATCAGACTCCGCTTTCAGCCTGTCTAAATATGATTGTCTTTTCTTCGGTTCTTCTGCTCTATTAATCACACTTGTATCGGAAATTACGATACTGTCTTTTATTGCTTGTAAATTCTCTTTAGGAGCTAACTTTTCATCAACTTTTACTTTTTCGGCTTTTAGTTTTTCATCAGCTTCTTTTTTCTTTTGTTCTTCAGCTCTCTTTTTATCTTCTTCAGCCTTTTTAATTTTTTCTTTCTCATTCTTATACTCAGTGTACTTAGCTAATGCAATTCTTGAAACGGGATCCGATGAAAAGTCTTTTTCGAGCAATGAATAAGATACAGCGGCAGAATCATAATTCTTCTGTTCTTCATAGATCAAACCTACATAATACATTGCTTTAGGTGTATATATTGATTTCGGAAAATTTTTTGAGATTGCTTTAAAACTATCTATGGCTTCTGTAAAGTTCTTTTGATAATAAAGTTCTTCTGCTTTAATATAAAATGGTTCGGCTGGATCTTCAGTTTTTGTAGCGACTTTATTTTCATCTTTTTTAAGAAGTCCTAACTTTTCACCAACAGTTTGATGAAGTTTGTCTTTAGGATACTTATCGAATATTTCTTTATAAAGTTCGTCAGCTTTTACTGAGTCATTTTTTGTTTCGTAATAAGTTGCCAAAGAAAAGAGTGTTTTAGGTATTATCGTGCTATCCGGAGTATCATTAATTATTTTAGAAAAATAGAAATAAGCAGAATCCGCATAATCCATTTCCGAGAAGAATAAACTTCCTTGCTCAAACATATTTGCAGCAAGCATTCCTTTAACGTTTTTTTCATCTCCTTGAGGTCTTTCCGGTTTTACAACTTGCCCTAATGAAATAAGAATTTTCAAAGGAATTTGCTCATTAATTCCCATTCTTTTTTTACGTTCAATCTCTTTTAAAAACTCTTGCTGTTTTTGTTGTTGTTCCATTAGCGCCCGTTGAGCTTCTTGATTTTGCTGCATACCAGATGATATGCTGGCATTTTTCTGAGCTTCTTCTTGCTTTTTCTTTTCATCATCATATTCTTTATAAGCTATGGCATAGTCAATCGAATCTCTTTCAAATATTCTTGGATCTCTGATATATACTAATTGCTTATTCAGATCATACATTTTTTTCTTAAGCAAAAAATATTTATCAAAATTATTAGCTAGTTCATTTGCCTTATTTCGATATTCAAGTGGCGCTAAAGACTGAACCACTTTTTTATAATATTTATGAGAACTGTCATAGTTCATTATTCCCCGTTCATAAACTTCTCCCAATTTCATACTTGCTATACCGGAAGTAGGCAGCGCTCTATATGTTGTATCAACATCTGTTAGCAACTCTACTGCATCTTTAAACCGTTTTGTTTCAAAATATATTTGAGCTAGGTCTATGTTGATTTCATCGAGATTATTTTTGTATTTGCCTTGATCTCTCATATCGGAAAGCTCATCTTCACTTTCGTCTATTTTATTTAACTGTTTAAGAAGTCTCGCTCTTTCAAGTTTACTGCGTACTTCTACTTCTAAAGTTGGGCTGTAATTAAGAACGGAAGAATAAGTTTCTAACGCATTTTCTTCATCACTTAACATTTGGTAAAGCTTTCCGAGCTGATACGAAACTAGACCTTTCATTTCATCATTTTCAGAAGTTTTTACATAATCCTTACATTCGGTTATTGCTTTCTGTATATCATTTCTAAAAATCAAAAACGATATTTTTGTAATAGAAGCTTCGGTATAAAGTTTATCTTCTTCATCCTCTAGTGCTTTTGCTTTTACATCTTCAAGCTGTTTAAGTCCTTCATCAAAATTACGAAGTTGTAAATTTGTTTTAGCAAGCCATAGTTTATTTTCATTAGTATATTCTGTTTCACCCATCCCCGCTAACTCAGTAAACTTACGTTGAGCTTTAGAATACTCTTGCTGATAATACAAAGCTTTTCCAGTCATAAATAAAGCATCTTCAAAATAAGCAGATTCTTTTGCGTACTGAAGGATTTTTGAGCACTTTTCAATTACCTTTGTCAAATCTTGTGAAGTATTTCCACTGTAAACACTACCACCAGATTGTGAACCAAATTGGCTTTGTTGATTTCCATATTGATTGCCCAACTGTCCTGCACCAAAAGATTGTTCACTTCTGTAACCGCTTTGTTGATTTGAAGTACGGTTAAATGCTGATTGCCCGCCTAATTGTTGATTACCCTGCAGATCATCTCGGAAAGCAAATACATCAACTTTCTTTTTCTGAATATCTTCTTCGACTAGATCAAAGATTGTTTTTGCGTTATAATAAGTGTTGAAGTAAGTAGTGAAATTCCGGTAAACTCCGCAGCCGGAAAAGGAAATAGAAAAAATGATAAAAAGAAAAAGCGCAACAATTTTCTTGCTATTGAAGTAAAACATTTTCAGCTCTGTTTTTTATTAAATCGTAAAAATGTTTATGCGCTCACCTTTTTTGTGATTAGTTATAATGCAGATGGACCAGATTCATCGGTGCGAATTCTGATCACATCAGTAATTTCTGAAATGAAAATTTTGCCATCTCCAACTTGACCGGTTTTGGCTGTACGTAAAATTGCCTCTAAAACTTTCTCGGCAAGATGATCTTCAACTACAATTTCTAATTTTAATTTAGGAACAAATTCAATTTGATATTCACTGCCGCGGTAAGTTTCTTTATGTCCTTTCTGCCTGCCGTAACCGCGCACTTCAGTAATTGTCATTCCACGAATTCCTTCTTCGAGCAATGCTTCTTTTACATCATCAAGTTTAAAAGGCCTAATTATTGCCTCAATTTTTTTCATTTAAACCTCATTAGGCTGAAAGACCATGGCAATTTTTGAATTTCTTTCCGCTTCCGCAAGGGCAAAGTTCGTTCCTACCAACTTTTACATCTGCCCGAATAGGCTTTGTTTTTCCGGTTTGTGTTCCTTCAGATTGCTGATTTTTTAGACCGAGATTATCTGCCGAGTCTTTAATTGTCTGCATTCTCGTTGGTGTAGCTCTTCTATTTTGAACTTCTGTTGGAGCTTGTGGCCAAAACTTATAGCAGAAAGAAACTACTTCGTTTCTCAATTCGCCTAGAAGAGTAACAAATAAATTATATGCTTCACCTTTATATTCAAGTAACGGATCTTTTTGCCCGTAAGCGCGTAACCCGATACCTTCTTTTAAATCATCCATTTCGCGTAAATGTTCGCGCCACTTATTATCAATAACACTAAGAACTGCATATTGCTCTAACCGTGAAAGTAATTCCGACCCGAGCATTTCTTCTTTCCGAGCATAAAAATCTTTGGCGGCTTCTGTTAATTTTTCTTTTACTCCATCCTTACCTAAACTTTGCCAAACTTCCGCTTCAATCTTAAAATCAACTAAAAGATGCTGTAAAATTGTTTCTCTTAATTGATCAATTTCAGCTTCTTCGTAATGCTTATCAATAAGACCTTCAATATATTCTTCAAGATATTCAAAAACTTCTGCTTTTAAGCGTTCACCTTCTAATGCTTGCTTTCTCCTAGCGTAAATAACTTCACGCTGTTGGTTCATTACGTTATCATACTCTAGCAAACGTTTACGAATTGCAAAGTTGTTTTCTTCAACTTTTTTCTGTGCTCGTTCTACAGATTTTGTTATAAGTGGATGTTCAATAGCTTCGCCTTCTTCCATTCCAACTTTGCTCATCACATTAGTAATTCTATCACTTCCAAATAAACGCATCAAATCATCTTCAAGAGAAATATAAAACTTTGTTGTACCGGGATCACCTTGGCGACCTGAACGACCGCGTAACTGACGATCTATACGTCTTGCTTCGTGGCGTTCTGTTCCAAGAATATAAAGACCACCACTATCTTTAACGCCAGCACCTAATTTAATATCTGTTCCACGACCAGCCATATTTGTGGCAATTGTAACCGCGCCCGGCTGTCCGGCAAATGCAACAACTTCTGCTTCTCGTTGATGTTGTTTTGCATTTAACACATTATGCTGAACGCCTTGGCGTTTTAGCATTCTGCTTATTGTTTCAGAAACTTCCACGCTTGTTGTTCCAACTAGAACTGGTCTTCTTTCTTCTTTTAGTTCTTTTATTTTTTCAATTATCGCATTATACTTTTCACGTTTAGTTTTATAGATAGCATCGTTTTCATCATCACGAGTAATTGGTTTATTAGTTGGAATTACAATTACTTCCAATTTATAAATTTGGAAAAACTCACCTTCTTCAGTTTCAGCTGTTCCTGTCATTCCGGCTAGTTTACGATAAAGACGGAAATAATTTTGCAAAGTTATTGTAGCAAGAGTTTGTGTATCTCTTTCTACTTTAACATTTTCTTTTGCCTCTATTGCTTGATGCAATCCATCAGAATATCTTCTTCCGGGAAGAACACGACCGGTAAATTCATCAACAATTGCAATTTTGCCCTCTTCAGTGATTACGTATTCATCATCTTTTTCAAAAAGTGTATATGCTTTAAGAAGCTGATTGATTGTATGAATTACATCTGAACGTTCTGAGTATAAATGATAAAGTTCATCTTTCTTTTTCACTCTCTCTTCAACAACAAGAGACGGATCGTTTTCTATCTTGCTTACTTCAAGTCCCAAATCCGGAATAACAAAAAATTGTTTTCCTTCTCTAGAACCAATAGCAAGTTCTTCTCTTCCTTTTTCAGTTAAGTCAATTTGATTCTGACGTTCTTCAATTGCGTAGTAAAGTTCTTCATCAATCTCAGGCATACGTTTCGAATTTTCACGTAAAAATTCCAGCTCAGTATGCTGAAGTAATTTTTTATATTCAGCTTCAGAAAGAAGTTTCATTAAAGACTTATTCTTAGGAAAGCCACGATGTGCTCTTAATAAGCAAACACCGGCTTTCTCTCTGTCTTTAGAATCTCCAGATTGTAAAAGCGTTTCTGCTTCTTTAACAATGCCGGCAACATAATTTGCCTGCTTTCTAAACAATCTTTCAACACGAGGTTTCATTTCATCATACTTGTGATCTGCTTTATCAACAGGACCACTAATGATAAGCGGAGTTCTTGCTTCATCTATTAAAACAGAGTCAACTTCATCTACAATTGCAAAGTTGTGTCCACGCTGAACGCAAAGTTCTTTTGCGCTTGCCATATTATCGCGTAAATAATCAAAACCAAATTCGTTATTGGTGCCGTAGGTAATATCGCAGTTGTACTGCTTTATTCTTTCTTCTGGATCCATTGTATTTATTATACAGCCAACTGTTAATCCATGAAACTTGTAAACTTCACCCATCCATTCGCTATCACGTTTGGCAAGGTAATCGTTAACAGTTACAAGATGAACACCGCGACCGGTGAGCGCGTTAAGGTAAACCGGAAGTGTAGCAACAAGAGTTTTGCCCTCGCCGGTTGCCATTTCCGCAATTTTGCCTGAGTGTAAAACCATTCCGCCTATAAGTTGAACATCGTAAGGAATCATTTCCCATGTTGTTTTTGTGCCGGCAACTTCCCAAGATTTTCCACAAAGCCGGCGGCAAGTTTCTTTTACAACCGCAAAAGCTTCGGGTAGGATTTCTGTTAATACTTCTTCGTATCTATCCGTTAAATCGTCTTCGAAACCTTCAATTTCATCATGAAGAGAATGTTTCTCTTCTGCAGATTGAACTGTTGATAATTTTACTTTAACTTCTTCTAGTGGTGTTCTGATATCTTGTGTAGCATCTGCAATTCTTCTTTTAAATTCAGTAGTCTTTGCACGTAAATCATCATCACTAATAGTTTTTAATTTTTCATATTCTTGATTTATTTGATCAACAATTGGCCATAAGTCCTTTGTAGCTTTTTTATTTTTATCACCAAAAAATTTCTTCAGCAGCGAACCGAACATCAATTTCTCCTATGTATTGTTCTTTTTAATTTCTGTAAGAACAAATTAATACTTCACTTTTGAGCTTATTTATTGCAGAAACCCCGAAAAGTGAGACGGGTTCTTTCATTTTTGCGGGCTAAAGTTAAAGAAAGCGTGTCTGAAATACAATGTAACAACTTGAGGACAAAATTAACAAATCGACCAAAAGATTGTAAAATCTAAGTGAATTTGAGTTCCCTCTAATGGAGAGAATTTTCTGCATTTATGCAAGTTTGAATCGCATGAACTATTTTAGCAACAGAAACTTAGGATTCTTTTGACAGAACAGAAATTTCATTTCTCGGATTCATTCATCGCAAAATTTGTTGAGCTTTCGGAAGGCTTGCTTTCTTCTGAAATGTTCGAGAATGTGGTTGCGCTTCTTGAATCAGAAGCCGAAAAATTTTATTTCAATTCCACCTCGGAAGCAAATCTGCTGCGAATATTCTCCGCCATTTATGATAAATCTTTTTTCTTTAGGGAACTACCCAAACTTCCTCATCACGGAGAAATTATTGTAGCTATAGCGGCAAGCTCCAATTACTTAACCGATATTGTCGTTCGCAACCCGGAATATCTTTACCAAATTTTCGATCAAGAATACTTATCAAAAGAAATTACACTTGAAGAGTTAGAAAAAGAAGTATATGAAGGTGTAAGAAAATTTAAATCCTTAAACTCACGCCTCACGTATCTACGCCAATTCAAGAAAAGAATGATTTTGAAGATTGGCGCAAATGACATTCTTCATTTCGATGAATTACTTAGTACAACGAAACAGCTTTCATATCTCGCAATAGTTATAAACGATAATCTATTTGAAATTTGTTACGAAGATATTTTAGTTAAGTACAAGATAGAACGTCCAAGCAATGAGTATTCTCTTTGCTCTCTCGGTAAGCTTGGCGGCGGAGAGCTTAATTACAGCAGCGATGTTGACCTAATTTTATTTTACGATTCCAATTCCCCCATCGGCTCAATAAATAAAGATTTTCACGAACTGCTTTCGGAATCTGTTCAGCTATTTTCAAAATCATCAACTGATATAACTTCAAACGGTTATATATATCGTGTTGATTTCCGGCTCCGTCCAGATGGCAAATATTCGCCGCTTTGCAAAGAGCTTGACGATTATATAAAATACTATGAAGCTCGCGGCGAAGATTGGGAACGGCAAATGCTAATTAAGATTGGTTTTATTGGGGGCAATAAAGAATTATATAAACGTTTTCTTTCTTTCTTAATTCCATACGTTTATAACAGCTTCTACACATCATCTATAAAAGATAAAATAAAAACGATGAAGCGAAGCATTGAGAGACATCACAACACTAAAGAGAATGTTAAAACTTTTTCGGGAGGAATACGAGATATTGAATTTGCAGTTCAAGCCTTACAATTACTAAGCGGCGGTAAATATGCTGAGCTTAGAACCGGCAACAGCTTATTAGCACTCGATGTTTTGCACAACAGAAATCTTCTCAAGAAAAAGGAGAAAGAACTTCTTTCAAAAGCTTATACTTTCTACAGAAGGATTGAGCATTTCCTTCAGTTGATGAATGATCAGCAGACGCATCAAATTCCAGATAATGCTGAAATGATTTCCAAGCTTACAATTTACCTTCAGCTTTCGTCCACAGAAGAATTTAAAACTATTCTTGATAGTTACCGTAAACAAGTTAGAGATACTTACAACAAAATATTAAAAACCGATAATCATTTATTAGACTCAGATAAACTTAATGTTGTTTTTAAAGAAGCATCCAAAGCTGAAAAGAATCTTCAATTCTTAAGAAGCGGACAAGGAATTATAGAAAGGAAAGAATTTGACACTCGCACAATTCAATTGTTTAACTCCATAGAAACTGAATTAACTTCATTTCTTGAAAAATGTTACGATCCGGATAGAGTTTTAGATAACTTTACTAGAGTAATAAGAATAACTAAATTCCCTTCTATCTGGTACGGAGAATTTACCAACAAGAAGTTCTTCTTAAGCTTTCTACGTTTATGCGAATATTCCCAAAAATCTCTTGATCTTCTCTCCGCTTCAAACAGGTTAGAAGATATTTACATTTCTCGCAAAGTCTTTTCGAAAAATCTTAGCGATGATTTTGCTTTTTTAACAACTGAACAAATTGTGTTTTCTCTTTCTATTCAGTTTTCTCTCGGATTGATAAATCAGCCAAAAGTTGGAGAAACTCTTTCCGCGTATTTTACATATTATCTTGCGGAGTTGCTAAAAGAACTAAATCTTAACTATAAGTATTTTGTTGCCTCGCTCGGCAGTCTCGGTGCCAAGAACATGAATTTTTATTCTGACATTGATTTGATTGTAGTAGTTGAGAATATTGAAGCGGACGAAAATGTTCAGCAGCATTTTCAACATTTTTTGGCTAAGGCAAAAGAAAAATTAAAGCCAATTGATGTTGATTTCCGATTGCGTCCTGAAGGAAATAAATCTCCAATCGTCTGGGATTTGAAGAACTACGATAATTATTTAGCTAATCGAGCGCGTATTTGGGAGTTTCAAGCATTAACAAAAATTAGTTTGGTAAACGGAAATATTAATCTCTTCAAAGAATTCAAAGCAATAATTATTAAGCATTTGAAGCGTTTTACACACAGAGAAATTAAAGATGAAATTATAAAAATGCATGCTTCATATATCAAGCAGCAAGCCAACGCTTTAAGCACTGGTATAAATATTAAAAAAGACAGAGGCGGATTGGCTACAGTTGATTTTATCTTGCAGACTATAATTCTTTGCGATCATATTTTATTAAAAAAGCTATTCGGTGCATGTTACAAAAAGATTTTTTCTGAATTGTGTCCAGTTATTCCGGAAGCAGATGAATTAAGGCGTAATTTTGAAAAACTAAAATTCACTGAGCTTAGCATACAAACAATATTCAGCACAAAATCAGCGGCGCTAAATTCTGACAAGGAAAAGATATTATCCATAAATAGATTCTTTTCAAAAGATGAAGACGAAAGCATAGAAGCATCACTTAAACGAATTCTCAAATACAATTACAATTTGTTCGAAAAAATTACTGGAGATTAGTTTTGGATTTACTTAGAAAACATTATGCAATATTTACTTCTCTTATTGTATTTATTATTTACTTGTTTACACTTGCACCAAGTGTAATACAAATAGATTCTGGAGAGCTGGCTGCTGTGCAAGCAACTTTAGGAATAGCACATCCAACCGGATACCCACTTTTTACGTTGGTTGGATATTTGTTTCTAAAAATTCCTCTTCCCTTTACTAAAATATTCCAAGCAAATCTTCTTACGGCAATTTGGTGTTCGCTTTCTATTTTCTTTTTTGTTAAATCAGTAGAAATAATTTTCAACAATTTAAAACAAAACAACTTAGCACAAAAAACAAAACAAAGAATAAAAATTTTTGAGACTGGTTTTACAAAAGATCAAGTATTGATTTCTATTTATACCGGCGCGTTTTATCTTGCCTTCAGCAAAACATTCTGGATGCAGTCAACTTCCGTAGAAGTTTATTCTCTTCAGGCATTTTTATTTTCACTAATTCTATTCTTTACAATTCGTGCATATTATTCATCAAACAAAAAATATTCGCAATGGATTTTTGTCGGTCTTGCTTTAGCATTAGGCTTCTCGAACCATATGACAACGATTCTAATACTTCCTTTTGCGGCTGTTTTGTTTTTTATAAAAGAGAAATTCACTTATCGATCTCTGAAGATTATTGGATTTTCAGCGACTGCATCACTGCCGGTTTTGGTTTTATTTTATCTATATCTACCCATTCGCGCCGCTTCACAACCAATCTTAAACTGGGGAAATCCTGTAAACTTCGAAAATTTTTGGCGTCACTTTACTGGTAAGCAGTATCAGGTTTGGCTCTTTGCTTCGTTTGAAGCGGCAGGCAAGCAGTTTAAGTATTTCCTTTCTAATTTCCCAGCAGAGTTTGCTTACGTCGGGTTAGTATTAGGAATACTTGGCATTGTTTTTCTTTTTAAAAAGGAAAGGAAATTATTCATTGCTTTGGTTACTACTTTTATCTTCACAGTTCTTTATTCAATCAATTATGATATTGTTGATATTGATTCCTACTTTCTTTTAGCCTACATAATATTTTCAATATTCATAGTTTTTGGCGTTGCCAAATTAATGCTTTATTTTAAGCAAAAAGCTATAAACCAAAATATTATTACCGCAATATTTATAGTACTTTGTTTTATACCTTTAAGAGCCAACAAAAACAGCATAGATCAAAGCGATGTTTATGTGTTTGAAGATTACACAAAATCAATTCTTAATTCTGTTGAGATGAATTCTATTGTTTTTACATATCAGTGGGATTACTTTATTTCTCCTTCATATTACATTCAAAATGTGGAAGGTTTTCGTAAAGATGTTGTTGTTATAGATAAAGAATTATTGCGCAGATCTTGGTATTATAATCAAATGATGAGTTCTTACCCATCAGTTATTAGTAATATAAAAACTGAAGCAAATGCTTTTATTGATGCCGTTAAGCTATTTGAACAAGATAAAATGTTTGATGCAAATATTCTTGAGCAAAATTACCGTGCGGTTATGACAAACTTAATCGAGAAGAATATTAGCGAACGAAACTGTTATGTTGGAATAGAATTATATCAGAATGAAATTCAAAGAGGTGAATTTTCTTTACCAAATGGTTATCAACTTGTTCCACACTCACTAATGTTTAAAGTTGTAAAGGGAACAGAATATGTTCATGCGCCAGATCCAAACTTTACAATTCGATTTCCAAAACAGCGGACTAAATACATTGAGTTTATTGAGAACACTTGCGGAACAATGTTAATCTATCGCGCAGCTTACGAACTACAGTTTGGATATAAAGAGCGTGCTAAATTATTTATTGATAAAGCACGAAAGGATTTTCCAAATTACCAAATCCCATATCAATTTTTAAGCGGAATAAACTAATTTGGGACATTAGGAAGTATTAGTGGTAAGTTGGGTAAGAAAGTGATATAGAGAAGCCACATTGTAACACAAACAGAAACTGGAATTGTAAAATTATCATCTGCCCAAGTTCCAGAAACATTTTCCGCAATGGCGCCCACAGCAACTGCGAAAAACCCGATTAAATACTCGATTAGGTTCCCTTCAACTTTGGGCGCAAATAATACTACAAAAGAAGAAAACACAAAAAAAGCAAAGGTTCCCTGTAAACTTTTTAATAAAAATTTTGTGCTTCCGTAACGTCTTCCAATTAAAGCGGCGGCAATATCTCCAACAATTAAAACCGCAAACCCAGTAATTACTAACACCTTTGGAAATACTAGAATTACAAATACCGCAGAAACTAATACATATGTTGCGCCGCTAAGATTTTTCTTTTTCTTATCCCATTCATGTTTACGCATCAAAAAACCAAAAAACTTTTTAACAAGTTTTTCGAGTGCTTTAGAATAATACCTTCCATAATCAATTGCGAGTGAGAATACCAACATTGGTATTAGTATTGTTAATGCTAATTCTTTTGTTATAAAATAATATATAATAGGGATGGAAAGGGAAACCATGTGGATTCCCTTTCTTAAAATTTCATCTCTATAATTAATTGTGCCGCGGTCTTCAGTCATCTTACTCGGTTGGTTTATCAGTATCCCTTTTTT
The DNA here is from genome assembly GCA_964631495.1 of uncultured Melioribacter sp. GTDB lineage: Bacteria > Bacteroidota > Ignavibacteria > Ignavibacteriales > Melioribacteraceae > Stygiobacter. The sequence continues at coordinate 18,412 of CAZVYT010000013.1, read as the reverse complement.
TCTTTTCATCAAGAAGAGATTTTACATGTTCAGGTACACTTTCTACATTGCTGTCAGAATCAGCTGTTCCGTTTTTCTTTGCCGGAGGAAGTTCTTCACCACGCATAATCTTATCGATTTCTTCACTATCCAGAATTTCTCTTTCGAGCAATTCCTTTGATAGTTTGTGCAGCATTTCTTCATTTTCCTTAAGTATTTTTTCTGCCAGTTCCATACCTGTAACAACAATTCTTTTAACTTCAGTGTCTATAATTTGGGCTGTTTGCTCGCTGTAATCCTTATGTTGCGAAATTTCTCTGCCAAGAAAAATTTCCTGCTCTTTATTACCGTAAGCAAGAGGTCCAAGTTTTTCACTCATTCCCCATTCACAAACCATCTTTCGTGCAATAGCAGTTGATTTCTCAATATCGTTTCCTGCGCCGGTAGTAAACTGATTGAACACTAATTTTTCAGCGGCTCTGCCTCCAAGCGCGTATGCAATCATAGCTTCTAGATAATCTTTTGAATATGTATGTTTTTCATCTACAGGAAGATATGTAGTAACACCTAATGCTCTTCCGCGCGGAATTATTGTAACTTTGTGTACAGGATCAGATTCAGGAATCTTTTTCGAAACAAGAACGTGTCCAATTTCATGATAAGCTGTTACTTTCTTTTCTTTTTCGGAAATTATCATGCTCTTCCGTTCCATGCCCATCATTACTTTATCTTTTGCTTCTTCAAAATCATCCATTCCAACTTTTTTCTTGTCCTTACGTGCAGCAAGTAATGCAGCTTCGTTTACAAGATTAGCAATCTCTGCGCCGGCTAAACCGGGTGTTCCTTTTGCAAGTGTAGTTAAATCTACATCCGGTTCAAGTGGAATTTTTCTTGTATGAACTTTTAAAATTCCTTCGCGACCTTTAACATCAGGTCTATCAACCACAACTTGTCTATCAAAACGTCCAGGTCTTAAAAGTGCAGGATCGAGTACATCTGGTCTGTTAGTAGCCGCAATAATAATTACACCACTATTCTGCTCAAATCCATCCATTTCTACAAGCAATTGATTTAGTGTCTGCTCACGTTCATCATGTCCTCCGCCTAAACCTGCACCTCTATGGCGACCGACAGCATCAATTTCATCAATGAAGATGATACAAGGAGCGTTTTTCTTGCCTTGGTCAAATAAATCTCTAACACGACTAGCACCAACACCAACAAACATTTCAACAAAATCTGCACCTGAAATAGAGAAAAACGGAACGCCCGCTTCTCCGGCAACTGCGCGCGCTAACAATGTTTTACCTGTACCTGGAGGGCCCAACAATAAAACTCCACGCGGAATTTTACCGCCAAGTTTCTGGAATTTACCAGGCTCGCGTAAGAATTCAATAATCTCTTGTAATTCGAGCTTTGCTTCATCTGCACCAGCAACATCTTTAAATGTAATTTTGATTTGAGATTCAGAAATTAGTTTTGCTCTACTTTTTCCAAAATTAAAAATTCCGCGCGAACCGCCTCCGCCAGCACCACCTTGCATTCTACGGAAAAAGAAAATCCATATTGCAAGAATTAACAGCCAAGGAATAAATCCTAGAAATACAGTTAACCATTCATTGGATTCTTTGACAAATGTATATTTGATTCCTTTTTGATCCCATGCTTTCTTTTGCTCTGCTAAATCCGATTGATCAATTACAACTACAAATGTTTTGATATCAACGCCGGTATTATTTACAAAAGTTTTTTCTTTCTCTTTTAAGGTTCCTTCAAGGCGGTAATCATTAATATCAGATTTAACAATTTTCGCATTCGATATTTTATCATCTTTCAAAAACTGTTGATATTGATAGTAAGAAACTTCTACTGCACCAGTACTGTTGGTTCTCATTAATTGCATTACAATAACAGCAGCAATAACAACCGCTCCCCAGCTAAATACAGTTTTAATAATTTTACCCCAGTCAAATTCTCCATCCGGTTTTTGCGGAGTAAAGCCTTTTTTCGGTTTTTGATTTGGTGTTTTTTCTTCGTCAGCCATAAACCATTTATTTTGTTGTTCGTTCATTCTAAATCCTTATTCGCTAAGAGCATAAATTGAGGGGAGATTGCGATACTTTTGAGCATAATCTAACCCGTAGCCAATTACAAACTTACTTGGTATTTTAAAGCCAATATAGTCAATTTTGACTTCATATTTGAGGCTTTCTGGCTTGAAGAGAAGAGTTGCAACCTTCATACTTGCCGGTTTGTGCTCGGCAATTAATTCCTCGATATATTTTATTGAAAGACCGCTGTCTACTATGTCTTCTACTATTATGAGGTGCCTATCGGTAATATCTGCATTTAAATCTTTAACCAACTTAACTTTTCCGGAGGAGATTTTTGTATCTCCGTAGCTTGACAGCTTAAAGAAATCCATCTCGCAGTTAATTGTAATGTTCTTTAATAGATCTGCCATAAACATAAAAGAGCCGTTCAGCACTCCGATAAATATCGGCAATTTTGATTTGTACTCTTCACTAAGTTCTTTACCTAACTCAGCAATTCTTTTCTGAATTTCTTCTGAAGATAGGTAGGGAACAAATTTTTCTGTCCCAACCCAAATTTCATCTTTCTTCACTTCGTCCATAATTTATAAACTCTTTTGGTTTTATTTGTAATTTTTACTTCGTCGCTTATTCTTAAACCAACAACCCAGATGATTTTGTTCCGGTTTAATAAAACAAGCTGGTTTTTCTTTTCGGAAGCCGGAATTTTTACATCAGTCAAAAAATCGGAAACCTTTTTTGTTCCTTTAAATCCTATTGGCTTAAAACTATCTCCATTTTTCCATGTGCGCAATACAAAGTTTTTGTCCAATTCATCAGCGCAAATAAGCTCGTAGTCTTTTTTCTTTGTCGGGTTAGTTTCTAATTTCTCTTCTTTAACATTAACCGTAGTAGTTCCATATTTTCCTATGCTCCCGGCAATAAACTCAACTTCTTTTGATGAAACCACTTCTTCTTTTTGGAATCTTAGCAATTCTTCTTCTTTATAAACAGAAATTCCACTTCCTAAGTTTAATTTCTTTCCTTTTTGATTTGCGGCAAGTGAATTAATGCTAACATAATCATCATGCTTAAATTCATAAGAAAAACAATCTTCCAGTAGTTTTTTAAGAACTTCGCCCGGTATTTCGCCAAAAACTTTGATGATGTTTAGACGCAGCTCAAAACCATTTTCTTCTTTCTTAACAAAAGCTGCTAAAAAATAATTTAAAGATTTTTTATTAAAACTGTTCTGGCTTTTGAGATTAGAGGTTGTTCGGAAAACCGCTTCATCAAGAGCCGGATTAATTTTACCTCTTAGCAAAGGTAGAATTCTGTTGCGAAGAAAGTTCCGTTTAAAATCATCACTCATATTTGATGAATCAACTCGGTAAATGATTCCGCTTTTATCAAGATATTCGAGAATTTCGGTTTTTGTAACGCAAAGAATTGGGCGGATAATATTTCCGCGCTTAACCGGAATTCCGCTTATTCCGCTTGAACTTGTACCGTTAAGGAGATTCAGCAAAACAGTTTCTGTATTATCCGAAAGATTATGAGCAGTAACAACTTTATCAAATTTTTTCTCGTTGCAAAGTTTTTCGATGTTTTGATAACGCAGCTTACGAGCAGCTTCTTCAATAGAAAGTTTTTTAGCTTTAGCCAATTTCTTTACATCCAACTTTGTATTAAATAGTTTTACACCAAGTTTCTCACAAAATTGTTTAGAGAATTGTTCGTCAATATCGGATTCATCGCCTCTAAGTTGATGATTAAAATGCACAGCTGAGATTTCAATTTTATATTTATTCTGAAATTTCTTTAAGAATTGTAAGGCGAAAACTGAATCGGGACCGCCGCTAAACGCAACAAGTATTCTTTCCCCTTTTACTATGAGTTTGTTTGTTTCAATAAAACGAATGATTTTTTCTTCGGTCTTTTTCATCAGATAACAAATCAGGAACTTATTATGAAGAAAATTAATTCCGGACTAATGTTTTTGTCACACTGAGCGAAAGTCGAAGTGTGATAAATAAATAAAATAGTCATCTTTCGACTCCGCTCAAGATGACTTAAAATTTATTCAATTGTAAGGATTTCGAATTTGATAACGCCAGCCGGTACTTTTGCTTCTACAATTTGACCAACCTTTGCGCCCATAAATGCAGAACCAACCGGAGATGAAGTTGCAATTTTTCCTTGTTCCAAATTTGCTTCTTCCGGAGAAACCATTAAGTATTTGTAAATTTTCTTAGTTGTAAGATTTTTCACGGAAATATTTGAAAGAATATGAACTTGATCTTTGGGATAATTGGACAGATCAATCACTTGTGCGCGGGAAAGTAAATCTTCAAGTTTGCTGATTCTTAGCTCGAGCAATCCTTGTTCTTCTTTAGCGGCATCATATTCGGCATTTTCAGATAAATCACCATGAGCGCGTGCTTCGGCTATTCTAAGAGCCATAGATTTGCGCCCGTTTGTCTTCATTTCCGTTAATTCTTTTTCCAGTTCGCGGATTCTTTCTTTACTCAAATAAACAAAATTTCCCACTTGAAAACTCCTTTTGTTGCTTTTATAAAAAAAATTGCCGCTGACTTTCATCAGCGGCACCCAAAAATTAGGTAAATCTTAGGTAGTTTTCAACTGTAAGATTGGAATGATTGAAATTTAAATAGCCGTACGTTTTCTATGCGAATTTTAGTTTACCAATAATCTTGCTATTTAGTTAAGAGCATCTTTTTAGAAGCAAAAAAAATCATTTACTTTTATTGTATAAATATAAAAACCGCTTGCCAAACTACTTGCATTAAATGTTACAATATGTTTTCCTTTCTCTTGAAATCCGTTTGCCAACTCTGCAACCTCTCTTCCAAGTACATCATATACTTTTAGGATGATATGACCGGCTTGAGGCATACTGTAGCTTATTGTTGTTGTAGGGTTAAAAGGATTGGGATAATTATCTAAGCTGTAACTGACTCCCTCTTCATATTGTGTTGTTATAATGGCAAATTGTTCATTTAGTGCTATGTCGCTCTCTTGAGAAGCAAATTTAGCCAGTATATGCTTTGGATAGTTTGCTATTACATCGCCAAACATCTCTTCTGCTATTGTTTGGTTTTTAATGTAATACTTATAAATCAATCCTTTTTCATAAAGCATTTCGCAGATTAAATCTATATCGCTATTTGCGCCTTTTATTACAGCATCTGCCACACTTATCGAGTTTAAGTAATTACTCTTTTCAACATTATCCCAAATTTAAAAACGCTGAATGTATGGCAAATATTGTGTGTTGTTTTTCTCGCTTGCCAAATCATTTAAATAAACACTAAATGCATTCTGATCTTCTTTTGACTTGTATAAATAATTCAGTTTTGTTAGCGCTGCTTTAACAATTTTCTTATCTTTTTCAACAAGTATAACGTTCTTATAATCATCTATTAACTTGCTATAAGTAGTTTCATATTTACTCTTGTCATACTTTTCTTTTTTAGAATCATCATCAATTTTTCTTAGTAGTGCCAGGTATTTATCATCGGCATCTTTAAGCAGCTTTGAATCTGAAGAAGTTATTGTTTGTTGCTGCAAAGCACTTGTTTTTGACAAACTGCAAACACCATTAGTACCTGTAGTAAAGACATTACCGTAAACACTATTGGGCAAAGCATAGCTGTAATTATTACTTATTGCATATGCATATGCAACATTTTCCGCTACAATATCGACACCATTATTACAAAAAGTATTCCCATCGCCAACATTAAAAGAAGCGCCGCTAGTTAAATATATCCCGCAATCAAAACGGCGGATTGTATTGTAAAATATGTTTCCGGTACCCCCATAAGAAGTTACAGCAAAAGAAGCTTGCTCTTCTGTCCCGCTTGTTGAAAAACCAAGGTTAGTACTTGTACTGTAATAGTTTTGGAGCATAGTAGAACTTGGTATGTTACAATTACTAACGTAAACATACTGACTGTTACTTGCTGAAACAGTGCCTGTTACACGTAAACCACTTATATCTATATTGATTGAGTTGCTAATCGAAATACCTCCGTTAATTATTGTTGTGCTTGAACCTTGTCCGGTTAGTGCAATGTTTGATTTACTGCTAATACTTGGACTAATAGAATACGTTGTTGCCAACAACTCAACAGTTTTACCCGAACCAGCTGATTCAATAGCAGATTGCACTGAAGGAAAGAGGCCTTTAATTGCACCACTAAGTTTATGGTAGGCTTGTAAATCGGAAACAGTTGCACCATCTAATAAAATAGTACCACCAGAAATAGAAAAACCATTAAGAGCTACTGAGACCGATGGCATTATCTTTAGCGTTACCCCTTGTGGGATTGTAATATTTCCGCTGAGCGTAAGTGATTCAAGCAATTCAACTGTATTTCCAGAACTAGTGTTATTAAGTGCAGTTTGTATTTCCGGAAAGCAACCGATTATGGTCGAACCATTTCTGATGTAAGCCTTTACACCATTAATTGCTGCCCCGGATTCAATTCTCACCGAACTATTGCTGGCAAGTATATAGTTATTATTAAGACTGAAAGTTACGCTTGGATTTATAACTAAGTGGACATTGCTTGGCAAAATTACGTTGTTTGGTAAACTATATTGACTTTCAATAATAACCCAGCCAATTCCAATTTGCTGAGCTACATTTACAGCAGCTTGCAAATCTGTATAAAGAGTCGGCACCAATGTTTGAAGAAAGTTTGCAGCATTTTTGTCATATTGCTCCAATGTCCCCATTTCTGTACCAGTCCAAAAACTTGGATTATTCCAACCGCTCATGGTTGGTGCATTTGATCCCATCTCATAAGCTTGGTCTATACCTAAAATATGTCCAATTTCATGCACCAAAATCGATTTCAAGTCAAGTATGTTGTTTTGTGCATCCATGGTCCCGTTTGTCCATTGATGACGTCTATTTATTCGAATATTACACATAGAAGTATTGATTTTATTATTAACTCCATCTACTCGCGCTTTGCCAGGGTTTATAATTGAACCAATTTTATCATTTTCGTCATAGTAAGTAAACAAAGACAACCCTACTGAAGTGCTGCGCACAAATTGAACTACACTAACATTATTCCACACTTGAAAAGCATTATCAATAGTACCAACCCAACTATCAAATGCAGAATCATCTATTTTATAATACTGATTAGCACTTGTATAAGTCCAGTAAGGTGGCCCAACAAAAGCGGTCTTACTTGAATTATAAGGTGGATGAAGCAAATTAAAGTTTGTTTGACCAATTATTTTAGAAGGACTAAATGAAAAAAATAAAAGTAAGTTAGCAATAAATAAAATCAGTTTTTTCATGATATATTCCAAATTATTAATTTATAATGTTTTAAAAGTCTATTAAAAGGTATGGTCCAGGTATATCTATTTTTTTAATTATAGACATATTAACCAAATCAATTGCAAAAACAAGGTTTGAGTTAAAACAACTAACATATAATGTTCTATTATCACTACTTACTAGTAATCTGGAAGGACCATTATTTTTACCGGTAAGAATAGTTTTTCTTTTAATTTTTAAAGTATTATAATCTACGCTATATAATGTATCTGAAGCTCCTACAAAATATGCTTCACTCCGAGATGGACTTCCTGCAACATAATATGGGTTAATACTCCAAGGTAACGTTTCAAAGGATTTCTTAAGTTTTTTTGTTTCAAAATTATAAATACCCCAATTGTAGAATTTACCTATACTACTACCATCCGAATTATAACAAGTTACAATGGCAACCTTATTTAAGTCATCCGCAAAAATATCAGCTACATAAATATTATTTACATTATTTTCATTAAGAACAAATTGTGGAGAGATAAGCTCTTTTGCAGATGGATAGAATTCTATATCAGAATAAAACGGGTTAGTTTTTTTTAGAAGTAACCATTCTTTATTGGAAGATTTGGCAAATTCTATTCCATAAGAAGAAGGATTCTTAAAAGGTAACTTTGTCTTTTCTTGTGACTCAAAATCGAATAAAAATAGTCCATTTAAATGTGAATAAAAATATACTTGATTTGGTTTTAATAAATTATCCGTACTTGCTATTCTTGGAGCACCAATAGAATCGATACCAGTTGGAAAAATAACACCCATTTTGTCTTTGCTTATATTATATCCTAGGATAAAATGAGCAGATGTTGGTAAAAAACTAATACTAAAAACAAAAAAATCACGCTTTGTTGAAAGGCACATTCTATCTATACTATAATTAGCGGGCAAATCAATTTCAATTGTCTTTTTCAATAAGAAGGTTTGTTTATCGACTAAGTAAATTGTTTTACCACTATTAGGATATACAACAAGTAAATTCTCTATATCAAGATCATTATTATTAACTACGGGATCTATTGCTTTACTACATCCTATTATAAACCATAGAATTATTATTAAAGTACTAATGTTTTTCATAACCATTTTATTCATTTCTTTACTCCATATTCTCAAATATTTTTATTTCACCAGTTTATTTTTGTAGGCGATCTTAGTGTATAAACTTCTTTTTCATTCTACACCTCCAAGTTTTGGGGTTAACAATAAACTTGGAGAAATATAACTTGTTAAAACAAAAAAACTATTATTACAATTACCAATTTTTTTCACTTTTGCCAAAAATGGCAAAAAACATTGGTAGTTGTACCCTAATGCTTTAAACTATGATTTTTTTTTTTTTGAATTACAAGACGTGAAAATAGTTTTTCAGCTAAAGAGAAATGTCATCAATCCTACAAATCAAACGGAACTGGCAGAAGCGGCAGACTTTGTTCTCTCGATCTTCCAATGTGGAAAGATTAAACTTACCTTCGGAGATTTTTTGAATATAACTTTTAATATGACCTAGAGAATTTTCAATTAATTCATCAACGGAATTAAACTTTGCGTCCTTATTTCTGCCCAAGCTTACTTTTGTTTTGCCAAACTCTTCTTGGCTGTACTTCAAGGAATAAATAAACATTTCGTTTGGTGTAAATGTACGGTTGAACTTTTTACTAAGAAGTTCAGCAGCGGCGTAAAGGTAAATAGGCAATTGAAGAGAAACACCGGTTTTCAAATCGTTATATGTCGGCTTTGTGCCGCTTAGTTTGTAATCAACAATATTAAAAGAAGAATCTTCTTCGTTTATTTCTATTCTGTCAATTTTACCGCGAAGATTAATACCATCGACAGCAATTGCATCTTTGGTTGTAAGCACATCATCAGATTCATCGCTTCGCAATCTGCCAAAACCAACTTCAAAATACTTTGGAATGAAATCTTTTTCTGAGTTTCTTTCATTTTCAATAAAACGGTAAAGAACAGATTCTTTTTCATTTCCGCCTAACCCAATGATTTTTTCTTTTTCATAAAAAGTAAGAGGAGATTTGAAAGCAGTGCTCTCAAGCTGCTTAGCGGCAATTGCAAAAATTAATTTCTTCGCTTTTGCAAAATCAGCATCGCTGCATTTCTGAAGAACTATTTTCTTTTTTCTAAGCTCTGAATAAAAATCATAAAGAATCGAATGAAGCACTCTACCCATTTCAATCGCTTCGATGTCTTCTGTAGGTTCTTCTATTGTTTCAATGCCAAGAATACGTTCTGTAAAATATTTAAAGGGACACTTGGCATAATTCTCCAGTTGAGAAATTGAATACTGCTTATTAGCCAACTGTATGAGCTTGTTTTCAATCTCTTCCAGTTCAACTTTTGTTATTGTTAAATCATCTTCGCTAAGAACTTCACCGGTATAAGATGAACCGCCGAATGGAAAAATATTTCGTTTTTTATCAACTTCCAGCGCTTCGGATATTGTATTTACTGCATTTTGACCTAAAGCTAAACGAAGTTCGCTGGTTAGATTCCTACCGGCTTCAATCAACAGTTCTTCTTGTGAGAAAATTGAGCCAGCAAAAGATTCGGAATTTATTTCTTCTGTATTTATCAGCGAGATAAAATCTTTTAGAAAACTTGATGTAACCGTTTCTTTATTTGAATTGTTTTGATGATAACTTAAAAACAACCTCTTTTTCCAGCTGCACAATGCACGGTAAAACAAATACCGTTCTTCTGTTTGATGCTTGTATGCTTGTTTCTTGTATGAACCGGAAAAAAATATTTCCGGATTGAACCGTGTTGGAAGAATTCCATCGCACAAACCGCCAATAAATAAATAATCGAACTGCAACCCGCGAATTTCATCAAGAGAAGTTACAAGCACACCGTAATCTGTTTTTTCTTTTACATTGAAGCGCGCCCAGCCGCAGGCTGTTCTTAATTGCTCAACATAAAAACTTAGCGGATATTTCTTTTCAGAGCCATGTTCTTCAACCATTAATGTAAAGATTTCATTTGTAACATTTAAAAGTTCTACAATAGCCCGAGCGTTCTTTTCTTTTTCCTCACCGGTTTTCAACACTGCAAATACAAGTTTGGCGTCGACAATAAATGAGGAAAGTCTTTGGCGAAAAACTTCAATATTCATTTTTGCTTCGAACGGTTTTAGAAAATCGAATAGCTTTTGAATATCCAGTTTTGCTTTTTCCAGTCGTAACTTTCTTCCGGATAAATCATATTCGTCCCCAGAATTAGAAACGTTTGACAAAGCATCATTAATGCTGTTGATCCAGTTTTCCTTTCCGGAAATAATCTTATGCTCTGACGAAACTCTATAAAGATTTGCAGAATCTATTTCTGGAAGTTCTATAAACCGGTTGTTGAGCGCACGAAAAACATTTTTGAAATAAAAATCATTTTCTACTGTTTCAAGGTAATTGATTAAAGCAATAACCGGAGCCGCGTTTTGCAACAGTGTTCTATCTGTTAAATTAAAAGGAATGCCAATTTTAGTGAAAACATCTTTGACTGTAGAAGAATAATCTTGAACCAAATTGAATGCTAAACAGATTTTATGAGGTTCTGTTTTTTCCTCAAGCAAAATGGTTTTTATTTGCTTTGCAATCAGCTCAACTTCTTTTTCTTTATTTGCTCCACATAAAACAGCCGGAGAAATTCGTAGTTTTTTCTTTTGTTTTGGTGAGCGCACTTTAAATAGTTTCTCGCGTATGTACGTATGGAACTTATTCATATCCGGTGCGCGCAAATCTTTTATAAAAGTGAATCCGAAATTATTCAAGAGTTCAACCGTATTTTCTAAATGGGAAAAGAGAAAATCATTTCCGGAATAATAATCGATGCTAATAAATAATTTAGCTTCACAAGAAATCTTGAAAATGATTTCAATTTCCGGTTTTGAGAACTCACTAAATCCATCAAGAAAAACATACTCTGCACCATTATAAGTTTTAGCAAAAGATTGCTTGAATGACTCTTCATTTACGTTAATCAAGTTGGTGTAAATGTCGCCATAATCATACGCGCGCAAAGAAAAACACTTTTCCAAATATGCTTTGTAAACATCGGCAATATCGAGTGCTTTGTTTTTTTCCGAGCCGGTAAGTTTATTAGCTACAGAAATTAAATCTTCCGGTGAAATTCCATGCCGCTTATACTCCATAATCACATTGCGGATTTTGTCTAAAGTTCCGGTCGGAATTTCTTCTCTGTAAAGTGAAAGATATCTGAATTTAGTATTTGCACATATTTGCCTAATAAAAACAGATGAAGCTGCTTCGCTCATTTGATGAAAAGGATTTATCTCACTAAGAATTTTTGATGAAATTGTGTTTAGTGTTTCTACTTTTATTTGGAATGCCGCCGAGTTAGGCATTAGTGAAATCAATTCTTTTTTAAGAGTTCTGGCTTTTCTATTTGTCGGGACAAGAAAAAGAATCTTGTTTATAGAACCGGATGAAATTGTTGTGTTTACAATTTCATCAATATCAATATTATTTATTTTTTCTCGTGTAAGTATCATTTTTTTAGAATAAGATTTCGATAAGAAGTGCGTATTTGAACAGCCTTATCTATTTCAAGAATCTTTTTGATATCAATAAATCTTTTAGTTGCATCGCTTTTACCATTTACAAGTAAAGTTTCAAGTTCCAAAAATTTACCGAGCCCTTTAACATCATCAAGGTGAACACGAGTATTATTGTACAAAAACAGTTTCCGTTTTTTTTCAACTACAGCTTCAACTTTAAGAATTCTTTCTAGATATTTTTCCGGATTCTTTCCATGCAATTCTAGAAGCTCGTAGTTGCTCCATCTTTTGCCTTTCTCATCACGAATATATTTAATAAGAGTGTTTGCTTTTCCCTCAACACGAAGTTTTAACAATCCTTCACCCGTTTTAAAATAAACATCTTTCTGATTTAGGATTCCTTTGAATTCTGCTTTATTCCTTTTTAATATTTTTTCTATATTCTTATGTGAATCAAGCTTTATTTTTAGCTCTAGATTTAAAGGCATAAATAAACTTTCCGTTGATTTCTATTGTTTAATAAGTGTTAAATTTTATCCCGTTGATTTTTGACAAAGAATCTATATCTTTCAATAGAAGCTTAGTAAAAGGAAATTAAAGATGAAAGTGTTAACTATTACAGCAATTATTTTTTTTGCCGGTCTTGTTTCGGCACAACAAATTGGTCAATTTGCACCGGACAAGCCGCCAATTTCATTCCCTTCAAAAAGTTGGGGCGCAGACGTTATGTTTGGTGAAGGAGGCTTTGGGCTCGGCACTTTTTATAGGTTATCGCTATCTAAAAACTTAACAGGTATGATCGATTTTTCAATTTCGGAAACGAAAGATGAAAGAGAAATTGAATATTATGACCCTTATTTTGGTACAACCTTTACACCTTTCAAAATTAACCGATCATTTTTAATGCCCGTAAACTTCGGGGCGCAATATCGGTTATTTGACGAAGTCCTGAGTGATAATCTGCGTCCATATTTAATGGCTGGTGTTGGACCAACTTTTGTTGTTACCACTCCTTACGAAGAAGAATTTTTTACATCATTTAAATTTGCAAGAATGCACTATGCTGCCGGAGGATTTATTGGTTTCGGTGCTTATTTTGGAGAGAGCACATCTAATCTTGTCGGAATAAATGTACGTTATTTTTATACACACTTATTTGGAGAAGGAATAGAAAACCTTGCTAATAATTTTAGAAAAGATTTCGGCCAGTTTACAATTTCGCTGAATATCGGAATAATGTATTGAGAGAACGAACCCAAGAATTCAAAGGATTCAGCAAGGAAATATTTTCTTTCTTTTCAGATTTGGAAAAACATAATAATGTTGAGTGGTTCCACAATAACAGAGAACGCTATCAAGATTTTGTAGTTAAACCTACCAAAACGTTTGTAACCGAGCTGCAGCCATTTCTAAATAGACTTAACCCGGCAATACGAACAGAGCCAAAGTTTAATGAAACAATTATGCGTATCAATAAAGATATGCGTTTTACCAAAGGAGATCCTTACAGAAATTATTGGCTTATCCATTTTGGTAGATTCAAATTGGATAGCGAATTTTTTCTTTATTTTGAAGGCGGATCGGCGGAGATGGGAATTTTTATTAACCGCTCTAAAGAAGAGAAACATTATTTCCGAAAGAATTTAGAGAAGTACGAAAAGCAAATCCGAGAAGTCTGTTCTAAGTATAAAATAAACGGTAATTATTCTTTCTATTATTTTGCAAAAATGAAACCAACCAAACTACTTGCCAAATTTGATGCAGAAAAACATCTTAATATGTTTAATGAACACGAAATGTTTTTGCTTCAAAGTATAAAACCAATATCACAGAAAATTCTTTTTTCCGGTAATATTGTTATAGAGATGATAAAAATGATATCTCGCCTTTATCCACTCTACTGTTTTGCTTTTTCTCCGCAACCTTTAAAAGAACTTCAAAGATTTGAAGATGAGTTTGGAGAAGTAATTTGAAACTGGCTTTTCGGTATTTATAATTATTCAGTTTCTTGCTAACTAAATCTTCTCATTTCCACTTAATGGTACAGCCAATGGTAAAAGTCTCCGGTACTGATATTTTTTTTCCGGCTAACAATTCATTTATTGCATTACGCAAGTATTTAGTATGAACACTATTTTCATCTTGCCAGTTGTCATCTACTTTACCATGGAAAGCAAGTTTTCTCAATGAATCAAATAAAAATATTTCCGGTGTATGCGTAGCGCCGAAAGATTTTGCAATGCTTTGCTCTTCATCCCGCAGATATGGAAAATTAAATTGTATTTTCGCTGTACGCTTAACCATTTCTTCAAAAGAATCGTCCGGATATTTTACATCATCATTTGAATTAATTGATACAACTTGTAAATCCGCTGCAAAATCTTTTTGAATTTGTTTAATTCTCTCTTCATAAGCTTGAACATATGGGCAGTGATTGCAGGCAAAAACTACTACTAACATTTTCTTAGTGTATAACGAATCCAGTGTATAATACTTACCATCTGTTCCTTTTAGAATAAAATCCGGCGCTTTTGATCCAATTGATAAAGTTGATGTTGCCATTTCTTCTCCAAATAATTTCTTAATTTTTAATAACATTAAAATTAAATTGTAACAAAGCATATTCAAAATCAAATAATTTGGAGAAAAAGTGAACAAAGAATTGCTTAAAAATCTATGGGAGAATTACGAAAACTATAAAGACAACAATATTCCCTCTAATTTTGTTAGATATAAGGAAGTAAAAACTAAAATAGAATATTTGTCTCAATCTCTTTTTGAAGTAAATCAAATCGGTAGCTCTATAGAACGAAGAGAAATATTTTCAGTAAAGATTGGTAAAGGCAAAACCAAAATTCTGGCTTGGTCTCAAATGCATGGTGATGAGCCCACAGCTACTACAGCGCTTTTTGATTTATTCAATTTTCTTTCTGCGAACGATTCTTTTAATGAACTACGAAAATCTATCATAGATAATCTGGAAATACATTTTATTCCTATGGTCAATCCGGATGGAGCGGAAAGATACCAGCGAGAAAATGTTTTCAATATTGATCTAAATAGAGATGCATTAAGACTTCAATCAGATGAATCACAGCTTCTTTGGAAATATGCGGAAAAACTCAAACCGGAATTTGGATTTAATCTTCATGATCAGAATAGTTATTATACAGCTGGAAGAAAAAATATTCCGGCATCAATCTCTCTGCTTACACCACCAATGGATTATGTAAAAAGCATCAACTATACGCGCGAAAAAAGTATGCAAGTAATTCTAAAAATAAAAGAAGCTCTTTCAGAATTTATACCAAATCAAATTGCGCGCTACAGCGATGATTTTGAGCCGCGAGCTTTTGGTGATAATTTCACACGAATTGGAATTAGCACAATACTAATTGAATCCGGTTTTTATAGAGACGATTATAACAAAGACTTAGTCAGAAAATTAAATTTCATAGCACTGATTTCTGCATTCAATTCAATCATAAGCAAAGACTATGAAAAAACATTCTATGCAGAATACTTTGATATACCGGAGAATAACAAACTTTTATTTGATTTATTACTTCGTAATCTCACGCTCGAATTCAACAATAGAAAATTTATAGTTGATATTGGAATTAATAGAACAAAAAAATTCAATATAGAACAAAATGAGTTTTATTATGAAGCTAGCATAGAGGAAATAGGCGATCTGTCCGTTTTCTATGGAATAAATGAGATGAATATGGAAGGTTGTAAAATAATAACTGATGTCGAGCTCAAAATTGATGAACCGGCAAATTTTAAGGTTCATGAAAACGGCAAAGCAAAATTTGAAATTATTAACGGAGTGCTAAGGAGTTCTAAGTCTTAAATAAGAACAATTTGGAAATTAATTATGTAATTTTGGCTTAGAATTTTGAAAAGGACGATGTCTGTATTAGAAGAAAATAAAAGTAAAGAAGTCTCTCAGCTTTTGTACGCCGATTTCGAGCGGGAAGCAATTCCGCATATGAACGCGGTCTACAACTTTGCGCTTAGAATGACCGGCGATGAAGATGACGCAAACGATCTCGTTCAAGAAACTTACCTAAAAGCTTTCCGCTTCTTTGATAAATTTGAAAAGGGAACGAACTGCAAGGCTTGGTTGTTTAGGATATTAAAGAACTCATACATCAACGATTACCGCAAAGCTGTAAAAGAACCAAATAAAGTTGATTATGAAGATGTTCAAAATTTTTATGAAAATGTAAAATCCGATGAAATTGACAGCAAGCATTATGAACAAGATGCTTTCAGCAATTTATTGGATGATGAAATAACCAAAGTTCTTTCTGCATTGCCGGAAGATTTCAGAACTGCAATTATTCTTAGCGACATTGAAGGGTTTACTTACGAAGAAATTGCAGATTTTGTTGATATCCCGGTTGGTACAGTTCGTTCGAGACTGCATAGAGCTCGTAAAATGTTATATGCTCAGCTTTATGGTTATGCAAAAGACAAAGGTTATGTAAGCAAGAAAAAGGAAAAAAAGAAGTGAGCAATAAAGTTATCTTAAATGAAGAAGAATACATTGATGAAGCTATTAAGGATGGTAAGGTTTGTCCGATGGTAAAAGATGAGGTTGAAACAAATCCCAAGATCCGTGGTGAATATCTCATACAAAAAACAGTTAAATTTCTGCTAAAAGATAGATTTTCCAACAATTGTCCCGCGAAAAACCTTTTTAACATTATCAGCAATAATATTTCTAAAAACGATTCTCAGCAATAATCCCTATTCCAACGAAAATCCTTGTTTTAAAAAGAAATAATAGGCTTTGGATATTTTAAACGCATTCTTTAGTTTTACGGCGCAAAAATTATCAACAAAGAAGGCAGGTGAATTAAGTTGGTAGGTATCACTATCGGTGAGAACGAGAATATTGATAAAGCGTTAAAGCGTTTTAAGAAAAAATATGAACGTTCCGGAATCCTTAAAGAATACAAGAAGCGTACTTTTTTTGTAAAACCGTCTATTGAAAAAAGAATGGATGAGATTAAAGCTAAAAGAAGAGCTTCTCGTGAGCAAGCGATGAGAGATCGCAAAGGATAAAATTATTAGAGGCTGTCTCAAAAGGACAGCCTTTTTTTTATCACTTTTTCTTAGTTGTCTTTTTTACTTTTTGGGGTGCTAAGTAATGTTTTGTTAAATAGCCTGTAATCTTATCAAACGCTTCATCAACTGTTGTTACAAATTCGAACAACTTTAAATCTTCTTTGCTGATCATTCCATGTTCTAATAAGGCATCAAAGTTTAAGATTTCTCTCCAGTAACTTTCTCCAAACAAAACAACTTTAATTGGTTTTGTTACTTTTTTAGTTTGAACCAAAGTAAGAACTTCCATCATTTCATCAAGAGTACCAAAACCGCCAGGGAAAGTAACTAATGCTTTAGCTAAATACATAAACCAAAGTTTTCTCATGAAGAAGTAATGAAATTCAAAAGTTAAGTTTGGGTCTACATATTTATTAACAAATTGCTCAAATGGAATGCTGATATTTAAGCCAATGGAAGATCCGCCGGCGTTATAAGCGCCCTTGTTGGCTGCTTCCATTATGCCGGGACCGCCGCCACTGCAAATCATAAAGCGCTTGCCAGTAGTAGGCAAAGACATGCTCCATTCGGTAAGTCTTTTTCCAAGTTCGACTGAGTCTTCATAATATTGAGACATTTCTAAAGCTTTTAGAGCTTTTTCAAATTTTGCTTTACTGGTTTTACTCTTATCTTTTTTAGCTTCGTTTAACATTTTTAAAGCATCTTTTCGGGAAACTATTCTTGCCGAGCCAAAGAAAACCACCGTATCAACAATCTTGTTTTTATCGAACCTTGCTTTTGGTTGTAGAAATTCTGAAAGAATTCTAATTGTACGTGCGTCTTTTGAATTCAAAAAATCAAAATCATTATACGCTTTTACTGTTGTTCCTATTTTTTTCATTTTATACCATTTAATTGAAATTTACAAATTCTGTTTTAACAGAATTAATTCGACTCATGTTCTAAATAAAATTTTACAGAAAACAAGTCTGTTCAAAAAAAAAGCCCCTTTGCAAAGGGGCTCAAATTAATTACTTAGTAGGCGTTTGAGTTGGACTTTGCTGCTGCGGCAATGCAGGCGAAGTCGGGACAGCTTGCTTATCGCCACCTTGAATAATGCTTTCCTCTACTTTTCCTATAGTTCCTGGTAAGAAGAAAAGATTGATTACAATTGCAAGAACAATTAAAGATCCGCCTAACCACCATGTAGATTTACTTAAAAAGTCAGCGGTTTTTCTTGTGCCAAATACTGTTCCAAATTGACCAACACCACCGAATGAACCGGCGAGTCCGCCACCTTTACTAGATTGTAATAAAACCACGATTACCAAAACAACCGCGATAATTACAGATAATGTCATTAATAACGTGTACATCTTTAACTCCTAAGTTTTTGTAGCGAGGGAGGGACTTGAACCCCCGACACGTGGATTATGATTCCAC